>CAZIDM010000011.1:0-75523 GCA_964537915.1 uncultured Dehalococcoidia bacterium
GGCGAAGAGCCTGGCCACGTGTCGTCCCTTCCCCGTCGTTCCGGCGAAGAGCCTGGCCACGTGTCGTCCCTTCCCCGTCGTTCCGGCGGAGGCCGGAACCCAGAGACGGCAGAGAAGGTAGACACCCCCACCTCAACACCAACCCCCCAACCAACAAAATCAGACAAATCCCCTAATCAAACAAATGACAGTATCGTCACCCCGTACTCCGATACGGGGTCAGACAATACCAACTGGGACGAAATCAACAGAATAGTCGACGAGTCCCTCGAACGCTCCAGGCGCCGGAGGGCAGACCAGCCCGAACCTGACCCGCCACCCTACCCAACAGACATGTCAGTCTTCGACGAGGCAATGGAAAACTCCATGAAGTGGTTCGAGGAGTGGAAGAACTCCCTCGACCCCGATGAGTACCAGGCAATCATCGACGAGAAATCCGCCAACTTCGACGCAAAGCTCGACCTGCGGATCGAGCGCAGAAAGCAGATCAGGAAGGACCGCGAACGCAGGGAGAAAGAAGAGGCCGAACGACAGGCCGCCACCGCGGAACAGGCCAAAGCCAGGGCAGAAGCAAATGCAAAGGCCGACGCAGAAGCCAAAGAGGAAGAAGACCTCGGCCCTCCCCCATCCCGGGAAGAACACGAGAGATGGTCTCCAACCCCCAGCATCCCGACATCGTTCAGGCTGGTTAACTGCGGACACCCCAAGTGCAAGCTGCACGACGGACCAATCTACTATCCCGAAGACGACCGCAACAGTCCATACTACTGGAACGGCCAGCAGCCGTTCTCATTCCGCACCTACCCCTTCTGACCCCGTCGGGGTCACTATCTGTCACAACACCTCCCACACCCACTACAGAGCAAAGGAACCATGTCATACACCCCCTCACTCATAGCGCGTCTCCGGGAGGAGGCCGATGACGATGCTCGTCTCGACACTGTCAGAGATGTCAGACGATACTTGTCTAAAGATGAACGTACACAGCTCGACTACTTATGGCCTCTCGTCGCCCGCCACAACCAGAGACCTCCCAACGGCCTCTGGACAGCGTGGATACTCCTCGCAGGCAGGGGCTTCGGCAAGACACGCGCCGGAGCGGAGTGGGTGCGCGCACAGGTCGAATCAGGCAGAGCAGGCAGAATCGCCCTCGTCGCCCGCACCCCGGCCGAGATAAGAGACACCATGATCCAGGGTCCGTCAGGACTCCTCAGCATCTGCCCGCCCTGGGCCAGGCCCGAGTACGAGTCCACCAAGAAGCAGCTCACCTGGCCCAACGGCGCAACCGCATTCCTCTTCTCCAGCTACGAGCCCGACCAGCTCAGAGGCCCCCAGTTCGACGCCGCTTGGTGTGACGAGCTGGCTTCATGGAAGTACCCACGCGACACCTGGGACACCCCCGCAGCAACGAGACCGGCATAGTCGTTGCTGGAGTCGACTCCAACAAGCTCTGCTACGTCCTCGCCGACGGCTCCGGACGCATGAGTCCCAGCAAGTGGGCGGAGCGCGCCATAGAGCTGTATGACAGACACAGCGCAGACCGCATCATAGGCGAGACCAACAACGGAGGCGACCTGGTCAGGGAGGTGCTGCGCACCGCGTCCGGCGGAAAGACCTTCAGGTTCGTCGCGGTGAACGCGAGCCGGGGCAAGTACGCGCGAGCCGAACCGGTCTCAGCCCTCTACGAGCAGGGCAAGGTCCACCACGTAGGCACGTTCCCCGACCTCGAAGACCAGATGTGCACCTGGACCCCAAAAGGCCCCGCCGACGTATCCCCTGACCGCATGGACGCCCTCGTCTGGGCCATCTCCCATCTGATCAACCGCCCAATCACCAGGATATGGACCTAACCCCAACATCCAACCGACAAAATCAGATTAATCCCCTAATCAGACGAATCAGAGTTCAGACATTGCCAGCAACGCCGCCCCCTCTCCCTCGACGGGCTGACAGGGGTATGTAAATCAGTAAGTCGTTCGTCCTGAGCTTGTCGAAGGACACCCCGCCCCTGGATTCCCGCTTTCGCGGGAATGACGGTTTGTGGATACATACCCCTCACAGCCCTTGGCGTGAGAGGGCTGGGTGAGGGTGAAAACAAACTGACTCTAAGCTGCCCCACACCACGCACACCCCTCTGGATTCCGGCCTTCGCCGGAATAACAGCACCTCGTTGCATCCAACTGGCGAATACGCACAACCCATACGTATCAATTCATGTATTGGGTGTTATGTATTTAACTAGACAGGCGCTTTCGAGCAAGCGCCGACTTTCGGACGATCTGGGGGATTCCGCGCTGGCTGTTAGCGCGAGCGTGGGAGATCACGGCAGATACAGGCCTACCGCTCAAAATACGACTGCCCCACTAGTCGAGCGGGGCAGTTGACAAGACAGGCGGCTTTCTGGTCCTTAATGAGCAGGGGATCAGCTGCACTAGGAAATCAGGCCGTCAAGCCCTTCTTCCTTGAGGCGGGATTCCAGATGAACCCGCTCCTCTTCAGCACGAGTGAGCAGGGTTTCGTACTTGTGGAGATCGGCCAAGCTATGTACTGACACTCGCTCTGCACCATAGCCCCCGGAGACAGTCTCGGAGTCCACCAGCTCGATTCTCTGACTGCTGTTCACAATGGTCTGGCCAAGAGACGTGATCTGTTCACCTATACGCTTTATCTTGGCGCGCAGACATGAGATCAAGACCTTGTTCTCGGCGTACTCTTGGGCCAGATGGCTTATTCGTTCATCGCGATTTCCCATGGCCCCAGTATATCATCACACACAAAATCGAAACTGACTCACTGGCCCTTAACGATGGAATTCCTCAGTCTTGCAGTCCAAGGGGTCGTGCTTCTGGGCCTTCTCCTCACACTTGGGGCAGATGACCTGGAACAAGCCCTCTCGACTGTTCAGTTGGATCGTGGCCGTGTACAGCCTGCCGCAGCGTGTGCATTCAATCCTGCGAGTCTCATGGACCCTGGTTCGGCGAGTAGTCATCACGCACCTCCTGTTACTCCACCTCTAGATTAGCACACAAAAACACAAACAGCCCCGCCCGGAAACGGAGCTGTTTGCACATTTACCTGAAGACTCGACCGAGCCCACGAGCATCTACTCATTCAGATCAGTGAACCGCGTGGGAGCCAGTAATCCTCATCTGCTGCCCGCCTTACCGGACATACTACCGGCCCCCACGGAGGGTGCAGGGCTTCGACTGCTTGAGTCGATGTACCTGGCCGCCCTGCAAGCCCAGACTACGACTACCCTAGAAACTTCGTCAAGCGGTTTCTAGTTCACTTTCTGGGCTAAATCCGGTAGTTCATAATCCTCGTCGTCAGTTCGCTGATCCGCTCTGGCGTCTGCTCAATCACCAGACCATAGAGACAGACCAGACAGCACTGGCGTTCATCTGTGCCGTCCAGCCTCTCTTTAACGTCGAGGTCCACCCAGATTCTGCAATCGCTCGTTATGTGATAGACGTCTCCACCTACAAGGTGCCAGGGTTGTACTACGATCATCGGACTGCCCTCCTAGATGATGTCCAGTAACGTGGCTTCACACGTCTCGTTGTTAACAGTCGCCCACGCTTCGTGACGAATACGCCCACCAAGGGCATTCTTCGCCGTGAACTTCATACGGACATTGTGGAGGCCATCCGCTCCAACAGGAGTGATTCTTGTCTCCAGCGTCTCCAAACTGTTCGGGTCATTCAGCTTGACCTTAACGAGCTCCTCCAACCCATCGTGATGGCCGTTAAGCTTGCTGAGACAATGGAACCCGGCGGTTCGCTCTTCTTCTGTGGGACCGCTACTCCCACACGCAACTAGAAGTACGGCAGTAAAAACAATGAACAGAAGCACCCTCATGGCTACCCTCCATCACTCGTCCCTCCCACTGCACCCACACATGAATACAGAGTCGCCGTCTTAGAGGAGCCCCCTGAGACATTGGCGAGACATGAGACTCACCACAAGCATCTGACCCCGCGAGCCGCAGGGGGCAAGAATGCCCACCAATGCGATTACTCGCAAAGTCAGATTGAGTGGTGAATCTCGCGGCTAGCCTATCACATTTCTTGCCAACACGCCCCGGCGCTGGTAGGCTCAGGACACTTGCGAGGAGGGGGTCAACCATGTACGAAGTCGAAATCAAGGCAAGCCCAGATCACAGCCACATCTGGATCAGAGCAGACAGTGCATCAGATCAAAAGCAAATCGAACTCCGCATCGGAGAATATGGCAGATTCCCAACCTCGATCAAAGCTTGGCTGACGCCTCTACAAGGCAAGCAGCTCGCCTACCGCACCCTGGAAGCAGTCGCAGTCGCCGCAACTGGCGCAACCACAGCTATGGAACTCTCGACACACGACAGGGTCATCACTGTCACGGCCCAATATGACGACCACCCCATCAATCTCTACATCAAGGGAGTGGGAGCCACACGAGGAAGAACTGCCGACCTCTCATACAGACAGGCCATGAAGTTTGCCTACCGTCTGCTGGAACTCGCAGCCCTAGACGACTAGAGCACTACATGGCAGACGGGTATGACATCATCGAATCCCTCATCGAGCTAACCAAGAGCGGTGCGCTACAGTGGCAACCCACGATGCAGGACCCTCCGCCCACTGGACGCTTGACTGCGGCGAAGGTCTACAAATCAACGTCTACCAAGACGAATCTCTCGGCTTGTGGGGCAAGACTGAGGCCGTTTCACTAGGCCCATCATCCGCCCTGGTAGAAGCCCTGCACCAAGTTTACCCTCTATCACATCTGGACAGCTAGAATGCAGAAGGCCCCGGCAAGAGCCAGGGCCATGAATGGAGAGGTGACAGAGTGGCAATGTGCTCAGGTCAGAACTGAAGGCACTGCGTGTACAAGGCACGGGGTCGCGGGTTCGAATCCCGCCCTCTCCATCACACCCGCGTTCTTCTCTCCACATCCAATGTATTCTTGCAGACGACTGTTGTCAAATCACACCTAGAACATAGCCATCTGAGTATCCAGCGGCAGCTCGTTCCCGATCAGCACCTGATACTTGAGCCGCTTCCCAAACATGCCCTCGACGAGGGTTTCCATCTGGTCTATCGTGTCCATCGGTCGCCAGTTGTGGCGGTTCTCGAACTCCACAACGTACCGGTGCAGGTGTTTGGCGCTGAACCAGTGGTAGATGCCGATGTACCCGCGCTTCATCTGCGCCCAGAACGACTCCATGCCGTTCGTGCTCACCATGTCGCGTACATACTCACCGGCGCTGTGGTTGACGGTCTCGTGCCATCGGGCTATACCGATGTAGCCCCGCCAGTTGTCCGAGTACACCAGAGCATCTTCATCAGTCCTCGACTCTACGAACCGGTGTAGCGTCGCGCTTGACGCATCCGGTATGGGAGCCGCCGATACCCGGTGACTGTACCGGTCCCTAACACCAGCCACCGCCGTCATTCCGTCTCCAGCTCCTCGCCCAGCACTACGCCGCTCTCGTCGAGAGGCGTGCATGTTCCGGGCTCGTCCGCCAATATAGGTCTCATCCGCTTCGACAGGTCCGAGAAACAATGGGTCTTCAGACCGCATTGCCTCCCTTATCCTGTGCATCATGAACCATGCGCTCTTCTGCTGAATCCCCAAGTCACGGGCCAGCTTCATACTCGACACGCCCTTGAGATTCGTCAACGTCTGGTAAGTCGCTATGACCCACTTCTGGAGTCCCAGCTTGGACGACTCCATGATCGTGCCGATCTTGACTGAGAAATACTTCCGGCAGTCCGAGCACCAGTAGGGCATCGGCTTGGCCTCGGGAACCGGAGAGGTCACCGTACTGCCGCATCTTGGGCAGGCTCTTCCGTTAGGCCATCTGATGTTCTCGAACCATTCCCGAGCCGCGTCATCGTCCGGGAACATTTCAAATAACTGGACGAGACTAATCCCGTCCCTCTCTTCTCTCCCTGCCATTGTGGTTCCTGCCCCTTTTTCACTTTATCCTATGCTCTAAGGATACCAGCTTCGGGGCGGCTTGTCAAGTTATCTACCTAGCGCGAGAGGCTTCACCTGCTACACTACGGCGCATTCCAAGACAGGGTGACATCATGAGCGAGCTTATCTACTCTCGGAATTTCGAAGACAAGGAGACCGATGACGGGTTCCCCATACTCGAAGCTACGTTCCTAGCTAACCCTGATCCTTGCGATAAGGATTGGGTAGTTCGCGCAACTCTTGAAGTGCGTCAACTAGTTGATTCTGAGCATCTTCCACGGACTGCTGTAGAAGCCGACGCCTACGAATCACTTTCATTCTTTCTCGATGCGCTTCAAGCCGAGGTGAAGCAGATACTTCACGATCAGTACTCTCGACAACCACAGGACACAGACCTCCTTGATTCTCAGTCTGAATCCTAGCTTACCATGTTTGTCTAGTTAGATACATAAGTTCCCATGTATTTTTTAGCTTGACTTGCTACCAAAATCGGCGTAGACTCCGCGCTTAGAGACATTCCTAAGGGGGGACAGTTATGGTTGCTTCACCGGTTCATCATGTTGTAAGGCGTCCGGGCAGGTTGCACGGTCATCCGGATTACGACATTCCAGTGGCGGAGGCCCTGGTCACTGTACCGGGTATTCGTAAGAATGATGAGGATGTATCGTTCTATACGAGAGTCGATCCTCTGGAGTCTCAGAACATCGAAAAGGCGGCCGACCGTGAATGGGTCTGGACCGTCTATACACCAGAGGTCTACCACTACCGCGAGGAGCACGACAAGGTTAACCAGCCCCTGGTCGACGCTGCTTCGGTTTCCGGCGACATCGAGCCGACCGGCACCCCTGACCTTACCAGGGACTACACTGACGATATCCGTCTGAAGGCCCGCGAGCTCGGCTTTGGCGAGGTCGGATTCACCCGATACGACCGGCACTACGCCTACCAGAGCAAGCGAAGCTGGATCAAGTATGAGCACGCAATCTGCCTGGCCCTCGAGCAGGACTACTGGCAGACCCAGACCATCCCGAGCCTCGACGCCGAGTTCGCACACTTCGGCACCTACGAGATCGAGGGAGCCCTGGGCATCGAGCTTGCGGCCTACATACGAGAGCAAGGCTTCCACGCCCAGATCCACAGCCCCAACGACAATAGCGCTGCGTATATCCCGATGTTCGTAGCGGCCGGCCTCGGCCAGCTTGGCGCGAACGGACAGCTCCTGTCCCCGCACTTCGGCTCCCGCGCCCGGCTCATGATCATCACCACCGACGCGCCCGTCACCTACGACGAGCCGATCGACTACGGCATCCACCAGTTCTGCCAGGAGTGCCAGGTCTGCGTGAACCGCTGCCCCGGCCGAGCCCTGGTCAAGGAAAAGGTCTGGTGGCGCGGCGTAGAGAAGAACAAGCTGATCTACGATCGCTGCCGCCCCGTCATGGCCACGTACGAAGGCTGCGCAGTCTGCATGAAGGTCTGCCCGGTCCAGCGATACGGCCTCAAGCCGGTCATGGAACACTACGTGGAGACCGATGGCGAGATCCTCGGCAAGGGCACCGACAACCTCGAGGGCTACGAGCTCCGGGACAAGGGCTACTTCGGCCCTGGCAAGCTGCCCAAGTTCGAGCGCGCGTTCTTCGACTTCCCGCACGGCAAGAAGGACGAATGGCTCTTCATGCAGTTCAAGGAGAAGATCCAGGAGAATAACTTCAAGGCTTCTTCCGAGGACGTGACAGACTTCGTAACCGAGCTCCAGGAGATCCTGGAAGTCGGGGAGACGACGCGAGGCGACGAGTAGGAACGCCTTCTCGATCCAGTCTGCACTGAATTAGCACACTGAAAGCGCAAACGGGGTCAGATCCTGTTTAGGGGACTGGCCCCGTTTGGTCTGTCGCAATACCCCCTTATTCGACGAGGTAACCTATGCCCGCCTTCAGAAAAGAACACATCGACGCCCTCTTCGGCGAAATAGAAGACAACTACAAGGACAGGCCGGAGCGCGAGCAGCTTCACCGCGACGCCCATCTCGCGATCGCCCTCCACGACGCAGGCCGTGACATCCCCGGCGACGAAATCGATGACCGGGTCCTGGACCTGATAGAGAAGCACAAGCCCTCCGACTAAACTGGGACTGCCTCCCCCCAGCGTCCAATCTTGCGCGATCATCGTCGCCACGTTAACATTCTGACCTACGGGACGGTGTCTAGCCTCCCGTCCGGTCGACTTCTGGCGGGGGGCGCATCATGAGCAATGTGGTACTCGTTGTCGATATGGTCGTGGGCTTCATGGAACCCGGCCACAACCTCTACTGCGGCGACGAGGCGAGGGCGATTATCCCAAAGATCCAGCAGCTGATCGAACGCGAGCAGGCTGCCGGTTCTGAGGTGATCTTCATCTGCGACACTCACGACCCGGACGACCTGGAGTTCCAGATGTTTCCCGTCCACTGCGTCCGTGGGACCGAGGAAGCCGAGGTCATCTCTGAACTCCGGGGGTACGACGGCTCGATCCTGCCAAAGCGCCGGTACAGCGCCTTCTTTGAAACAGACCTTGAGCAGCGTCTGGCCGACCTGGACCCCGAAAAGATCATCGTCTGCGGCGTGTGTACCGACATCTGCGTGATGCACACCACCTCCGACGCCAGGAACCGCGACTACGTCGTGGAAGTGCCAACCGACTGCGTCGCCAGCTTCGATCCTGAAGCCCACGCCTACGCAATGACTCACATGGAGAAGATTCTCGGCGCCAGGCTGGTCAGTCCCGCCCCTGCGGGATAGCGCCAGTCCGCCTCCGACTCCCAGATGGTTAACATCAACACGACCTCCAC
This sequence comes from uncultured Dehalococcoidia bacterium, assembly GCA_964537915.1. GTDB lineage: Bacteria > Chloroflexota > Dehalococcoidia > Lucifugimonadales > UBA1123 > VXRN01. Next base: position 8,786 of record CAZIDM010000011.1, read on the forward strand.
TCCTTTCGAGATTCGTCCTTCCGTACGGGTCGGTGAGACCGCCGACGTCTACCTGCAGCGCACTCTCACCATCCTACGGAACGAGAACGTAAACCCGACCGTCACGATGGAGATGTTCCCGGCCCGAGGCGGGATACTCTGCGGCATCGACGAGGTGCTGCTGCTGCTTGAGGAGGTACTGCCCGATACCGGAGTCGAAGTCTGGTCCCTCGAGGAAGGCGAGCACATCGAGCCCCGAGAAGTCGCCCTTCGAGTGAGAGCGCCGTACAGCTCATTCGGGCTCTACGAGACCTCTATCTGCGGAATCCTGGCTTCAAGCACGGCATGGGCGTCAGCCGCCCGTGAGTGCGTGGATGCCGCGGGCGGAGCTGTCGACGGCATCCCGGTGATGGCAATGGCTGCCCGGCACGTCCATCCAAACATCGCTGCGAACATAGACTACGCAGCCGTCAGGGGCGGCTGCACCTCCTGCTCGACGATCATGGGCGCGCGTATGGCGGGAGTCACTCCCGAGGGCGACATGCCGCACTCCCTCCCGCTTCTGCTGGGAGACTCGGTACGCGCGATTCGCTCGTTCGACCGCTACCTGCCCCAGGGCGTTCCTCGTGTCGCGCTCGTGGACACGTTCAAGGACGAGGCCGAAGAGGCCCTAAACGTCGCCCAGGCGCTTCGCGAACGCCTCAGGGGAATCCGGCTTGACACACCAGCAGAGCGAGGCGGCGTGTCGATAGAACTTGTGAAGGAAGTGCGCGCGCGACTTGACCAGGCTGGGCTCAGGCACGTCGAGATCGCAGTGAGCGGCGGTTTCACGCCGGACCGCATCACGGAGTTCGTCTCTGAAGCCACGCCCGTCGATCGATTCATCGTCGGCTCGTACATTTCAGACGCGGCCCCGAACAACTTCACCGCAGACATCCACGAGATAGACGGCAGGCCGATCGCCAAACGCGGACGCATCCCGGGCGTTACCGCGAACCCGCGCCTGGACCGCAGGATCTGACCCACTTCGCAGCCCGCGCTTCGACTGGCTCGGCACGAACGAGTTTACATACGACGAGCGTTCACCCTGTTGAAAATCCGCCGTGGCGGGAGCTTGTAGAAGGGCCGTCGGCAGACTGTCACAACCATGTGGCCGGTGCACTAGCCAGAGTCGTGGTAGACGCACCTGATCTCGACGACCCGGCGTGTGCCGTCGGTGATCTTCGCCCAGTCCGCAATCCGCCACCCAACGACCCACGCTACTTCATCCGAGTCGTTCACTACGACTGGAAGCCTGTCTCTCCACCGCGCCGGAACGTGGGCGTCCTTCATGAATCCAGCGAGGCTCTTCTCGGAGTCCATGCCGAGTGGCCTGAAGACATCGCCCTGCCGTCGCGTACGTACGTACAGCTCCGGCCCCAATACGTCGGCGTCGAACCTCTCCAACAGCCTTAGCCCAAGTCGATCGGTGTGACCTGAGTCAGACCCACGTCCATCCACCATCCGCGCGGACAATGTCCACGCACCCGAACTCACCTCCCCGGGCACCCTGAGCCTGACCCTGGATGGTCCCAGTTCGGGCAGCAGTCCGGCGCGGCCTTCACCACTGCTCAGGTAAGCACTGTCGTGGTCGATCTCCAGCGTCACAGCCCCTGACAGACGTGTCATCTTGCCCGCAGGGCCGGCCATCAGACCCATCATCTCCTCAACGTGGGCGAACTCCAGGTCAGTCGAAGCTCCTGCGACAATCTCTACCGCCCGTCTCAGCAGGTGCCTCTGGATGGCTGGATGCAGGCCTCCAAACGCCGGACGATCTAGCGTCACGCCAGTATCGTCTTGCGTGATAACGTCAGCGAATGCCATATCTACAGCCTGGGCCATGAAGTCGAGGTCGTAAGAGACCGACTCGGCCAGCCTGCCAAGTGAAACGGCAATCGCCGGATTGTAGTCCTTCAACCGCGGCATCAGGCTCAGACGAATCCGGTTGCGAGTCATGTCTTCGGACAGGTTCGATGCATCGAGCCGTGGCGACAGGCCGTTCTCCGCGCAGTATGCGACTGTATCCGCCTTTGGCACCCTGAGCAGCGGCCTGAATACCGTTAACGGGACGCCATCGATGGACCGCCTGTAGATGGGAGTCATCGCCCTGAGCCCCGAGAGTCCGCTTCCCCTGAGGATGTGCATCAGCACGGTCTCGGCCTGATCGTCCAGGTTGTGCCCCACCGCAACGACATCCGCACCGACGTCATTTGCAACTCGCGCAAGGAACCTGTACCTAACCTGTCTCGCTGCATCTTCAACGGACAGCCGGTGCTCTTTCCTGTACTGCCCAACGTCGGCCTTCTCTGATACCAGGGGGACCTGCAGCTCTCCCATGGCTTCACGAACGAACACGGCATCGGCAGCAGATTCAGCGGGACGAAGCCCGTGGTCGAGGTGGGCCGCGTAGAGTCGAATGTCCAGAGCGTCACGCAATTGGGCAAACGCATGGACGAGCGCGAGCGAGTCCGGCCCACCAGAGACGGCAGCCAGGATCGCGGATCCGCCTAGCTCGTGAGTCTGGACTGCCCGGCGGACTTCAGAGCGAACCCTGCGACTGGCAGGCCCAGGACCTTTGGATTGACTGTCGCTCCTCACTCCGCTGACCCGCTCATCTACGACCGCGCTAGTTCAAACCGCGCAGGTGGCCGGTCTCGTTGACAGACACCTGAACGGTGCGTTCGGAAGTCACGTTTAGCCGGGTGATCGACCCCAGGTCGACCCTGAGCCTGCGGAAGTTGTTTGGAGGCATGCCCAGCGCGGTGCAAAGGATCATCTGGATTGTGAAGTTGTGAGTGACCGCGACGACCGTCTCGTCAGCGTGGAGGTCGGCCAGCCTTGCGACGGTGTCCCAGGCGCGCTCGCTTACGTTCGACAGACTCTCGCCTCCCGGCATGACGGTGTTGAAGGCGTCCTCGTCCCAGGAGCGCATGACGTCAGGGAATCGCTCCCACAGTTGCCGACCTGTTAGCCCCTCGAACTCGCCAACGTCCATCTCGATCAGGCCATGCTCTATGATGGCGCCGATTTCAGTCCGGCTGGCAATCGCATCAGCAGTCTGAACGGCACGCCTGAGCGGGCTGACGTACAGCGCAAAGGGCTTCTCCACGTCCAGCACCCTCGCCGCAGCCGCAGCCTGATCGAGCCCACGTTCGTTCAGAGAGGCCTCGCTGACCCCCTGGATCCTGCCGAGCCTGTTTGTCTCAGTCTCACCGTGTCTGACGAGAATCAGATCCAATTTCCGCCTCATTCGAAGTAGTCGCGGACTTAGTAACGCGAATCTCCTCGATCTTCAGGTCCTGCATCTCCAGTATCTCAAACTTCAGGTCATCGAACTCGAACTCGTCACCCTCACCGGGAATGTGGCCAAGAATGTCTAGCACGAATCCCGCCAGGGTCTCATACTCGCCGTCCGGGAGTTCGATTCCGATCTCCTGATTGACCTCCTCGATGTCCATTCCACCCTCTACGTGGAATGTGTACTCGTCGATGGCCTTGTACTCATCCTCAGGGGATTCGCCCTCCTCACCGACGGGTCCCACCACGACTTCCAGGAGTCGCTTGAGTGTCACCAAGCCTGCGACGCCACCGAACTCGTCGATGATTACCGCCATCTGATTGCCGGTAGTGCGCAGCTCGTCGAACAGCTCGGAAATGCGCTTGGTCTCTGGCACGAAGTAGGGGTCCCTGATCGCGTCCGTCACCACGTCCTCGAGCTCCAGGCCCTTCTGCGATATGTGCCGCAGCACGTCCTTCAGGGAGATTACTCCCACCACGTTGTCTGGGGACTCCCGATAGACCGGGAACCTCGTGTGTGTGTTCTCCGCGTAGATGTCCAGGAATTCACGCAGCGTGCCGCTCTGCTGGATGGCGACCATCTCGGTCCTCGGAGTCATCACCTCCCTGACCTGCCTGTCCCCAAACTGGAACACATTCTCCAGCATGACGGCCTCGGCCGTCTCGAATTCGCCCTCCGCCTCCCCTATGTCGATGAGCGTGCGGAACTCGCCCTCGGTTATAACCGGCTGGTCACCTGAACCTCCGAACAGCGAGTTGACCCCACGAGAGATCCACTGGAGAAGCACGACGAAAGGCCACAGCAGGTACTCCGTCCACTTCAGGGGGTACGAGTAGATGAACGAGACCTGTTCGGCCTTTCGAACCGCCACCGACTTCGGGATGATCTCACCGAGAATGACGAGCACCGTCGTGCTGAACACCGTAGCGGCCAGGAGAGCAATCTCCTCGTTGCCCTCACCCGCGTAGGCAACGAAAGTCACCGTAACCAAAGCAGCCAGGGCAGTATTGACGACATTATTGCCCAGGAGAATCGTCGCCAGGAGCCTCTCTGGGTTGCCGATCATGTCAGCGACCCTCTTTGCGCCGGGCACTCCTTCGCTCACAAGGTGGGCAATTCTCGTACGCTGTACCGACAGGAATGCCGCCTCCGAGCTTGAGAAGAAACCCGAGAGTACCAGGAACACTCCCACAAGAACGATGTATAAGAACCCTTCATCCTGCATGACTGCAATCCCCCAATTGCTCAACCGTCACACCGGTAATTCGCCGACGGCCCACTATAAACGGGCGCCGGCAGCTACGGTGGCTTCTAAAGATACAGACAGAGGCTCAATCGAGAAAGGTCTGTGTGGTGAAGAACGGCTTCATTAGCCGAAAGGATGTCCGTGGGAACATCGCAGGAGCTTCATGGCAGGCCGGTCATTCGTCAGATGAGGCAGCCCTGGCCGCTTCATGTTCCTGCCACAGTTCGGACACGGCCCTGCGTGCCACTGACCCGTTGTATCCACGACGCTGCAGGTGCTGCCAGAGTCTCCGGTGGAACTGCTCGTAGTCGTTCCCGGCGAGCCGTCTCGCGAACTTGGCTGCTGCCGCGCGCGCCGTCTCCTCGTCGTCGAGGTCCAGTACCGCCTCGTCTGCGATCGGTCTGGCGATGCCCTTGGATGTCAGCTCCCTGACGACTGCGCGTGCGCTGCGCGGGCTGTTCCTCGCCCTGCTGTCAGACCACGCGCGAGCGAACGCCTCGTCATCGACGAGACCCTGTTCCTTGAGATAGTCGACCGCCCTGTCGACTACGTCCTGCTCAGAGCGTTCAGCGAGCCTCTCGCGCAGCTCCCGCTCGGTGCGTTGACGGTAAGAGATTAGATTGAGGGCTCGCCCCAGCGCTTTCCGCAGGGGCTTGTCTTCAGTCATAGCGCTGTCCGGGGCGGCGGCCGAGTTAACGACCGCCGTATCTCGGCTGCCTGCCTACTCCTGCTCGTTGCTGACCAGCACCACCAGGTCGCTGGCGTCCCCGCTTCCGTTGACCACAGCCTCAGGCTTGCCGGTTATGAGAGATTCCAGCTTCGCAGCCAGGTCCGGGTCCTCCTTGATGAAACGCTTGCAGTTCTCCCTGCCCTGTCCAAGCCTGATGTCGCCGAAGGAGTAGAACGACCCGCTCTTCTTTATGAAGCCCATTTCGGCTCCGAGTTCGAGCAGCTCGCCCTCCTTGCTGATTCCCTCGTTGAACATGATGTCGAACTCTGCGTTCTTGAAGGGAGGCGCAACCTTGTTCTTTACGACCCGCGCCCTGACCCTGTTGCCTACGAACTCGCCGGACTGCTTGATGGACTCTATCCGTCGGAGGTCCAGCCTGACCGAGCTGTAGAATTTGAGCGCCCTGCCGCCCGGTGTCGTCTCCGGGCTTCCCCAGAGCACACCGACCTTCTCACGTATCTGGTTGATGAAGACGACCGCAGTATCTGACCGGCTGATCGCCGAAGTCAGCTTCCGCAGCGCCTGCGACATCAGACGCGCCTGGAGGCCTACGTGTGTGTCACCCATGTCGCCGTCTATCTCGGCCTTGGGAACGAGGGCCGCGACGCTGTCGATGACTATCACGTCCACTGCGCTGCTGCGCACCAGGTACTCGCAGATCTCGAGCGCCTGCTCCGCGCTGTCAGGCTGTGACAGCAGCAGGTCGTCCAGGTCGACCCCGCAACGCGCCGAGTATCCCGGATCGAGCGCGTGCTCGGCGTCTATGTAGGCGGCCGTGCCGCCCAGTTTCTGCGCCTCTGCCATGATGTGGTAGGACAGGGTGGACTTACCGGAGGACTCTGCCCCGTAGATCTCGGTTACGCGCCCGCGGGGCACTCCGCCCACGCCGAGCGCCTGGTCTAGCACTAGGGATCCGGTCGAGATCGCCTCGATCTGCACGGCCCCACTGTCCTCGCCCAGCCTCATGACTGTACCCTTGCCGAAGTGCCGGTCGATCTGTCCGAGTGCTACTTCCAGTGCCTCGCGCTTCTTCTTGTCCATCTATGAACTCTCCGTACTGTCCTGGGGGCTCTCCGTCCCGACTCGTGCTCGATTCAGTGTGATGCAACGAGCATAGCACAGCGTATTCTCGTTGTAAATACATTTGTTCTAATACTTTGGAGCATTATTCCAAGTGCATTGTGCGCTCCGAGCCTGTGTCAGTTTGGTAGGCGGTGTTTTCACCCTCACCCTAACCCTCTCCCTGAGGGAGAGGGGACAGAGGGGACATTAGATGCACCCACCAGAACGACACAGTTCCGTGTGCTCCTGTCACTTCCTGTAGGAATGCTGCCCCGTGCTACAATTAGTCGTCCTTCCGCAACTACCAGTTAGGCCTCTCTTTACGTATGAACGGACAGCAAAGCAACCGGAGTCGCCCGTATAGCCGCGTCGTCGTCAAGGCCGGTACGGCCCTGATCACCAGCGGCTCGGATGAGCTGGACATGGACGTCATGGCCGACCTCGTAGCGCAGGTCGCCCTGCTCCGGCAGAGCGGATGCCAGATGCTGCTCGTGTCTTCGGGAGCCGTCGCGGCGGGCAGGCACACGATTGGCCGGTCCAACGGTCACAGCAGTCCCGGATCAAGTCCGGGGCAGGCTCTCCAGATGAAGCAGCTTCTCGCGGCTATCGGACAGAGCCGCGTGATGAGCGCGTACGAGCGTCTCTTCGGCTCACACGGTGTCCACGTCGCCCAGGCACTACTCACGGGCAGGGACATCAACGACCGCGAGGGCTACCTCAACATACGCAACACCCTGCTGGGACTCATAGACCTCGGAATCGTGCCGATTATCAATGAGAACGACGTCGTAGCCGTAGACGAACTTGGCGGCGAGATATTCGGCGACAACGACATGCTGTCCGCGATGGTCGCGAACATCGTCGATGCCGACCTGCTCATCATGCTCGGTCGAGTTGACGGGCTATATACTGCCGACCCGAACCTCGATCCCACCGCCCGGCCGATACCGGTCGTCACGTCGTTCACAGAGGAGATCGAAGCCCTCGGCGGACCCTCGGCAGACGGACGCGGACGCGGCGGGATGACCACAAAGCTGGAGGCAGCCAGGCTGGCTACCGCATCCGGCGTGGACACATTCATGGCGAGCGGGCAAAAGCCGGACATCATTCAGAGGCTGGTCAGCGGAGAGTCCGTGGGTACTTTCTTCCCTACCAGCGCGACTCGCATGGAGAGCCGCAAGCGGTATCTCCTGAGCCAGATGCGCGACTCCGACGTTGTCGTCGTGGACAGCGGAGCGGCAAGAGCGCTGCTGCATCGAAACAGTTCCCTGCTGGCAGCGGGCGTCGTGGAGTCGCTTGGCGAATTCGACAGGGGCGACGTGGTCATGGTCGTAGACACCGAGAGCCATCAGATCGCCTGCGGGATCGCAAACTACAGCTCCCGGGACATCAGGCGCATCAGGCGACTGAGGTCGGACCGGATCGAGCCGACGCTCGGGCACTACTTCGGCGACGAGGTGCTGCACAGAGACAACATTGTGCTTCTGGCAGGTGTTTCCCCCCTTGCGAGAGACAGCTAGGATGATGGGGAGCCACGCTAATACTTTCACCCTCACCTCAATCCTCTCCCTCAAGGGAGAGGAGGCATTACGTACACCATCTGAGACCGCCACTGGAGACAGCACATGCAGACCACAGTCGATGAGCTCACGACCAAGGGGCAGACTGCCCGGATAGCTGCCCGCCAGCTTGCGAAGGTTGGTGGAGGCGTCAGGACGCAGGCGCTGCTGAACATCGCCGACCGGCTCGAAACCAGCCGGGACGAGATACTCGAAGCCAACCGGCTCGACCTGGAGAACGGCGAGGCCAAGGGGCTTGAGCCGTACTACCTCGACCGCATGATGCTCGACCCAGACCGGCTAGACGCCATCGCCGCCGACGCCCGAAGCGTGGCCGCGCTGCCCGACCCGATCGGTGAGACAATCGAGATGAAGACCATGGCGAACGGCCTGAACATCGGCCGGCGGCGGGTGCCCCTCGGCGTCGTGGGCGTCATCTACGAGAGCAGACCCAACGTCACGGTCGACATCTCGTCGCTCTGCCTGAAGTCCGGCAACGCCGTCATACTCAGGGGCGGCAGCGACACGATCAACTCGAACACTGCCCTGGCCGAGGTCATCCGCGAAGCCATCGCCGACGCAGGCGCGCCAGCGGACGCAGTCCAGCTCTTCCGGTCCACCGACCGCGAACTCGTGGGCCGAATGCTCAGCGCGGACGAATACATCGACCTGCTAATTCCCAGGGGAGGACAGGACCTCATAAACCGAGTCGCCAAAGATGCCACCATGCCGGCCATAACCGGCGGAGTGGGGGTGTGCCACACCTACGTGGACAGCGCCGCCGACATCGACATGGCTGCCGACATCGTCTTCAACGCCAAGGTGCAGCGCTACTCGGTCTGCAACGCCATGGACACCATGATCGTGCACTCCGCGGCAGCTCCGGCGTTTCTTCCCATAATGTCCAGGAGATTTGCAGAGGCCGGAGTGGAGATGCGCTGCGACCTGCGCGCGCTCAGCCTGGTAGGACCCACCAATGGGGCCGAAACTCCCAGGGTGAAGCCCGCTTCGGAAGACGACTGGACAACCGAGTTCCTCGACCTGATCGCCGGAGTCAAGATAGTCGACTCGTTGGACGAGGCTCTGGAACACATCGAGACCTACGGCTCCGGACACTCGGACGCGATAGTCACTGAAGACTACTCAGCGGCCATGCGCTTCGTGGACGAGGTCGATTCCAGCGCGGTGTTCGTCAACTGCTCGACACGATTCAATGACGGCGGGCAGTTCGGCCTCGGCGCCGAGGTCGCCATAAGCACCAGCAAGTTCCACGCTCGCGGCCCCATGGGTCTGCGCGAGCTCACGTCATACAAGTGGACCGTCCTTGGCTCAGGCCAGGTACGGACCTAGACACAACACCATGGCCAGATACAACTTCCAGAGAGAGACCCGCACGCCGTTCTCGGAGTGCTACATAGTCATGCTCGAAGACAGCGTCGTGGGCAGGCTCGACATGCACTTCGCAGACCCTGTCGTTCACGCCACCCTCAACGTCGAGGAGGCCGTGACCAGCGACGGTATACAGGACATCATCGACGACATCGAGGCTGAGCTGCTGGACGCCGTTGGCGTACACCGGCAGGAGATCATCATCCACGTACACCAGGGCAGGGACCTCGGCGTCTACAGCACAAGCGACTTCGAGGGAACCAACGGCGGCGGCATCAGGTTCAACTGAAGAGCGGAGACCGGGACCTGACCGTACCGGGAGGTTCGCGAACCGCCCCTACGCCGTAGTCTGGTCTTCCTGGGACACGGGCGAGAGCTGCGAGATCTCCATCACGCGCAGTACACCCGCGCGCGTCAGCAGCCCAACCGGCGTGTCGTCTTCCACGACCACCGCCTGCTGGATGTTCCGGTCTGCCAGGAGCCTCAGTCCCTGTTCGAGCGGATCTTCGGGTGCGAGCGTGATGGTGTCCTCGGTCTTGGTCATCACCTCAGATACCCACTTCGTCGACCACTCCTCCGTCGGGACACTCCGAACGTCGCTCACGGTAATCAGCCCGTAGAACGTGTCGCCCAGCATGACGAGATACGCGCGCTGCATCTCGGCAACTATGTACTCATCGACGAGCCGCCGTATGGAGATTCCGGGAGGCACGATCCTGAGCTGCCTGTCCATTGCGTCGCCCACGGTTCGGCCCGAGACCACAAGCCTCTCGGGAGTGCCCTGCCGCACCGAGGACGCGGTGGACTGGATGAACCAGCCAATGAACATGAGCCAGATGCCCGTGATCAGGCTGTTGGTGAAGATGGCGATCACACCGACGCCAATCAGTCCAAAGCCGAGCGCCGATCCGGTCAGGCTGGCCACCCTTGTCGCGCGCTCCTGGCTCTGCGTGGCCTTCCACACCAGCGACCTGAGCACCCTGCCGCCATCCAGCGGGAACGCGGGAATCAGGTTGAACACCCCAATCAGCAGATTCACGAACATCAGGTACTGGGTAAGGGCCGCGATAGGGCTGTCCGACCCTCTCAGGTTCAGGTAGAGCAGACCGAAGAAGCAGGCGAGCCCGAGGCTGGCAGCCGGTCCGACCACGGACACCCAGAACTCCTCGCTCGCGCTCCGCGATTCGCCGTCGATCTGGGAGAAGCCACCAAGGAAGAAAAGCGTGATGCTCTCGACGCGCAGGCCTCGCCGGATCGCCTCAAGGGAGTGGCTCAGCTCGTGAATCAGCACGCACACGAACAGCAGCGCGCTGCCGATGATGCCAACGACCCAGTACTGGGTCGTGCTCCACTCGTACCGGCCTGGGAGCCAGGAGGACGCCAGCGACCACGCGATCAGCGCGAAAATGAACACCCACGAGAAGTGGACCTGTATTCTCACGCCAAACAGGCGGCCCAGCCCGAAAGTCCCTGACACCATGTTACTCCCACTCTACTTGACGCGCGCGCTAGCCGCACGGTCGGATGTCATGGTACGCAGGGGGCAGATGAGCGTCAAACGCCGAGCATCTCATGAGACTGTATCGGTTTAGTCGACAAGGATTTCCCCCTCACCCTAACCCTCTCCCTCAGGGAGAGGGGACATTCGACCCCACAGTAGGGGGCAGATGAGCGTCAAACGCCGGACTGTCCCATCGGGCCTACTCCAGAGGGAGCGTCTGCCTAGACGAACAGCCATCCGGTGGCGGCTCTTGTGAGCTCGGCCCTGAAGTCCGGGTGGGCGATCGCTATGAGCGCCTCGGCCCGCTCCCGGTGGTTCTTGCCCAGGAGGCGCGCCACCCCGTACTCGGTCACGACGGTGTCCGACCAGAAGTGAGGCACGGTGACGATCTCACCGGACTCGAACCTCGGGACTATGCGGGAGACCGCGCCTCCCAGCGCCGTGGAGTACAGCAGCGTAATCGCGCGTCCGCCCTTCGAGTACAGCGCGCCGAGGTGCGCATCGGGCTGACCGCCAATGCCGTTGTACATCTGGCCGCCGAACAGGCTCTCCGACGCGATCTGCCCCCTCAGGTCCACCGACAGGGCGTTGTTGATCCCAACCTGCATGTGGTTCTGAGCGATGACCGTCGGATCCAGCACATGGTGAGGCGAGTACAGCTCGAAGAGGGGATTATCGTCGATGATGGCGAGGTCATCCTCGCTCCCCCCTGTCCACGACGTGGCGACGGCGCGACCCTTGTGGATGGTCTTGCGAGAGCCGTTGATGACTCCTGCCCCCACGAGCCTCGCCACTCCGGGCACGGTCAGCTCCGAGTGCAGTCCGAGGTCGATCCTGTCGCCGAACACACCCAACCTCGGCATGTACGAAGACGGAGTGCCGACACCGACCTGTATCGTAGCGCCGTCAGGGATAAGGCCCTTCAGGTTCTCGGCTATCGCCCTAGTCTCAGGTGAAGGATCATCTATGCCGAACTGCCTCTTCAGCCTGTCCACGTCGATGGTGGCAAACTGGGGCTGAAGCGGGGCAACCCGGCTCGGGTTCACCTGCTGGATGATCTCCTCCAACGCAGCACGCCGGTCGTCGGGCAGGTCCGACACGGCCTTGATGAGCGCCTCCCGACTCGCGCCCGATTTCTCCGCCTCCGACATCATGTCGATGTCTTCCATCGGCATGAAGGCGTCTCCGTACGTGCGGATCAGCGACGGGTCCACCTCCGCCGCGACCTTGCGCGCCCGCTGGGCGAAGCTGCGCTTGTACCATGCCTGCGGCCCGAAGGTGATCTGTCCCTGCCGGTTGGGCGGAGACACCACCACCATCGCAACGTCGATGGGCTTGGCCTCGTCCGGCCTCTCGTCGAATGCCTTGAACGTCAGCGAGAATGCAAGGGGCGAGTATGGAGCGCGGCCCTCGTTCTCGAATGGCCTGCCGTACGGCCCGATGAAGTTCTCGATGTCGACCTTCCATCCCGCTTCCAGGAATGGCTCAAGGTCGAACTGCGGCACCGAGACCGAAAGGGTCGCACCCCTGACCTCATGCGCCCGCTCGGCGAGCGCCTTCATCAGGGTCAGCGGCTGCTCTGAGAGGGGAACGACGACACGGTCGCCGTCCTCGATGATCGAGACGGCCTCTTCGGGCGAACTGAGCCTGCTTCTGTAGTCGTCCTGCCAGGTCATTGTGAGAAGGTCTCCTGCCGGGGCGCTTGGTGTCTACTGGTAGACCGAGCTGCCCGCGCCTCCGCCAGCGGCGATAACCTCCCCTGCAATCGAGATAGACTTGGGCGACGCAAGGAAGGTCACAACGTACCCGACTTCGGTGGCATCCACCATCCGGCCGATGTCGTTGCCCAGAGGTCCGCTGGCCGCCTCCTCGGACGTGCGCTCTGTGATGGTAGCGCCCGGATGGACGAGAGTGACGTTGATACCGTCGGGGCCGAGCTGATTGGACAGCGTCTTGGTCAGGTGGACCAGGGCCGCGTTTCGGAGTCCGCTGTAGGTACCCGCGTTCCTGGCGGCAAGGCCTCCGATGTTGATGATCCGACCCCAACCCTGGGCCTGCATGTGGGGCGCAGCCGCCTTTGCACAGCGAAAGTAGCCGACGACCTTGGTGTTGATGTCAGACAGCAGATCGTCGTCGTCGGACTCAGGCAGCGGCCCAAGTACGAGACCTCCTGGCGCAGCCGCGTTGTTGACCAAGATGTCGAGCCCTCCCAGTTCCTCGACAGCCTTTTGGACCATCGAGTTCACGGACGCGGTGCTGGTCGTGTCGGCCACGATGGGAATAATCCTCCGGCCGGTCTCTGCGGCGAGTTCCTGCGCCGCACCTTCGAGGACGTCCTGTCTCCTGGCGCAGATGACTACGTCAACGCCCTCCCTGGCCAGCTCCCTTGCAGTCGCCTTGCCGATGCCAACGCTTCCGCCGGTGACAATTGCCCGCCGGCCGTTCAGGTCAAGGTCCATCGAATCGCTCCTGTTCTTTTCGTCGTCACTCTGAAGTCACTTTGGCTACAGGTGACAGTGTTCATCCAAGTTCGATAGGCTTCAGCACCAATCAGATCGCGGGCTGCTGCCAGCCGCCGAGGGCGGACTCCAGCAACGCGGCGAGTGCGAGTGACACGTCCTCGCGCCACGGACGCGCGATCACCTGTACGCCTATCGGCAGACCCTCGGGCGATGTGCCTCCTCGGACCACGGTCCCCGGCCATCCCGTCAGGTTGTACGGCCCGGTGTAGAACGCGTTGCGGCTGCTGTCCGCGAACGTCTCACCGTGCGTCGGCGCGGGCATGGCTGCTGTGGGGCAGATGATGACGTCGTAGCCCTGCATGAACCCGAGCATGTCGCTCCTGTACTGGTCCAGCTCCTCCAGCGCCTGGGTGAACTCTTCTGTTGGGATCGCCACGGCATCCCTGAAGCGCGATGCCAGGAATGGAGACTTCTCTGTGGTGCCCGCCTTGTCCAGGAGCCTTTGGGTCCAGGCGCGGCCGTCGCCGCCTCCGATCCTGCCGGTCAGCTCCGTGACGCGGCCCAGCGGCTCGGGCGTGTCTTCCTCGACCGAGGCGACCACGTCGGAGACCACCTTGATTGCGGACTCCACCGCGTCTATCGTCTCCTGGGTGGGCGCCTTGAACCCGTCCACTCCGGTGTAGAAGGCGACTCGCAGGGAGCCGAGGTCGACGTCCGCAGGGTCTCCCAGAGGCATCGGTACGATTGCGGGGTCCTCCCAGTCAGGGCCCGAGATTATCGGCAGCGTGAGAACGAGGTCCTCGACGTATCGAGCCATCGGGCCATTCTGCGTGTAGGCGTCGGTGGCTCCCATCCCGTATGGGACGGCGTGGCCGGTACGCGGCACGCGACCCGAGTTCGGTTTGATGCCAGCGATGCCGTTGAAGTGCGCAGGCAGACGGATGCTGCCTCCGGTGTCGCTGCCAATGTCGAAAGCTGCCCCGCCAGAGGCGACTATCGCTCCGGCTCCGCCGCTGGATCCGCCAGGAGTGCGGTCGAGTCCGTACGGGTTGTTGGTGCGACCGTAGACGAGGTTGTCGGTCTCACCGGCCAGTGTAAACTCCGGCGTGTTCGTCTTGCCCAGCAGGATTGCGCCTGCCCCTCGCAGCCGCGCCGCGACTGTAGAGTCGCGTTCAGGCACGGTCGTCCGCCGTCCGAGTGTGGCGTACGTGGTAACGACGCCCTCGGTGTCCAGAGAGTCCTTGAGGGTCATGGGAACGCCGTGCAGCGCGCCCTTCGACTCCCCACGCGCCAGCGCGGCATCGGCCTCGCGGGCCTCATCGAGAGCGCGGTCGGCGCACAGCTTGACCACCGCGTTGAGCCTGTCGTTGACCTCGTCGATGCGGTCGAGGTGGGCCTGTACGACCTCCACCGCCGACACTTCCCTGTCCTGGATTGCCTGGGCAATAGACTTCGCAGATTGATAGATGATGTCAGCCATCGGTATCCCTCGGGTTGCTGGGAATCAGGCCCCGGTATCACCCGAGCCTGTGACGGCTAAAGTATCACAAGTCGGGAGCTTGCGCTAAATGCTCGGCCTCACGTAGCCGCCAAGGGCCGACTCAAGCGCCGCCGCGAGCGCAAGCGACACATCCTCTCGCCACGGTCGGGATATGACCTGCACTCCGATAGGCAGTCCTTCATGATACGAGCCGCACCTGACTACAGTCCCCGGCCAGCCGGTGAGGTTGTAGGGATGGGTGTAGTAGATGTTGCGGTACTCGTCCTTGTAGGTCTCCCCATGCGCCAGCGCGGGAAAAGCGGCTGTGGGGCAGACGATCGCATCGTAGCTCCGCATGAAGGCCAGCATTTCGCTGCGATACTGGTCCAGCTCCTCCAGGGCCTCTGTGAACTCTCCGGTGGACATGGGTACCGCTTCGTCTCGTATCGCCCGGATGTAAGGCGCGAACTCGGTGGTGCCGGCCCTTGCCAGGACCCTGAGCATGGCGGCGCGTCCATCACCGTCGCCGATCCTGTCGTTGAGCTCAAGAACACGACCCAGCGGCTCAGGTGCGTCTTCCTCGACGGAGGCGACCACGTCCGAGAGTACGCCGACAGCGGCCATTACGGTTTCCTCGGTCTCCTGCGTCGGAGCGTTGCATCCCGGTACGCTCGTGTAGAACGCGATCCGCAGACCTCCGAGATCGACGTCGACAGGATCGCCCAGCGGCATCGGTATGATGGCGGGGTCTTCCCAGTCCGGCCCGGAGATGATCGGCAGAGTCAAAATAAGGTCTTCGACGTACCGGGCCATCGGCCCGTTCTGCGTATAGGAGTCCTCAGCGCCGGCGGCGTACGAAATGATATGACCGGTGCGTGGCACACGCCCGGAGTTCGGCTTGATTCCCGCGATGCCGCAGAAGTGCGCGGGACCCCGGATGCTGCCCCCGGTATCGCTGCCTATGTCGAACGGAGATCCCCCAGCAGCGACTATTGCTCCGGCACCGCCGCTTGAGCCACCCGGTGTCCGGTCGAGGGCGTAGGGGTTGTTCGAGCGTCCGTAAACCAGGTTGTCGGTCTCACCGGCGAAGGTGATCTCAGGAGTGTTGGACTTGCCCAGCAGGATCGTGCCCGCACCTCGCAGCCGCGCCGCGACAGTCGAGTCGCGCTCGGGCACGAAAGTCCGGCGTCCGAGAGTACCGCCTGTCGTAACCACGCCCTCAGTGTCGAGCGAGTCCTTAAGAGTCATCGGGACACCGTGCAAAGGGCCCTTGGAATCTCCACGCGCCAATGCAGCATCGGCTTCTCTCGCCTCATCAAGGGCACGTTCGGCACAGATGAGAACGACAGCGTTCAGCCTGTCGTTGACCTCGTCGATACGGTCCAGGTGTGCCTGGACGACCTCGACAGAGGATACGTCCCTGTCCCGAATCGCCTGAGCGATGGACTTCGCGGATGAGTAGATCAGGTCGTCCGTCACTGGCATGACGCCACTCCTACAGTTTCGGCCTGGCATAGCCGCCAAGCGCCGACTCCAGCACCGCCACGAGCGCGACCGCAACGTCCTCGCGCCACGGCCGGGTCATCACCTGCACGCTGATCGGCAGCCCCTCAGGCGACGTGCCCACACGAACCACAGCCCCCGGCCATCCGGTCGTGTTGTACACGCTCGTATATAAGTTGGCGGGGCTTGCCTCTGATGTCAGAGTCTCACCGTGAGGCAGAGCGGGCCAGGGTCGAACGGGACACAGGATCGCGTCGTAGTTCTCCATGAACGAGATCATCTGGCTGCGGAAGGCGTCCATTCCCTCAAGCAGCGCGGTGTACTCCGCAGTAGAAATTGGATCAGCGTTCAGGAACCGCTCCATACGTGGATGGACCTGTTTAGTTCCAGCTTTGTCGACCAGCCTGCGCACACCGGCTCCTCCGTCGGCCACTAGGATGCTCGTGATGTTTGCACCGACGTTCTCAGTGATGGCAACGGGCAGGTCGTCCGTGACATCAGCACCGGCGTCAGAAATGGCCTCGACTGCGGACCTGACCGCAGCTTCAACCTCCGCAGTCGGAGTGATCGTGCCGTTGTCTATGTAGTACGCGACCCTGAGGCCGGCGACGTCGATGGACGCCGGATCCCCCAGCGGCACAGGATGGATGAACGGGTCGACGCCATCCGGCCCCGCGATGGTTGAGAACCCAGGCCACAGGTCCTCGACGTAGCGGGCCATCGGGCCAATCGTGGTGAGCGAGTCCATGCCTCCGAGTCCCCAGGGAACTATGTGACCCGTTCGTGGGACTCTGCCCGACGTTGGCTTCAGTCCAGCCAGACCGCAGAAGGCCGACGGGACACGGATGCTGCCACCGGTGTCCGTCCCGAGGTCCATTGCAGAGCCGCCAGCCGCGATGATCGCTCCCGCCCCACCGCTGCTGCCGCCGGGAGTCCGGTCCAGGCCGTAGGGGTTGTTGGTCTGTCCGTAGACCAGGTTGTCCGTCTCGAACGAGAGCGTAAACTCCGGCGTGTTGGTCTTGCCCAGAACTATCGCGCCAGCTGCACGCATCCTCGCGACTGCCACGGCGTCGGCGTCGGGAACGAAGTCGCTGCGACCAAGCGTGCCGCCAGTCGAGACGATGCCCTCAGTGTCGTGGGAGTCCTTGATGGTAATCGGCACGCCATGAAAGGCGCCCAACGACTCGCCGCGGGCGAGAGCCTCGTCAGCGTTCCTGGCTTCAGCCATGGCGCGATCGCCTGCGAGCTTCACGACAGCGTTGAGCTTCGGATTCACCTCGTCGATACGCCGCAGATGCGCCTCGACTGCCTCAGCGGCAGACACCTCTTTGGCCTGTATGGCTCGGGCGATTGACTTTGCGGATGAGTAGATGATGTCGGTCATGTGTGTATCGCCTTTTCGAGAGTGTTTGCAAAGCTCATCTCATTCAGAAGACAAGGCTGCAATTCAGTGACTCGCCCTCACCCCAGCCCTCTCCCCCAGGAGAGGGGGTCTGTTGGTAGCCATTCCTGATTGGGTAGCTACCTCTACCTACCCCTGTCAGCCCTGATGGAGAGGGAGTCCGTAGTTTCACTTCGAGAATCGCTCTTATACGACGTCCAGCGCCATCATGTCCTGGAAGGACTCGCGCCTGCGGATTACGCGTGCCTCGCCCTCGCTGGCGACGACGATTGCCGGTCTGCCGTTGAGGTTGTAGTTGCTCGCCATCGACGGAGCGTACGCGCCCGACGACGGGATCGCGATCACGTCCCCCGACTCCAGTACTGGCATCTCGATGTCGCGCACCAAGATGTCTCCTGACTCGCAGTACTTGCCCGCGAGCGTAACGACCTCTGAGGCGCTGTCTGACATCCTCGACGCGACCACTGCTTCGTACTCGGAATCGTACAGGGCGGGCCTGATGTTGTCGCCCATGCCGCCGTCGAGCGAGACGTACTTGCGAACTGTTGGGATGTCCTTGATCGCCCCAACAGTGTACAGCGCGACTCCTGCCCTGCCGACTATCGAGCGTCCGGGCTCTATTACGAGTTTGGGCTCCCCGAATCCGAGGTCGGTGCACCGCTGCCTGTACATGGACGTGATCGCCTCGGCGTACTCGTCGATGGACGGTGGGAGCTGCTCCATAACGTAGCCGATAGCGAACCCGCCACCGGGACTGAACTCACGCATGTTCAGACCTTCATCTATGAACGGGGCGAGGTAGGTCAGGACCCTGTCTATGGCGGTTGAGTATGGCTCCAGCTCGAAGATCGGCGACCCCAGGTGGAAGTGCAGCCCGATGAGGTCCAGGTTCGACGCCTCAAGAGACTGGCGGATTGCGACCGTCGAGTCTCCGGTCTCCAGCGAGAAGCCGAACTTGCTGTCCAGGATGCCGGTCGTCGTCGCGACGTGAGTGTGCGGGTCGACGCTCGGCGACAGCCTCAGCAGGATGTCCTGCGTGACGCCGCGGGCCTTTGCGATGTCGTTGAGCAGGCGGAGCTCGTAGAAGCTGTCCACCACGATCCTGCCGCACCCGACCTCGAGCGCGTACTCCAGCTCGTCGGGCGTCTTGTTATTGCCGTGGAAGTAGACCCGGCTCAGGTCGACGCCCGCAGCTACGGCGACGGCCAGCTCGCCGCCGGAGACGACGTCTAGTCCAAGTCCCTCTTCATCGACGATCCTGGCAATCCCGGCGTTCACGAACGCCTTGGATGCGTACAGCACCTGCGTGTCAGCGTACCGTCCAGTGAAGCTCTGGACGAAGTCACGGCACATGCCGCGCAATGTGACCTCGTCGAAGACCAGCAGCGGCGTGCCGAATTCGCTGGCCAGGTCGACCGTATCGCAGCCGCCTATGGTCAGGCGGTCCTGCGGGTTGACGTCGGCGCTGAATGGGAAGAGTTCTCTGTTATCGAAGGACATATCTGGTTGGGCTCCCGGGTCTAGCATGGGCGTGAATTGGTCAACGAGAACAGTATCGCACACCATACCCACACGATGACACGCGATGCGATCCTGGGAATAGTGGTAGCATGTACACTAAGAGTTCTATAACCCCAGCTAGATATTTAGAGTTGGCCGCCGATCTCGGCGGCCTTCTTTATGCCCGAAACAGAGCAATACAGAAGGATGGAGAACTGTATGGCAATTGCTACAACTGACGAGAATTCCAGAGCGCCGGCTGGCGCTGCGAATCGGGAGGTAGAACCAAACGAATATGCACGACTGAAGCGGCTTGTCAAAGATGCGGGACTTTTGGAAAGGGACCCAAGGCGCTACGCCGCCAAGTTCACACTTAACATGAGCCTACTGGCAGTGAGCCTCGCGATCCTCGTCCTTGTGGACGGCGTCTGGCCGCAGATGTTGAACGCTGCACTTCTCGCATTCGTAGTCGTGCAGTTGAGCTTCCTTGGACACGATCTGGGCCACAAGCAGGTGTTTCGATCGAGCCGCAATAACGATGCCGTCGGCCTGTTGGTGAGTTTCCTGGTCGGCATCAACCGCTCCTGGTGGGTTGAGAAGCATAACGAGCACCACAGCAATCCCAACGATCTCGACATGGACCCTGATATCGAAATCCCGGTTGTCGCCTTTTCGGAAGACCAGGCTCGCGCTACCAAGGGAGTACCCCGGCTGATCGTCAGGTACCAGGCCTTTCTCTTCTACGCACTGGTCTGTTTCGAGGGGATCGTGCTCAAGTACTCGGGCATCCGGTACATGCTCACCAACCGTCTGAAGTCCCCTATTGTCGAACCGCTGGCGATGGCCGGCCACATCGGTGTCTACACCTGTCTGGTGTTCCTGTCCCTGCCGTTCTGGCATGGGCTGCTGTTCATCGCAGTCAATCAGCTGCTGATTGGGCTGTACATTGGCTCGACGTTCGCCCCGAACCACAAGGGCATGCTGATGCTCGATGGGAAGACGAAGCTCGACTTCCTGAGGAGGCAGGTGCTTACTTCAAGGAACGTGAACTCGAGCCCCGTAAATGACGTCCTATACGGTGGGTTGAACTACCAGATAGAGCACCATCTGTTCCCAGCCATGCCCCGGCACCAGCTGAAGGAGGCGCAGAAGATCATCAGGCCCTTCTGCGGGGACCATTCGATCTCGTACTACGAGACCGGCGTGGTCCAGTCACAGCGAGAGATACTGCAGTACCTGCACCACGTCAGCGCTCCGCTGCGAGTGTAGAGTCCAGCGAGCCTGGAGCCGAGACTGTATCAGTTTGGTCGGCAATGATTTCCCCCTCACCCCCAGGGAGAGGGGATATTCGATCCCACAGTAGGGCGCCGACCAAGTTGATACCGATACCCAGGAGCCACAGCGTTTGACGCACTCCAGACCTGTCGTTAACATGGGGACAGTACTCATGGGGGAGCCGCCGAGTCCGCTCAAGGGCTGAGCCCACCCCAACTCAGACGACTGAACAGACACACTCTTTTCTGCCCGATCAAGCGGACGTTGGGCGACACGAAAGGAGTGCCTATGCCCTCTCCCTCTCTACCTGCGCGTCCGAGTCTTGAGCAACTCAGGAAACGGGCCAAAGACCTCCTGAGAGCGTACCGAGACCGCCAGCCTGCCGCGCTTGCACGTCTGCGAGCATCGCTGCCCCGCAACTCCCACCTGTCTGACGACGACCTGATCGAGCTGTCCCTGTCGCTGCGCGACGCCCAGCAGGTCATCGCCGTCGAGCACGGGTTCGCGGACTGGCTGTCCATGCGTACGCACATAGAACGAAACGAGAGGAATATCATGATAGAGATGACTGTCGACCACGTCCGAGTGAACATCCCCGGCAACCAGCGAGTCGTGGTCCTGAAGGGGAAAGACGTGAACAGATACCTGCCGATCTGGGTGGGTCAGGCAGAAGGCGACTCCATAGCGCTGTCGCTTCAGGGTCAGAACCCGAACCGCCCGATGACCCACGACCTCACCGACTCGATCATTCGCGGTCTGGGTGCTGCCGTTACACGAGCCGTTGTCAGCGAGATGCGGGAGGATACGTTCATTTCGCAAGTTGCGTTGGAGTCGAACGGCTCCACTTTTGAAGCTGATTCCAGGCCGAGTGACGCTATCGCGCTGGCGGTGCGCAGCGGTGCGCCGATCTTTGCTGCTGCTGACGTAGTGGACAGGGCGGAAGTCGACTTCGACCCCGCAACCGGGGAGCCGACCGCTCCAAGCAGGGCGTGGCCGGAGTTCTCAATCCTGGCCGCCGAGATATCGGCTCGACACAACCCTCCGCACAGCTAGTACCACATCCAGATGGTTCTGATATACGTCGACCTGCCGCGAACCCTGGATACCGGCCTTCGCCGGTATGACGGCTGGGGCAAATCAATTGTCACTTTCATCTGGACTCTGTGCTAGAAGCGCCGGAACAGACCATCGCCTAACACCGAAGCTACGCGAAGTGGTGTAAGGTACGGCGATGGTCTCTCTCCTCACAAGGGCGCCACGGTCGCGCCGGACGCTGATCTTCGGATCGACCATGCACATATGGAGCGACCTGTTCTTCGCGCTGCTCGTGCCCCTCCTGCCGCTTATCAAGGAGGACATGGGGCTGTCGTTCACACAGGTCGGAATGCTTCGGTCAGTCTTCAGCGGAGCGACTGCAATCCTCCAGGTTCCGGCAGGACTGCTCGCTGAATCGGCGGGCGAGTTCTGGATGCTGATACTGGGGAACGCCTGGGTGTCGGCTGGCCTTGTTGCGATGGCCCTCTCACAGGTCTTCGTCGTCCTTCTGCTGGTGTCCGGCGTCGTCGGACTGGGTGGCGGCACCCAGCACCCTCTCGCGTCGAGCATGGTATCTCGCGCCTACGACGACAGGGGCCGGGCCACAGCCGTCGGCACGGTCAACTTTGCCGGCGACCTCGGCAAGATGCTCGCGCCGCTGGTCGCCGGGCTATTCGCGATCAGGTTCGGATGGCGCGAGACCTTCATGATTGTTGGCATATCCGGGTTCATTTTCATGATCGCCTCAGTGTTCACGCGGCGCGCGGTAGACATCGGCAAGCCCGCCGCGAGCGCCGCTGGCTCAGGGGATGCCGGTACCGAAGACGAAGACGGGGCCCGGCTTGGAGGATTCATCACCCTGAGCGGAGTCGGGGTGCTGGACTCGGCGGTTCGTACGTCCGCATTGGTGTTCCTGCCCTTCGTAATGGACGCGAAGGACATGGGGCCGGGCCAGATCAGCGCGATGCTCTTCCTGCTGTTCGGAGGAGGGGCGATCGGCAAGTTCGTATGCGGCTGGCTCGGAGATCGCATGAACACCATCAGCCTGATCTGGGCGACGAAGGGGCTGACCGCGCTGCTCCTGGTCGCCTCTCTCGCTACACCGGTGCTGCTGATGGCTCCGATGATGGTGCTTATTGGCATCGGACTCAACGGCACGTCGTCGGTCCTGTACGCGACGGTCGCAGACCTTGTCCCTCCGGGACGCCGCGCGAGGTTCTACGGCTTCTTCTACACCACGAATGAGATCGGCACCGTGGCTGCTCCTCTGGCATACGGACTCGTGGCCGACATCTTCAGCCTCAGCACGACGATGATAGTCATGGGCGTCGCAACTGCCGCGATCCTGCCTGCGAGCCTCACCCTGCGACGGCACCTCAAGGACGTACGTTTCTAGCACCCACGGCCCGGAAATGCGCGCCAATCCATGTTGCCATTTCCCCCTCAAATACAGCATCCTAATAGCCGACCTGCTTCGAGGATGACGTAGCCGCAATGAGCCTAGCAGAAGACCTCGCCAATCTCTCTCCGGGGCGCGACTCCGCCCTTACCATAGGCGTGTTCGACGGCGTCCACCGGGGACACCGGCATCTCATCGACGCGCTAGTCCGGGAGGCGCGAGCCTCAGGACTTCTGGCCGGTGTAGTCACATTCAGGAACCACCCGATTTCCGTGCTGAGACCCGGCACGCAGGTACAACTCCTGACTGACGTGGCAGAGAGGACCAGACTGCTGAAGGAGCTGGGCGTTGACTTCGTCGCGGCGGTCGAGTTCGACCCTGCGCTGGCAGGTCTGTCCTCCCGGGAGTTCCTGGGCGTGCTCGCCAGCGAGCTGAGGATGCGAAAGCTGGTGGTCGGCCCCGATTTCGCCATGGGTCGAGACCGCGACGGGAGCGTTGAGACCCTGCCCGGGATCGCGTCTGGGGTTGGCTCCGAGTTCAAGGCGGTCGACCTCATCACCGATCCATCCGGCATCGTGAAGAGCACCGCAATCAGGAAGCAGATCTCCGACGGCGAAGTGACCGGTGCGGCGAACCTGCTGGGGCGAAACTTCTCTTTGACCGGCACCGTGGGAGGCGGACACGAGCGAGGGCGCGAAATGGGATTCCCGACCGCGAACCTCGAAGTCCGCTCCGACCTCATCGTCCCTGGCGACGGCATCTACGCCACATGGGCGCACCTGGAATCGGGCAGGCACATGGCCGCAACCAGCATCGGCCTCAGGCCAACCTTCGACGACGGCGAGAACCGCACCATAGAGGCGTTTCTCCTGGACTTCTCGGAGGACATCTACGGCCAGACACTTCGGCTCGAGTTCGTCAAGCGTCTCCGTGGCGAAGAGAAGTACGACACCGTCGAAGCGCTCATGGAGCAGATAGACAGGGACGTTCAGGACACAAGGTCTGCACTGTCCTAGAGCCTGCGTTTGGCTGCTCATCAGGACTTCCAGCGAGTCCTTCGTGAAGTCCGTTCTTCTTCTGATCTTCTAGGCGGTTTGACGCGATTTTGCTATAAATTTGTCACAAAAAGTAGTTGTTAGTTTTCTTATACTAATCATATAATCTGTCCAAGTTGGCCCCTGGACACCTTGCACTGGTGGATGTGCAAGCGACCCGGAGAATCCCGACCCGACCGGCCACAGAGCCGCTAATCGAGGGGGACCGGAGGGATGTGACGACATCGCGTCAGGCCTACGAGGAAATACTACAGAAGGACTCTTCCATGCAAGCCTACTGCCTCAAGTGCCGAGCCCATACAGATATCAATGATGCCGAGCCGGTTACTCTCAAGAATGGGCGCCCCGCGACCAGAGGGAAGTGCTCGGTCTGCACCGCCACAGTCTTCCGGATTGGAAGAGCCAGCTAAGGGTCAACAGAACCCTGGTCCCGCCAAGAGCCGCTCCCTCACACCGTACATCGGGAGTTAGAAGAAGGACTCGCTTACCAGGACAAAGAAGTTAGCAGAAACCACTCGTTCGTCACTGTATGTCAGCGGCGAGGCTACTGCTTGCGGTCTGCGTCCTGAGAGCCACGAAGCGACCATTGCGTACCCATCGTCCAGCGTGGCTGATGGAAGCACAGGCGCGTGGCTTCGTCCGAGGGTTCTTCCCGGCTCGTCGACCTAATGTGATTTGACTGTCGCACATCACGCTGATAATCTCGCGCTGAACGCCTGATCCCAGCCACACAGGCTGGGATCGTCCAAACGCAAGTTCAGTATCTCACCACGGAGGTTTTTCAGCATGTGGAACCAGTTCAACACCGGCGATTACGAAGGCATGGTCGCAGAGACGATCACCATCAGCGGCTACAACGGCGACCGGACCAACGCATACTTTGCCCGTCCACTCGGGGGAGGATCATACCCATCGATCGTATTGATCCATCACCTGCCCGGCTGGGACGAACTCTATCGTGAGATCGCGCGACGCTTCGCCCACCAGGGGTACGTCGTTGCCTGCCCCGACCTGTTCGCTCGCTTCGGTCAGGGCACCCCTGACGACATCGCCTCGGCCGCCCGCGCACAGGGCGGCGTGTCCGACGACAGCGTCCTGGCCGACGCAGAAGGCGCGGCGGCTTTCCTGAGCTCGCTGCCCTACACGAACGGCAAGGTCGGGCTCATCGGAAGCTGCTCAGGCGGACGCCATTCCTACATGGTGGCCTGCCGCTCAAACTCCTTCGACGCAGTCGTCGACCTGTGGGGAGGCCGTGTGGTCATGGCAGCGGACACGCTGACGCCTCAGCAGCCGGTCGCGCCCATAGACCTGACTCCAGACCTGTCGACGCCGCTGCTCGGCATCTTCGGCAACGACGATGCCTCTCCTTCGCCTGAGGAGGTCGACCAGCACGAAGAGGCGCTGAAGGCCAACGGCAAGGACTACGAGTTCCACCGCTACGACGGAGCCGGCCACGGCTTCTGGTACCACGACCGCGCCATCTACAGGCCGGAGCAGACGATGGACTCGTTCGCCAAGGTGCTCGACTTCTTCGGGAGGCACCTCGGCTAGGAATCCGTAAGAAACGTAGGAATCCGTAAGAAACGAACGGAATGGGGCGGCGTCTGCTACGTCGCCCCTACTCCTCTATCGTCTCCACGACGCGGTGACCGCCTTATACAACATTTCCCACGCTGTCCTAAGCGTCGCCCTCACTCCTCTGTCGTCTCCACGACGCGGTGGCGGGGTCAGAATCGTCAGCACAGCCCCCAGGGCCATTAGTGCCACACCCGCCCACCACGCGGGGTCGTATGATCCGGTGATGTCTCTCACGTACCCGGCGGCCGGAGCTCCGAGTCCACCCACAACCAGGTTGATTGGGTTCACGACCCCCCTGATGGCCCCGACGCTCTCCCGGCCGAAGTAGTCGGCCCAGATGAAGTTCTGAAGGAACATCATCCCGCCAATCCCGAGACCGAATATAGCCATCGACAGGGCCATGATCGGCACGTTGTACGCCCAGATGGTCATGACGCTCGCTCCGGCGAGCATCATGAATCCGAGCGCGCCCAGGAATCTCGCCGGCACCCGCCTGACCAGCATACCGAACACGAAGGTCGCAGCCCCGGCGCACACCGCGTCGAACGCGGTGGCGAACGAAATGAGGGTGGGGTCGAGTCCGCGGTCCATGAAGGCCGCGATCCTGTGCAGCGCAACCGTGCCGGTGGCAAGCTGCACAGCACTGAACACTATGACGAGCCGCCACAGGGTCGTGGTGCGCATCGCATCACGAAGAGACCACGAAATTTCCGGCTCGACGGACCGCTCGCTCGTAGATGCGCCAGCACCTGGATCAAGACCGGCTTCACTCGCGGGCACACCACCGTCGGGCATCATGCCCATGTCCTCGGGCTGACGGCGAATGAAGATCGCACCCAGGGGCACTATGACCGACACCCCGATTATGGCGAGTATGACCCACGCCATCCTCCATCCGACGGCGTCGATCAATATCTGGGTAAGCGGGACAAACAGCAGTGCCCCCACGGGAATGCCGAGAGACGTGTAGGCAATTGCGCGGCCCCTGTCGCGAACGAACCACTTCAATACCGGCACCGACGTGATCAGCGCACCAGGGCCGCTCATGCCAACGAATCCAATCAGCGCGAACAACACGACCAGGTGCCACGCGTACTGCATGTTGGCGAGGCCAATCATTGCCAGACCAGTGGTTACAGCGGCAAAAGGCAGCATGACACGAGAGCCGAAACGGTCCAGCAGCGGACCGATGATCGGACTGGACAGCGCGCCCGCGCCCTGACGGGCCGTCTGCGCCCATCCGAACGCGGCGCGCCCGATGCCGAGTTCGTCCCCCATAGGCTTGATGAACAGGCCGAAGTTGAGCGAGCCCATCGCCATGCTGACGGCGCCTGACGCGCCCATTATGGCGACGATTACCCAGCCGTAGAAGAACCGGGGACTGTCTCCCTCACTCAACTGCTGATCATCACCGGACAAACGCCTGTCAGCGCTCATCTGAGGGGAACCGTCATTCTGTTGAGACCCAGGGTGGTCTAGCCTCTGCCTATGAACGGCATCTGGGTCGCCATCACAGTCATGAACTGTACGTTGGCGTCCAATGGCAGGTTGGCGATGTACACGACCGCATCCGCGACGTGCTGCACGTTCATCGTGGGTTCGACCATGACCTCGCCGTGCGCCTGCGGCACGCCCGAGTGCATGCGTTCAGTCATGGGAGTCGCGGCGTTGCCGACGTCCACCTGGCTGCACGCGATGTTGTACTTGCGTCCGTCCAGAGACGTCGCGCGGGTCATGCCGGTCACGGCGTGCTTGGTGGCGGTGTACGGTATCGAGTTCGGCCTCGGCACATACGCCGACAGCGAGCCGTTGTTGATGATCCGTCCGCCCATCGGCTCCTGATTCTTCATGATGTGGAACGCCTCCTGCGTGCACAGGAACGTGCCGGTCAGATTGGCGTTCACGACCGTCATCCACTGGTCGTAGGTGAGGTCCTCGAGCAATACGGGGGGAGCTCCCGTTCCAGCGTTGTTGAAGGTCACGTCGAGCCTGCCGAAGGCCTCCCTGGTCTGCGCGAACAGGTTCTTGACCGACGCCGGGTCGCCGACGTCCGTGGATACGACGATCGTCCTCTCCCCGTCAGCGCCGGCCTCCGCGACGGTCTCGTTCAGCGGATCGATTCGGCGACCTGCCAAGGCAACGGAGTATCCGTCCGCCAGAAGCGCCAGAGCCGACGCCTTGCCAATTCCCGTACCTGCGCCCGTAACCAGCGCAACCCTGCCGTTTGAAGTCATAACTAAGATCTCCTGAAGTCAGATTGGTTGAGCCTATTCTACGCCAACGTCACATTCGAACCAACTGCGGCCACTCGTGGAGCGGCCTAGCCCTCCCTGTCCGTGCGTATTTTCAGCACTGTGCCTACGATGGCCAGTGAGAGCGGGGCGATGGAGACTATGGTAAGCGCCAGGCCCAGGTCGTTGGTGCGGTCCTGGATTATCCCGGTGACGAGAGGGCCGAGGAATGTACCCAATGACCCCAGGGTCATCACGAGCGACGTGCCGACGGCCACCTCCCTCGGCCTGATGCCCGGAATGTAGAACGGCACGGAGCTCAACAGCGGCCAGAACCCCCAGCCTACTCCGTTCAGCGCCGACACGAGCAGGAGCGCCGGAATCGACTCCACCCGGGTCATCACCAGGTACGTCACGGCCATGATCACGCCAAGCAGCTGGAGTACGTTCTTCCTGCGAGGGGCGCTTATGGACATGACGGCGAAGCTGAGCGCGACTCCCGCCAGTCCTCCCACAAGGATTCCCAACCCGAGTATCGCCCCCGACCAGTTCAGCGACACATCGCTTGTTGTAAGCATGAACGTGGGGTAGAAGTTCAGGAACGCCGCCCAGCCCATGGTCGCCCCGGTAAAGCCCAGTCCGGCAATCCAGAGGTCTTTGTACTTCAGCACTCGCTTGAGAAGCTCAACTTGTCCTCCGCGCCGCTGCGTCGCATCGGGATCCGCGTCCCGCTCCTGTCCAATCGCCAGCCACAGCAGGATCATCACGACGATGGAGGCAGCGAACGCCAGCATTACTGTACGCCAGCTGTCGCCGACTCCCGAGAGGATGAACGGCGTGACAGCCAGCCCTCCTCCTACGACAATCCCGAACAGCGCGTTGTACACGCTGTTGACGACGATGAACTCCCTCGGGGCAAACCACTGGTGCATCAGCAGCGCCCGTGCCGGCTCCCTGGCCATCGTCGTGATGCCGAAGCCAAAGCGTCCGACCAGCAGCACGAGGAAGTTGGGCGACCACGCCTGCACCGACATCAGCATCGCGCCTGCAGCGAGCGTGACCGTAGTGAGGATCTTCGGCCTGAACTGCGAGGTCCACCAGCTCAGCGGGAGCGCGAGCACCAGGTTTCCGACGAATGCAGACGACCCCAGGATCCCCTGCTGAGTGGGACTGAGACTCAGGTCGGTGCTTATCGACGGCAGCAGCACGCCCACCGTGATAGCCATCATGAACGCGGCGACGCTCGCCACAAGCAGGATCCCCAGGATCGTCCACCTGTGTCCAAGCACGCCCGGACGGTGCGTCGTTTGCGCTCTCAATTCCGCTCCCAGGCTACCTGCGTCTGTCGAGACCGATATCTAGCTCCCTCTCCCATGAAGGAGAGGGCAGTGGTGAGGTTGAATAGCGTTCGGCTTTCTCGAATCCTTATAACACGGTTGAAGAACACGCTACAATTGCGCCGACGGTCATAGAGTCTGTGTCAGTTTGGTAGGCAGTGTTTTCACCCTCACCCCCGGATCAAGTCCGGGGCAGGCTCTAACCCTCTCTCTGAGGGAGAGGGGACTTTAGATGCACCTACCAGAATGGCACAGATTCACAGTCATACGGTTACACAAGAAGCCAGCAAAATACGCGATAGGAGTGAATTATGGACTTGGAACTTCAGGGCAAGAGGGCGCTCATCACGGGCGGCAGCAAGGGGATCGGCAAGGCGGTCGCGCTGGAACTCGCGAGAGAGGGCGCGGTCGTAGCCATTGCAGCCCGCACTAAGGCCGACCTCGATGCGGCCGCCGCTGAGATCACGGCTGAGACCGGCCAGAAGGTCATCGGTATCCCCACCGACACGACCAACTCGGATGACGTCACGAACATGGTCGACACCGCCGTCCGAGAGCTTGGCGGGGTGGACATCCTGGTCAACAGCGCAGCCATGGTCGGCGGCCAGATTCGCGGCACACTGGAGGAAGCGCAGGAAAGCGACCTGATAGAGGACCTCGACACAAAGGTCGTCGGATACTTCAGGGCCATCAAGGCAGTCGTACCCCACATGAAAGCTCAGAAGTGGGGCCGGATCATCAGTATCGGCGGCGTATCGGCGAGGCAGTCGACGATCTACGGTCTGCGGAACGCGGCGATCGTGCACCTGACCAAGACGCTGTCCGACCAGCTCGGCGGTGACGGCATCACGCTGAACGTCGTCCACCCCGGTCTGACACTTTCTGAGGTCATCGAAGACCGGCTCAACGCCCAGGCCGAGAGCCAGGGGGTCTCGCGCGACGAGGTCAACACCTCCGTCTCCCAGAATGTAGCCATCGGCAGGCCGATCGACCCGCAGGAACTCGCATGGCTGACCGCATACCTCGCATCCCCCAAGGCCGAGTGCATCACCGGCGAGGCCATCGCGGGCGGCGGCGGCGCAAAGGGCGGCGTTCACCAGTAGCCGCAGACGCTATTCGGTCATGGACTGGCTCTTGACCCAGCGGGGCCAATCGCCAAAAGAGGCCCCGCAGAAACATAAAGGGGGAGGCCGATACATCACCGGCCTCCCCCTTTGATTTGCTAGACGTCTGGCCTAGAGCTGAGTCTGAAGCTCTTCCAGCGAACTGTCGATTGCGCGCACTACGTAGTCAACCTCGTCCTTCGTGATCGTCAGAGGCGGCGCTATCGAAATGATGTCGCCGAAGCGTCCAAGCAGACCGTTCTTCTCCATGAGTGGCGTCAGCTTCTTGGCAAGCTGCGCCTCTTCTGGGAACTTCTCCTTGGTGTCGCGGTCCTTGACCAGCTCGACCGCCGCAAGCACACCCATGCCGCCGCGAACGTCGCCCACTATAGGGTGCTCGTACAGCGTCTGGAGCTGCTCGTAGAGGTAGTCGCCCATCTCGGCCGAGTTCTCCACCACGCCCTCGTTCTCCATGATCTCGAGGTTGGCGAGTCCTGCCGCGCAGGAGGCCGGGTTGCCGCCGAAGGTGATCAGGTGCCTGAGCATCTTCTCTTCACCCAGGAAGTTGTCGGCCACGGCCTTGCTGGCTACTGCTGCGCCGATCGGCAGGTAGCCGCTCGTGAGCGCCTTGGCCACCGTGAAGATGTCCGGCTTGACGCCCCAGTGCTCGGTAGCAAACATCTTGCCCGTGCGTCCGAAGCCGGTTATGACCTCGTCGCAGATCATGATTACGCCGTACTTGTCGCAGATCTCACGAATGCGAGGCCAGTATCCCGGGTCGGGCAGCATGATTCCGTTCGCCGCCGAGACCGGCTCGCCGATGAAGGCCGCGACAGTGTTTGGACCCTCGTGCAGGATGGTCCGCTCAAGCTCCTCGGCGCACTCCAGATCGGAGTGAGGTCCGCGGTAGCTGTTCGGATTGGAGATGTGGATGTTGCCCGGCTGCAAGGGTCCGTAGTCAGCGCCACCGGCTGACCCGCTGCCTCCGAGAGCCATGCACGCGTGCGTGGCCCCGTGGTACGAACCACGACGGCTTATGACCTTCCAGCGAGAGGACTCGCCGTTGTTCTTGTGATACGCCTTGGCGATCTTCAGCGCCGTCTCAACGGCCTCAGATCCGCCGCTGGTGAAGTAGACCCTGGACTCCTTGTCCGGTGCCAGGCTCGCGACCTTCGCGGCGAGGTTGATGGTCGCTGGGCTTACCGTACCGCCTGGCGAGTAGCTCACGTCCTGCATCTGCTCGAAGACCGCCTCCGCGATCTCCTTGCGCCCGTGGCCAATGTTCTTGAGCCACATGCCGGACAGGGTATCGACCCAGCGGTTGCCCTGGCCGTCCTCGACCCATACTCCCTCTGCCTTCGTGGCCAGCTTGATGCCCGTCTCTTCGGACAGGTCGCCGATGGGCCTCGAGTGAGGCCAGAAGTGGGCTTCACCCAGTTGCTTTAGTTCTTCGATCTGTTCGCCGGTGAGTCTTCCCTCTTGCGCTACCATCCACTTCTCTCCCTGTGTTCAGTTTCCTGTCCACGTCATTTAGAAATGCCATACCGCCACACCTTCATGGCAGTTGCCATATTAACACAAGCCTCCAATTCACAACACGCGCACAATTTGTGCACCATGCACCGCCACATGGTACAATGCAAGCATGGAGTTCAGGCACTCTGGGCTGCGGAGGCTATGGGAGCGAGACGATCCCAGCCGCCTCAATCCCGACCACGCTGACCGCATTTCCCGCATCCTGGATGACTTGGCTGCCGCAAGAATGCCTACGCAGATGGACTTGCCTGGCTATCGGCTGCACAGGCTGAGAGGGGATCGGCAGGCCGTGTGGAGCGTCCGCGTGAGCGCCAACTGGCGGATTACCTTTCGATTCGCCAATGGCGAGGCGATTGACATAGACCTCGAGGACTATCACTAAGAGGAGTCGTTATGACGGCGAGAAATCCCAGTCACCCGTCGATCAGTATTCGAGGCTGCCTGGAAGAGGTAGGGTGGAGCGTAAGCGAATTCGCCACCAACCTGGGGGTGAGTAGAAACACCGCTTCTCGCCTACTCAACGGGCGATGTGGCATATCGCCTGCCGTGGCTTTGGCGTTGGAGCGTATCGGATGGAGCGACGCCGATTTCTGGATGCGTCGTCAGGCCAACTATGATCTCGCCCTCGCCCGAAGAGAGATGGAAGCGGGTCAGCGCGGACCTGTTCCCGCTGGCAGTGAGACTTTCTGAAGTCTCTCATACCCTGATCAGCCCAACGACTGGACGGGGCGTGTCTTAGTCGTCGTACTGGGTAGTCTGGCTGTCGGCCCCGGTCAGGGAGATGTGGGTGAAGTCCTTGCCGTCCTGGGCGCCGTGCCAGTGCTTTTCTCCGGCAGGGATGAAGGCAGTATCGCCCTCAGAGATGTCGATCTCCTCGGACTCGTTGGCGACGATTCCGTCTCCCTTGGTGACGAACAGTATCTGGTCCGACGTGTGGGAGTGGAACTTGTTCTTCGCCCCGTCGTAGAAGTTGACCAGGCTGAAGTTGAAGTTCTGGCTCTTGCCTCCGGCCACCAGGGGCTGCCTCGACACGGGCCCTCCGTAGAAGAGAGGCGCGTCTGTCGCGTCGTCTTCGGGCACTGAGCCGTTCTTGATTACATCCACCATATTTCCTTTGTCCTCCTTGCTCTCTCGTAGTTTACGAGGAAACAGTTTTCGTATCAGGTTTGGGGTTGAACCCTAAGCCTCGTCAGCGTGGCCGCTCCTGGAGCGCAGGTACGTTGCGCCACGCAGGTAGATACGCTTCAGTTCCTTCGGTCTCTTTTCGGTGTTGACGAGCATCAATACCCGGATGCAGCGAGCCTGGCCGCCGGGGACGTCCATCTCGTGGTTGCACATCATTGCAACTTCCGTCCATCCCAGGCCAACACGTGCTGCGACGGCGGGAAACTCGGCATTGAGGTCTTTTGTGGTGCTGAAAGTGAGGGCGGCTATGTCGTCGACGCTCACGTCGTTGGCATCCACCAGCGCCTCCAGCAGTTCACGTGTCGCCTCGAGAATGGCATCCCTGGTGTTATCGTCGGCGGTAGTCGCCCCGCGCAGTCCCCTGACTGAAATCATCTAGTTGTCGCCCTTGTCATCTATTCCTCTGAGCGCTCGGATAAAGTCTCGAGCCGCCTCCAACTTACCGTCCGGTGGCGCATTGTCGATCGCATCGAGCAGTGCGCTGCCGACCGCCGCGCCCTCAGCATAGGTCCCGATCTCAACCAGGTGTTCCGCCTTGGACACACCAAATCCGACGAGTATCGGCAGGTCGGTGTGTTGCCGGATGCGCTCGACAAGTCCAGCGGTCGCGCGTGAGAGCGTATTCCTTGCGGACGTCACTCCGGTGAGGCTCACGCAGTATATAAACCCCCCTGCAGCTTTGCAAGCATCCTTGATTCGCTCGTCGGAGCTTGTCGGCGCAAGCATTGGGATCAGGTGAATTCCGCGATTCCTGCACATCTCCCCGAACTGCGCCGCCTCCAGGGTAGGCAGGTCTGGCACGATCATCCCGTCCACACCGGCGTCAGCCGCGTCGTCCAGAAAACTCTCCGTGCCATACCTGACGTATGGGTTGTAGTACCCCAGGAATACCAGGGGAGCATCTACACCCGACGCGCGCAGCCGACGGACAACGGCGAGGCACTCCTTGACCGTTACCCCGTTCTGCAAAGCGCGGTAGGTCGTCATCTGAATCGTTGGACCGTCAGCCAGTGGGTCGCTGAACGGCACGCCCAGCTCCAACAGGTCCCCGCCGGAGTCCAGGATCGTCCCTACGAGTTCCTCAGATGTGGGTACGTCTGGAAATCCAATCGTGATGTATGGCGCCAACGCGGTCTCTCCCGACTCCCGCATCCTGCCGAGAACGGTATCTATTCGATTTGCCATCTCCGTTTACCCCTTTTCAAATGGTGGGAACTCACAATACATCCAGGAGCATCAGCGCCGCCAGGTTCTGGCAGGCATGGGCCGCGACCGGCACCCAGAGCGTTTTCGTCACATGGTACGCCCATCCGAACAGCAGACCGGCGACGAAGATCGGAATCATGGTCCGCACGTCTGCGTGAGCGATGGCAAACACCCCGGCGCTCGCAACCAGGCCCGTTGGCAGTCCATACCTCGCAGCCAGGCCGACAAACAGGAACCCTCTGAAGAACGTCTCCTCTACGACCGGTATCAGCAGTGCGACCGAAGCGACGATCAAGACCCTGATGGCGCCCTCGCCAAACAGTTCTACCGGCAGCGGTTCGGGCATAAGCCTCTCTATCGACAGCCAGTTGACGGTCATCTCATACAGGGCGGTAAACCCCAGGCTGGCGAGTAGAACGGCGGGAAGTACTGCGAGGCTGACGATGCTGCCGGGGGACCGGAACCCAAGTGCGGCCCAGCCGCCGCGCGCGTACCTTCTGACCGCTAGCCGCCAGACGACGAGAATCAGCAACGCCTCCAGGCCCGAGGTCGCCAGGGTCACGATCGGACCAACGTCCTCTCGGCCCGAAACATGAACAATGAGACTGATTGGAATGAGCGCTATGGAGATCGCGAAGAGCGCGATAATGCCCAGCACGATGTCGCGCGTTCGCCATCGGACAAAGCGGATGCCGTGCTCGGTCAAATGAAAAACCCCTGGGGGAAACTCAGGTCTCGGAAGTTACCTGGAGCTAGCTGTTCAGCCAGTCAACGTCTCCCTCGAGGTCTGCGGGATGGGACTTCGAGGCGAAGACCTCGTACTTTCCCTTCTCGGTCGCCAGGTTGCCGTCGTCTCCGTGGCCCGGATAGAAGTCGTTGATATGGTCGAGGACGAACAGACGTGTGCCGACGCTTTCCACCAGTTGCGCCAATGCCTCGGGGCTGCGCGACCTGCCCGGCCCATTCGGGAACAGCGTGTCTCCGGTGAACAGGTGCGGACCAAATTCGAAGCAGGTGGAGCCGTCTGTGTGTCCGGGTGTGAATATCGCCTTCAGCGTGATCGATCCGGCCTTAATCTCATCACCGTCTTCGACACAGATGTCCGGCGGCTCAGGGAGTCCATCGGCGTCGGCCGCGCCAATGGCAACGGGAGCGCCGAGAGCCTCCCTGGTCTCGGGCAAGCCCTCGATGTGGTCGAAGTGGTTGTGAGTGATCAGTATGACCTTGACGTCCGTCTGCTTCGCAGCCTCGATCATTGCCCCAGGGTCGGGTGGGGCATCTATGACGATGCTCTCGTTGGTCTGCGGGCAGACCAGAATGTAAGCGTTGTTACCGTATGGCCCGCACTGGATCTTCTGAATGGTGATAGTCTCGTCCTGGAAGTGAGCTGCCATCTGTTCCTCCTGCGTTGTCCCGGGTCCAACACCCCGGCTCCGAGTGATTATAGCAACGGCATATATCGTCAACCAGACCGGTGCTCGTATAATGCGGTATGCCCGGGCGGCTGAGAGGGTGCAGGCCCCATGAGCCGTGTACGAATAACGCCTCCGGGCGGACTCCAGGAGAGGTGCTGTCGATGGGACAGTTCGGGCTAAACATCAAGACGGACCAGGGCGGCAAGCGCGTCGAACTGGAGTGCGAACACCAGAACGGGCTGCTGTACGTGGTGCCGGCGGAGTCGAGTTGGGTCTGCTCACCTGAGCTGATGCACGCGCACGCGATGGCCGGCTTCTTCAGGCAGCTAACCGAGCTAAACGACGAGCGCGTGTACGACCTGATGCAGCGCTGGGGACTGTACTACCGGCCCCGGCCGCTCGCGTCGGCTGCCGACGAGGACGAAGGGTCGGACTAGGCAGAACGTCGCCTGGTAATGAGCCTTTGCCAATTTGGCAGGTAGGTTAACGGACTGACGCCCTTCGACAGGCTCAGGACGAACGAATGCGGGCGAGACGCCCGCGCTCCAAAATGAACCTACCTGACTGAAACAGACTAACTAGTAGTCGTCACCGTCCATCTCGTCGCCGGGGCTGTTTATGATGCGGTGGATCACGGGGCTGAACGCCTCGTCGTCTCCCGGCTCGGTGTCGTCGTTCGACCAGTCCTTGACAGCGATCTTCTCGGCAACCGGGATCTCCATCTCGTCATCAGCGGCGTCGAACGCCATGGCCTGACTCGGGAGATATCCTCCGTATTGCGCGCTGCCCCGCATGGGGAACGACACGACACTCATCTGGGACGGGCTCTTGTACGTCTCACGTATGATGATGTCCAGGCGCTGGTCCTTCGTGCTGGTCACAGTCGCTTCGTAGCGATTGCCCCCTTTGATCAGCCTCGCGATTCTGCTGCCGACCCTGGGTTCCACCTGGCCTATGTATGCGCCGGACTCGTCGTTCACGGTCAGTGCCCTGCCCGTGACGCTTAGGTTGACCAGATCGCCTGGGGTCAACTCGAGCAGCACGCTGGTGGGGGCAGGCTTGGTCAGCGTGGTGACGCCGGCCTTGCCGCTCTCCTCCATGAACGCATGGACGCTCCGGCTCGCGCGTTTGGCGATGCGAGGGGTGGCCTCGTCAGAAAGCTTGGTCAGCCTGGCGAGGTTCTTCTTTGCAATCGAGTTGTTGGGAGACCTGCTCAGCACTGCCTCGAACGCAGCCTTCGCCTCCCTGTTGCGTCCCAGTTCACTCAGGGACTTGCCAAGCCGGTTAAAGGCTTCGAGGTCGTCAGGGAACTCCCGTACGATAGAGTTGTTCATCGCCGCGGCCTGTTCCCACTTGCCACGCATGGCGAACGCAACAGCCCTCTTCGCCCTGTCCTTGCGAATCTTCTCTCTGTCTTCGAATCCGTGCGCGTTCATTTGCACTCGCCTCTGCAAAGGTTACGAAATACTAGCCGATAGTTCAGAAACCACACAAGGTAAAAATGGTGATAATTGTTATCTTAATTTGGTCTAATTCTCAGTAAAGTTAATTTCCACATTGCCTCGGCAATGATCCTGATCGACATCTTGGACTCCCCCCGGGTACGCTCCATGAACGTGATCGGGTGCTCGGTCACAGACAGCCCATTCGCCTGGCAGTAGTGGGCAATCTCGGCCTGGAACCCGAACCCGACGCACCGGATCCTCGATAGGTCGAGCGACCTCAGCGCACCAGCCCTGTACGCCTTGAAGCCCGACGTCACGTCCCGGACATTCACACCCGTAACGGCCCGTATGAGATGGTTGCCGCCACCGCTGAGCATTCTGCGCTTCGCGCTCCACTCCGGGTCCAGGCCGCCGCCGCCGGTATACCTGGAGCCGACTACGACATCGGCCCCGTCCAGCTTCGCCAGCATTCGTGGGACCTCCTCGGGCACGTGCGACAGGTCGGCGTCCATCTGTACGACGTATTCGATGTCTTCCTGGAGAGCCCTTGAGAATCCGGCGGTATAGGCGGTCCCGAGACCCTGCTTGCCACTCCTGGAGATGACCTCGATCCTGTTGTCGTACTCGACGGAAAGCCGCCGGGCGACGTCGGCGGTACCGTCCGGCGACCCGTCGTCCACGATGAACAGCCTCAGATCTTCCAGGTCCAACGCGAACAGGCGACCGGCCAGCTCCGGCAGGTTCTCAGCTTCGTTGTACGTGGGGACCACGACCGCCACGCGGCCGGGATGGTCTTCTTTACTCATATCTGAGGTCGAGGAAGTGTTGTGTGGGGTGTAGCTCATACCGAGGGTTATCACCCTCACCCTAACCTTCTCCCGTCAAGGGAGAGGGGACTTGAGTCAGCGATACCTTCCGGCGATGTCCCGCAGCCTGATGACGATAGTGTCCTTGAGCATGTCGATCGTATCCGCGCCGGGGCGGACCTTGCTTATGTCCTGATGGTACCAGTCAATCGGCATCTCCTCTATGCTGAGACCCCTCTTGACCGCGAGGAAGAGAATCTCGACGTCGAACCCCATCCCCCTGGTCCGCTGGAGTCTGAAGAGCTGGTCGGCGACCTCGGCGCGGAAGCACTTGAAGCCGCACTGGGTATCCTGGAATCCCCTCACAGTCAGCAGCCGGACTACGCCGTTGAACACGCGGCCCATCAAGTGGCGGTACGCAGGCTCATCGAATCTGCGTGCGCCCGCCGCCTCACGTGAGCCGATCACGACGTCCAGCCCGGCATTCATTCGCTCCATGAACGCCCCGATCCATTCGACCGGCATGGCCAGGTCAGCGTCGCACATGAACCTGTACGAGCCGCGCGCAGCGAGCATCCCGGCCCTGACAGCCCAGCCCTTGCCTGCATGGGGAATGCCGATAACAAAGGTGTCGGACCTGTCTGCGGCCCATCTTCGGACCAGCTCTGCCGTGTCGTCGTCGCTGCCGTCATCGACGACAAGCACTTCCGAGGTGTACTCCTGCTCGCCGAGATATCGCGAAAGCTCATCGAGCGTTCCAATAATCCGGGCGGACTCGTTGAACGCAGGGATTACTACTGAAAGCAGAGGGGTTTCGGACTCGCCCACCCGGGACCAGGCGCTATCCGACGTCCAGGTCGAACGCGGTGTGGAGCGCGCGAGAGGCTGCGCCGACCGCGTCTTCCGACACGAGACACGTGATCCTGATCTCCGACGTAGTGATCATTTCTATATTGATACCGGAGTCGGCAAGGGTGCGGAACATCGTGCTCGCGTATCCGGGCGCGTCCTGCATCCCGGTGCCCACGACGCTCACCTTGGCCAGTCCCAGCGCCGTGACGAGACCGTCGCTGCCAAGGTCCTCAGCCACCTTGTCTACAACCTCTGTCGCTCGGCTGAGGTCGTCCTTCTTTACGGTGAAAGTAAGGTCGGTCGTCCCGCCAACACTCGCGTTCTGCACGATTACGTCAACACTGATTCCGACGTCCGCCAGGGGTTCGAACAGGCTGGCAGCGATTCCGGGGCGGTCTTTCACACCCTGAACGGTGATCTTAGCGACGTTTGTATCAGTCGCAATGCCCGAAACCCGGTTACGTATCTCGCCAACATTGTTGTTCATTTCAACATCACCATGTATCAGCGTGCCCGGCACGTCTGAGAAGCTGGACGCCACGAGGATCGGCGTGTTGTAGGCCATGCCCAACTCGATCGACCGGGGGTTCATCTTCGCTCCGTAGTTCGCGAGTTCGAGCATCTCCTCAAAGCTGATCTCATCGAGCTTCACGGCCTTGGGGACCAGTCTCGGGTCCGCTGTGTATATCCCCTCGACGTCGGTGTAGACCTCACACCTGACAGCGCCCAGTCCGGCCGCAAGCGCCACGGCGGTGAGGTCGGACGCTCCCCTGCCGAGCGTGGTCGTGTCCTGGTCCAGCGTAATTCCCTGGAAGCCTGCGACGACGACGATTCGGTCGTCGTCCAGCTCATCCACGATGCGCTGCGGCTCGAGTCCGGCTATCTTTGCCATTCCGTACTGGCTGTCTGTGTGAATACCGGCCTGCGCCCCGCTCAGGCTGATCGCGGGATATCCCAGCGAGTTGAGCCTCATCGCGACGAGGGCGCAAGATCGTAGCTCGCCGGTCGAAAGCAGCACGTCCAGCTCGCGACGGTCGGGGCTGTCCGAGACCTGGCCGGCCAGCTCGATCAGCTCGTCGGTCGAGTCTCCCATCGCGCTGACAACAGCAACGACCCTGTTGCCGTTCTTCTTGGTGCGCGCAATACGCCCCGCGACGTTGTTTATTTTCTCTGCGTCGGCGAGAGAACTCCCGCCGTACTTCTGGACAACCAGCGCCATGATTCAGACTAGCCCGTCTGTATAGATTTGCCCTTGGGACTCAACTGTAATGGTTTAGCGCGGTCAGTCCGCCATTGTCAAATTGCTGGCGTTATGAGGTGACCACGTGGGCGCCCATGTCCGTAGGCCGAGTGATGCGTACTTCACCATCCAGCCCCGACTTCACCGCCGCGTCGGCCATCTCGTACCCGATGGTGAACTCCTTCTCCGTCGCCAGTGCGAGCACAGTCGAGCCCGCGCCGGACAGGAATGCGCCAAGCGCTCCGGCTCCCAGAGCCGCCCGTATCATGTTGTACATTGGGAAGAATATGGTCTGCCGCGCTGGCTGGTGGAGCCGGTCGTCGGTGGCGATGTCCAGTCCCTCGAGGTCGCCTGTCGCCATCGCCCTCACCAGAAGCGCAGCCCTGCCGATGTTGAACACGGCGTCGGAGCGTGGCACGTCGCTGCCCAGCAGGCCGCGTGCCTCCTCGGTAGGCATGGGTACGTTTGGCACGTAGAGAACAGTCGACAGCGTCTCCGGTACCGGCACGGGCGCGGCGACAATCCTGTCGTTGTGGCTGAGCGCCACCTGCATCCCGCCGAAGATAGCGGGAGCGACGTTGTCCGGGTGGCCCTCTATCGCGGCAGCGATCTGCAGCAGGTCATCGCGGTCGAACTGACCTCCGCAGAGCTCATTTCCGATGGTCAGTCCGGAGACCAGCGCGGCAGAACTCGATCCCAGACCGCGCGTCGTGGGAATGTCGTTGTGACAACGCACGGACATGGGAGGCAACGTTCTGTCGCACTCCTCGAAGATTCGCGCAATGCTTTGAAAGACGAGGTTGGACTCGTCCCTCGGGAGCTCGTCCTCGCCCTGTCCGGAGATATCGAAGCCTGAACCGCCAACCTCGACCGTCACCGTGTTCCAGATGTCCAGCGCAATACCCAGGCAGTCAAAGCCCGGCCCCATATTCGCCGAGGTCGCCGGGGCCCTTACGGTGACGCTTTGAGGACTCACTCGATCGGCGCCAGTCGTTAATCTTCCAGGTGGGCGAGGTATTGGGCGGCGACGTCGATTCCGACCATGCCGCTGTAGGCCTTGGTGAGCCTGTCGGTCACGGGGCCGGGCACCGAGCCGTCCGCTACGGATGACCCGTTGAACGACGTTACCGGGCAGATGCAGAAGCTCGTCGACGTGACGAACGCCTCGTCTGCCGTGTAGGCGTCGTAGAGGTCGATGTCAGTCTCCTGTACCTCGATTCCCAGTTCCTGGGCCAGTTCGATCGCCACCCGTCGGCTTATGCCCGAGAGAATGAACTGCTCTTTCGGCGTCATCACGACGCCGTCCTTGACGATGAAGATGTTGCTGCCAGGCCCCTCGGACAGGTTGCCGTTTGTGTCCAGCAGGATCGCCCAGTTGTCCGGGTGCTGTGAAGTGACTTCCATGGTGGCCTGTACGAGGTTGACGTAGTTGTGCACCTTCGCGCGGGGACTCTGCACCTCCGGCGGGGTCCGCCGGACGGATGGGATGACCACCGGCATTCCGTCACGGTAGTACCTGGCCCTCGCCTTGAAGGGCAGCGGAACGCACTCGATGACGATAGACGGCTTGTCCTCGCCGTCCACCGTGACTCCGCGGGTCACACGCTGCGTCACCCAGTAGTCGTCATCGGCGTCGATGAGCGGAAGGTTCGCTTCGAGGACCTCCATGGTCAGACGGACGAAGTCCTGCTTCGTCAGGCCGGGGTCGAGGCGCATGTACTTCAGCGAGTGGAAGAATCGGTCCAGATGCTCGTCCAGCCTGAAGATGCGGTGTCCGAACGTCCGCGTGGTATCGAAGACCGCGTCACCCTGCAAAAAGCCCCTGTCCCTGATCGAAATAACGGCCTGACTCTCCGGTACAACCTCGCCGTTTACGTAGGCGACTCTCTCATTTGCCATGTTCTGCTCCCCTGTCTAGTCCGATTCTCTGAACCTGTAACCTACGTTCCAGATGGTCTCGATAAAATTGTGGTCCGCATCCTCTATCTTACTTCGAAGGCGACGAATGTGAACGTCGACAGTTCGGGTGCCTCCAAAGTACTCGTAGCCCCAGATCTGGTTGAGCAGGGCGTCTCTCGAGAACACACGGCCTGGATTCTCAGCCAGCAGCTTGAGCAGTTCGTACTCCTTGAATCGCAGCCCGACCCTGTTGCCCTTGATGGTGACTTCGTAGCTGGAGGTGTCGATCTGAAGGTCGCCTGCCCGGATGATGTGGCTGTCTTCCTCGGCCCGCTCGCCGGCTCTGAGAGCCCTCTGAGCGCGTATCACGAGCTCGTCCGGATCGGGTGGACTGGCTATGAAGTCTGAAAGTCTGAGTGTTACGTCGAGCGCAGGGACCCGATTGCGGGGGACGAGAGCTATCGTGTGCGCCTCGGACTCCTCGCAGGCCTGGAGGCAGGTCGTGATCTCCATCGAAGTCATGAACGCAGTATCGATCAGGGCCAGGTCGACTCCCTCATCGAGGTCGGCGATGTCTTCGTCTGAGGACAGCAGAACGCAACTCATGCCCTGACGCCGCAACAGGGCCACGAGTTCATGCTCCTCGCTGATGCCCCGAGCACGCGCTCGATCAAGTGCCATCCAGACTCCTTCTGTCCCACACAGCAAACGTGAGGGGGAAGTTCTACGGGGGACAAGTATATCAGAGTCATCTCACTCATTCTGAGGAGTAAAGCTCTCGTTGACCTGCGCGACCCACGCCGCTACAATTCTTTCTCACGCGGCCCCGTGGTGTAGCGGTTTAACATACTGCCCTGTCAAGGCAGAGATCGCCGGTTCGAATCCGGTCGGGGTCGCCACCCTCACCCCCACTTACCCACCTACGAGCGTTCTGCGTAACGCCTGCGAGGACGAGACCTAGAAGGCAGTTGGTGGAGGCTCCAATCTTCCTAAACGCCCACACTCTCCTGCGTCGGCTTCCCAGCTTCTAACCAATCATGCCCGAGATAAGCCGATTCTTCGGCATCATCATCGCGATCTACTATGACGACCACCCGCCGCCACACTTCCATGCGAAGTATGGCGGTTCCGAGGCGACAATCAGGATCGCCGACGGTGCCGTCGAGGGCGATCTCCCCAGGCGCGCCAGAGGCCTCGTGCTAGAATGGCTGGACATCCACCGGAATGAACTGTTGGCAAACTGGCAAGCTGCGGAGGACCATCTCCCCATGCAACGAATTCCTCCCCTGGAATAGGTACCATGTTCAACGTCGTTGAAGCTCGCTATATAGACCAATTCGTGATCTGGCTGCGGTTTGAGGACGGAACAGCTGGGGAGGTCGATCTGTCTGATCGACTCTTCGGCCCGGTCTTCGAGCCGCTCAAGGACCGCGAGTACTTCCAGCAGTTCGAAGTCCACCCTGAGCTCAGGACTATAGTCTGGCCCAACGGGGCAGACTTCGCCCCTGAGTTCCTGTACGAGAGGGTAAAGGTAACGGCCTAGCTCGGTAATTGCACCGAAGTCGTTCTCAGACGGCCATTCCCTGGGTGATTGACCTGGGGGATGCGCCGTCCTGGGTGCCGATCCGGACTGGGGCCCTGCCAACTCCCACGTACTCGAAGCCCAGCCTGCCCATCTCGGCAGGATCGAGCGCGTTCCTGCCGTCGAACACCAGTCGCGGCGGAATCATGCAGCGCGATACGACGCGCCAGTCGGACTGGACGATCGACTCCCACTCCGTCAGCAGCACAAGCGCCTGCGTCCGATTCGCCGCCTCCTCCACGCTGTCGACAAGCTGCACCGACGCGGGCAGGTTCGGACGCGCCGACTCCATCGCCTCGGGGTCGTATGCCTGGACTTCAGCCCCCTCGTCCACCAGCGCGTGTATGAGGTCGAGTGACGGGGCGTCCCGCACGTCGTCGGTGCCCGGCTTGAACGCAAGGCCGAGGATTCCCACCCGCAGGCCGTCGAGCGCGCCGCCGAACCGCTGCCGGAGCGCGTGAAGCGGCAGCAGGCGCTGCCTGTTGTTCGTGTTGATTACGGACCTCAGAAGGTCGACGCTCGCGCCGCTGGTAAGCGCCAGGTGGTCCAGCGCGCGGACGTCTTTCGGGAAGCACGATCCGCCATAGCCTACTCCGGCGTGGATCCTCGCGCCCGTCCTCGAGTCCATCGCCATCCCGTCGCTGACGTCGTCGATAGAGGCTCCAACCGTGTCGCACAGGGACGCGATCTCATTGATGAACGAGATCCTGGTGGCGAGGAACGCGTTGCTGGCGTACTTGATCATCTCAGCGCTGGTGATGTCCGTAACCATGCACGGCGCGTCGATGCCTGCGTACATCCGCTGGACCGTTTCGACGGACCGCGAATCGTCAGGTTCGACTCCGATGACGATACGGTCCGGCTTCTCCCAGTCATCGACTGCGCGGCCCTCGCGCAGGAACTCGGGATTGGACGCATACCTGACTGACGTGCCGCGAAGTTCAGTTTCCAGCAGCTTCCGGCCGGTGCCCGGCGGGACGGTGCTTTTCATCACCACGGTCAGATCCCTAGGGGCCTTGGACCTTACCCAACTCACAGCCGCCCTTACCTGGTGCAGGTCGGCCCCACCGCCGTGCGTCGGGGGCGTGCCGGTTGCGATGAGGGCAACATCGCCGAGG
The DNA here is from genome assembly GCA_964537915.1 of uncultured Dehalococcoidia bacterium. Classification (GTDB taxonomy): domain Bacteria; phylum Chloroflexota; class Dehalococcoidia; order Lucifugimonadales; family UBA1123; genus VXRN01. The sequence goes on from CAZIDM010000011.1 coordinate 53,233, forward strand.
GTCTCGGCAACGTCGTCGCGGTGAAGAAATCGAAGTGTACCCGCGCCTAGCCCGGCGACAATTCGATCTTCGAGGCCCGGCTCGTACAGAGGCACGTCGCCCCTGCTCAATTGATCAGTGCGATCCCTGTCTATGTCGATTCCGAGCACGTCGTGGCCTGCCCCGGCGAGTGCCGCCGCTGCAACCGTGCCAACGTACCCAAGCCCTACAACGGTTATCTTCAAGGCCGGCGCCCTCCAAGGGAATTGCGAAATGCGAATGATATAGAATGGTTGAACTGAACCATCCGTACTTCATAATTCTACATCCTACATTCGCGGTACGTAATGTTTGTCGTTGGCACAGCAGGGCACGTAGATCACGGCAAGTCGACTCTCGTCGAGGCACTGACGGGCATCGACCCTGACCGTCTCGCCGAGGAGAAGGAGCGAGGTCTCACGATAGACCTCGGCTTCGCGTGGCTACAACTTCCCAACGGCAACGAGATCAGCATCGTCGACGTCCCCGGCCACGAGCGCTTTGTTAACAACATGCTGGCGGGCGTGGGCGGAATCGACATCGCCCTGCTGGTGGTGGCTGCCGACGAGTCGGTCATGCCGCAGACACGGGAGCACCTCGCCATCCTCGACCTGCTCCAGATACCGCGCGGACTGGTGGCCCTCACCAAGAAGGACCTTGTCGACGACGATTGGATCGAGCTTGTGACAGCCGACGTAGAGGACACGCTCGAAGGCACAGCCCTGGAGGGTGCGCAAGTCATTCCCGTCTCGGCGCACACCGGCGAGGGACTGCCGGAGCTGATTGCGGCCATCTCATCCATGATCGATGACATTCCTGCCAAGCGCGACCTCGCGCGGCCGAGGCTGCCTATAGACCGTGCCTTTACACTCACGGGGTTCGGGACCGTCGTGACCGGCACCCTGATCGACGGACACCTGGAGATTGGCCAGGACGTCGAGCTGACCGTCGCCGGAGAGCGCACCCGCGTGCGCGGACTCCAGACTCACCGCCAGAAGGTCGATCGCGCCGAACCCGGCACTCGGGTTGCGGCAAATCTCATCGGCGTGTCGCAGGACGAGGTGTACCGCGGGGAGGTCCTCACCAACCCCGGCTGGCTCAGGGCCACGACCGCCTTCGACGTTCACCTGCGCGTCCTCGAAGACGCGCCAAACCAACTCCGCCACAACATGTACGTTACCGTCCACACGGGGTCCAGCGAGTCGGTCGCCCGCCTGCGCCTGTTCGAAGACGACCGCGCGAATCCGGGCGAGACAACCTGGGCACAGCTGAAGTTGGACTCCCCCATAGCAATCGCCAAGGGAGACTACTTCGTCATCCGTTCCAACATGACAACGCTCGGAGGCGGCAACATTGTCGACACCCACGCTCCGCGTCCCAGGCGTCGTCACGCTCCTACCATCGAACGCCTTGAGATCATGGAGCGCGGCTCCGACCGGGACGTGCTGCACAAGACCATCGAGGGAATCGAGCCCGCTGAGTTCCGAGCCGTGGTCAATCGCGCCAATCTCAACGAGGACACCGCACGCTCAGAACTGGAGGCGATGATCGCCGACAATCAGGTGGTTGTCCTTGGGAGTGGGCGGATTATACAGACCACGAGGTTCTATACTGCCGGCGGGTGGCGAGATATCGAAGACCGGACCCGCGCCGCCCTTGGCGACTACCATCGCCAGTTTCCCCTGCGACTCGCGGCGCCCAAGGAAGAGCTCCGTTCCAGGCTGCGACTCGTTCCGCAGGTCTTCAATGACGTTCTCAGCCTGCTGAACGAGGCCGGCGTCACCGTCGAGCAGGGCTCCACCGTGAGGCTGCCTGATCACACTCCCAACCTCGGAGACACCCAGAGGGCAGCCGTCGACGAGTACCTGCGCCAGCTCGACTCGGACCCCTTCTCTCCTCCCACCGACTTCGCGATAGACCCCGAAGTCGTCAATCTTCTGGACTCCGAGGGTCAGGTCGTAAAGGTCTCCGAGTCAGTGGTCTTTTCCGCTTCAGCCTACCAGCTGATGGTGGACAGGATAACCGTCCACCTGTCCGAAAATGGCGAGATCACCGTGGCCGACGTGCGAGACCTGCTAGGCACGAGCCGCAAGTACGCGCTCGCGCTGATGGACCACCTGGACCACGTTCGGATCACACGTCGCGTCGGCGACGTCAGAGTGCTCAGGTAGAGATGCACCATGACATCTGACAGCGTCGCCACTTCCGAATACCGCCTGACCCTGCTTGTGGAGTCGCGCGCGCTGCCCGTGTCCTACGTCTCCCGGACGCTCAGGGTCATACAGGCGGCCGTGCGGGAGGTAGCGAAGGGCGTGGAGGACGGTGGCGAGATGTTCGAAGGCCAGCCCCAGCCGTCACTGCTCCTGGACATCACGGTCCCGAGCGAGGCTGAGATCGAGTTCAGCATGTACTTCGCCGATCCTGCCGACGACACCCCGATGCCCGATCTATCTACCAGGGCATTCGGGCCGTTCATGGAAGAGTTCGGCGGGCTGCTCAAGCAGATGCCGCAGCGCGGACTCTGGGGCCGCATGGCACGTCAAACGGGGTCCAATCGCCTGGAAAGTGAAGCCGACCGCAGACTGGACGAGCTCCGGCTGGAGCTTCGTCACTTCCGCAAGGCCGTCCTGGCCCACCGCTCCAGGTCCATAACCTTCGACGGCGACCAGATGGAGATCAATTGACGTTTATTCGTCCTGAACGAGAATCGGGCTCACTAACAGACCGTCGACACGTATCAGGCGCTCATTGAGAGAGTCCACGCCCAGCCCAAATATCTGAAGTGTGACTGCGCCAAGAAGCACATTCGAGTCTTCGTTTGCGAACACAACGGGACTGTGAAAGGTCGAACCAAGTATGCGTATCGACGCCTCGCCAACTTCCCGTTCGATCCGCTGCCCATCTGCGAGGATGAAGTTCATCTGAGCAAGCGGCACCACGCCCAGTCGATTCAGAAGGGACGCAGGGATCATCGTGTACGTCGCGCCTGTATCTACAAGAGCCTCAACTGTCTCGAACTGATCACCTGGAGAATCGCCGACCTCCACCGTGAACGTACCCATATCGCCTCCAACTAACGCAGGGGAAGTACCTCAAGCACTGGGCCGTTTACGAGGTTCATTGGCCTTCGACCGTCGAGCACGGCGGCTACTTCGACACCGTACCGCCTCGGGCGGAGCTCCATGGAGAGCTCCGAGTAGTGGGCAGCGTGTGGCGTGAGTACCGTGTTGCTCATGCCGAGAAGCGGGTTGTCTGCGTCAGGAGGCTCTTGCTCCAGCACGTCGAGACCCGCACCCAGAATCCAGCCCTCCTGCAGGGCCTTGATCAGCGCCTCCTCATCCACCACGGGCCCGCGGGACGTGTTGATGAGAATGGCCGTCGACTTCATCTTCCGCAGCGCCTCTTCGTCTATGAGGTGGAACGTGCCCTCATCCAGCGGTGTATGCACCGAGATGTAGTCCGACCTCTCGAGCAGTTCGTCGAACGACACCGACTCCGCCCCCACCGCCTCGAACCCCTCATCGGAGAGGAACGGGTCGTACGCGATCAGTTCGACTTCAAACGCCTTTATCCGCCGCGCGAATGCGCTGCCTATCCGTCCAAGGCCAACCACGCCCACCGTCTCGGTGTGAAGCGGACCCACCGGCGCCGAGATTCTAGGGACCCAACGGTCCTCTCGAACGCTGGACTCCTGCTCCAGCAGCTTCCGGTTTGCAGCCAGGAGAAGCATCATCGCCTGGTTGGCGACCTCTCGCGTCCACAGGTCGGGCACGTTGATTACCGCGATGCCGCAGTCCGTGGCCGCTGGAACGTCGATGCAGTCGAAGCCAACGCCCGTCCTGAGCACAGCCTTGCAGTTGTCCAGCGAAGAGAGCACCCGTCGAGTGATGGGAGACTCCGTCACGATCAGCGCGTCCGCGCCCCTGGTCTGCTCGATGATCTCGTCTTCGCTCTCCAGCCGGTCCAGCGGAATCAGCCGTGCGCCGACCTTGTCAAGCTCTTCGACTGTGTCGTCGTGGGCTCCGGCCCCGAGTGAATAGACTGTGAACTTTGCTTCTGATGCCATAGCTGTTTTACTCCCAAAAGGTTAAGTCGAAGAATTGTAGCACGCGCCAACGGTAGCCACTCTCCGGTGAAGTTAGGGGCTTCCTCGGTGTCGTCAGCCGCCCGACAGCCGCGCTCCGTAGTGCTCGAGGCGCTCCGCGATGTCGCCCCTGGACTCGAGTCCCTGCTCCAGTTTCGGCAATTCCGAGGGCGGCATCGCCACCAGGAACAGGTGCGCCGGCATCTCAGTGTAGAGTCGCATTCCGATGCAGCCGAGCGACAACGCCGTCTTCTGATTGTCATGCGCTATGGGAAGAACGCCACAGGCGGGCCGCGTGAACACCGCTCCCTGGGGGTTGTTGCGCCACATGATCTTGCCGACGATCTCCTGGATCACTCCCATCTGGGGCAGGGTCGCCCACATCAACGCGAGGTCGGGCTCGAGTGGCATCATCCAGAGAGGACCGTACACGACGCCTCCGCCCTTGGGCTGGAACCTGGCCGTCTGCTCGATCTCGTCCGCGGTACCGACCTCCACCTCGCACAGCTCCGTCAGCAGCTGGGCCAGCTCGTCTTCACGCCCCTCTGCCGAACTGAATCCGGAGACCACTCCGCCGATGCCGCAGCCGTCGTGCTGCCCGGCCGTGGCGTAGAAGACCCGGAGCTCCGCCAGCCTCCACAGCGAGCAGAACGAAGGAGGGTCCCTGTAGAGGGGTGCGACGTTCTCGGGCTGTTCGTCCACGAACGCCATCCCCACCGGCGGTATCTCCATCCCCAGCCGGTCGGCCATGAGTTGTACTACGTTCAGGGTATCCATGAGTCTGTTGCCGCTCCACTAACTGCGCCAGTTTCTCCAGAGATAGCACGCCATTATCACTATTGCAAACGGAGGGGCTTTTCGTTTTCGTCCCGTCGTCAATTTCTCGTTCGCCCCCGGATCAGGTCCGGGGCGGGCTCTGAGCTTGTCGAAGGGCCGTCCGTTCATGGTTCGACAAGCTCACCACGAACGGACTACTCAGTTGACACTAAAAAACGAAAAGACCCTGATTGCAAACGGCGCTGCTGTGCCACTTCTATTCTGACGCATCCCTTGATATGATGCGGTCACCAGTCTCGGAGGTGGATGCCCAGTGAAGATGGAGACCATTACCGTGTCGCCGGGTGAGCAGCGTGTCTTGCTCATGTTCGATCCTGAAGAGAGGACGTCAGACGACCAGCAGGTACAGTCGTACCTGGACAGCAATGGCCTCGAGCCCAGACGCATATACCGTGAGACTCGGGACGAGTCGCAATATGAGGTGCACTACTTCGGCTACTGTTACATCGAATCGCATCTGGACAGCATTACAAGCCTGGCAAGCGGAGACTAGGACAACCTAGCCGGTCCCGTACGTCAATCAACCGGTACTGCGGATAGAGGTTTTTCCCGCAGCCGGTTTAGATTTGACACATTACACGGGACTGTGTTAGGGTGTACCTCGTCGCCATATGCGCTTCGAATTACTCGTCAATTCCCCGCAATTACGAAACCTTACTACCCGTCTGTCCAAACCTCTCCCTTTCCTTCGACGCCTTACTCCGTCGTAACGTCACTTCAGGTCATTTTCAGTTAGCCGTCCCTTTGTATTTGCATTTCAGGAGTGTGAGAGCGTATGACCTCGACCGCATTGCAGGTTAGAAACGACCAGAACGGAGCCGCTTCCAAGAAGTCCTACTCTCGGATACCGGCCATAATCAACGTTCCCAACCTCATCCAGGTCCAAATAGACTCCTTTGAGCACTTCAAGGACGAAGGGCTGAGGGAGCTATTCAACGAGATCTCCCCCATTGAGGACTTCCCCAGCAGCCGGTTCGAGCTGACCCTGGGGGACCACTACTTCGAAGAGCCCAAGTTCACGGAGGAGGAGTGTCGAGAGCGAGAGTCCACCTACGCGGCCGCCCTGTACGTGACTGTCAAGCTGACAATCAAGGCATCCGGGCCGGGTCAGGGTGAGATCAAGGAGCAGACGCTCTTCATCGGAGACATCCCGATGATGACCTCCACGGGCACGTTCATCATCAACGGCGCCGAGCGCGTCGTTGTAAGCCAGCTCGTACGCTCACCGGGCGTCTACTTCACCACGGACTCCGATCCCAACACCGGCAGGCCGCTGGCAGCCGCCAAGCTCATCCCGTACAGGGGAGCCTGGATGGAGTTCGAGACCTCCAACCGTGACGTCCTTTCGGTAAAGGTGGACCGCAAGCGCAAGACTCCGGTCAGCACGCTCCTGCGATGCCTGAGCTACTACTTCGACCAGAAAGAGGACGCTGAAAGGCGCGCCCAGTTCGAGACCAACGAGGGCCTGCTCTCGCTGTTTGCGGACGTCGATACCGATGAAGAGCACAGCTTCATGCGGACGACGATAGACAAGGACACCGGCGTCACCACTCCGGAAGAGGCGCTGATGGAGTTCTACCGCAGGCTCCGGCCTGGCGAGCCTCCCAACGTGGACAACGCCAAGAACCTGCTCGACAGCCTGTTGTTCAACGCCCGCCGATACGACCTCGGCAGGGTGGGACGCTACAAGCTCAACACGAAGCTCCACCCGGACAACGAGGAAGATTTCGAGGAGCTTACCCTCTCGCCGGATGACATCGTCGATCTGCTGAGGCGGATGATCCGCATCAACAACCGCGTTGTCGATCCTGACGACATCGACCATCTCGGCAACCGCCGCGTGCGCGCTGTTGGCGAGCTCATCCAGAACCAGGTCCGCGTAGGACTGCTCAGGATGGAGCGCGTCATCAAGGAGCGCATGACGACGCAGATGGACCCCGCCACCACCACTCCGGCTGCGCTCATCAACATCAGGCCGGTGGTGGCATCGGTGCGCGAGTTCTTCGGAGGCTCGCAGCTCTCCCAGTTCATGGACCAGACCAACCCGCTCGCCGAGCTTACCCACAAGCGCAGGCTTTCGGCTCTTGGCCCTGGCGGTCTTTCCAGGGAGCGCGCGGGATTCGACGTTCGCGACGTTCACCACTCTCACTACGGCCGGATCTGCCCGATCGAGACGCCTGAAGGCCCGAACATTGGCCTTCTCGGCTCGCTCGCGACGTATGCCCGCACCAATGAGTACGGCTTCATCGAGACCCCCTACAGAAGGGTCTACACGGAGATCTCCAGCCAGGACCCCCGACTGGAGGGCCGCACGCTGACCGTCGACGTCATCGCAGACGACGGCACCACGATTCTCAAGGCGGGTGGAAGCCCAACAAAGAGCAACGGCAGGCTAACCAAGATCAGGTCGCTCCCCGAGCGCACGATCCATGTGGCCCCGTTCGTCTCTGATGATCCAAATGACATCGTCTACCTGACCGCGGACAGGGAAGAGACCGTCCACATTGCCCAGGCGGATGCCGAACTCGATGAGCTGGGTCAGTTCACCCAGGAGCGAATCGAGACCCGGATGGGTGAGGACGTCGAACTCATGGATTCGGCAAACGTCCAGTTCATGGACGTTGCCCCGATCCAGCTCGTCAGCGTGTCGACCGCCCTGATCCCGTTCCTCGAGCATGACGACGCCAACCGCGCGCTGATGGGCTCGAACATGCAGAGGCAGGCAGTGCCGCTTCTCAGGCCTGAGCCACCGCTGGTCGGCACCGGCATGGAGGAACGCGTCGCCAAGGACAGCGGACAGGTGATTCTCTCCGATGTCGACGGCGTGGTCACCAACGTCAGCGGCGACAGGATCATTGTCACCGGAAATGACGGAGAGCACAGGGTCTTCCCGCTCAGGAAGTTCATGCGCTCCAACCAGGGCACCTGCGTCAACCAGCGACCCATCGTCGACATGGGCGACGTCGTGAAGGTCGGCGACGTGCTTGCCGACAGCTCCTCGACCGGCCGCGGCGAACTGGCTCTAGGCCAAAACGTCCTGGTCGCGTTCATGAGCTGGGAAGGCTACAACTTCGAGGACGCCATCATCATCAGCCGCAGGCTGCTCGAGGATGACAAGTTCACCTCGATCCACATCGAAAAGCACGAGGTCGAGAGCAGGGACACCAAGCTCGGCCCCGAGGAGATCACGCGGGACATCCCCAATGTTGGCGAGGAGAGCCTGCGAAACCTCGACGAAGAGGGCATCATCCGCGTCGGAGCCGAGATCGGCCCCGGCGACATCCTCGTCGGCAAGATCACCCCTAAGGGCGAGACCGAACTCAGCGCTGAGGAGAAGCTCCTGCGCGCCATCTTCGGCGAAAAGGCCCGGGACGTTAAGGACACCTCCCTCCGCGTACCGCATGGACAGCGCGGCAAGATAATCGAAGTCCGCGTCCTGAGCCGGGACAACAAGGACGAGCTCCCTCCGGGAGTCAACAAGCTGGTCAGGCTCTGGGTCGCGCAGACGCGCAAGATCACCGAGGGCGACAAGATGGCCGGCCGCCACGGCAACAAGGGTGTGGTCGCCCGGATACTGCCCGAAGAGGACATGCCGTTCCTCCCGGACGGGACTCCCGTAGACATCATCCTTACCCCGCTCGGCGTTCCATCTCGCATGAACCTCGGCCAGGTGCTCGAGACTCACCTGGGCTGGGCCGCACGCCTGCTCGGATTCAGGGCCGTAACCCCCGTCTTCGACGGCGCGCGTGATACCGAGATCGAAGACTCGCTTGGGCAGGCGTGGATTATCGAACAGTCCGGAGCGCTGGACCGCAGGATGCTCGATCAGGACATCGAACTCAACATTGACCACGACCGGGTGCGCGAGTGGCTCGCCGAAAGGGCCTACGAGTACAACGAACTCTTCGGGGACGACGCCAAGGTGGGCGCTGCCCGGCAGGCCAGCATCGAAATATGGCTGAAAGAGACCCGAGGCGTTGACGTCGATAGCCTTTCCGAGCAGGAGATGCTCGAAGAGGTCTCGCGGCTAAACCGTGACGAACAGGTCGCAGCACCGATCATCGGAAAGGCGACTCTCCACGACGGAAGGTCAGGTGAGCCGTTCGACCAGCCGATCACGGTCGGCCAGATCTACATGATGAAGCTGATCCACCTGGTGGAAGACAAGATTCACGCCCGCTCGACCGGCCCGTACTCCCTCATCACCCAGCAGCCACTGGGAGGCAAGGCACAGTTCGGAGGCCAGAGATTCGGCGAGATGGAGGTCTGGGCGCTCGAGGCGTACTCAGCCGCGTACAACCTCCAGGAGATGCTCACAGTCAAGTCAGACGACGTGGTCGGCAGGGTCAAGACCTACGAGGCGATCGTCAAGGGCGAGGACGTCATCCAGCCCGGCATTCCCGAGTCGTTCCATGTGCTGATGAAGGAGCTGCAGAGCCTCGGACTGTCTGTCGAGCTGCTCTACGAAGAGCCTGAGACCATGGGTCTCGGCGACTTCGACGAGGGCTTCGAAGACGACCTTGTGGACTCGCTCCAGCCCTTCGGCCTAGTCGGAGGCCTGGACGCCGATGACTCAGACCCGGTCCCCGTAACCGTGAACATCGGTGACAACGTGATCGATGCAGATGACGTGGCCACAGAAACCGCTGAACCTGTCGCGGAGGAGGCTGAAGCTCCCGCAGACGACGACTGAACTCCATACAACAGGCCCCCTCTCCCGTGATGGGAGAGGCCGGGGTGAGGGTGAATGACAGTCGACATCACTTTCATCCCCGTAGCGTCCGCAACACTGAAAGTAGTGGAGAGCGAATATGGCCCTTGGCGGCAACGACTTCAATGCAATCCGAATATCTCTGGCCACCCCGGAGCAGATCAAGATCTGGTCGTACGGTGAGGTCACCAAGCCGGAGACGATCAACTACCGCACGCTGAGGCCCGAAAAAGACGGCCTCTTCTGCGAGCGCATCTTCGGTCCCACCAAGGACTGGGAGTGCTACTGCGGCAAGTACAAGAAGATCCGCTACAAGGGCGTGATCTGCGACCGCTGCGGCGTCGAAGTGGCGCGTGCAAAGGTCAGGCGCGAGCGGATGGGGCACATCGCCCTCGCAGCGCCCGTCGCCCACATCTGGTTCTCCAAGGGCACGCCGAGCCGTCTGGGCCTACTGCTGGACCTCTCTCCCAGAAACCTGGACAGGGTCCTCTACTTCGCCCAGTACCTCGTCACCAGCGTGGACGACGAGTACCGTGCTATGCGCGTCGACCAGATTCAGGAACAGCTCGACCAGGGACTTGAGAAGATCGATGAAGAGGGTGAGCGAAGGCTCGCCGAGCTTCAGGAACAGCTAGAGGCCCTCGGGGAGCGCCCTGAGCCGGTAGAGGAAGTCGACGATGACGAAGACCCGGCAGATACCCCCTGGGTGACGCTCGACGCTGAAATCCACAAGCTCACGCTCCAGATCGACGAGGACAAGGCCGAGTTCGAGGGCGAGCTCACGGACCAGATCGACGAGATCGAAAGCATCCAGCCGGGCGACCTGCTTACCGAGAGCCGGTACCGCGACCTTCGCGACCGCTACCCCGGCATCTTCCAGGCAGGCATGGGCGCGGAGTCGGTGCTCGAGAGGCTGAACAGTCTCGATCTCGACGCGCTGCGCGACGACCTCCAGGCTGAGATGCAGTCTACCTCCGGCCAGAGAAGGAAGAAGGCCATCAAGCGGATGAGGGTCGTCGAGGCGTTCCGCAAGAGCGGCAACAGGCCCGAGTCCATGATCCTCACCACCCTGCCGGTCCTGCCTCCCGAACTGAGGCCAATGGTCCAGCTCGACGGCGGCCGGTTCGCCACCAGCGACCTGAACGACCTCTACCGCCGGGTCATCAACCGCAACAACCGGCTCAAGAGGCTTATCGAGCTAGCCGCCCCGGAGATCATCGTCCGCAACGAGAAGCGGATGCTCCAGGAGGCCGTCGACGCCCTGGTGGACAACGGACGCCGTGGCCGCGCCGTGGCCGGCAGCCACAACCACCGGCTCAAGTCTCTGTCAGACCTCCTCAGGGGCAAGCAGGGCAGGTTCAGGCAGAACCTGCTTGGCAAGCGCGTGGACTACTCGGGCCGCTCCGTCATCATCGCCGGACCGGACCTCAAGCTCCACCAGTGCGGCCTGCCGAGGCGAATGGCGCTCGAGCTATTCAAGCCGTTCGTCATGAACCGGCTGGTCATGAAGGGCTACGCTCACAACATCAAGAGCGCGAAGCGCATGGCCGAGCGCATACGGCCCGAGGTCTGGGACATCCTCGAAGAGGTGGTCACAGACAGGCCGGTGCTGCTCAACCGCGCCCCGACGCTCCACAGGCTTGGCATCCAGGCGTTCGAGCCGGTACTCATCGACGGAAGCGCCATCCAGCTCCACCCGCTCGTATGTACAGCCTTCAACGCCGACTTCGACGGCGACCAGATGGCCGTGCACGTACCTCTCTCCAGAGAGGCGGTCATGGAAGCTCGGAAGATGATGCTGAGCACGTTCAACATGCTCTCCCCAAGCTCCGGCGAGCCGATCGTAGCGCCGACACTCGACATAGTGCTCGGCACCTACTACATGACAATCATCGACGAGCGCGCCAGGGGAGCGGGACGGACGTTCAACAGCCACGACGATGCCAGGCTCGCGCACGAACTCAACTCCATCGAGCTTCGCGCTCCCATCAAGGTGATGATGGACGGCGAGGCTGTCGACACAACCGTCGGGCGGATCATCTTCAACGATACCCTCCCCGAAGGCGTCGACTTCTACAACGACGAAATAGAGAAGGGCAAGCTCAAGGAGATCGTCGGCGAGGTCTACGCCATCCTCGGTAACGAGGGAACGGCAGAGGTCCTCGACCAGATCAAGAACCTGGGCTTCAAGTACGCCACAAAGGCCGGGATCACCATCGCCATCAGCGACGTTGCGGTGCCCGAGCAGAAGGGCCAAATCGTCAAAGACGCAGAAGTCACCGTCCAGATGCTCGATGAGCAGTACCTGGATGGTCTCATCACTGACGAGGAGAGGTACCAGAACGCCGTCGCGATCTGGACCAAGGCTAACGACGACCTCACGGAGGTCATCCAGACCAACCTCCGCGATTACGGCGGAATCTACCTGATGGCCAACTCCGGCGCGAAGGGCAACATCGCGCAGATCAAGCAGATGGCCGGTATGCGCGGACTGATGTCCAACCCGCGCGGTCGCATCATCGACCGCCCGATCAAGGCGAACTTCCGCGAAGGACTCAGCGTTCTCGAGTACTTCATCTCGACGCACGGCGCCCGCAAGGGTCTCGCCGACACGGCGCTGAGGACCGCCGACTCCGGTTACCTCACCAGGCGCCTGATCGACGTCTCGCAGGAGATAATAATCCTCTACGACGACTGCGAAACTCCCAACGGAGTCTGGATCAGCACGGTGTCCCAGGAGGACGGTACTGCCCCGTTCGCCGAACAGGTCAGGACCCGGTATCTCGCGATGCCCGTCCCGGACATGAACACGGGCGAGATCATCCTGGACAGGAACGATCCTATCGACGACGATGCCATCAAGAAGCTCGAGGAGTCGGGCGTGGAGTCCGTTTTCATACGGTCTCCGATGACGTGCGAATCTCCTCGCGGCATCTGCCAGAGGTGCTACGGCCTCTCACTCGCTACGATGAGACCGTCCATGATAGGCGAGGCCGTGGGAATCATCGCGGCCCAGAGCATTGGCGAGCCTGGAACCCAGCTTACGATGCGCACGTTCCACACCGGCGGAGTCGCCGGACAGGACATCACCAGCGGTCTGCCCAGGGTCGAGGAGCTCTTCGAGGCCCGCACACCCAAGGGAGAGGCTGTACTGTCCGAAATCGACGGCGTTGCCGAGGTGACCGAGCTCAGCGAGGGCCGCTCCATCCGAGTGACCAGCACCGAGCAGTACGACGACGTGTACATCCTGCCTGAGGGCTTCTCCGCTACGGTGGACGATGGCTCCATTGTGGGTCTCGGCGAGGTGCTCGCGGAACCGGACGGCTCAGCTGAGGTGGACGAAGACGACCTCGCGCTCATGGCCAGCGACGTCATGGCCCGCGTGTCGGGTATCGTGTCTGTCGAAGACGACGTCCTCACAATCACCTGGACCGACGAGGACCAGAGAGAGTACGTCATACCGGCCGCGGCGCGCATCGCCGTCAGGTCCGGCGAAAACGTAACCGCAGGCCAGGCACTGACTTCCGGGCCCAAGAACCCGCAGCAGATCCTGAGAATTCAGGGCAGGGACGCCGTCCAGCGCTACCTCATCGACGAGGTGCAGAAGGTGTACCGCTCCCAGGGCGTGCCGATTCACAACAAGCACGTCGAGCTGATCATCTCCCAGATGCTGCGCAAGGTGCAGATCGACGATCCCGGAGACACGGAGCTGCTGCCAGGCGAATACGTGGACCGGCAGCAGTACGAAGAGGTCAACGCGGAGGTCCTCGCCGAAGGCGGAGAGCCCGCGACCGCGACTCCGGTCCTGCTTGGCATCACGAGGGCGTCGCTCAACATGGACAGCTTCCTCGCCTCGGCCTCCTTCCAGGAGACCACGAGGGTGCTGACCGAGTCGGCCGTCAACGGGCAGGTGGACCACCTGCGCGGCCTCAAGGAGAACGTCATCATCGGACGTCTCATCCCTGCAAGGCTCAACCTGACGGACGAGGGCGTGAGCGGACTCAGCATCGAGGAGGCCAACGCTCCGACCAGGGGAATGGGCATCATGACTACGGGCGCAAGCGGGCAGGAGCCTATCCTGATGACGCACGAGCCCGGATTCGAGCCCGACTTCGGCGACGAGCGCATTGAGCCGGAACCGATCGTGATGGACGAGATGGCCGTCGAGATGCCGTCCGACGACGACGATTAGCCCTACAGGGCAGGGCGGCCAATGGCCGCCATCGACTGCATAACCAGGGGCGGACTCGCTGATAGGGTCCGCCCCTTTCTTTCCCCGAGACCCAGGGCCTTTTCATTATTGAGTGTCACTGGAGTGGCTCGTTCGTGGTGAGCTTGTCGAACCATGAATGGGCGGCCCTTCGACAAGCTCCCGCCACGGCGGATTTTCAACAGGGCGAACGAGAGACTTGCGACGAGGGGAAAACGAAAAGGCCCTGCCCCGAGACCGTCATTTCTTGACCGTGTCTAGTACGCTTGCTAGACTTGAAACCTGCCGAAGCACCCCCCGGGCGGTTAGCTCAGAGGCCTAGAGCGCTGCGTTGACATCGCAGAGGTCACTGGTTCAAATCCAGTACCGCCCACCACCCCTCACACTCCTTCTTCGCTGTACCTACAGACGTTAGACGTCCCCATCTCACAGCAGGGCACAGTCCTGACAAGGGTATGTCGTTCGCCATATTGAGGACAGATCGTGGGTAAGTCGACGTTTTCTTGCCTCCCGACCCATTGGAAACCCAGCCCCATACTCATATAGTCTGTTAATGCCTTAATAACCTAACTGGGAAGCGTTGCGTTGTACCTTACGAACAGTCCAACCGCCGGTGAATTCAATGGACGTGAGGGGCTCCCTGCGATATGCGCGCGCAAGATGAGCCCAGAGCTAATGACAGCCGCTGAAGTCCCGCCTTCGGGACACTCCAGAGCTTTCCAGTACATGCAGAGGGATTTGACATGACAAGAATCGTACTACTGCTGATAGCGCTGATCTCGCTGGTCTCAGTTGCCGCTGTAGCATGCGGAGAGGATGACGAGAGCGGGGTGGCCCCTGAAACAGCGGCCGTTTCGCCGACAGAGGCTCCCGCCACGGAAACGACGCAACCTGCCCCGGCAACCCAGCAGCAGGCGGAGGCCACACCTGCCCCCGCAGCCGCCACGACCCAGCAGCCTGCTCCGGCCCAGGCCCCTACCGGGGTCGAGGAGCAGCAGGAAATCGAGGAGCGCACTGGCGGCGTGCTCCGCAGGCTGTGGTCAGATCCCCCGACACTGGACCCTCACCTGTCCGGAGACACCACGTCGGCCGGCGTGGTCGTCGAGATCTACAGCGGCCTGGTGGCGCTGAACACCGACCTCCAACTCGTGCCTGACGTCGCCGACAGGTGGGAGATCAGCGATGACGGCAAGACCTACACCTTCTACATTCGCGAAAATGCAAGGTTCCACGACGGCAAGCCCATCACCGCAAGCGACTTCAAGTGGTCGCTGGAGCGTGCCGCAAGCCCTGATACGGCATCGCCTGTTGCCGATACCTACCTGGGGGACATCATCGGAATCGAAGACGTCCTCGAAGGCAACTCTACTGACATCTCCGGGGTACGAGTAATCGACGACCGCACGCTGCAGATCGAGATCGATGCCCCCAAGGCGTACTTCCTGGCAAAGATGACCTATCCCACTGCTTACGTCCTCGACAGGGAGAACGTGGAGTCCGGCGGCGACGGCTGGACCGACGCTCCAAACGGCTCAGGCCCGTTCAGGCTGGCCGAGTACCGCGTGGGCGAGCGGATCGTCCTGGAGCGAAACGAGAACTTCTACCTGGAACCCCCGCACCTGGACTCCGTCATCATGAACCTAGCTGGCGGCCAGTCCATGGCGATGTATGAGAACGATGAGATCGACATAACCGGAGTGGGCCTGTTCGAACTCGACCGGGTGCTGGACCCCAACGAACCGCTGAACAAGGAGCTCGTTATAGCTCCCCCGAGCTTCACCACGTTCTACATCGGTTTCAACGCGTCGGAGCCGCCTTTTGACGACACGAAGTTCAGGCAGGCGCTGACTCACGCCGTCGACAAGGACCTCATCGCGAACGAGGTACTTTCAACACTGGTAACGCCCGCGTACGGCGTACTTCCGCCCGGCTTCCCCGGTTACAACGCAGACCTTGTGGGTCTTGAATACGATCCAGACCTTGCAAGACAGCTCCTGAGTGAATCGAACTACCCGGATGCCGAGACGAGGCCAAGGATCGTCGTAACCGTGCCAGGCACCGGCGGCTCAATCGGGCTCGACATGGAAGTCGTAATCGAGATGTGGAGGCAGGAGCTCGGCGTCGAGGTCGAGATCCAGCAGGTCGAGTGGGCCACGTACCTCCAGGACCTCAACGCAAACAAGTTCCAGGCGTTCGGCGGAAGCGGCTGGCAGGCCGACTATCCCGACCCTCAGGACTTCCTGGACATCCTGTTCCACACCGACAGCAAGCAGAATCATACCTCCTACTCGAATCCTGAACTCGACGCTATCCTCGAACAGGCCCGCACCGAGCCGGACGTCGAACGGCGCGTCGAGCTCTACCACCAGGCAGAGGACCTGATCGTCCAGGACGCCCCCCTGCTGCCCCTCTGGTACACGGGCGAGCAGTACGTCCTGATCAAGGGCCACATCGAAGACTATCGCCTGACGCCGATGACCATTCCAAAGCTCAGGCACGTCAAGTTCTCCGGCTAACGCCCTTTCCCTCAAGGGCAACGTATATCCAGTGCGCCAGCGGCCACCCAGGGTCGCTGGCGTATTTTCGTTTTGGCCGACCACACACCCAAGCGTGATACAATCCGCCCGTAGCTGGCCTCCCTTCCCGGAAGGCCGCCGCCTTATAGACGATCCATCGAGGCTGGAGGAGAGCAAAATGGCGAACAAGAAGGGCACCGGCCTGCTAATGGTCTGGTGCGAGGTGCCGGACGACATTGAGGACGAGTTCAACCGCTGGTACAACGAGGAGCACATCGAAGAACGCCTCTCGATACCGGGCATTCTCAGCGCGGCCCGTTACGAGGCCGTGGTGAGCGGACCTAAGCACCTCGCCGTCTACGAGCTTGAGAACTCTGCCGTGATGGAGTCCGATGAGTACATCAGGGTGAGGTCCAATCCGACAGAGTGGTCCAGGCGGATGTCGCCCGAGTTCATCGCCACCACCTATGTCCGCAACGTGTACGAGATGATCCACCCGTCGGAACTGACCGACGAAATCGCTTCCAGCCCGATGGCCCCCGCGCTCCAGATCGGCAGGATGGACATTCCCGCAGAGACCGAAGACGAGTGGAACCGCTGGTACGACACCGTCTACGTTCCAAACTACGAGACCGTGCAGGGCGTGAGGAGAGGACGGCGCTACACTGCGGTCACCGGCACGCCTGCATACCTGACGATGTACGAGTTCGACCACACCGAGGTCTCCAAGGGCCAGGACTGGCTCGCCCAGCAGACGGCGCATCCAGACAACGCCCGGATGCGCGAGGCGATGATCCATCTCCCTGAGTCGCCTGGAGTGTGGCGCAAGACATTCGAGCTTGGCGAGTAGCCATCCAGACCGCTCTGTAGCCCACTGGGTCTCCACAACGTAACGCAAGGATAGATGACACATGACTGACATGATCCGAGTCGGAAACGTCGAGATAGTCGCGGTGCTGGACATGGTTCCGCCCCCGCGCGACCCCACGATCTTCATCAGGGACCAGCCCCGAGAGGCGTGGGAGCCGTACGAGGACGAGGTGCTGGAAAACGGCCTGCTCCAGCTCTACTACGGCAGCTTCTTCGTAAGGTCGGGAGGTCAGACCATACTCGTCGACACCGGCATGGGCCCCGGACCGCACGCGCACCTTGAGAACCGCACCGGCAACCTGCTCGGCGCGCTCAGTGAAGCCGGAACCAGCGCGGGCGAGATCGACGTCGTACTCCACACCCACCTTCATCCCGACCATGTCGGCTGGAACGTCGACAGCTCAGGCGACGCGGCCAGGCCGTACTTTCCCAATGCGCGATACCTCGGCCCCCGCAAGGACTGGGAGCACTTCATGCAGCCCGAGGTGCTGCCGGACGCTCCCCACATTTCCCAGAACGTCATCCCGCTGGACGAGCTCGGCCTGATCGAGTTCATCGACGACGGCCACAACGTGACCGACGAGATCACCACCCTGGAGACGCCGGGGCACACGCCCGGACACCAGGTGATACTTATCAGCTCGAACGGGGCGAGGGCAGCGATCGTCGGCGACCTGATCCATAACCCGGTGCAGATCTACGAGCCCGACTGGTGCGCCTTCGTCGACACCAGCCCTGACGATACGCGGCGCTCCAGGAAGGCGTTCATGGACCGCGCCGAACGCGAGGAGATGGTAGTCGCCGCCGGCCACTTCCACCCCGACCGTCACATCGGCCGCTTCGTCAGGCTCGAAGGCAAACGCTACTGGCGCGGGATATAACCATCACATTCGTTCGTCCTTCGACAAGCTCAGGACGAACGGCCACCGAACACCAGCAACAGTTCAACAGGAGGTTCCAGTCATGCATCTTCTTGAAGTCCTAAACCCCATCGGACAGCAGCGGGGCCTGATAAACTCGCTTCCGATCAGCCCCAGACCGGACTCGCTCGACAACAAGATCGTCGGGCTTATCTGGAGCGGCACCCACGGCGGCGACCTCGCCCTGAACCGCACCGGAGAGTTGCTCAAGGAGCGGTTCGAGAACGTAACCGTCAACTTCTACACCGGCGGCAACTACCCGACACCGCCGCCGATAGTCCAGCAGGCAGCAAGGGAGTGTGACGTCGTCATCGGCGCCACAGCCGATTGAGGGACGTGCGCGTCGTGGATGGTCCACGACATGATTGAGATCGAGAAGACGGGTAAGCCCGCCATCCCGATCGTATCCGGACGATTTGAAGAGGACGCCATCGCTAGCTCCCGCGCTTTCGCGATGCCCGACCTCCAGTTCGTCATAGTCCCCCGTATCTACAGGAACCTCGCCCCGGACCTGTGCATCAGCCAGACCGAGGCCGTGTTCGACGAAATTGTCGAGGTACTCACAGTCAACCAGGGTCACGCGCGCAGGGAACGCGACACCACCACGGCCATCGAGCGATTCGAGGGCGAGGACAGGTGGGACGCCATCCTGAGGATGAACGAGCAGTGGCTGATGCGAGACTGGGGAGACTCGCTCGTCCTGCATCCTCCCACGCCCGAGGCCGTCGCCGAACTCATAGACGGTACAGGACTCGACAGGGACGATCTGGTATGCGACATGCCGCCCGGCTTTGGCCTCGCCACGGTCGAGAAGATTGCCATCAACGCCGCGATGGCCGGTGCGAAGCCTGAGCAGATGCCCGTCATCATTGCGGCGGTCAAGGCGCTCTCCGAGGTCGGCTCGCACGGAGGAAAGTCGCTGCTGATGTCCACCAGCCCGCATGCGCCAATGCTGGTGGTCAACGGCCCGATCGCCCAGGAGCTGGGCATCAACCCGCGCTCAGGACTCGGCCCAGGCCGCGACAACGAGGTGAACATCACCATCGGTCGCGCCTTCTCGCTGTGCCTGCGCAACCTGGGCTACTGGTACCCGGGCCAGATGGACATGGACACCATCGGCACAACCCGCAAGTTCGTCCACTGCATCGCTGAGAACGAGGAGATGAGCCCCTGGCAGCCTCTCCACGTCGACCAGGGATACGGCGCCGATGAGAGCACGGTCAGCGTGTTCATCACCGACGGCGAGTTGGACGTACAGGACCAGGGCAACACTCAGGCCGAAGCGCTGCTGAAGAACATCGCCTACGGCTGCACGTTCGGCACCATGGGACTCGGCTCGGCCAATGGCTCCGAGCGGCTGATCTTCATGCCCCCGGACGTCGCCCGACCCGTGGGCGGACAGGGTTTCTCCAAGCAGGAAGCCAAGCAGTTCATCCACTATCACGCCAACCACAGCCTGGGCAAGCTGATCCAGTATATGCCGATCGACGACGCGCGAGTCGGCAAGCAGTGGAGCTGGCTGAAAGATCTGACCGAGAAGGAGCGGCTCGACATCACCGTGCCGCTGCTCGAGAGCGTCGACCGTTGGCACATCGTGGTAGTCGGCGCAGACCGCGCCAAGACTCTCATAATGCCCACCGGCGAAGGCATCACCACCGTCGGCATCGACCAGTACAGGTAAGGCTCTAAAGGACGTAGGGGCGACCCTCATGGTCGCCCCCTATCTGTTCCAGTCACTGGCCTGTTTGGTACTGGCTGGCGGCCTGCACTCGTCGTTCCGGCGGAGGCCGGAATCCAGGGGGGCGTGGGGCAAACTTCGCCCTCGATCTACCCGCCCACGGCTGCGTCCACCTTGTTCAGGGCCTCGGCCATGAGCCTTGCGTGCTCGACTGTCATGTTCATATTGAAGTCGAACCGGATGCTGCGCCCCAGGATGTCCAGCGTCTGAGGGCACATGTCCTTCGAGTACTCGACGTTCCCCTTGTAGTTCGGGTCGCCCCACGGATACCCGGACGGGTGGTGCGATCGCTTCTCCAGTATCGAGTCCCAGTACGTGTAGATATGCCTGTCCGGGAAGCCGTCGTTGTACACGGTGGCCGCATTCACACCCTCGGCGTTCAGCGCGTGTGCGTACCCGATGGCCAGCTCCTTGTTATGAACGATGACAGAGGCCGACACCCCCGTGTCTCCGGCGGGATCGTCCACGTGCTGAAGACGGTATCCCTTCGCCTCCTCCAGACCATCGAGAAATGCCTGCTTGAGCGAACGCTGGTGTTCGAGGATGTCGTCCAGCTTCGATAGCTGCACCCTCACCACGGCAGCCAGAACCTCGCTCGGACGATACGTGTGCCTGGGGAACGGCTCGTTCTGCCACTCGATGTCTTCATCGCTGTTGGTCCACATGGGCAGACCCGGGTCAGAGGAGAAACAGGCGCGCTCGTATATGTCCCGGTCGTTGGTGAACACCAGACCACCCTCGCCGGAGGAGATCGTCTTGTAGTAGTTCAGGCTCCACGCGCCGACATCGCCGTAGGTGCCTACGCTGCGCCCCATGTACGCTCCGCCTACGCACTGGCAGCAGTCTTCCACCACCTTCAGACCGTGCTTGCGGGCGACCGCCATGATGTCGTCGATTCGCGCCGGCACTCCCCGCATGTGAACGGGCACGACTGCCCTGGTGTACGGAGTGACTTTTCGCTCGATGTCCTGCGGGTCGAGTCCAAGCGACTCATCGACCTCCGCGATCACCGGCACGGCGCCGGTCGCCATCACCGCCGCGGCAGTGGCGATGTACGTGTACCCTGGAACGATGACCTCGTCTCCCGGCCCGACTCCCACGCCTATCAGCGCACTGGTGAGCGCGCTGGTGCCGGAGTTGACCATCAGCGCGTATTCGACGCCCAGGTACTCCGCCACTTCCTCCTCGAACTTCGCCGCCTCGCTCTGCTCCTTGGGATAGCGAAACAGGTTCTGGCTCCTGAGGACGTCACCGACCGCCGCTATCTCCTCGTCGCCGATGACGCTCGGCCCGGACACCCCATCCGGCAGCGGTTCCGAGACAACAGGTGTCCCACCATCAATAGCAAGTCGGCTGTCTCCCATATTCGCACCTCCTGGCACTCTGCTCGAATGGGCAGACTATAGCACACCGGCAGACGGCACCTTGCGGCCGCTGCTCCAGGGATTTTTCGCCTTCTGAAAACCCATAATCTCATAGCCCAACGTTCAGGCCGTCGCTACGATAGGTGACACAACCAGCAATTTCAGACTTCATAGGGAGAAGATATGACACTCAGCACATACCTGAGCTTCGACGGCAACTGCCGTGAGGCATTCGAGCACTACCGCTCCGTCTTCGGCGGTGAGTTCATGGTCATGGAGACGTTCCGAAACGGGCCGTCCGACTTTCCCATGCCAGAGGCCGAACTCGACAACGTCATGCACGTTTCGCTGCCGATCGGATCGAGCGTCCTCATGGGCAGCGATGTGCCCTCCACGTTCGGCCAGGACCACAAGAAGGGTAACAACTTCTCGATCAGCATCAGCACAACCACGCGCGAAGAGTCCGACGATCTCTTCGGGAAGCTGTCAGACGGCGGCTCCGTATCCATGGAGATGCAGAAGATGTTCTGGGGCTCCTACTTCGGAGCCTGCACCGACAAGTTCGGCATCAACTGGCAGGTAAACTGCGAAGAAGCCCAGGAGTAGCTCGTCGGCAGCGACACCTAGCGGGACAACTCAGATGCCGTTCTATGTGTATGTTCTGAAGAGTTTGTCGTCAGGCAGACTGTACACTGGCCATACAAAGGACATCGACGAACGTGTAAGGCAACACAACTCAGGCGAGTCTAGGTACACACGCGGTCGCGGCCCTTGGCGTCTGTTGTTTTGCCAGGAATTTCCCACACGTGGGGAGGCGATGATCCGAGAGAAATTCTTGAAGACTGGGCGCGGCCGCGACTGGATTAAGTCCAGACTGGGGAAGTGTAAAGAATCTTGAGTCCAGCGTTTGGCTGGTGCTATCATATCTCTGTGGCCGTCTAGTGCCACTTCCCTTCAAACGCTCCGCAGTAGCTCAGTGGTAGAGCGGTCGGCTGTTAACCGATTGGTCGTAGGTTCGAGTCC
>CAZIDM010000012.1:0-72798 GCA_964537915.1 uncultured Dehalococcoidia bacterium
GTCTGCCGGGACGTGTGACGATGAACACGTAGGGCCGGGTGTGCTGGTGCCAGTCACTGGACTGCCCGGGTTCGAGAACAAGGTCCCAGGTCATTACGTGGTCGTCTTCCCACTTCATCTCGGTGCCGACGTCTCCAAGGTGCCTCTCGCTCATGTTCCCCTCCAGTACTTATCAGAATCCCAGGTGCCTCGACTTCATGCTAACAACGTCCGGGTGGCCGACAACTATGTGGTCGAGCAGGTCGATATCCATGATCTCGGCGCTCTGGTTCAATCGACGCGTAACCAGTATATCCTCTGGACTCGGTGTCGGGTCGCCAGAGGGATGGTTGTGTACCACCAGGATGGCCGGACAGTTTCGTCGAATGGCTGGCCTGAGGATCTCGGAGACCCTGATCGAGGCCGAGTTCACAGTACCCTGGTACACGGTGTCCACGCCGACGACCTGATGCTTGTTGTTGAGCAGAAAGACTCTGAGCTGTTCCTGGTCGAGGGCGGCCATCTCCGCACCTACCAGGTTCTTGATGTCGTCGGCACAAGTGATGACCGGCCTGGCATCCGGTACGAGACTCGCGGTACGACGGCCCAGTTCGATCGCGGCGATCACCTGACTGGCCTTCGCGGGGCCGATACCGTGGAACTGGCAGATCTCTTCAAGGTTCGTCCTGGAGAGCCCCTGAAGTCCGTCCAACTCAGACAGCATGCGGCTCGATAGAGCGAGCACGTTCTCGCCTCTAGTACCATCCCTGAGGAGAATCGCGATTAGCTCGCCATTGGACAGGCTGCCGGGGCCATTGTCGCGAAGCCGTTCGCGGGGCTTCTCTCCGGCTGGCATATCGTGGATAGTCGGTGTGTAGCTTGGCTTGGTATATTCGCTCATGTGCCCGGTGTGGTCTTATTCAATCTGGATTGGAAAACGAGATTCGATGGCCTGGAGTTCGATCAACCTCGCGATCTGGAACTTAGCACACGTGTTCCAAACTCGTCAACCCTCTTGTGGGACGAGATCGTTCACCATTCAGCGGGCGGCTTGACAGCGGAAAGCCGCACAATACAATTGACGCGGTACAATTGCATTCAACCAGACATGAGGACACACAATGATAAGACGTGACAGGCTAGTGGAGACTTTCTGCGAACTCGCGAGCATCGACAGCCCCTCGGGCGAAGAGGAGGAGGTCGCTCAGTATCTGATAGCCAAGCTTGAGGGTTTCGGATTCCAGGTCGTGAGAGACGATTACGGGAACGTCGTCGCCAGCGACGGCCGGGAAGACCCGATCATTCTTTCGGCCCACATGGACACGGTCGAGCCGGGACGAGGCATTCAACCCCTGGTTGACGGGGATCGAATCCATACGGACGGTACGACCATACTGGGAGGTGACTGCAAGGCGGGAGTTACTGCAATAGTTGAAGCCCTGGAGTCGATCCTGGAAGACGGCGTCGAGTACAACGCCGTCGAGGTGGCATTTACACGCGAAGAGGAGATAGGGCTGGTCGGCGCTCGCAACATGGACTTCTCCCTCCTGAGCGGCAAAGAAGCGGTCGTCTTCGATGGCGAGGGGCCTCCCAGCCAGATCACGTCTTCGAGCCCTGAGTACATCGGGCTCGACATCGAGATCACGGGAAGGGCCGCCCATGCCGGCGTGGAGCCCGAAAAGGGGCTGTCGGCGATACGCATCGCCGCCGAACTGATAACGCGACTTCCGCAGGGTCGTATCGACGATGAGACGACGTTCAACGTCGGTACGATAGAGGGCGGGACGGTGCGAAATGCGGTCCCCGAGTCTACAACGGTCCACGGCGAGTTCCGCAGCCGGAACATCGAGTCACTGGACAGCATACGCATCCAGGTCGATGAGGCTGTCAACGAGGTCAGGGAGATGTTCCCCGAGGCCGAGATCGACTGCCACCTCCACACTGAGTTCGTGGCGTATAACCTTGAGGCAGACGACCCTGCTCTGGACAGAGTGAAGGGCGCGCTGGAGTCTCTCGGCCTTACGCCGACCCTCCAGCCATCAGGCGGCGGGACGGACGGCAATGTGTTCAGGCTGAACGAGATAAGCGCGGTTGTGGTCGGCATGGCGGACCACGGCATGCATACGGTTCGCGAGTACGTGACCATTCCAGACCTCGTGGACGCTGCCCACCTGTGCGAGACGCTGCTCCGAAAGGACCTGTAGCCGATGTCGGTAACGTACCTGGGACACTCCGCCTTTCTCTTCGAGGACCAGTCCGGAGAAAAGGTGCTGATCGACCCTTTCGGCAACGACGACGAGAACTACTGGTTTCTCAAGTCATTCCCTCCCCTGGAGGTCGATCTGGTCGCTGTGACTCATGACCATTTCGATCACAACGCAATTGAGGCTCTGCCGGTTGGTACACCGGTGATGTTGGATGCCGGCGCGCGCCAGGTAGGCAACACGGCCGTTACGGGCATACGCGACCTGCACTCAGGGTCGTCGGGGCGGGCTGGACTGGCCAACGTGATCTTTCTCGTCGAACATGAGGGCGTCAGGTTCTGTCACATTGGAGACAACAGGCACGACATTCCAGACGACGTTGTCCGGCAGCTTGGCAAGGTGGACGTTCTGATGACGCCAGCTGATGATTCGTGCCATCTCCTGACCTTCGACGAGGTAGATTCGGTGGTCGACACACTCGACCCCAAGATCGTCATCCCCATGCACTACTACATCGACGGTGTGACGACTGTTGAGTCGACGCTGAAGGGGCCTGAAGGCTGGGTACGCAGGCAGTCTCCCCGGCGAACGGTGAGACAGCCTCAGATGAGGATCGATCGCAGAGGGCTGCCGTACGAGCGGGAGGTCTGGACGGTCTGGGCTGAGTTGGCACGTTGAATGTACGGCTGGCTTACGGTCGCAGCGGTCTGGTCATAGACGTCCCAGAGCGTCGGACGACAGTTGTACAGCCTCAGTACCTCCCGGGCCTGCCCGACCAGTACGGCGCGATTAGAACGTCCCTGCGGGACCCTGTGGGAGGCGTCCCGCCACTCCGCAGGATAGCGGGATCGACGGACATCGTGGCCATCTCGGTTTGCGACATCACTCGTCCCATGCCTTCCAGCACAGTGCTGCCTGTGGTCCTGGAGGAGTTGAGGCACGTCCCCGACGAGAACATTGTCATTCTCATCGCAACAGGAACACACAGGCCTAACTCGTGCGGCGAACTCAGGGAGATGCTGGGCTCTGAAATCGTGGCGCGATATACGGTCGTAAACCATGACGCCTTAGACACGTCCGGCGTTGTCAACGTGGGAGAAACGGCGGGCGGCATCCCTATCCTGCTCAACCGGCTGTGGACAGAGGCGGACGTCAGGATAACGCTTGGGTTCGTGGAGCCTCACTTCTTTGCGGGGTTTTCGGGCGGTCCCAAGATGGTCGCACCGGGACTCGCGGCATTCGACACGACAATGCTGCTGCACAACGCCAGTATGATCGGGCACCCGAACGCCACCTGGGGGGCGACCGTCGGCAACCCAATTCATGACGCAATCAGGGAGATCGCTGAGAATACGGGAGTGGACTTCTCTGTGGAGGTCACTCTGAACCGGGACCATCAGATCACAAGCGTCTACGCGGGCGATCTGCGAACGGCGCATCGCGCGGCCAGCAGGTTTGGGAAGTCTGTGGCCATGCAGAAGGTAGACGAGCCGTTCGACGTGGTCGTGACGACCAACAGCGGTTACCCGCTCGACATGAACCTGTACCAGTCTGTGAAGGGCATGTCTGCGGCGGCGCAGGTCGTGAAGCCTGGTGGGACAATTATCTGTGCGGCTGAATGCTCAGACGGCGTGCCTGCACACGGCGAGTACAGCAGACTGCTGAGGTCCAGGAATAGCCCCGAGGAGCTCCTGGACATGATCCGCACGAAAGGCCATAACATTCACGACCAGTGGCAGGTGCAGATCCAGGCCCAGATTCAGATGAAGGCGAAGGTGTTGATCAAGTCCGGCTGCCTGGATGATGCAGAAGTACGCCAGGCACATTTGGAACCGGTGGACGATGTCGAGAGGGCCATTTACGACAGGCTGGATGCAGCAGGGCCGTACGCGAGTCTGTGTGTGATCCCCGAGGGACCCCAGACGATTCCGTACCTGGGGTAGCTGTACCTAAATCAGGTAGCTGGATTGAACTAGAGAGGCCCGCGCCGTGGCGGCGCGGGCCTCTTCTTCTTATCTTCTGCCCGGATAGAACTGGCTCAGGCTAGCCGACTTCTACGACGGCTCCTGCCTCTTCCAGCTTGTCCTTGAGGGAGTCGGCTTCTTCTTTCGGAATGGCTTCCTTGACCGCGGCAGGCGCGCTCTCGACCAGGTCCTTGGCTTCCTTGAGTCCGAGAGTGGTGACCTCGCGGACGGCCTTGATGACCTGGATCTTGTTGGGGCCGATCTCCTTAAGGGTCACGTTGAACTCGGTCTGCTCTTCTGCATCGGCAGCAGCCTCAGCAGTGCCAGCAACGCCCGCGACGGTGGCCATCTGGACCGGGGCCGCGGCGCTGACGCCGAATTCTTCCTCGAGAGCCTTGACCAGATCCGCCAGTTCGAGCACCGACAGTCCCTTGATTTCGTCTATCAGTTCATCCTTCGTGAGCGCCATTACCTTTTACCTCCGTGTGCTGCCATTCTCCGTTCGGTTAAGCCGGTTATATCTATGCTTCCTGTCCCTGCATACTGTCGATATGGCCCTGAAGGACCCTCGCAAGTCCGGCAAGCGGACCGTTCAGTACATTGACGAGGCCGCTGATGGGGGCGTTCATCCTCATCAGCATCGTTGCGACAAGTTCGTCCCGTGAGGGCAGGTCGGCAAGTCTCTGGACATCCTCGCTTGAAAGAGCTTGTCCGTCAAGTTCGCCGCCCTGGATAGTGAGCGCAGACCTGTTGGCTCGGATATAGCTGTTCAGGGCTTTGGCGGGCTCGGTCGGCTCACCATAGCCGAAGGCGATTCCAGTTGGGCCGTCTATCACGTCCTTGACCGCCGGACGGCCGGCCTGGTCAGCCGCGAGGAATGCAAGAGTGTTCTTGATGATACGGTATTCGACGCCGGCCTCGCGAAGGGCACGCCTCAACTCCGTCATCTCATCAACTGGGAGGCCGGCGTAATTCGTCGTAATGACGATCCCGCTCTTTTCGAACTTCTCGGCGAGACTGTTCACCGCTTCGACTTTAGCTTGTGTCGGCACTTCAGCTATCTCTCCCTACAAAATACAAATGCCCTGAGCCAGAGGCACAGGGCACGTCAATCGTTTTCATGATTGCACTTCTGTGCGGCCTCGGCGGGCTGGTGTCTTAGTCCCTTTCGGGAACCCGCTGTCTCTGGCGATTGTTATGTTCTTACTGCGCTTGCCTTTCAGTGTGGAATTCAGAGAGCTTAACTCTCGTCCACTTCCGGCAAGCGATGAAACTATTCTATCCGAAGGTCAGAAAGCCTTTCAACGTCTACGGGCACGCTGGGGCCCATGGTGGCGGTGAGAAAGGCGGCCCGCAGGAACTGTCCCCGGACGCCGCTCGGTCGTGACCGCATCACGTTGTCGACGAGGGTGACGAGGTTGTCCATGAGTAGTTCGTCGTCGAAGCTGGCCTTGCCAATCGGTACGTGGATCAGGCCGGTCCTGTCGAGACGGAATTCCACCCTGCCCTTCTTTGCGTCTGAGATCGCCTGGGGAATACCATCCTGCTGGACTACCGTCCCGGTCCTGGGATTGGGCATCAAGCCCCGGCGTCCGAGAATTCGGCCCAGCCGACCGACACGACCCATCATGTCCGGGGTGGCGATGGAGACGTCGAAGTCCAGGAAGCCATTTTCGATCTCGCGGATCAGCTCGTCGCTTCCCACGTGGTCAGCACCAGCCTCACGAGCAATGGTCTCAGCCTCACCCTGGCAGAACACGAGAACTCGAACCGGCTTGCCAACACCGTGGGGCAATACCGCGACACCGCGCACCATCTGATCGGCGTAGCGAGGATCAGCCCCAGTGCGGATGTGCAGTTCTATAGTCTCGTCGAACTTGGCGTTGGCCGTCTTCTTGGCTATCTCGACAGCTTCCTGTGGGGTGTACCTTGCGTCGCGATCTAACAGGCCGACAGCCTCGTTGTATCGCTTTCCTCTAGTGGCCATGTGCTGTAAGTCCTCGTGATTAGTCGGATGTGTTTCTGAGCGAGTCGATCAGCCGACCCGGAGTCCCATGCTGCGGGCAGTACCTTCGATGATCCGCATCGCACCCTCGATGTCAGCCGCGTTGAGGTCGCTGATCTTGACCTCGGCAATCTCCCTTATCTGGTCACGCGTAACGGTGACTGGCAAGGGCTCGGCCTTTGGGTTGCCACTACCCTTGTCTACCCCTGCGGCCTTTCGAAGCAGCTCAGCGGCCGGAGGGCTCTTGGTGATAAAAGAAAACGAGCGGTCTTCGAAGACCGTCAGCTCCACCGGCACGATGGTCCCGGCGTTCTGAGACGTCCGCTCGTTGTATTCCTTGACGAACGCCATGATGTTGACGCCGTGCTGTCCGAGTGCGGGACCTACAGGAGGAGCGGGGCTTGCCCTTCCGCCTTCGATCTGGAGCTTTATGAGTGCGCGTACTTTCTTGGCCAAGTTTCTGTTCCTGTGAAGATTACTGTTTCAGCGATGGATTAGCAGCTATGCGCGTTCGACCTGGAGGAAGTCGAGCTCGACTGGGGTCTCACGTCCGAAGAACGACACGAGTACCTTGACCTTCGCCCGTTCCTGGGACACCTCGTCGACAGTACCCATGAAGTCCACGAAGGGGCCGTCGGTGATCCGGACACTCTGGCCTTTCTCCAACCCGATTCGCGGTCTTGGGATGTCGGTCTCGATCTGCCTGAGAATGGTCTCGACCTCTCGCTCCTCGAGAGGGACAGGCTTGGGCCGATTCTCGCTTTCGTCCTCTGCAGAAACGAAGCCGGTAACTCCCGGGGTATTGCGGACTACGAACCAGCTCTGGTCGTCCATTCTCATCTGAACGAGAATGTAGCCAGGGAAGATTGTGCGAGGAACAGCCTTGCGCTGGCCGCCCTTGATCTCCATTTCATCTTCGGTCGGCACCACGACCTGCAGGATCTTATCCTGCATGTCCATAGTCTTGATGCGCTGTTCAAGATTGTCCTTGACCCGCTTTTCCTGGCCTGAATAGGCGTGGATGATGTACCAGCGGACCTCGGGGTCGGAGTGTGTGATCTGAGTCGTCATTGGCTCAATTCCCCAGCAGTATCCCCATTATTCGGGCAAAACCCAGATCCACCAAACCGAGGAATGCACCAATTGCAGCGGCCACCGAAATTACCATTATGCTGAGCCGTAGGGTTTCCTCCTTGGTGGGCCAGGTGACCCGGCGGAGCTCGCCTACGATCTCGCCGATCATTCGAACGCTAAAGGCGCGGCGGGCGACCTCGCCTCCGACTCTGCGTGTTACGCCTGGGTCGCGAGCCACGACTACCTCACCTCTCGGTGCAGCACGTGCTCCCGGCACCGCGGGCAGAACTTCATCAGCTCCAGGCGCTGCGGATCGTTCCGGCGATTCTTGCTGGAGTTGTAAGTCCGCTCTCTGCAGGTGGTGCAGCCGAGCGTTACGAGAATTCTGGCTTCTCCCCGACGGGCCATCTGTATCTGCTCCCTACTCCAACCAGCTAAAGACAACGACCGATGCCCATATTGAGGCCATCGGTTCCTGAAGGTTCTTTCGGCTGGTAGGGGTTCCTACCCCGTCGCCCTCTCCCGATCTGAGCGATCAGCGAGAGGGCGCGGATTCAATCGATGTGACTGCCTGGACTAGTCGAGAATCTTCGTGATGACTCCGGACCCAACTGTCCTGCCGCCCTCGCGAACGGCGAACCTGAGCTGCTCTTCGAGTGCCACAGGCGTGATGAGCTTGATGTTCATCTCGATGTTGTCGCCAGGCATCACCATTTCGACGCCGTCCGGCAGTTGGATCTCGCCGGTTACGTCGGTGGTCCTGATGTAGAACTGGGGCTTGTAGCCGTTGAAGAACGGCGTGTGCCTCCCGCCCTCGTCCTTGCTGAGCACGTAGACCTGTGCTTCGTACTCGCGGTGAGGGGTCATGCTTCCGGGCGCGACCAGGACCTGGCCTCGCTCGATGGCGTCGCGGTCGACACCTCGCAGCAGGACGCCGACAGCGTCTCCCGGCTCACCGGAGTCCAGAATCTTGTGGAACATCTCAACACCGGTTACCACGGTGCTGGTGGTCTCCTTGATTCCCACGATATCGATGGTGTCGCCCATCTTGACGATACCGCGCTCGACACGACCGGTGACAACGGTGCCACGGCCCTTAATGCCGAACACGTCCTCGATAGGCATCAGGAAGTCGAGATCTCTCGGGCGCTCAGGAACGGGGATGTAGTCATCGACTGCTTCCATCAGTTCCCAGATGCCGCTGGCCCACTCACCCTCGCGAGAGTTGTCTTCGGTCTCGAGGGCGTTGAGTGCGCTGACCCTGACGATCGGAATGTCGTCGCCCGGGAAGCCGTACTCAGAGAGCAGCTCGCGCATTTCCAGCTCGACGAGCTCGAGGAGCTCCTCGTCTTCCATCGCGTCAACCTTGTTGAGAGCGACGACGATCGCAGGCACTTCAACCTGGCGAGCGAGCAGGATGTGCTCACGAGTCTGCGGCATAGGGCCGTCGGGGGCGCTAACGACCAGGATGGCGCCGTCCATCTGGGCTGCACCAGTGATCATGTTCTTGATGTAGTCGGCGTGACCCGGGCAGTCGACGTGCGCGTAGTGACGCGTGTCGGTCTCATACTCAACGTGCTGGATCGCGATCGTGACTCCACGTTCCCGCTCTTCAGGAGCGTTATCGATAGAGTCAAAAGGACGGAAGTCAGCCATTCCGGCCGACGCCAACACCTTGGTTATTGCAGCCGTCAGGGTCGTCTTGCCGTGGTCAACGTGACCAATAGTGCCGACGTTAACGTGGGGCTTCGTCCGCTCAAACCTCTGCTTAGCCATTAATCCTCATTCCTCCGTTATCTGGAGCCCACAAGCAGACTCGAACTGCTGACCTCGTTCTTACCAAGAACGCGCTCTACCTCCTGAGCTATGTGGGCCCGATCCTTATTTGGCGATCAGAAACCTGTCTAAATGGTGGACGGGGAGGGATTCGAACCCCCGTAGCCCTTCCGGGCGCCAGATTTACAGTCTGGTGGTATTAACCACTCACCCACCCGTCCACGGCTAATCCAAAGTAGTTTAGCATAGCGAACTTTTGCAATCCAAGAAAAGCCGGAGGAGGCAGAATTGCGAAGGGAGAGCCCCAGGGGGGATTCGAACCCACCAACCTCCCGATTACAAGTCGGGTGCGCTGCCGATTGCGCCACTGGGGCCTGCTACCTGCGTCGTATGACTTTAGGGCAGGGTCGGTTTGGGGGTCAATAGCTGGTCTTCCGCCGCGCGCTGGACGGTGCGGAAAACGTCGCTCAGAGTAAGGCCGAGCTCTGCCGCTATCCTTCGGCAGTCCTCGTATTCGGGACTGACGGCCACTGTTTCTCCATCGAGGATCTTAACTTTGACTGCCGCTCTGCCCAGTGGGGTCTCAACTCGCCTAATGTCGCGTTCAGCCTCGTATCGTTCGATTGGCCGCACCCTCACACCCAGAGTGGTCGTCTCGCGCATAATCAGATCGGCGGCCTGACTCTCTGTACGCTCGTCGACGATCGCGCACAGCATGGTTGCTGGCCTGTTCTTCTTCATCTGGATTGGGATGAACCACACGTCCCTCGCACCCAGTTCGAGCAGGCGTTCCTGGACGTACCCAAGCACTTCGCCAGTGGAGTCATCCAGGTTAGTTTCGAGGAGTGACAGGCTGCCGCTACGTTCATCCTCTGCAGCCTCCCCGACCCAGATGCCCAGGACATTCGGATACTCATCGGGATCCCTGGTCCCAAGGCCGTACCCCTGTGCCTGCATGGCCATGCGAGGCTGGCGAAACTCGGCGAGCGTGGTGATGATGCCCGCGCCGGTCGGCGTCACCATCTCGCCTGTCCTGACCGGGTTGTTCGGTGCAGGAACGAGCGGCGCGTCAGCCATCGCAAACAGCGCCGACGTGGCCGGCGATGGAACTGGAAGAATTCCATGAGCGCTCCTGAACACGCCAGTCCCCATGGGAAACGGCGACGAGAAGACACGTTCCACTCCGAGGTGTTCGAGGCCTACTATGCCGCCTACAACGTCCACCAGGGTATCGAGGGTACCCAGTTCATGCAGATGCAGGTGCTCGGTTGACGTTCGATGTACCCTTGCCTCGGCATCGGCCATTCGATTGAATACATCAGTCGATTGCTCTTTGACGCGGTCAGAAAGAGTTGAGGATTGAACGGCGGCAATGAAGTCGTCGAATCTGTGTGATTTCCGGGCCTCGTCGTCGAGATCCACCCTCACGTGCGTGCCGACTACTCCGCCGCGCTGGGCCTGTTCGACACTGAGTTCGACCCCGCCCACGTTCATCGAGTTCAGAGCACCTGTGACTACGTCGAGAGGCACACCGGCATCTACGACGGCGCCCAGGACCATGTCTCCGCTGGCCCCACCTATGCACTGGAAGTATGCTGCTTTCAGCTTATCGGCCTCCCGAGCCCTCAGATCACGCTGACCGGAGGCTTCGATCGCACTCCAGACATAGAGCCTGTGATTGCCTGTCTTAAAGTCTCAGCCCGGACTAGCTCGATCGAACGAACTGGACTGTCGAGAGTGGCCCCTGCCGGCACGACGCAGCTAGACAGACCGAGTCGTCCAACCTCCTGGACTCTCCTGGCGGGCTGGGACACGGACCGTACCTCACCTCCCAGTCCCAGTTCTCCAAAGGCGGCTGTCCCTGCGTTTACAGGAACGTCGCGAACTGAAGAGACAATCGCCAACGCTATCGCCAGGTCTGCTGCGGGCTCGGCTACCCTGACTCCGCCGGTGACGTTCACAATTACGTCCTGGCTGGACAGCGATATCCCGGCTCTGCGGGTCAGCACGGCACAGACCAGCAGCAGCCTGTTGTAGTCCACGCCTGAAGTCACACGGCGCGGCGTCGGGAGCAGGGATGGATTGGTCAGCGCCTGCAGTTCCACAAGGATCGTTCGCGTGCCCTCAAGTGCCGGAACGATGACCGAGCCAATGGAGCCGGCGGAGTGCTGCGAAAGAAGCTGGGCGGACGGGTCTTTCACATCTCTCATGCCCGTCTCGCTCATTTCGAATACCCCGACTTCGTTCGTGGAGCCGAAGCGGTTCTTGACCGACCTGAGCAGCCTGAACGAGCTTACCGGGTCTCCTTCGAGGTAGAGTACGACGTCAACGACGTGCTCGAGAACTCTCGGACCGGCTATCTCCCCACCCTTTGTCACGTGCCCCGTCATGATGACCGACGTCGCAGTCGACTTGGCCCACTGGGTGAGGCGACGCGCACACTCCCTGATCTGAGTCATGCTACCTGCCTCGGAAGGCAGCTCCTCGTCGAAGACGGTCTGGATCGAATCAATTACGACCAGCGAGGGTTTCAGACTGTCCATGTGGGACATAATCTCTGAGAGTCCCGTCGCTGGCAGCAGATACAGGCCCGGAACGTCGATGCCGAGCCTATCCGCGCGCAGTTTTACCTGATGGGCGGACTCTTCACCCGTGACGTAGAGCACCGGGTCTTCCATCGAGGCATCCGCAGCAGCGGCCAGGAGCAGTGTTGACTTACCGATGCCGGGGTCGCCAGCTACCAGGGTTACAGACCCCGGGACCAGTCCCCCGCCGAGAACACGGTTTACTTCATCTGACTTGAAAGTCGTTCGCGGATGTCGCTGGGGCGCTACATCACGCAGCTTCACCGGCTCGCTTCCCACGGAGCCGGACCATGTTCCACGCTTAGGAGATGCCGACTGAACTACCTCATCAAGGGTATTCCAGTCGCCGCAGGCCGAACAGCGTCCCTCCCAACGGGGAGCCTCGCTGCCACAGGCAGAGCACACGAAGATTGATCTGGCCTTTCTTGCCATTGTCCCCTGAACACAGTGAAGGTCTGGGAGGATACACCGTCCCAGACCTTCAGCAGATTGCGGTTGTAGCCAGACTTAGGTCGAAGACGCCACCGAGAATGGCGACTCGGCCTTGATGACGATCTCTCCCTCGTCATCGACGTCGATGATCGCAGTGTCCGCGGGCCCGAGTTCACCGCCCAGTATCGCGTCGGAGAGCTTGTCCTCAACGTGGTCCTGGATTACGCGGCGAAGAGGTCGGGCGCCGAAAACGGGATCGTAACCTTTCTCGACCAGCCAGTCCTTGGCCCCATCCGTTACAACGAGGTTGATGCCCTTCTCGATCAGGTTGGAAGTAACGTCCCTAAGCTCGATCGGAATGATCTGGTGCATGTGCTCCTGGTTGAGGGAGTGGAACACGACCGTCCCGTCGATCCTGTTGAGGAACTCAGGGCGGAAGAACCGCTTTACCTCGTCGAGGACGTTGGTCTTCATGCGGTTGTAAGCTTCGTCCTCGGTCTGACCCTGGCCTGACCTAGCGGCGAAGCCGATGGACCTGTCCTGCCGGATCAGGTCTGACCCGATGTTCGAGGTCATGGCGATGATGGTATTTCGGAAGTCTACCTTGCGACCCTTGGAGTCGGTCAGGTGCCCATCGTCGAATATCTGCAGCAGAATGTTGAAGACCTCGGGGTGGGCCTTCTCAATCTCGTCGAGCAGGATGACACAGTATGACTTGCGCCTGACTGCCTCAGTGAGCTGACCGCCGTCGTCGTAGCCGATGTATCCCGGAGGGGCACCGACCAGGCGAGCGACAGAGTGCCGCTCCATGAACTCCGACATATCGATTCGGATGAGGGCGTCCTCGGAGCCGAACAGGAACTCTGCGAGCTTGCGGACGAGCAGTGTCTTGCCAACTCCGGTAGGCCCAAGGAACATGAAGATGCCCGTGGGGCGTCTCGGGTTCTTGAGGCCGGCGCGTCCACGTCGGACGGCCTTGGAGATCATCGTGATCGGCTCATCCTGCCCAATGACCTTCTCATGGAGGACCTCCTCCATGTTGATAAGTCGTTCGGTCTCCGTGGCTGCAAGACGAGTGACCGGGATCGAGGTCCACATACTCACCACTTCGGCGATGTCTTCCTCAGTGACGACCGGGCTTTCGTCGGCCTGTTCGTCCTTCCAGGACTGCTCGAGCTCCTCGAGCTTGTCGGCGATGCTCGCCTCCCTGTCCCGGAGTTCAGCGGCGTACTCGTACTGCCTGCTTGCGATTGCCTCGTCCTTCTCATTGCGAACGCTCTCCAGCATCTTGGTCACTTCCTGTACGGAGAGTGGCGCTGTGCTGAAGTTGATGCGGACACGGGAAGAGGCTTCGTCGATCAGGTCGATGGCCTTGTCGGGCAGGAAGCGGTCCGAAATGTACCTGGATGCCAGGACTGCCGCCTGCTGAAGGGCCTCGTCAGTAATCGAGAGCTGGTGATGGTCTTCGTAGTGCTTCTTGACTCCGCGTAAGATGTCGACAGTCTCTTCGGTGCTGGGCTCTTCAACCCTGACCGGCTGGAACCGTCTCTCGAGCGCGGGGTCGCGCTCTACGTACTTGCGGTAGTCGTCGAGGGTAGTTGCGCCGATCGTCTGAAGCTCGCCACGTGCGAGCGACGGCTTCAGGATGTTCGCGGCGTCGACCGCGCCCTCTGCAGCCCCGGCGCCCACCATGGTGTGGACTTCGTCGATGAACAGGACGCAGTTACCTGCGTTTCGTATCTCTTCGACGACCTTCTTGAGGCGTTCTTCGAATTCGCCCCTGTACTTGGTGCCTGCAACCAGCGCCCCCATGTCGAGGGTCACCAGTCGCCTGCCCTGCAGGGTGCTGGGAACGTCGTTGTTCGCTATGCGCTGCGCGAGCGCTTCGACGATCGCGGTCTTGCCAACTCCAGGCTCACCGACGAGAACAGGATTGTTCTTCGTCCTGCGGCTGAGAATCTGGGTCACGCGCTGGATCTCTCGTTCACGTCCGACAGTCTCGTCCAGCTTGCCTGAGCGGGCAGCCTGGGTGAGGTCTATGCCGAGCTGGTCGAGCGTGGGCGTCCGGGAGGTAGACCTTCCACTGCCGCTGCTCTGCGACTGCTGTACGTTCTGGCTGAGAATCCGGCTCGTCTCCGCGCGGATCTTGTCGAGCGTGACTCCTAGACTCTCGAGCACTCCCGCGGGGACGCCTTCGCCCTCGCGCATCAGGCCGATCAGCAGGTGCTCGGTGCCGATGTAGTTGTGATTGAGCCTCCGGGCCTCATCGACGGCCAGCTCGATGACCTTCTTGGCCCTGGGAGTGAGTCCAATCTCTCCGGAGGGAGTCCGCTCCCCCCTTCCGATGATGAACTCGACTGCAGAGCGCACCTTGCTGAGCTCCACGCCAAGGTTGTTGAGCACCTTGGCAGCGACTCCATCTGTCTCGCGGACAAGGCCAAGAAGAATGTGCTCGGTACCAATGTAAGTATGGTTGAACCGCTGTGCCTCTTCTTGTGCCAGGGAAAGGACTCGACGTGCCTTTTCCGAGAATTTCTCAAACCTGCTGGCCATGGAAGCGTCTCCTCGCCGGGAAAGTGTGGGTCAGTTAAGGATACAGGGCTAGAAGAAGCGCTCTTCGCTCGCCTGCTTGAGGCTGAGTCCAAGCCTTCTGCGCTCCGGCTCGATCCGCAGAATCTTGACTTCCACCTGTTCCCCTTCCCTCACCACTTCCCGAGGGTGATTAATCATCCTAGCTGAGAGTTCCGAAATGTGAATCAGACCCTCGATGGAGTCCTCCACTCGTGCGAAGGCGCCAAAGTTGGTCAGCTTGGTGACAGTTGCATTTACGACGTCGCCGATGTTGTGTCGCTCGTGGATAGTCTCCCACGGCTCGGGCTGGAGCCGCCTGAGGCTCAGAGCAATCTTCATGTTGTCGGCGTCGACTCGAAGTACGAACACGTCGACCTTCTGGCCCACGCTCACGACTTCTTCGGGAGAATTGACCATGCTCCACGAGAGTTCGGAGATGTGAATCAGCCCGTCCGCGCCGCCGATATCGACAAACGCGCCGAAGCTGCTGATGCCGGTAACGGTCCCGTTTCTGGTCTGGCCCTCTTCCAGCTCTTCGATCAGCTTGGCCTTTCGGGCGTCGCGTGACTCCTGAACTGCCTGGCGCTCTGAGAAGATGGCGCGGTTCCGGCTGCGGTTCACTTCGAGAACCTTCATCTGGATCTGTCGACCGAGTTCGGCGGTCTGTGCCTCCTGAATGCTCTCGGTCTCCTCTTCAGACAGACCATCGCCGCCTTCCTGGTAGATGCGGAAGCGCTCACGGGGCACCGAGACCAGTTGAGACATGGGTACGAAGCCCTGGACTCCCTCAACTTCGACTATCGAGCCGCCCCTGTTGAAACCTGCGATACTGCCTTCGATAACCTCTCCGGCTTCCATCGCCTTTTCAAGGTAGCGCCAGCCCTGCTCGCCAATGGCCCTGTCCACGGACAGAATCGCTGGATTATCGCCCGATTCAGGGCGTACCACCATGGCGATTATTGAGCCGCCCACCAGCCCCCCGATGTCCGTGGTATCGATGGTGCGCATCTCGTTTGCGGGGACATGGGCTTCGGCTTTCTGTCCGATGTTGACGAACAGTCCGTCGGAGGTGTCAGCTCTCATGACGACGCCTTCTACGACATCGCCCCGGCGGACATTCTTGATCTCCCCCATCATCTGGTCGAGCAGCTGGCCCATGTCTTCTTCTTCTGGGGCCACTTGCTCTCGCTCTTGTTCAGTAGTCATTCGTTCACTTTCCGGTAAAAGAGTCAGGTGGGTTCATTATATGTAATGATTTTCGACTGGTAAAGCCGCGCCCATCGCACAAAACGCCCTTTGCCGGGCATTTGGACAGTGAGTAACTGGTAGAAGTCGCCGCCCCGACTTTCCCCCTGTGTTAGTAGAGTGCCGTGATTGTAACATGGCGGGAATGGGCTGAAAACCCGTTCTTGGAGGGCAACAGGTATCGCAAAGCGACGTTTGTATGCCGTTTAGGCAAGGTCTTCGGTGAAACCGGACCTTTGAGGGGAGAACACCCTGGCAGTGGCCTATTTTCCCACACCCTTGCAAGTGCAGTATCGTCGGCGCTAAGGCGTTTCACTTCCGTGTTCGGGATGGGAACGGGTGGGTCCGCCTCGCTCAAACCACCAAGGATAGTTGGCGAAAGTATAGCGCAGCCGGATTTCTGGAGTCAACGATTTCCTTGACGGGCATCGGGGCCCATGCTAGCATTGCGGCCAATTGGAGAGTCCCCGAAGGGGCCAAATGTGCGGAGGTAATGCACGTGGCGACAACGCAGCTACTAGAGGTTAGTGAACTGGCCGCCCAGAAGTTCCAGGACATCATCCAGGAGGAGGGTGAAAGCGAAGGGCTGCTCCGCGTTATGGTGATGCCCGGACCTCAAGGGGGCGTTCAATACATGCTGAGCGTCGAGGCCGAGGCAGCAGAGAACGACTTCGTCATCGACACCCACGAGATCCAGGTCCTGGTGGACGCAGACAGCGCTCCCTTGCTTGACGGATCGACCATCGACTACATGGAAGGGCTAATGCGCAGTGGGTTCGTGATCAGCAACCCCAACTTCCAGAGCGGCTGCGGCTGCGGCGGTGGTGGCGGTGGATGCGGTGGCGGTGGCGGCGGAGGAGGTGGCGGCGGCGGTGGATGCGGGTGCGGCGGTCACTAAACCCAGATTCCAGTAAGACCAGGTAACGAAAACGGAGCGGTTGATTCGCTCCGTTTTTGATTTCAATATATATTGCTAATCTCGTCGATCGACCTCTTCCAGAGTGACCCGCTCCTGGGTCTGATAACGGTCGTCACCCTGTGCGCTTCGCTCGTCATAGGTATCACGGTGCACGAGTTCAGCCACGCCTATGTGGCCAACTCTCTCGGAGACCGTACAGCCGTAAACCTGGGCCGGCTATCCCTCAACCCAGTGCGGCATCTGGACCCGCTTGGCAGCGTACTGATCCTTCTTGCAGGCTTCGGCTGGGGCAAGCCCGTACCTGTCAGTCCGGCCTACCTGCGAATCGGCCAACGAATCGGGATGGCTATGGTCTCGCTTGCTGGTCCGCTATCGAATGTCATAGCGGCCGCTCTGTTCGGAATCGCGATAAGGGCTGACGTCGCAGGCCTCGCTGGGCCAGAGTTTACTGTCGGCAGGTTCCAGGGCAGCGCCCTGCTCGAATATGCTCTGGTATCTCTGGTGAGGTGGAACCTGGTTCTCGCGGTGTTCAACCTGCTCCCCATCGCCCCTCTCGATGGATTCAAGGTAGCGCTGGGAGTGCTGCCAAGAGATGCAGCGAACGCATACGCAAAGACGGAGAGGTACGGTCCGGGAATCCTGCTGATCCTGATTCTGGCTGGGATCGTCTTCGGTATTCCGGTATTCTCAACCCTTATATGGCCGGTGGTGAACCTGTTTGGCGAAATAATTCTGGGTTCAAGCCTTCTGTGATAGTCTGTTAGCGAAGATCGACGCGAACACAAGAACGTTGAGGTGTCATCTTGGAACGAATAACAATTGTGGGAGTCGGGCCGATTGGCGTTTCGATCGGCCAGTCCCTTATGAAGCGCAACCTCAGCAACACCGAGGTAGTGATCACGTCGGGCGACCGCGCAGTCATGTCTGCCGTGTCCAAGATGGACGCGGCTCACAGGACTATCGGTGGACTTCGGCAAGCTGTCGAAACCGCCCAACTCGTGATACTCGACGCTCCCCTGGGCGAGCTCCATGAACTCATGGAAGCGGTCGGGCCTTCGATCGAGCCTGGGGCAGTCGTCACCGATACAGTCAGCGTCAAAGGCCCGGTGATGAAGTGGGCCACTGAGTACCTGCCGTCAGACGCGAGTTTTGTGGGCGGTCACCCTCTGCTGAAAGTGACTCCTTACTCCCTCGAAGAAGCCAGTCCTGAGATTTTCTCAGGAGCAAGGTACACGGTTACACCGGCAGAGACTTCGGACGAGCAGTCTATCAGGACCGTTGTTGGGCTGGTCGAGGCCCTTGGCGCCAAACCGGTGTTCCTCGACCCCGTGGAGCACGACTCGTACGCGGCTGCAATGCATCACCTCCCTGTGATTATGTCATCGGCATTCGTCAACTCGACCGCCGGAAGCGACGGGTGGCGTGAGATGCACATGCTTGCAGAGTCCCAATTCGAGGCGTTCGGCCGTCATGCCGCCAACGACCCACTCGACAATGAAGCAATGTGCCTGGCTGAACCCGAAGCGCTTGTCCACTGGATAGACCAGCTAATCCTGGAGCTATATGCGTTCAGGAACGAGATCAAGGACGGCAGCGAAGAACTCATCGAGAGGTTCGTGAGCGCATGGGAGCACAGGGCTAAGTGGGAGGCCGATGCGGTGGTGCCGCAAGAGGGTGTGCGAATACCCAGCGCGGGTGAATCGATAGCCAGCGCGATGCTGGGTGAAAAGCTGGCCCAGAGACTAGGGGCACTCCGACAGAAAGAGGAAGAGGCAGAGACCAAGTACAGGTCCAGGAGATAACGTCAGTGAACCGCACAGTCCAGCACAGCCCGCGCCTCGAAGGGACGGTCGTCCCACCAGGCGACAAGTCCATCTCGCATCGGGCGGCGTTGTTGAACGCTATCTCAAACGGGAACGCTGTGGTCTCCAACTTCTGCGTCGGAGACGACCGGACATCCATGCTTGGCTGCCTGCAGGGCCTTGGCGTAGAAATCGAGCGCGACGGCGACGAAGACGCTCAGGCCGACAGGGAGTTCTTCAACATCTCGGGCCGTGGCAAGTCCGGACTCAACGAGCCGGCGGACGTTCTCTTCTCAGGTAACAGCGGAACTACGATGCGGCTGGTCTCCGGTCTGCTGGCGGCTCAGTCGTTCTTCAGCGTCATTACCGGAGACTCTTCACTCAGACGCCGACCCATGAAGCGTATCCTCACCCCCCTCTCCATGATGGGAGCAGAGGTTATGGGAAGAGGAGGAGGCTCGCTCGCACCCCTGGCCTTCGGAGGAGGGGAGCTGCAGGGCATCGAGTACGAAATGCCTGTGGCGAGCGCTCAGTTGAAGTCGTGCATTCTCATCGCCGGTCTTTACGCACAGGGCGAAACAACGGTGATACAGCCGGCCGAATCCAGGGACCATACCGAGCGCATGATGGCGGCCATGGGGGCCGATATCGAAAAGGACGGCCTGCGTGTCACGGTGAGGCCGTCTGAATTGAAATCAATCGACATCCAGGTGCCCGCGGACATAAGCGGAGCTGCCTTCTGGCTTGTGGCCGGTGCAGCACATCCGAACGCGCGAATCACTGTCAAGGGTGTCGGCATCAACCCATCCAGGACCGGTGTGCTAGATGTTCTCGCAGAGATGGGCGCGAACATACGAATGGAGAATATCCGCGAGGACGGCAACGAACCGGCCGCGGACCTCGTGGTCGAATCGAGCGACCTCAAGGGCATCGAAATCGGCGGCGATATCATCCCGCGTGTGATCGACGAGTTGCCGGTTTTGGCTATGGCGGCCTCACAAGCCTCCGGGCAGACAGTCATAAGGGACGCTGCGGAGCTCAGGGTCAAGGAGTCCGACCGGATCTCCGCGACCGCTGAGGGCCTGCACGCCCTGGGCGCCAGAATCCGCGAGGTTGACGACGGGATGACCATCGAGGGTGGCTCGAAGCTCACCGGCGGTGAAGTAGTCAGCCACGGAGACCATCGCATAGCCATGTCCATGGCGGTGGCAGGGCTCGTTGCCGAGGGTGAGACTCACATAGGCGACTCGGATGCCGCCGACGTCTCCTACCCGTCTTTCTGGGAGACACTGGAAAGCCTGCGGTCCTGACACGCGGGTGACCCGTCAGTCTGTGGAGAGCACATCCAGCGGCCGCCTGTTCGTCCTGTCCGGCCCATCCGGGGTCGGCAAAGACGCACTGCTCTCTAAAATGAAGCAGCGACGGACGGACTTCCACTACACGATTACGGCGACCACTCGTCCCATAAGGCCCGGCGAGCGCGACGGTGTCGAGTACCTCTTTATGGAGCGCGACGACTTTCAGCGCATGATAGACCAGGACGGTCTGCTGGAGTGGGCCGAAGTGTACGGCAATCTTTACGGCGTCCCAAAATCACAGGTTACTGACGCCCTGGAGACCGGGCGCAACGTACTCGTGAAGGTCGACGTACAGGGCGCCGCAACTGTCAGAAGACTCTATCCTGACTCGGTGCTGATTTTCCTCGAGCCTCCAAGCTTGGACTCGCTCGACAGCCGCCTCACCATACGCGGCACCGAGCAGGGCGAGGAGCTTAAGGTAAAGTTGGATACGGCGCACGAGGAGATGGCGGCGGCCGAGTGGTTCGACTACCGCGTCGTCAACCATGACGGTAAGCTCGACGATGCAGTTTCTGAAGTTGACCGGATTGTGATTAGAGAGACCATGTCCGAGAGCGAGCGATAGAGAGTACGCTCACCAACAAGAAGGGGGAATTCGGATGGACCAGGCGCTATCGAACGTCAAAGTACTGGACCTCACTCACGTTCAGGCTGGACCGTCATGCGCCCAGATGCTGGGCTTCCTGGGCGCGGACGTCATCAAGGTCGAAGACACGCGAGGCGGCGACAGCACTCGCAAGGATCTTGCCCACCGCGAGGACTCTGACAGCGTCTACTTTCTGATATTCAACAATAACAAGAGGGCGGTCACGCTCGACCTCAAGACGGAGAAGGGCAAAGAGCTGTTCGTGCGGTTGGTGCAGTGGGCCGACGTGCTGGTAGAGAACTTCTCACCTGGAATGCTGGACAGGCGGGGGCTCGGCTGGGACGTGCTGCATCGTCTCAACCCAAGAATAATTTATGCCACCATTAAGGGTTTTGGCACCTATGGCCCATACGCTGACTACAAGGGTTACGAGTTCGTCGCGCAGGCCGTCGGCGGCGCGATGGCGACGACCGGATATGAAGACAGACCTCCGGTGATGGTCACTCCCGGCGTCGGCGACTCCGGGAGCGGACTGCATGCTGCGATCGGCATCCTAGCCGCGCTACACAAGCGGGAGCGTACGGGAGTCGGCCAGATGGTCGAAGTCTCCATGCAGGACTCGGTGGTGAACCTGATGCGGATGTTCCTCACCAGGACACTTGGACACGGCATCGACTACAAGCGACAGGGTCACAGTGGGACGCGAGGACTGCCCATGGTGTTCCCGTGCGCCCCTGGCGGTCCGAACGACTACGTGATGATCCACCCACGCGGTGACGGCTGGGACCTGATGCTGGCGGCGATGGACAGGTCGGACCTCATTGGCGATCCGCGTTTCGACGATGAAGAAGAGCGGGTGAAGAACAGCGACGAGGCGGAGCGAGTGATTTCCGAGTGGACGTCGAAGCGCACCAAGTGGGAGGCGATGAAGACGCTGGCCGGTTCGGGGGTGCTCGCCGGTGCGACGATCGGAGCGGCAGAGGTGCTCGAAAACGAACACCTGATAGCCAGGGACATGATCGTAGACGTCGACGACCCGGTGCGAGGCGACTACAAGATGGTCGGCATACCGGTCAAGCTCTCGGACGAGGCCAATGTCGTGACAAAGGCCCCGCGATACTCGGAGCACACCGACGAGGTGCTGACCACGTTGCTCGGATGCTCATCTGAAGACGTCGACGAGCTGCGAGAGCAGGGCGTCATCGTCTGACTGTCAGCCGGAGCGTTCCTCCAGCCAGTCGAGGTCGAACTCGAAGCCGAATCCAGGCGCATCGCTGGGCTTGACGTAGCCGTCCTTGATGGCCGGCGTGCCTGGCAGCAGCACCATCTCCTCCAGTGGAACACCCGGAGGGGCGACACCCTCGGATCTCTCACCCCACGGGATCACCGGCATCGCGTATGCGAGGTGCTGCCCGTAGGGGTAGTTCATCCCACCGTGCCCGATGACCGTAACGCCGTGAGCTTCGGCGATGTGGCAGATGCGAATGCTGGCGGTCATGCCTCCCACCCAGGCGATATCAGGCTGGAGAATGTCCACGAGGCCCTGTCCTGCAGCCAGCGCGAACGGGTGGATCGTGTACCAGTGTTCGCCGGTAGCGAGCGTCTGTCCCGGCACCCGCTGACGGACTTTCATGTAGCTGTCGAGGTCTTCCGGCAGCAGGTAGTCTTCGAGCCACTTGATCCGGTACGGCTTGAGAGCCTCTACCAGCCTGACGATGTACTCGGTGTTCAATGACATCCAGGAGTCGACGGCGATCTCAACGTCGGGACCGACCTGCTCGCGAGTTCTGGCGACGAGCTCTTCGTTCTTCCTCAGTCCCTCGATATCGTGCTCTGGACCGTGCCTGACGAACAGCTTCACCGCCTTGAACCCCAGTTCCAGGAACCAGTCGA
Source organism: uncultured Dehalococcoidia bacterium (assembly GCA_964537915.1). GTDB lineage: Bacteria > Chloroflexota > Dehalococcoidia > Lucifugimonadales > UBA1123 > VXRN01. The sequence goes on from CAZIDM010000012.1 coordinate 22,394, forward strand.
TGTAGTTCTCCGTGCCGTAGGTCAGCATGGTGTTCGAGGCGTAGCAGAAGATGCGGTCCTTTACCGGGCCGCCCAGCAGCTCGTAAACGGGCAGGCCGAGCAGCTTGCCTTTGAGGTCCCAGAGGGCGTTGTCTACCGCGCTGATAGCGTAGCTCGTCAGGCCGTGGGTGCCATACGGGGACGACGCCCGGCGCATCAGGTCCCAGTGCTTTTCGACGGACATCGCGTTCTGACCTTCGAGCAACGGCGCGAAGTGGTCGTTGATGATGGAGACTACAGGGCCGCTATTCGTCGTTATTCCCAGACCCCACGTGCCGTCGTCCGCAGTCACAACACATGCGACACGACCCCATTCTGAGCTCCAGTTTCGACCAGGGAACTCGCCTTCGTACCGGGCCATGGGGCTGGTGAAGTGTCCCGCGCCGGGTATTGCCGGGACGCGCGGCTGGGTAACCATCGGCGGTCTCAGGTTCACGGATACTGCGCGGATGCTCTTGATGTTCAACTCTTCCTCCGAATGAATTGGGGTCTGTCAAACACAGACCGGTAAGGGCTGTGTGCTCTATGACGACTGCAACTCGGAGACCATTCCGGCCAGCATCTCTTCGTCCTCTCCTGTTGCAGTCGGGATGTCGAAGCTGATGGACGTGGCGTAGTCGCCGTGAGCCTGCTTGAGCTTGTCGACGATCTCATCGTGGGTGCCGACTACGGCGAATGTCTCGAGCATGTCGTCTGTAATCTGTCCGGGCATCTCTCCCCAGCTATTGTTGACCGACATGCGATACAGCCTGGCGGCCGTGTCCTCCCAGCCATGGGTGCTCATTACCGACTCGTAGCTCCTGGTAGAGGCGTAGAACGAGATCTGCCCCTTGACCCCAGCCTTCTTGGACTCGACCTCTTCTTCCGTGGCCCCTGTGATGATGAATCCTCCGGCGTTGATCTCGAAGTTGTCCAGAGACCGCCCTGAGCGCTTGGCGCCGATCTCCAGATTGGGGATGATTACATCTCTCGTGTACTTGGGAGTGCAGAAGCCGTGGAGGAGCACGCCGTCGCAGACCTCCCCTGCCACTCTCAGCATGTACGGATTGACCGCGGACACGAAGACCTTCACGTCCGGGTTATCAATAGGACCGGGGTTGAAGAAAGGAGGCATGAGGTTGAAGTCGAAGTGATCGCCGTGGAACTTGACCGGCTCCTGTGTCTGCCACGCATTCCAGATGTGCCGGAGCGCCTGAATGTACTCCCGCATCCGGGGAGCCGGGGCGGACCAGTTCATGCCGAAGCGACGGACGATGTGTCCGCGGACCTGGCTTCCAAGACCCAGCGTGAACCTGCCATTGGACAATGCCTGGAGGTCCCAGCCGATGTAGGCGACGTCCATTGGGCTCCTGGCAAAGGCGAGCGCGATGGACGTGCGCAGGTCTACTCTCTCAGTATGCTCAGCGGCAATAGCCAACGGGAGGAACGGGTTGTGGTTCGTTTCTGATGAGCTGTAGGTATCAAATCCCAGACGCTCCGCCCGGCGCGCCGAGGCCGCAATCTGCTGAGGTGTCCTTCCATCCAATCTTGATCCGACTTTCAATTCAATTCCTCCGAGTCCGAGTGGTGTCGATTGCCGCGCACATGGTAGCAGACAGGTAAACTGGTCGCACGAGAAGACCTCAAGGCATACGGCATCGTCGCAACGGGTTGGCAAGTCTGCCGTATGTTCGATACAACTAATGCCACAAGCGTGAGGCCACTGCGGCAAAAGACAAGGAGACATCCATTGCCAGACGACATCAGCCTGTTCGAGGCCATCTATTCACAACGCGCGATACGCTACTTCACGGACGAGCCAGTTTCGGACGATCTGATCCACAAGCTGATCGAGGCTGGGACGAAGGCCCCAAGCGGTGGTAACCAGCAGGGCTGGAAGTTCATGGTAATCACTGACCCGGAGACGAAGAAGAAGATCGGTGAATACTACGAGCAGGGCTGGGAGCACGCATACGGCTCTGCCAACCCGAATCCACCGAATATCCAGCCGCACGTCCGAAGGTCGGCAGACCACCTGGCGAGAACGATTGGGCAGGCCCCTGTCCTCCTGATGGCATGCATAGAGCACGACGGTAGTCCGTCGACGATGGGCCGGGGCGGGTCGATCTTCCCGTCAGTGCAGAACATCCTGCTGGCGGCGCGCGGGCTTGGTCTCGGAAGCTGCCTGACCAGCCTTCACAAGAGGTACGAGGGCGAAATCAAGGAACTGCTCGGAATACCTGAGAACGTCGAGACGGCGGCGCTGCTGCCTGTCGGCTTCCCGGCAGACAACAACAGGTACGGGCCGACTCGTCGGCAGCCGGTCGAAGACGTCACATACAGAGAGCGGTGGGGCGACGGCTGGTAGCTTTGGCCTCTGCTATACTCTGCACCGTCTGAAGCAACTACTCGAGGAGATACTCATGTCATACGAGTTCATTACCTATGAGCAGAAGGGCCGGATCACCTACGTGACCATAAACCGACCTGAACGACTCAACGCGCTTCATCCGCCTGCTAATGCAGAGCTGTATGACGCCTTCACCAGGTTCAAGGAAGACCCCGACGCCTGGGTCGCCATATTGACCGGGACCGGCGACCGTGCTTTCAGCGCCGGAAACGATCTGCGGTACACGGCTGAGCGGGACCAAGGACAGCACGGCGACCAGGACCCGAACGTCAGGTATGCACGCGCGCCATTCGGCGGGATCACATCGAACTTCGAGTGCTGGAAGCCGATGATCGCGGCCGTAAACGGGTACGCACTCGGAGGAGGGCTTGAAACAGCCATGGCCTGCGACATCATAATCGCGGCCGACCACGCCGAGGTGGGACTGCCAGAGCCTCGCGTCGGCCTCTATGCAGGCGCCGGAGGTGTGTTCAGACTCCCCCGCTTCATCCCCACCAAGATCGCAATGGGAATGATGTTAACCGCGCGTCGCATCAGCGCCCAGGAGGCGCACCGGCTGGGACTTGTCAACGAGGTAGTACCCCTTGCCGACCTCATGCCCACCGCGGAAAGATGGGCAAACGAGATACTGGAGTGCGCGCCTCTGTCCGTCAGGGCGAGCAAGCAGATGGGGTACGTGGGTCTGGACTGGCCTCTCGACGTGGCAATGTCACGCAACTACAGCGAGGCGATGAAGCACAACTCGTCGGCGGACCGCATCGAAGGCCCTCTCGCATTCTCCGAGAAGCGGAAGCCAAACTGGACGGCGTCCTAACCCCTGCGCCGAATTTCGCAGTAGCAGACAAGCAAAGGACACGGAATGACATCATCAAACGAGTGGCAGCTGCCGACCGGTGTGCGGCCGACGCGTTACGCGCTGAATCTGGAGCCCAATCTCGAGACGTTCAAGTTCGACGGCTACGTGACGATCGACGTCGAAGTTGAAGAAGTGACGTCGGAGATCGTGCTCAATAGCTCGGAACTCGACATTCACTACGCACGCATTACCCTTGGCAGCGGTTCGTCCTATCGAGCGACGGGCATATCGCTGGACGAAGAGCGCGAGACACTTACCGTCTCGTTCGATAGCCCCATTCCAGCGGGCACGGCTCAGCTTGGACTCGACTTCACGGGCGAGCTGAACGACAAGCTGCGCGGCTTCTATCGCTCGTCCTACACGGACATCGACGGAAACCAGCGCTGGATGGCTACTACCCAGTTCGAGTCGACAGACGCACGCCGAGCGTTCCCCTGCTGGGATGAGCCGGCGGTCAAGGCTACGTTTGACGTCACTCTCATCGTCCATGAAGAGCTTGAGGTCATTTCCAACACCGAACCTGTCACCACTACGGTCGGAGCCAGCGGCAAGAAGTCCGTCCGGTTCGCAGAGACGCCGATAATGTCTACCTACCTGCTTGCGTTCATAGTGGGAGACCTGGCGTGTGTGGAAGACAGGACCGAGGACGGCGTCCTGATGCGCGTGTGGGCAACCCGCGGCAACGAGGACAAGGGCAGATTCGCACTCGAAACTTCGATTGATCTGTTGGACTACTTCCACCAGTACTTCGGCGTTCCCTACCCGCTGTCCAAGCTCGACCACATCGCGATCCCGGACTTCGCCGCCGGCGCAATGGAGAACTGGGGAGCGATTACATACAGAGAGGTGGCGCTGCTCGTCGATCCCGAAAACAGCTCGGCGGGAACGCGCGAAATCGTCGCTGCCATCGTCTCGCACGAGATGGCGCACCAGTGGTTCGGTAATCTCGTGACAATGGAGTGGTGGGACGACCTGTGGCTGAACGAGAGCTTCGCATCCTGGATGGGCGACAAGGCCGTCGACTTCCTGCACCCCGAGTGGGAGATGTGGACGCAGTTCCTGACGCACGACACCGGCTCCGCGCTCAACCTGGATGGACTAAGGAACTCGCACCCGATCGAGCAGGAGGTCGGCAATCCGGCTGAGATCGGACAGCTCTTCGACGCTATCAGCTACTCGAAGGGTGGCTCGATTCTGAGGATGCTGGAGCACTTCCTCGGAGCAGACGACTTCCAGAAGGGCCTGCAGATATACATCAAGCGTCACGAGTACGCGAACGCCCGGACACGCGACCTGTGGAACGCGCTCGGTGAGGCATCGGGCCAGCCGGTGGCCGAGATCATGGACACCTGGACCTCGCAGACCGGGTACCCGGTGCTCGACACAAGCATCTCCCGGTCCGGCGACACTACCGAGGTCGGCCTCACACAGTCGAGGTTCCTGTATGACGACGTGCTGGGCGATGGGAGCGACGACGATACCATCTGGAAGGTCCCCATCACGGCCAGGACCGCCTCCAACGCTGAGCCCGTGCGTGAGCTCATGGACGCACCGGAGGCGACGCTGAGCCTGGAGCCCGCCTCGTTTGGACAGGCGGACGAGTGGATCAAGGTCAACCCAGGGCAGTCGGGCTTCTACAGGGTCAAGTACTCGGATGACGAAATCGAACGGCTCAAGGCCCCGATCAGGAGTCTCGCTCTTCCCGCCCAGGACAGGCTCGGACTGAATTCCGATGCCTACGCGCTGGCCAAGGCCGGGCACATACCGGCGTCGGCATACCTGAATCTCGCCGAGGCATTCTCCAACGAGACCGACCCGTCTGTCGCCAGCGACCTTGCTGCGTCCCTGAACGCTCTCGACAACCTGCTGTCCGACGAGTCGTTCTACACGGCGTACCAGGCATTCGGCCGGAATGTCTTCAAGCCGATAGGTGCACGCGCTGGATGGGACGCCAGGCCTGGTGAAGGGCACAGGGACGTGCTGCTCAGGTCCACTGCGCTCGGGCAGCTCGGCCGATTCGACGATGCCGAGACTCTTGACGAGGCAGGGAGGCGATTCGAGAGCTACAGGGCAGACCCGTCATCGGTCCCGGCAGACCTAAGATCCGTGACGTTCTCAATGGCCGCCAAGCAGGGCGATCGCGACCTGTACGATGCCCTATGGCAGCTGGAGCAGGGGGCGACCCTCCAGGAAGAGAAGATGCGCCTGCTCGGCGCGCTGTGCAACTTCAACGATGAGTCGCTTCTGCAGCAGACGCTGGACAGATCGCTCGACGACGACTACGTCCGAAGCCAGGACACCATCCGGGTGATGGTCTCGGTGGCGTCGAACCGGCAGGGTCGTGACCTTGCGTGGCAGTTCCTGAAGGACAACTGGGACGAGTTTGACCGGCGCTACGGCGAGGGCGGATTCGCCATCATGAGACTCGTAAGCATCTCTTCTCTGTTCACGACGGAGGAGAAGCGGCAGGAGGTCGAGGAGTTCTTCGCAGCGAATCCCGTACCTTCGGCGGAGCGGACGATTCGCCAGGGCCTGGAGCGCATGGCCATCAACATCGCGTGGATGGACAAGAACCGCGAAGACCTGGCCCGCTGGCTGGTGGCCTAGAACTGAACCACGAGTTCGATTCCGAGCCGTCGGGCAGCCGGCTCTCAACGACGCTCGGGACACGGCCTGCTACTGTCGTAGAGCGAGCCTGGAAAGCCGCGCTCGATGTCGTGTTCCCGATCGACTGTCTTGGATGCGGCAGTCGAGGCCGGTTCATCTGCTCTTCCTGTGCGAAAGGCATGCCGAAGCTCGACCGCCCGTTTTGCAACGTGTGCGCCAACCCTGGTGCGGCGGGGATCTGCTCATGGTGTCATGCACACGCGCCTTCGATAGACGCGATTCGATCGCCGTACCTGTACGTACCGAGCAGCCCGATTTACAGGGCGATCACGTCGCTCAAATATGGCGGGATGCGAAGTGTTGCGCCAGAGTTAGCCGAGCTCCTGTTCGTCTTCTGGCAGAAGCGACAGGTGGCAGATCCCGACGTCATCGTCCCGGTCCCCAGTCACCCGTCGAGAGTCAGGCAGCGTGGGTACGCACAGGCCGCTCTCATTGCCACTGAACTGGGTCGAATGATGGGCGTCCTCGTGGGCTCAGACTCACTGGTGAGAGTACAGAACGCGCCGTCCCAGTTGGAGACCGAGTCGCGCGAAGACAGGTGGACGAACGTCCAGGGCAGCTTCAGATCAGAGTCTCAGGTAAGCGGGGCGAACGTGCTCCTGGTTGACGACCTTGTCACCACTGGCTCGACCGCCTCTGCGTGCGCCGCCGCGCTGAAACGGGCAGGCGCGCGCAGAGTTATCGGTCTGTCGGTGGCGAGGGCGCCCTGAACTACACCCGGACGAACTTGGAGACTCGCTCGCCCTGGCCGATCTCAGTGACGTAGATGCTGCCCTGGGAGTCGACGCAGATGCCGTGTCCGCCGATGAGCGTTCCCATTCCGGCGCCTTCGTTGCCGCGCCAGCGGGTGATCAGCTCGCCGTCCATGGTCCAGATGCTGACGCCGTTACCGCCGCCCTGCTCGATGACGTAGATGATGTCGTCGTGGATCCAGAGGTCGCCCGGCGCAACCATGTCGGTCCACTCTTCGATGAAGTTCCCCTCGTCATCGAACAACTGCATTCGGTTGTTCTCGCGATCGGCGATGTAGACCCTGCTGTTCTTGTCGACCCACACGTTGTGGAGGAGCGCGAATTCACCGGGTCCAGTCCCCTGCTTGCCCCACGACTTGACCAGCTCGCCATCGGCTGTGAACTTGTGGACGCGGTGTCCGCCATAGCCATCCGAGACGAACATGTGCCCGTCAGGGGCAATTGCCAGACCTGAAGGCATGTTGAACGGCATGCCCTGGAACGAAGGTGACGGCGCGAGCTTCTCACCGAGACTGCGGAGCGCCTCGCCTCCGGGTGTGTACTCGGTTGCGATGTGATAGTCGCGGTCGACCAGCCAGACGTTGTCGTTGGGAGCGATGTAGATTCCGTGAGGGTTCGCGGAGAAAGTGCCCTCGCCCCACGAGCTTATGAAGTTGCCATCCGTGTCCCAGATGGTCAGCGGATGGAGCCCACGGCTGAAGATGTACACCTCGTCTTTGGAGTTCACGGCGCCGTCAGAGGCCGCTCCGAACTCCCAGTACTTGGGCATGTTCGGCCATACGGGAACACGCTCGTATTGAAAGTCACCTGATCCTACAACTGCCATCTTGTTTCACCTCTCAAATTGAATGGCTCGGAAAGCACCGCGATTGTATTTTCCCTTTCGGTAACCGGTCAACCGGAGTCATCGATCTGAGCTCGCAGGGCACAATGCGGCAATTTCCGGCAATTTCGGAGATTTATCAAAAAAGGTATTGACAAATATTCAATCCACGTATAGTATTGATTATGCCCCAAGTGGTTGAGGCTTAAGACTCTGAAGGCGGTTACAGCAGGCGGGACGCCGCAGGTTGCGCCGGAGGGGTTGAAAGGTCCGGATCTCGTAAGAGCGGGCGGTGCGCCGCAGGTTCGCGAGAACTGGATCCGAGGGATCGGTAGTGTCGGTGGCGCATCACAGGCGCGGACGCTGGTCTCGAGGGCAAGGTCACTTGGGGCGTTTGCTGTTTCGGGAACTTGGCCCGACCCTCTCTTTCACCGCACCCCTGAAAGTTGACGTACCGTTAAGCTGCCCGAGGTCGAGTATCCTCACGTCACGCAGGTTCCGATAGGCGCCATTGTAGTCCAGGCCGCATCCGACCACGAAGACGTCGGGAATCTCGAAGCCGACGTAAGCGATGTCCAGCTCGTGGGTCCTCTTGGTGGGCTTGTCCAGCAGAGAGCATACTTCTACTGATTCTGCTCCAAGTTCGATGACGTGCCGGGACAGAGCCGTAAGAGTCCGGCCGGTGTCGACAATGTCCTCCACAAGGAGAACGTGCCGTCCTTCGAGATTCTGCTGTGACGGAAGCCACTCGACCGAAATCTGTCCCGCCTCAGTTCCATCGTAACTCTGGACCCTGGCGGTGGCGACGTCGACAGAGTGCTGGAACGACCGCATGAGGTCCACGAGAAAGCACATCGCCCCGTCCATCACGCCCACGAGCAGCGGGTCCCTGTCAACGTAATCTTCAGAAATCCTGTCCGCAATCCGCGGGACGGCGTGAGCAATCTCAGCTTCTGAAATCAGGACGTCTCCCAGGGGCATGATGGGCTCCTTGGCAGGATTTCGCTCTCGTTTCACCAGTTCTCGCCAGGCACGGAACCTGTTGCGACATCATACTCTGACTGGCCTGCCCTAATCATCCATATTCGGAGCAGATGCAGGCAGTTCTGTGAGTTCAGGGGCCTTTGACTCTGCCATGGGTCACACCGATGTGTTAATCTCGGACGGGCAATTTCGACCCCGAATCTTCTAACTGGACTAACTCCTCGGTGCGCAAGAACGTCTTCAGACCCACCTCGGCCAGAGAGGCCGCTGCCAGCATGCGTGGTGTTTTCTACGGCTGGTGGCTGGTAGGGCTGGCGTCGTTTATGTTGACGCTGATGTCCCTGACGGTGTTCAGAGGACTTGGGACGATGCTCGTCGCGCTGGAGCGTCAATTCGCCTGGAGCCGTACTGCGTTGTCCGGGGCATTCTCCCTCGCGCGGGTCGAAGGCGCGGTGCTCGGACCTATCGAAGGAATACTCGTCGACCGGGTCGGCACACGGCGAATGGTGCTGATCGGCTATACCCTTATGGGACTCGGGTTCGTATGGCTGTCACAGATCGAGGCACTGGCCCCGCTAGGCCTGTTCTCCTGGTTGACCCCTACGTTTCGACTCGTCTCAATTGAGACACTGGACGAGCGGCTAGTCCACTTTTATGCCTCCTACATGTTCATCACACTGGGATCAGGGCTTGGCGGCTGGCTGGCGCTGATCGCAATGGTGAACAACTGGTTCAGCAGGCGAAGATCGTTCGCCATGTCGATCGCGATGTCCGGCATCCACTTCGGCGGACTGCTAGTCCCGGTACTCGCCCTGATGATCGAGTGGTTCGAGTTCAGGGGCGCTTCACTGTTGATCGGCATCTTCCTGCTTGCGATCGTGGGGCCTGCTTTCATGGCCATCCGAACCAGGCCGGAAGACATAGGGCTGTCGCCCGACGGGGACACGCAGACGCCTCAACCTTCACAGGCCAACCCTGCCGCAGACCAGCAGACCATCGACGACGAGCCTGACTTCACAGCGATGCAGGCTCTAAGGACGCCCGCGTTCTGGATACTCACAATTGCCCAGGTAGCATCGAGCGTGGCGATTGTGACTCTGGCACTTCACCTCGTACCAAAACTGACTGATACGGGCATGTCGCTAGCGCAGGCCAGTTTCGTAATCTTCATCGAGACGCTGGTAGCGCTGCCGACTCAGTTTGTCTCAGGGTACTATGCGGACCGTTTCAACAAGCCGCTTATGATCGCGTTCTTCATGGTCATCCAGGCGGCAGGAATAATGATCTTCGCACTGTTCGACCAGCACTGGACGGCATACGTGGCGATCGTCCTGTACGGAGCCGGATTTGGTGGCCGGAGTCCGCTGACTACGGCTATACGTGGCGACTACTTCGGTCGTAAGGCTTTCGCGACGATAATGGGCATCTCGCAGCTCCCCATGAATATAGCCATGATCTTCGCTCCGCTGTTCGCGGGGTACATGTTCGACACGACCGGTTCTTACGTAGTGCCATTCTCGGCATTCGGGATTCTGTGCTTCCTCGGAGCGATCCTGATGCTCTTCGTACGAAAGCCCGAGACGCCACTGGGAACAGTGAGGCAGAGCACGGAGTCTACAGCAACGTCAGCATAGGTCCAGCTCGTTCGCTGGAACGCCCTCCTGCTGACGAAACACAACGCCTCGGCTGTGCAGCAACTAGCAACTCACCGGCCAACAGCCCACCCCTTTCCACGAGAGGGGGACTCCCCAACTAACGGTCGGTCGGCACCGGGATTCCGGGGATGTTCACGCGGACGCTCCCGACCATGTTCCAGGTCGTGAAGAACAGCGTCTTCCAGTCATCGCCGCCAAAGGCCACGTTTGTCGTAGCGCCCTCACCGTGGGCGATTGTGCCAAGGTGGTTGCCATCGGCGTCGATCACCCAGACACCTCCTGAGCCCCCGCAGTACATGTTGCCCTCCACGTCGACCTTCATACCATCGGGCACGCCTGGACGATCACCGCTCAGGTCGCACAGCACCCGGTCCGAGGCCAGCGCAATTGTGCCGTTGGGTTGGACGTCGAACGCGCGGATGTGCTGCCTGCGGGTGTCGTTGATGTACAGGATACTCTCGTCCGGAGAGAAGGCTAACCCGTTGGGAGTCAGGAAGTCTCCCACGATCATGGTGATGTCACCGAGGTCCGGAGGGACCATGTAGACCCCTGCGAAGTCGAGATCGAGGCCGGGACCGGGCGCTCCGGGATCCGTGAAGTAGATGCTCCCATCCGACTTCACCACCGCGTCGTTCGGACGGTTGAGTCTCCGACCGCGATAACTCCAGGCGATCACGGTGACTTCCCCATCTGCGTCCTGTCGAGTGACCCTGCGGGCGCTGTGCTCACAGGCGATCAGCCTGCCCTTCAGGTCGCGGGTCAGGCCGTTGGCGTGGTTTGTGGGCTGCTGGTAAACGGAGACACCCTCGCCGGGAGTCAACTTCATGCGACGGTTGTTGTGAATGTCGCTGAAGAGCAGGTAGCCGCCCTCGCGCCACCAGAGCGGCCCCTCAGCGGGACCGCCGTCACCTCCGTAGCCGCTGCCGTGCCACTGGATCTGCTGATCGGTGTCCAGGAGTTGCCTAAGACCGGAAGAGTTCTGTTCAATGGGCATGGTTGAGTCCTTTCTGTGAATGGTCGGCCCCAGCTTATGTGGGACAGGTGACCTCGTCAACGCCGCCTTGACCCCTGACCGACGTGCGAATAGTATCAGCCGGACACACGGGGGTGCTGACCATGTTTCTGATGCGCTTCACTGAGCGAGCCTACTTCCACTACACGGAGGAGGACGTGAGGAACAGCTACCGCAGCGCGGTGAGGCTGACGTTCCCAAACTCCTACTTCGACCCAGAGGCCGCCGCGGACATGTACAACTACTACCTCGACGAGTATGAGTACTGCGAGGAGATGGGGTTCGACGGCCTGATGCTCAACGAGCATCACAACACACCGACGTGCATGGGCGCAGCGATGAACCTGGAAGCCGCGATCCTGGCTCGCGCCACCAGGAACGCTAAGATCGTGCTTCTTGGGAATCCTCTGCCGATCTCGGACAACCCGGTCAGGATGGCCGAGGAGCTTGCCGAGATAGACCTGATCTCCCGCGGCAGGCTGGTGTCGGGATTCGTGCGGGGCACCGGAGTCGAGTCGTGGGCCACGAACACGAACCCCGTCCACAACCGCGAGCGATTCCAGGAGGCGCACGACCTGATCATCAAGACGTGGACCACTCCTGGTCCGTTCAGGTGGGAGGGACGACACTACGAGTACCGCGTGGTCAACCCGTTCGTTCGACCTCTGCAGGACCCGCACCCGCCTGTATGGGTACCTGGAAGCGCAAGTCCTGAGACGATGATATGGGCAGCGCAGCACCACTACCCTTACGTGTTCCTGGAGGCCGACCCGGAGGTCGTAGGTGACGCGAAGGCCATATATGCCGAGGCCGCAAACGAAGTCGGGTACGAACCCGGCCCGCAGAACTTCGGGTACCTGTTCCGCGTCCACGTCCAGGACACGGACGAGAAGGCTTACGAAGTGGGAAAGGGGTTTCTGTCTGGTAATGCCGGTGTGGGACGCGTCCCAATGCCGCCGGAGTACATGAACCCACCGGGTTACACGTCGATAGAGGGAAGACGACGCAGCTCTCAGATCAACCTGCGGCCAGACAGGCTGGTGGGTGGTGTAGATAACGCCGGTTACGACCGGGTGGTGGGCCTGAACCGCATCGTTGTCGGTAATCCTGACACCGTCATCAGGAAGCTGCGCGAGGTGCTGTCTGTCATCAGACCTGGCATCCTCGCGGTCTGGACCAACGACGGCAGTATCAGCCATGAGGATACGATGAGGTGCCTGGAGTTGATGGACTCGGACGTGTTGCCAGCGCTGAGAGAAATCGGTGAAGAGCTGGAGCTTCCAGGGCCGTTCGAGGTGGCGCCATGACGACTACGTCCATTGTCGAGGAGTTCGTTGAAGTCGGCGGTTCGAAGGTCCACCTGTTGAAGGGCGGTGACGGCCCTCCCCTGCTCTTCCTGCACAGCATTGAGGGCAATCTGGGATGGCTGCCCTGGATGGAGCGTCTCGCGGGTTCAGCCACAGTCTATGCTCCCACCCATCCAGGATTCAGCACTTCTGAGCGGCCCGAGTTCCTTGAGACAGTGTCAGACATGGCTCGGTTCTACCTGTGGATGATCCAGGAGTTGGGGCTTGAAGGGGTAACACTCGTCGGGCACTTTGTTGGCGGATGGATTGCCGCCGAGATGGCGACCATGAGTCAGGACAGCCTCAGCAGCCTGGTCCTGATAGACGCTGCGGGCGTCAGACCATCCGAAGGTGAGATCGCCGACATCTTCCTGCTCGGAGAGGAAGAGACGACTCGGCGCTCATTCCACGACGCTGCAAGCATCCCGGGCTATGGCGACCTATTCGAGCGCGAGTTGAGCCCTGAAGAGCGCGAGTCACGAATGAGGGGCCGGGAGATGACGACGCGGCTCTGCTGGAAACCGTACATGTACGACCGGAGTCTTCAGTGGCTCCTGCGGAGGGTCAACGTTCCAACGCTGGTCGTGTGGGGAGCAGAGGACAAGATCATTCCACCGGCCGCGGGGCGACGCATTCACGAGGCAATTCCGGGATCACGATTTGAGATAGTCCCGGAGTGCGGTCATCTACCGCATGTAGAAAAGTCGGAGGAATTCTCTAACCTGGTGCGGGCGCACCTGTCCGGGGACTGAATACCGATCGGGATACCAGGGAAGGCCAGCGTCTCAGCTAAGGGCTGAGAGCGCCCTCGCCACGGCGGTGGCCTTCTCCTCTTCACGGGCGGCACAGCGATCCCACAGTTCCAGGTTGACGCGTGCGTTCTCGTCGACAGGAACGTCGATCATCATGGTTGTGCCGGGATAGGGAATCGCTGCCGTGCCTCGCGCTACACCCTCCGCGAAGAGTCGCCGAGTCTCACGGTAGAACTCCAGCCTGTCTTCGGGCGGAGCAAATGCCCTGTTGCAGTGCTCGACCCAGGATGGGTCGGGACAGATGGCCCCGGCGAATCCGAGATTCTTGGACCTGAGCGCAAGACGAGCGATCTCAGCTTCATCGTCGAACTCAGGCAGCACTCCGTACGGGTGACTCATCCCGATGGGCTGGACTCTCGCTGCCCGCGACTCGATTATTACCCTGCCCTTCGCATACTCGAAGGGGTCGAAGTCGGCCGTCGGGACTATTCCAAGGCTGTTACATAGCGCGAGTTCATCGATCCCCACTGAGCTCACCCGGTCGGACGCGCCAACTATCTCGCGAATGTTCCACACTCCAGCGCCTGACGTGAGCAAAACGATTACGTGGAGCGTGTTTTCGGCAGTGCCGCTTTTCTTCTCGAACTCAGCCATCCACGCGGCGACTCGCTCGATCTCTGCCCCTGATTCGGCACCTGCATACACGATGCCCTTCAGGCCAGGTCCGGCAGCGGCTTGCAGGTCCGCATACGCCGTGTCTCCACCCGTCAGGACAAACACCTCAGCGCCACCCAGTGCAGCCGTATTGACCACCTTCCGCAAGTTCGAGCGGGCTGAGGACCGCCCAAGCGCCCCCTCCGGCAGTGCCAGGATGATGGCGTCGGCGTTGTGAGTCCACGAGGAGTTGACCGCCTCGCGATTGACGACGTCGACCAGTAGATGAGACCGCCTGACGAATGGCTTCATTCGGAAGACTCCTCGGCAGCCTCGGTCCGTGCGCGGGCAGCGGACTTCTCATCGTCTCGCTGGGCACACAGGTCTGCCCACTCGATCAGTTCCAGCGCCCTGCCCGCCTCATAGGCATCTACGGTCTGGCCATCGAGAGTTCCCTCGACCTCGCCCGCGTCGTCAAGCTCGGCAAAGAAGTCGAGGACCCTGTGGGCTTGATCAACCTCGTCTGCTGTCGGGGTCAGACCTTCGTTATGCGGAGCAACGACGTTTGGATGGAGGCCTCCGCCTGACCGTAGTCCGGCCTTCCTGTTGGCCCTGGCCCGTTCGAGCGATAACTCGGCATTGCCAACGTTGCCGGTGGTGTCCGGCATGTAGACGCTTCCGTCTCTTTCGAGCCCAAGAGCCAAGGCGACGAGTTCGCCCTCGCCTCGGTTATAGAAGAACTGGTCGAACCCCACGAACATCTCGACGTCCATGGACATGTCGTACCCTGTGCCGGGCCCGAACGCGTCCAGACGGGAACTTGCGGACGCGATCTCGTATGAGTTGGCAACTCCGAGGGTAGTCTCCACCGTGGCGCCGATTCGGACCGTTCCGGGCCTGATTCCCCGCAATCTCTCCACCTCAGTGATGAGCTCGTCGAGATTTCTGATCTGCTCGGCGGTCTCGGCCTTTGGGAAGTTGACCTGCGTTACTCCGGGCAAGACTGCGGCGGGAACGTCCACCTCGGGATAGGCGCAGTTGATCCTGATGTTGACCTCTGCGGCCCCCTTCCGGGCCTGTTCGATGGCGTATTGGACCAGCGTCCGAGCGTGTTCTTTCTGGGACTGCGGAACTGAGTCTTCGAAGTCGAAGTTCAGGTAGTCGCAGTCGCGAGTCCATGACCTCCCGACGAAGCGAGGATTGTTGATGGGCATTGTCAGCCCGGACCGTCTCACCCTTCTGGTCATTTCGAATTCCCTCTAGCCGAGACTGGACTGCGACTGACTGCGCACGAGTTCCCTCGCCTGATCGCGCGCGGCGCAGGCTGTCGCCCATGCGATCACGCTTGACGAGATCTCCGGCTCCGGCGACGTCGTCGTATGGCTCCTTACTTCCGACTCGGAAGGAGTAAAGCCCCTATTGAGCGCCTCGGCCTGATTCGCCCTCATGCAGAGTGCGCCTCTGAAACCTGCCTGTCGTCCCGTGACTGCGGCCTGGAGCGTGTCGTCGTAGCTGGCTGCCAGGCCGCGTGACGTAGCCCGCCACCATGCTCCTACTGGTTCGACACCAGTTGCGCTGGCAATGATGATCAGGCGCTGCATGAGATACGGGAGCAGGTGGAGGTCTCCGGTTGGCTCCTCTCGGAGGTCCATGACGAGGTCGGCGCGCCCAAGGCTGATCGACTTGACGCGATCACTGGCCCGGATCAAGTCCTCTGCGTGCCAGTTGCCAGGACCGGTGTCGAGTGACAGGTGAATCTCGAGTTCCTGCTCAGGACCACGGGGGTCATCGGCCTCGCGGACCTCACCGACAGGTGGCGGCTTGACGACGCCACGTTCAGCTTCGAACCGGGACAGGATCTCATCGGCCTCGCGGACCTGCTCAACGCTTGTCACACCGGGGAGCACCAGGCCAGACAGGCCACGCCACACCGAGGCGTCGAGGTCGGCGTACATCAACTCGACGTCGGAACGCACGAAGACTTCGGCCCCTGCCTCTCGCACCGTTTCGATAGCGCCGCGCACGTTTACTCGGGCCTCGTGCTTGCGACTCTCGTGTACGGTGTCCTGGAGGTCGAGGACGACTACGTCGGCTCCCGACCCGGCGGCCTCAGTCAGGGCCTCATCGTTGTGGGCAGGTACTATCAGCCAGGAGCGGCGGACCGTATAGCTCATGAGTCGTCCCGCTTCAGTGTCACGAGGGCGTCCAACGCCTTCACGCCGCGTCCTTCAGGAAGCACTGCGAGGGGATTGATGTCCAACTCTTCGATTACCCCATCGAGGTGTACGGCGAGGTCGGAGACCTTCACAAGGATGTCTACCAACGCTTCGACATCCGCCTTCGGCTGCCCACGGAAACCGCGGAGCAGCCTGCTGCCACGTACCTGGGCGACCATCTCCTCGGCATCCAACCTGGTTATCGGACACACCCTCAGCACGACGTCGCGGATAACCTCCACGAGTATGCCACCCATTCCAAAGAGCAGGACCGGGCCTAGCTGAGAGTCGTAGGTCACTCCGACAATGACCTCAGTCGCATCGCTGACCATCTCCCCGACGAGCACGCCTTCAATGCGGGCGTTTGGTGAGTAGGACTGGGAGTTGGAAACAACCTCCCGGTATGCCTCTCGTACCGCGTCGTCAGAGTCCAGGCCCACTCTGAGAGCGCCTGCCTCGGTCTTGTGCAGGATGTCAGGGGAGTTGACCTTGACCACGACCGGATAGCCAATCTCCAGTGCGCATTCCACGGCCTCATCTTCCGTGGCCGCCAGCCTCTCGGTTACTGCTGCAATACCCCAATGTTCGATGAGTCTCTTGGCCTCGTTCTCAGACAGGGTTGCTCTCTCAAAACCGTTCAGCTCTGCTGCATAGGCACGCTGGGCGTCGCTCATGGACTGCGCGCTTCCGAAGTCAGTATCCTGCCTGGACTGCTGCCAAGAGTGGTAGTCGTGGAACTGCCTGAGAGCGGACGCAAGGTTCTCGGGACTGTGGAACACAGGCACGCCTGCATCCTTCAGGCGGTCGAGTCCCGTCGAAGCTCCCAACTCGTTGCCGGTATACAGGAAAGTCACGAGCTTGTCGTGCCTGTCTCGCACGTCGATAACATGCTGCGCCTGCTCGTCCGACGCTGAGCTGGCGACTACAAGCGTGCCAACGTCCGGTTCGTTGATCATGTTCTCCATGATTGGCAGCACGGTGTCACGACTGGCGTGTCCGGTGATGTCAGCCGGATTCGCGGCCCAGCCGAAGCCCTCGAGGATGTCATTAATGGCGTCCCGTGCAGGGTCGGATAGCTCGGGCAATTCAAGCCCGGCGTCGCCGAGATTATCGGCGGTGAGAGAGCAGACGCCTCCCGAGTGGGAAACTAACGAGATGCCCCTCTTTGCAGGGGCCTTGCCAACGGAGAGAAGCTGTGCGACCTCAAGCAGCTTGTCCCAGTCGTGGACCCGGACGACGCCGTACTGCTCGAATGCAGCGTCGTAGACCTCGTCCACGCCCGTGAGCGCGGCTGTGTGCGACCGCGCGGCCCTCATGCCAAGGTCTGATCGGCCAATCTTGACTGCAACGATCGGTTTTCCGCGTTCTGCTGCCAGCCTGGCGACTTCGAGGAACTTGCGAGCGTCCTTGAAGCCCTCGATGAACATGGCGATGACGCTGGTGTCGTCGTCATCGAGGAGGTACCTGGCGAAATCGGGAGCTTCCAGGTCGGCCTCGTTTCCTGTGGAGACGATATAGGAGTATCCCACGCCGCGCCCGACAGCTCTGGACAGGAATGGCCCAAAGGCCGAGGCACCACTCTGGCAGACCAGGCCAACGTTGCCACTCTTCAGTTCCACCCCTTCGAGTCGAGAAGACGAGCACGCCCAGATATCGTCCTTGATGTTGGCGAGGCCGAGGCAGTTCGGGCCGGAGATCCGTACGCCGGTCTCCTGAGCAACCGCCCCCAATTCAGCCTGCAGCTCACGCCGGTCATCCACTCCGCGCTCAGAGAATCCGGCTGATATGACAATCGCTGAGCCCGCACCGCGCTCGGCACTCTCTCGCAGCACCGGTATCACCCTGTGATACGGGACAATTATGCCGACGGCGTCGGGCGCTTCCGGCAGGTCCAGTACGCTTGAATAGCACTTCTGGCCGAGCAACTCGTCGTAACGCGGATTGACCGGATAGACTCGCAGCCGGTCGCCTGCCTGGAGCGCCGCCCGAAGAAACCTGCCGCCGTACTGGGGGCGTTCAGTAGCGCCGACGACGGCGATCGAGCGCGGGTTGAGCATCTTGTGAATCGAGGCGAGCTGCGCCTCAGACCAGTAGTCCATAGTTACCTGTGAAGGCCTGTCCCGATTCGGACCTGGCGTCTGTCTCCTGCAATTGCCTTACTAATGAATCATCCAGTGGTTACAGTACGTGGGCTCCTGCGAGTCGACGTGCCTCCCCGCCTGGTTGTGTACCTCAGCCGGAGAAACTCGCTGGGCGGACTTCCCACGAAGGTAGCGATAGGCAACGCTGCCCACCACTGCAAGACCCACGACGGTCGTCAAAATCAGGAGCGTGATCACTGGATGCTAGTCAGCCGTCGCTGCGGCCTTGGACTTCTTCATCTCTCGAATTGCAGGGAAGACTTCCTTGCCGAACAGTTCGATGGAACTCATGACCTTGTCGTGTGGGATGGTCTCCGTCTGAATAATCATCATCACTTCGTCGACGCCGATCTCATCGTACATCTGGATGGCCTTGATGCAGCTTTCGGGATCGCCAGCGATGGTGACAGCGCGGTCTGCGAGAGTGTTGGGGTCCAGTTCGGCGATCGCTGCGCGTGCGGCTCCCGGGCCGGAGTCGAGCGAGATTCCGACCTCCTCAGCCTGCCGCTTGTGGTCCTCGTCCGACTGCCTCAACCAGCGTCCAAAGTCTGCCTCGAGATGCTCGGGGACGCCTCCCCAGGCCTCAAGCAGCTCCTCGTATGCTCCGACGCGCCCTGCGATGTACGGCTTGTCGGGGCCGAAGAACGCCTTCATTGAATCCGCGGCGAGCGTACGCGCCTCCTGGTTGTCCCGCCCACAGTAGGCGTGGACGTTGTTCGCCCAGTAGTTGGTCGTGAACGCGCCAACGGGGTTGGCATTCTTGATCTTCTCTTTGTATGTCTTGACGTGCGACTCCAATACAGAGGTCGCGTAAGAGGCCGAAGACAGCACGCCGATGCCCTTGTCAGCCGCGAGGTCGAAGCTGGATGACTGCGTGCAGGCAAGGTACATGTTCGGATGCGGCTTCTGGACGAGCTTGGGAAGCACACGACGGGATGGCACGTTCCAGAATTTGCCCTCCCACTCGAACTCGTCGGACTGCCAGATCTGCGGCAGCATGGAGATCGACTCGGCCCACATGTCGCGCGTGTCCCTGGGATCGACGCCGAGGCCCATCTGTTCGTAGGCGTTCGAGCGGCCGGTGCCGAACTCGACCCGGCCGTCGGTGAGCTGGTCGACCATCGCCACGCGTTCCGCGATCCTCACAGGATGGGCGTGAGGCAGAATCGACACTCCAAACCCAATCCTGATGTTCTTGGTCCTCTGGCTGAGCGCCCCAAAGATCACCTCAGGGCAAGGTGAGCCTGAGAATCCGAGCAAAAAGTAATGCTCAACGAACCAGACCCTGTCGAAACCGACGTTGTCGGCAAGTTCGCACTGGTCCAGCGTCTCCTTGTACAGGGTGTTCCAGTCGATCTCCGTGCCCTCGTACGGGCGCTGCATCTCGAATAGCAGACCGAAGTTCATGGTGTCTCTCCTACGGGTTGCACTCTACCTGGTGCATACGGCCCTCGTCGCGGCCAATCCTACTACATCACGCGACAACTGCGTGGCCGTCCGTTCTTGGGTCGGAGCCTGCGGTCCTGACTCCTGTGGCAGGGTCGATGACGATCAGCTTGGCTGAGCCGCCGAAGGCCCGACCCTGGTGGACCTCGAGCGTGTGACCCCTGGCCTCCAGCTCGTCAAGCTCGGACTGCTCCATCCCGCCTTCCAGCTCGATGACGAACGGCTTGTCGACATCGTGTGGATCCGTGCTTGGG
Source organism: uncultured Dehalococcoidia bacterium (assembly GCA_964537915.1). Taxonomy (GTDB): domain Bacteria; phylum Chloroflexota; class Dehalococcoidia; order Lucifugimonadales; family UBA1123; genus VXRN01. Next base: position 42,380 of record CAZIDM010000012.1, read on the forward strand.
AAGGACGACCACCTTGGAGCCTCCACCGCCTCCTGAGCCGACATGCCGTGGTCCAGCACGTTGGTGATGACCTGTGCGTTCCAAGCGATCTGCCTGTCGCCCCCTGGGGTTCCTCCCACGAGGTAGGGCTTGTCGTCCCGCATTACCATGTAGGCGTTCAGCGTGTGCATGGTGCGCTTGCCGCCCTCGATGACGTTGGGATGACCGTCGACAAGGCTGAATCCGCGTCCAATGCGATTGTTCAAGAGGACACCGGTGTCGCCCGCCACGAATCCGCTTCCGAAGCCCATCGACAGGCTGTGAATGAAGGACAGCGCGTTGCCCTCGGCATCCACCACGCAGAAGTAGCTGGTGTTGCCGTCGCCCGGAATGGGAGCCGCGATCGGACCGGCCTCGTACGATCCCGACACTGACGTGATCAGGGGTCTGCGCTGGTTCGCGAACCTCTTGGAGATGAGCTCTTCCACAGGCGTCGAAACGAACTCGGGGTCGCCCGCGTAGCGATTACGGTCCGCAAAGGCGAGCTTCTTGGCCTCGACCATAGTGTGCACGGCCTCGGCGTTGTAGAACCCGAGACTGGAGACGTCGTAGCCCTCCAGTATGTTCAGCATCTCCAGCAGCACGAGTCCCTGCGACGGCGGTGCCGTCTCGTAGACAGTGTTGCCACGATAGGTCGTGGAGATTGGCGGCTCGTACCAGATGTTCTCGTGATCGGCGATCTCCTCGGCGGTGTACAGTCCACCGGCGGCCTGGATTGCTCGCGCCATTTCCCTTCCGATGTCTCCCTTGTAGAAGGCCTCCGCGCCTCCCGTGGCGACAGTTCGTAGTGTCTTAGCCAGGTTCTTCTGCACGAGCAGCTGGCCCGTGAGCAGTGGGCTGCCGTCGTTTGTGAAGATGTCCCTGGAGTCCGGGAACTGGGCGAGCTTGGCGTTAAGCACGTCGAATCCGCCGCCAAGCTGGTCGCTGATGGGGAATCCGTCCTCGGCGTAGCCTATGGCCGGCTCGATCAGCTTGGCCAGTGTGCGAGTGCCGTGACGCTCGACGATCTCCTCCCAGGCGAGAACCTCGCCCGGAATCGCCGCGGCGAGCGGGCCCTGGAGTGGCATGAAGCTATGGCCACGTTCGATGAAGAAATCGCGATCAGCAGCGAGTGGCGCGCGTCCACTCCCCGTAAGCCCGTGTACCTTGCCCGTCTTGGCGTCGTACATGATTACGAACGGCTCGCCGCCCACTCCGCAAGCAGGTGGTACGGTAACCGCTTCAACGGCGGCGACTGCCACGGCGGCGTCGAAGGCGTTGCCGCCTTCTGCGAGGACCTTTGCCCCCGCTGAGGCCGCGAACGGTGAAATCGATACCACCACGCCGCCGCTGGAATACACCGTGCTTCTGCCAGTATCGATCTGCGGTCTTGTTGGTGCTTGGGTCGCCACTTTTGCCTCCTCTAAGCCATGGTCGAGCATGGGCCAATCCTATCACAGCGACTCGCGCGCGATGTTCCGCGAAACTTCCATTAAGCGGCAGCAAACCCTTATGCTGGATTCGAACCGGCTCAAAGCTGGACTATAGCTGTAGGGGTAACAATTGCAGGCACCAACACTTCACGACGTTATTCAAGCCAAGGGGCGCATTGAGGGCTATGTGACCAGGACTCCGCTCCACCGCTACATCGGACTGGAGAAGCTGATCGGCGCGGCGGAAGTTCACGTCAAGCACGAGAACCACCAGCGTCTTGGGGCTTTCAAGATGCGTGGCGGCATCAATCTGCTGTCACAGCTCTCAAGGGACGAGTTGGACCGCGGAGTCGCGACAGCCTCCAGCGGCAACCACGGCCAGTCGATCGCGTACGCCGCGAGCGTGTTCGGGTCGATGGCTTACGTAGCCGTCCCAATGAACGCCAACCCCGGGAAGGTCGCATCCATGCGCAACCTTGGCGCCGAGGTCATCCATCATGGAGAGTACTTCGACGAGTCCAGGGAGTACATCGAACGGCTGTCCAAGGAAGAGGGATATCGCTACGTCCATGCGGTGAACGAGCCCAACCTGATAGCTGGAGTGGGCACGTACAGCCTCGAAATTCTCGAGGACCTGCCGGACGTTGACGTTATCGTCGTCCCCGTCGGCGGAGGCAGCGGTGCGAGCGGCGCGTGCATCGTCGCCAAGTCGATCAACCCGGACATCCAGGTAATTGGCGTACAGGCCGAGCAGGCCCCCGCAGCGTTCCTGTCATGGCGAGAGGGGCATATCGTAGAGGCTCCCATGAAGTCGGCGGCTGAAGGGCTGGCCACGGGCAGCGGATATGAGCTTCCGCTCGGCATCCTCCGAGAGCACCTGGACGACTTCATACTCGTGACCGAGGACGAGATGAACCAGGCGATAGTCACGCACCTCGAGCAGACTCACAACCTGGTTGAACATGCCGGCGCGGTGTCGCTAGCTGGCGCGCTAAAGATCAGGGACAGGCTGGAAGGCAAGAAGGTCGTGCTTGTCCTGAGCGGCGGCAACCTCTCAATCGAGCACCTGAAGATTGCGTTGAAGGGAATCTAGCCATGCCCAGCCAGCCAGTCACCGACCAGTCTCCCGGGTCTGCACTCTTCCCCGAGTTCGACTCGCTCTACGAACTGATCGCCAGGGAGGTCGAGGGTCTCACTGATGAACAGCTCGACTGGACGTCCGACGAGTACGGCTGGGCCGAATGGAGCATCAGGGTCCAGCTCAGCCACATGGCGTCACTGATCTACCGGTGGATGATTCTTCGGTGGGGAGACGTCACCTTCCCTGACGGCGACCACGGAGTCGAGGATGTCACCGCACTGGCAGACTCTCCCTTCGACCGCCGGATGGATGACACCAGGTACTACGACCTGCCCGCAATCCTGACCAAGTTGCGGGAGGGCATCGACCTTATACGAGGCGTACTCGCGGATCGAGACGTGGCATTTCTCAGGGCCCACGCCATTACAGTGTCGCTGAGCGGCGGCTGGGGAACGATGATCAAGGCCCACCCCACGGCCATCACTCCCACCGGCGAGGCCAACACTGTGACAATGCAGCTCGAAGGTTCGGTTCGCCACGTCTACTTCGAAGAGATCACCCACCTGTTCAACATCCAGAGGCTCAAGAGGGCCCAGGGACTGCCGACAGTCTCGGACCTACCGAGGGTGGGTTACTGGGTCCTGGACGGCTGGGACGTCAGCGAGGCGGAGTAGCTCCCTCCAATCGCCTACTCAGTCTGTCCGGTCATGCGGGCCCTGACGTCGGCGGGGACTTCCCGCACCCTTTTCCTCGCAGGCGAGTCATCGCGACCAGAGACGCTGACCGCCGCCTCGGAAAGCAGATCGACACCGCCCAGGAAGTCCTCCACACGGATGAACTCCGCGCCTATCCCTGAGTTGGGGTCTCGAATCCCAGTCGTCGCGTTGTGGTAGTTGCCGAGTGGGAACGCCATACCTGTGGCCTGGTATCCCCAGACCGCAAAGGCCGTTCCCTCGCAAACACCTCCGCTCATAAGTTGGCGCTGACTCTTGAATTCGGGGTTCCTGCTGCGTATCGACTCGCGGGCAACGATCAGTACCTGCTCCGCATCGGCGTTGAACGTGTAAAGAGCGTCACCTGTCCGGATGACGGGGCCTCCGCCCTGCTCTACTCCAGGAATCACCGGGCTGGACTCGATGGATACGACCAGGGTCTCAATGGGCAGCGTCCGAGCTTCCGCCATCAGTCTTGCGCCGAATAACCCGCCCTCCTCGGCCCTTGTGAAGACACCGTACACGTTGGCCTCAGCGCCGTCTGATACAAGCCGTTCAATTGCCGAGAGTGCCCCCGCACACCCGGCCAGGTCATCTGCGGCCCGCATCCTGATGACGTTGCCGTCCAGCTCGAAGTCCGGCAAATCGAAGACCACAGGGACCGGCGGTGCGATCTCAACGTCCTCGTCGAAGTCGAAACGGACCCTTCTGGCCTTCACGTCGAGCTCGACCGTTCTTCCACGTACTCGCCGTCCATCCGGCATGAGTGCGAGGACGTCCGCGGGACTCGACAGCGAGACCTCCGGGACCCTCCAAGGGCCACCCCGACAGGGCCGTCATCATCCACGTCGTCAATCTCGAAGCCCGGATGGTCCATGTGGGCCACGAAGGCTATTGGCGGGTCGTCCGTATCAGAGTTGGAGTAGTTGACTACGACGTTGCCGAACTCGTCCCTGAACGGGGTCAGGCCGAGGTCGACAAGCCTGTCGAAGATGTATGTCGCTACTGGTTCCTCGTGGAATGGCGCGGCTGGACGTTCTCCCAGGTCTCTCAGGATGTCCAGGGCTCTCTGGTCTGTGCTGTTCATGTTCTGCTCCGATGTGAATTCTAGCTCGCCAAAGTTTACACCGGATCGTGTGCGCCGTAGCCATCTGATACCATTCAGACAGCGATTCGGAGAGCCATTGCTGTCCGTCGACTCATTCCCAGTTAACCGCAAACACAACATGGAGATGCCAGATGCAGGTCGGATTCTTCACAATGCCGCTGCACCCTCCGGGGTCGGACATCACCCAGACTCTCGAGGACGACCTCCACCAGATTGAGGTACTCGACAAACTGGGCTACTCTGAGGCCTGGATCGGCGAGCACTTCACGACCGTGTGGGAAAACATCCCGGCGCCTGACATGTTCATCGCCAATGCACTTGCGCGTACTGAGAACATCAAGCTGGGAACCGGCGTTACATGTATGCCGAATCACAATCCGTTCATGATTGCGCACCGGATCGCCCAACTGGACCACATGGCTAAGGGGCGGTTCCAGTGGGGAGTGGGGTCCGGCGGCTTTCCGGGCGACTTCGAGGTGTTCGGGTTCGACCCCCGAGGTGACGGGCACAGACGGATGACCAGAGATTCCATCGACACGATCCTGGAAATCTGGAATGACCCGAAGCCCGGCGTGTATGAGAGCGAATTCTGGACGTTCACTATTCCAGAGCCTGTGGAAGAGTTCGGACTTCGGTTTCATGTTACGCCGTACCAGAAGCCACACCCTCCAATCGGCGTCGCCGGAGTGTCGCCCAACTCGGACACGCTGATACTGGCCGGCGAACGCGGCTGGATACCGATGAGCATCAACCTGGTCCCGTCACGAATTCTCAGCACGCACTGGGACGCGGTCGAAAAGGGGGCCGAAACCAGCGGGCTGACTCCGAGCCGGTCAGACTGGCGAATCGCGCGAGAGATATACGTGGCCGAGACGTCCGAGCAGGCCCGTGAAGAAGCGCTGAACGGCGTACTGCGGCGAGACTTCGAGCAGTACTTCCTGCGCCTCATGCCCAAGCTGGGGATGACCGACCTTTTCAAGGTTGATCCCGACATGCCGGACTCGGACGTCGACGCTGAGTACCTGGTCGACAACGTGTTCGTCGTGGGCAGTCCCGATGACGTAACAGAAAAGCTGGGCACGCTCTATGACGATGTCGGAGGATTCGGCGTACTGCTGGCGATGGGGCACGAATGGCAACCGTACGATAGCTGGGTGCGCTCCATGGAGCTATTGGTCAAGGAGGTAGTTCCCAGACTGCCGAGCCCGGCATAGCGCCGGGTCCAGGTTCCACTTCTCTACTTTCCAAACCCGGGGAGGTCCCGGAACCCGTCCGCAGCCCAGGGATTAGCTCCGATGCAGCCAGGGGAAATCATCCTAATCCAGTTAGACGCCGGTCCACGCCTCGCCCGGTATATCGAGCCGGCCGGAAATCGACTTCGAGTGGCCCTCGGACGCAACCGGGAGGCCAGACTTCCTCAGTCGAGAGTGATCTACGAGACCGGACTCGACTCTGCCGGATACGAGGCAGTTGAGACCTTCAGGCAGCAGGCCGAGTCGGCCTTCAGCGACCTGGACCTCGAAGAGGTCTGGGACATCGTCTGTGACGATGGCGAACCTCTGACGCTCGCTGACATAGGTGAGCTTTACCTGGGGGACGAGCCTACAGCGCATCAGTCAGTCGCGATCCTGCTCCACCTTCTCGACGACAACCTGCTCTTCGTACGCGACGGGTCTCACTTCGTCCCGCGTGACCGAGAGGATGTCGCGACGATGATCGAGCGGAGGCAGCGTCAGCAGCAACGCACGGCGGACGCAGAGGAGCTGACGGCCGCGTTCCGAGCCGGGATGCTGCCCAACAGGTTGACCGACTACCAGTCCGAGATCGTAGGACAGGCACGGGCCTATGTGCTGCACGGAGACGACTTCGCGAGAGCCAACTTCATCAAGGGATTCCTTGAAGACGCAGGCGTGCGCGGCCGCGACCTTCAGCGCACGACATTCGAAAAGCTGGTTGCGCTTGGGGTTGTGGACGTTGACGAGCACCTGGACCTGGAACGGAACAACATCGAAACGGAGTTTCCCGAGCAGGTCCTCTCGGAGGCTGAGGGTACTGAACAAACCCAACTCCTGGCAGACAACGACCGGAGCGACCTGACAGGTCTGCCGACGATCACGATTGACGACGCAGAAACGCGCGACAGGGACGACGCGCTCTCAATCGAAACCACTGGACCGGGCATCTACCGCCTCGGCATTCACATCACGGACGCTGGGGCGCTTATCGACGCAGGTTCCGCACTCGACGTCGAGGCCGATCGCAGGATGTCGTCCCTGTACCTGCCAGAACAGACCATCAGCATGCTGCCCCCTTCCGTGTCCGCGGGCTCGGGAAGTCTGAACCCAGGCGAGACGAGGGCGGCAGTAAGTGTTCTGGTCGACATTACTGAAGACGGTGACGTGAACAACTGGAAGGTAGTGAAATCCGCCATACGCAGCGATCACGCGCTGTCGTACGAAGAGGCGGACTCCGCCATTCAGGACTCGTCCCACCCCCTTCACGCTGAACTACACACGCTGCACCGGCTCGCAGGATCGCTAAGAGCTGCGCGAAAGGCCAGTGGTGCGTTGAGCCTGGACAGGGACGAACTGTCGGTGAAAGTTGTGGACGGCGGAGTCATCAGTGTCAAAGTGGTCCCCAGGGTGGCTCCCGCCCGCAGCCTCGTAGAGGAGTGCATGATCCTATGCAACTCGCTCCTCGCGCAGTACTGCGTGAAGAACGAGCTGCCCGCGCCGTTCAGGTCTCAGGCGCTGCCGGACATGTCCGACATCGTGTCCCAGGTGCCGGAGGGACCACTTCGGACATTCCTGATGACCAGGCGGCTGACGGCAGCCACAGTCAGCGTGAAGCCAGGTCGGCACGGCGGTCTGGGCATCGATGCGTACACGCAGGCGACTTCGCCGCTGCGTCGCTATCCAGACCTGCTGGTACAACGACAGATCTCTCATCACCTGCATGAAGGTGGTACACGGTATGACGAGGAGACCGTCACGTCCGTGGCGCACCGGGCAGACATGCAGGTCAGGCAGATCGGACGAATCGAGAACAACCGGCGTTCGTACTTCTTCCTGAAGTGGCTGGACGCTCTCAGGGGTGATACCGAGGCCGATTCTAGTCCTGCGGTCCACCAGGCCGTCGTTTTGGAGAACGCAGGCCGTCGCTCCGCACTGCTAGAGCTTTCGGAGTGGCCATTCCGTACCCGCGCCGCGCTTCCGTCCTCGGTTGCGGCAGGCACTGAAGTCACACTTCGGCTGCACGGCGTGGACCTCTGGAGGCGAACGGCGCAGTTCACATATGAGGGGACGACAGGATAACCTTCCTGTCGATTCCAGTGCCGTCCGATTCTCAAGTGGGACATGAGCCTTCTGCTGTAACACACGGTTGGCATCTTGGCGTCTCTGCATTATTATCTGTCAAGATCGCCTGATGGACTTACAACAGAATGCTTACTGGGAATGTAAGCGCCAGTTCTGAATAGGGAGATAGATATGGTGAAGCAGGGTGTGATTCCCGATGAGCTGACAGGGCCTTTCTGGGAAGCTGCCAACGAAGGACAGCTGGTTATACAGAACTGCACCGCCTGTGACCGGCTCCAGAACCCACCTCAGCCGACATGCGGCGAGTGCGGCTCGGGTGACAGCATAGAGTGGAAGCAGATGAGCGGACGTGGCACGATCTACAACTACTGTGTTGTGTATGACTGCCCGATCAGGGTCCTCCAGGAGGACCAGCCATTCAACCTTGCAGTTATTTCTCTGGAGGATGACCCGGGCATCCAGATGTACTCCACACTACCCGGCACACCCGTGGACGAGGTCCCAGTTGGTGGAGCCGTGGAGGTTATTTTCGAAGCCACCGCAAACGGCCAGAAAGTACCCGAGTGGAAAGTTGTAGGCGGAACGTGAGCAGCTGGCGCCAGTGAAGCCGACAGTCGCACACGACGATCAAGCTGACTCGCGAACCACAAGGGAGTAATGAGATGACAACAACGATAGATGCCCCAGAATCCATGTACAGATCGGTCGAGGGACTGGGCGTGTGGGAGCACCGAGGAAAGGTCGCCGCGGTAGGCGTCGGCCACTCTCCAACAGCCCGACGATGGGATGGCAGGCCCGAAACCACCGTAGGCGCGGGCAGCATCCAGTCGATGCGCCAGGCCATAGAAGATGCGGGCGTCAGCCCGGACCAGGTGGAGGGGCTGGTAATCGTCCCCGTAACTACAACCGGCGCTCCCTGGCCCGAGGACACACCTCTTCCCATGGACGTGGTCAACGCCTTCAATCAGACGGACGACCCACTCGACGGCATCGGCCAGCTCAGTGCTGACTGGCTTGAGAAGAACATGCCGGAACTGACGAACGTCAAGTTCAAGATGCACGCGCCCGGCTGCATGTCTGCGGCAATCGTTACTGCTGCGCAGGCAATCGGTGACGGCCTTGCCAACACGTGCCTTGTGGTCAAGGGCTGGCACAACTACGAAGGTCGATACAACCACGGCGGCATCAGCGCCGCTGACGAAGTTCCCGGCACCTACGCGCTTGGCGTTGGGCGATCTCTGTGGGGACCTCCCGGGTGCTACGGAACCGCGTTGCAGTTCGCTCAATACTGCACCAAGTACGGCAAGCACCACGACATGATGGCGCCCTTCATGCAGAACTCCAGGCGCAATGGCCTGATGTTCCCGGAGGGATACTGGGCCCAGCACAGGCCGGAAGAACTTCCGCCAGATGACTACCTGACGTCGCGCTGGATTGCCAAGCCTGCGAACCTGTTCGACAACGACATCCCCATCATGTGCTCCGCTGCCTACCTGTTCACGACGGCAGAACGTGCACAGGACATGAAGCAGAAGCCTGTGTACATAATGGGTCACGCCTCAAGCCGGGGCAGACCCAGGAGCCTCACGCCGACCCTGGAAGAGGTTGAAGCCGAGACCGCCAGCACGGGACGTAAGATCTACGAGAGCGCGGGAATAACTGCCGACGACCTTTCCTTCGAGAACATGTACGACGGCTTTGCCCAGTTCCACCAGTTCCACATCGAGGGTCTCGGCTACCGCGGCATGGGATTCGGGGACGCCCTGGACTTCTACCAGACCGACATATCCATCGAGGGACCGAATCCGATTCTGCCCAGCGGGGGCAACATAGGCAGCGGGCGCAGCCGATTCTGGATGCACACGGATTCGATCCAGCAGCTCCAGGGACGCGCCGGGGCGCGGCAGGTCACGGGTGTCAAACCCGAGGTGACCGTGTCCGGGGGACCAATGCCGCTCGGAGGAAACTTCACAGTCTGGAGCGCTACCCCCGACTAGCGAAAACACATCATTCAGTTGGTTCTAGGCACGCGCCGAGTCAGCTCGGCCTGTGCCTGAGTAGAGGAACGCATTTGGCGATACTGATCAGCTTTGACATCGACGGCACCATGGAGGTGGGCGACCCTCCCGGTCCCTTAACTATGGAAATGGCACGAATCGCCCAGGACAAGGGTTTCCTGATCGGAAGCTGTTCCGATAGGCCGCCGAGCGCCCAGAGAGCAATCTGGGATAAGGCGAACATTGACGCGGACTTTGTCATCCCCAAGCACATGCTTGCCGATGTCAAAGCGAAGTTCGATGCGGAAAGGAACTTTCACATCGGTGACAGAGAGGACCTCGACAGGCAGAACGCACTTAGGGCAGGGTTCGAGTTTCTGTGGCCGGATGAAGCCGCAGAAAGGCCTTGGTTCTCCCTAGACGAGGACGCCACAGGGTAGGACAATTGCAGATAATGCTCACATAAAGCGAGTGTGTCTCTCATTACCTCCATGAGATTTAGGTATCAGCCACTCTTGATAGCCTAGTAGAGGCCAACTCAGCTGAAACCGCCACTTCAGGAGTAGGAACCATGGCTGAACCTCACCGAGTTCAGGACGATGGTCCCCAGAATCGGGAGCCGAACCTGTTTCAGCGGACCGGCGGCCACTTCCAGAGCAAGACTGTGTCTGGGCTGCTGGAGCTCCTGCCGATCATAGTCCCAATCGCGGTCATCGTGTATATCGTGAACCTGGCTGACTCCGCGATCATACCGATGCTGGGCACGATGATCACGGAGCTGTCAGGCGGGACATTAGAGTTCCCCACCTTTTGGGGTACAGGCCTGATCGTCGCGATCGTGATCTTCTACCTCATAGGCCTGATGACGTCCACCAGGGCCGGCAAGGCAGTCATGCGGTTCGTAACTGACGTTATGGGCAGCATTCCCGTCGTCAAGGGAATACTCGGTGTAACCCGCCAGGCGACTACGGTAATGACCTCTCAGTTCAACTTCAGCCGTGTCGTCTTTCTCGAGTGGCCAAGAGAGGGAATGATCGCACTGGGCTTCGTAACCGCGCGGGTCCTCAAGGCCGATTCGGACGTATCCCTGGCAATCGTATACATACCGACTGTCCCGAATCCAACGTCGGGAAACATGGCGGTGGTCTCAGAGGACGAGCTGTTCGAGACAGACATCACCGTCGAAGACGCGATGAAGCTGGTGTTTTCCGGCGGTATCGTCCCCCCCGACTCCATCTCTCTGGGGCGATTCCCCCTGGAGTATCGCGTCGAGTCCGAGCTCATCGGACGGTTCAATACCGATCGTTAGGGGCTCCTAGACTCCGACCAGGTCTGACTCGGCCTCCTCGATCACCGGTTGCGTGAGGGGGAGCAGAATGGTCATCTCAGTGAATTCCCCCGGCTCCGTTTCAACGTCGATCGACCCGCCGTGCTGCCGAATTATGTCGGCGCATAGCGCAAGGCCAAGACCCGTTCCCTGGTTGGGGTCCTTTGTTGTGAAGAACGGATTGAAAATGCTGTCGATCACGTCGGCGGGGATGCCAGTCCCATTGTCCTTGATTCGAATCTCGACCTCTTCATCGAGCCTCTTCGTGGCAAGGTACACGGTCGGCATGTAGGAATCTTCGTCAAAGGACTCCTCCCCAATTTCCATCCGCCTCTCGTTTGTCGCAAAGCCAGCGTTAGTGACCATGTTAATGATGACGCGGCCCATGTCCTGCGGAATGACTTCAACCTGCCCGGCGTCAGGATCGAAGTCCGTGACAAGGTCGAGTTGGAATTCGGCATTGACGGCCCTTGCACTGTGGAACGAAAGCCGCGCGTTCTCCTCGACAAGACTGTTTATGTCCGTGAGCTGAGGCTCGGAGGCGCCCCGGCTCATTAGAAGCATGTCACGGACTATTCGCTCCGCGCGATTGGTGTTGCTCTGTATCCGGTTGAGACTGTCCTTGAGCTCTCCGGAGATCTCCACCACCAGTTCCCGCTGGCTCTCCTCCAGGTCCTCAGCCGCCTCATCGATGATCTCAGTCAACTCTTCGAGTATCTCTTCAGAGCCCTCGGCGAAGTTCTTGATGAAGTTCAGCGGATTTCTGATCTCGTGGGCCACACCCGCCGTTAACTCACCAATAGCGGCAAGTTTGTCACGTTCTACAATCTGAGTCTGAGCTCTCTGGAGGTCGTCCAACGCGCTGTCGCGCTGACCAACGGTCTCCGTCAGTTCTTCGTTGGTCTGCTCCAGCTGATCATTGAGCCTTCTCACCTCGTCGAGTTCGAGGGCGTCAAGTGAGGCTTTACGGAATACCTCGAGCGCGTCTGCCATTTCCGATACTTCATCGCGGCCACTGGTATCAACCTCGACATCGAGGTCGCCGCCAGCCATTTGGCGCATGGAGCCAAGTAGGATCTGGAGCCTGCTCAACAGGATTCTCCCGATGAACAGCCAGGCGATTAGAGCGGCGCCACCTATGCTTACGACGCTAATTGCGGCCAGTACGATCTTGCCCGCGAAGACTGCCTGGTCTGACGCTACGGCAGCATCCTCAACGCTTGCGTTGGCAATGCCAACGAAGCCGTCGACTTCATTCAGAAGCTGGATAGCAATGCCGCGGTTCTGTGCCAGAAGTTCGCCTCGACGTTCCAGCACCCGGAAGTGGCGTTCCAACAGGTCGAGGGCTCCCTGCTCCCCCAGACCAAGTTCAGCCAGCGCGCCAATGAGAGGCTCGATCTCCTCTCCCAGACCCAGGTCTCCGATGGCTGTAAGGTTGTGGTTCATGCGGTTAATAGCCGATTCGAAGCTCTCTCGGAGTGGTTCGAGCGTCGAGGGGTCCGATACGCCAAATCCACTTTCCAGGGTTTGACGGGCATAGTCAGTGTCCGAAACCAGGGCAGCCAGGTGCCGGTACTGCGAAAGTTCACGCTCGTTGAGGCGGCCAACCGCAGCCGCTGGCGCTTCATCCGCGCCACGGTATCCGGTCATCATGTAAAACCACTGATCGTCAGCGGCAGGCGCCAGAACTGACCTGAGCTGGCGGTCGACGTCAGCAATGTCCGCCCTGAGCTGCTCGAGAAGGACCTCCCTCAAGAAAGACTCGACCATGCCTGTCTGAATCTCGTAGTTATTGGACGTCAGTTCGTCTACGTACGACCTCATACGATCAAAGCGTTCGTCACTTGAGTGCTGACCCTGAATCAGCGCAAGCTGGCCTACAAGAGCCACGTTTGCCCCGGAGATGTCGGCTGCGACTGTCTGGAAGTCTGTAGTATTGGTAGTGGCTGCGAGACGTGGGCCGGCGTCCACAAGTATATTGGCCAACTGGGCTATCCCAAACGCAGCGGTCATTTCGGGAACGCTTCCCTCGTTAACGCGTGCCTGCTGAATACCCACCCTGTCGAATGAAAACCAGCCAACGAGGCTAGCTGCGATTGTCAGGAGGACCGCCCCTCCGAAAGCCAGGTATATCTGAGTGGATATACGATAACGGCTAACCAGAATACGACTGAACAGATCCTGTATCCCGCCGATTCCCGACCGGATGTGACCAGCGCCAGCGGTATTTTCGGGAGCCTCGGAGCCGACTGTATCGACACCGGAGTCTGACTCAGGGGCTTCTACACGACCTTCGTCTTCTTCGCTGGGGAGTGGATTGTCAGTTCGTTCACTCAAGGCACTTCGTCCTTTAGAGAATTAACGGAATGGAATTGGCCGTCACTTCCTATCACGCTCAGAAAGACAGTGTCGGAACCCTGGTTGTCACCGGGGCCGAAGTTGAGCTTGAAGCCCACGATGTCGATTTCTCCGGACTCTCTAATGCCTCTAAAGAAGCACTCGTGGTCCACCTCTTCACCACAGCTGCGTACTGCCTCAATGGCCAACCTGCCGGCGATGTATCCCTCGAGAGACACGAAATCGGCAGGAGCGGCAGGATCATAAGTTGACAGGGCATTCAGGTACGCCGACACCACAGGAACAGACTCATCCCTTGGGAAGGGAACGACCTGAGTGACGTACACGCCTGTCCCGAATTCGCCCAGTTCTTCCACAAGGGCAAGCCCGCCAGAAAAGGACAGAGTCATATAGAGGCTCTCCATACCTGTCCGCTTTGCCCAGGAGATCATCGTTGCGATCGGCTCGTAGGCGCCTATGATGATAACGGCCTCCGGCCTACCCTCCCAGACGTCCAGCAGGGCCGTCTTTACAGCCGTGGTATTTCTCGGATAGACACCTGTTGCGACCAGGCTCATTTCCCTGCGGTCCAGCGCTGCAGTAACACCCCTGAACCCGGCCCGGCCGAATGAGTCATCCTGATACACAATGGCGATGCGCCGAACACCCAGATCGGTGGTGAGGCGTTCGACCATCTCTTCTGTTTCCTGGTTGTAGCTGGCCCGCATATTCACGACGGTTTGGAGTCTCGAAACGTCGCGGAGAAAGTCGGCGCCAGTAAACGGTGTCAAGTATGGGATGCCAGCTTCGTTGGCTATGGGAGCGGCAGAACGCGAAGTGGGAGTACCGACCGCGCCTATGAGCGCGAAAACCTGCTGCTCTTCGATCAGCGCGGTGGTGTTCGTAATCGCTATGCCGGGTTCGTACGCATCGTCCATAGAGATGAGCGCCAGCTGCCGTCCATTGACGCCACCGTTCTGGTTAGACTCGAAGAACGCAGCCTCTATTCCGCGCCGCATGTTGACGCCGAGACCGCTGGCGGGGCCGCTCAGGGCCGCAGACTGCCCAAAAACGATCTGCGTTGGGAAGACTCCAGGGGTCCCTTCTTCGGCTTCAACCTTCGGGACCGTGACGACGTCTGGATGCCCTGGATCACCGGTTTCATCGTCCCAGGGGGCGCTGACGAAGAAAATGACACCTGCTATAACCGCGCCCAGCAGGATTAACAGTCCCCCCAAGCCGATCAATAGGATTCGTGATGTACGCTGGGGGATTGACGAGGTCATTCAGGGCAATTCGGAGTCTCGGTTCTGTACTTGACCACAGTGAGGCAGTTCTTGCCGTCGACTCTCTGATAGTCAGATTGGTCCATCAGGGTACGTACCAGGTAGACACCCAGGCCGCCCACAGGACGGCAGTCCAGCGGCGCGTCAAGATCCGGCTCAGGGGTCTCGGTGAGCGGATCGTAAGGCCGACCACTGTCAATAGCCTCGATGGTAACCGCCTCTGCATCTGAAATAACGTTGATTTCGAACTCGTGACTGCCGCTATCGAACGCATAGTCGATGATGTTCAGACCAATCTCTTCCAGGACCAGGTTGATCTTGAAGAGCAGGTCTTCCGGCCACTCGTCCTCTGTAGCAAATTCCTCTACAGCAGTGACGATACGCTCCAGTTCTTCTCGGTCGTTCTTGAGCTTTAGAGACAGTTTAGCGACCAACGGTTTAGCCTCTACAAAGAGTCAGGCAGGTGACATCGTCAGACTGAGGTGTATCGCCTGCGAATTCGTCGACTGCGTCGAAAATCTGTTGCGTGATGGCGTATGCCTCGCGAGGATATGATCCTGTAAAGATCTGCTGCAGCCGCTCAACCCCAAACTCTTCCTCATCGGCATTCATTGCCTCAGTCACTCCGTCCGTATAGAGAATCAGCGACTCGCCCGGTTCGATGGTGACCGTCTTTTGCTGATATTCATAGTCAGGAAGAAGCCCGAGCGCGAGGCCTTCTGTAGGCGGAAGCAGTGTAGAGGAGTTGTCCGGGTGCACAATAAGTGGCGGGTTATGGCCGCCGTTGGCGTAGGTGAGCCGTCCTGTCTCAGGATCGTAGACTGCATAGAGAAGGGTTACGAACATCGCCGCTTCATTGTCTTCGCATAGAAGCTGGTTTACAGTCTCCATGACGTCGCCGGGGTTTATGGCTCCAATTGCAGCGCCCTTCAGCAGGGTCCGCGTGGACATCATGAACAGCGCTGCGGGAACGCCCTTGTCCGAAACGTCGGCGATAGCAAGCCCGACACGTCTGTCCGGAAGACGCACGACATCAAAGAAGTCCCCACCAACGTTCCTGGCGCTTTTCATGCTGCCGAACAGCTGATAGTCGGGCTCCCTTGGAAGCTCAGTAGGCAGAATTGACTGCTGTATGTTGCTGGCGACGTCCAACTCGTTCTGGAGGGTCACCAGCTTGTCACGCGCCATTAGGGCGTCTCGCAGCTCTTCGACGTGAATCAGCGTGCGATCGATAGTGACCTGCAGGTCCTTGAAGTCTATCGGCTTCGTTACGAAGTCGAACGCGCCCCTGTTCATGGCGGTCCGGATATTCTTCATGTCCCCGTAGGCTGAGATGATTACCGAGCGAATGTTAGGGTTGACGTCCGGTATCTGTTCTAGGAGCGTAAGCCCGTCCATCTGAGGCATGTTGATGTCGGACAGGACCATGTCGATCTCGTCGTCCTGGTCCAACTTATGAAGGGCTTCCAGACCGTTTCCGGCGAAGACGAACTCGTAACGGCCAGCCCTGATGGCGCGCCTCATACGCTGAAGTAAGAGAGGTTCCAGGTCTGGCTCGTCGTCTACAACCAGGATCTTGTATCTTTTTTGATTTGCCATCGTCATCTCACGATTGGGCGCCGGATGGCACCCCTGACTAGCCAGTCAAGCAGCCGTCAAGCCTGGAAACTGGCGATTGCATCCGGGCGGGTGTCCCGGACGGGAATGATCTTGTCGAATCCACTGATTTCAAACACTTCGCGAATCGCGTCTGAGAGAGAACATACTGCCAGTTCGGCGTTCTGTCTCTTGAGTGCCCTGGCGGTCAGTAGAATGACCCGCAGGCCGGCACTGGAGATGTATGTGATCTCCTCAAGGTCCAGGATTACCGCACGGTCCGAAGGTTCGATCGCTTCAGTAAGCTCACCCTGAAATTCTTGGGCATTCGCACCGTCCACACGGCCTTCTGCCATAGCTATCATTATCCCATCATTGCGTTCAATGCTGAGCGCCATTTGTTGTCTCTCCCTCAGTCATATATGTTGCGCAAGGCTGGCTGCCGACATGCGAGATGCATAAGGGCAACGCTCAGAGAAAACTAGATTGATGCTACACTTGAGACTTTTGTAAGTCAACGCCATTTGTACTAGTCTGGTTGGGGAACCCAATAGGGTGGTGCAGCACGTTTTGCGAAGTGTTCCTGTATAATCGACGCAGGCGCGGCTTTAACACATCGGGCAGGAGAATCACTTGCAGGAATTCGATAGAGAGCGCGATCTGGCGCAGCGGATTATTGACAACGTAGAGCGAGTGATTGTCGGCAAAAGCGAGGCGGTCGAACTCGGCGTTGTGGCGCTCATGTGCCAGGGGCACGCACTCATAGAAGACGTTCCGGGAGTCGGCAAGACCATGCTGGCCCGCAGCATCGCCCGATCAGTGGGGTGCACGTTCAAGCGAATTCAGTTCACGCCTGACCTGCTTCCAACAGACGTTACCGGCGTGTCGATATACAACCAGCAGAGCGGCGAGTTCGAGTTCCGCGCCGGCCCGATCATCTCCCAGCTCGTATTGGCTGACGAGGTCAACAGGGCCACGCCAAAGACACAGTCAGCGATGCTGGAGGCGATGGATGAGCGGCAGGTCACCGTTGAGGGGATCACGCACAGGCTCCCCAGCCCATTCATGGTCATGGCAACGCAGAACCCGGTCGAATACGAAGGTACGTTCCCACTGCCCGAGGCCCAGCTGGACCGCTTTCTGCTGATAATCCGGCTCGGATATCCGACGGTCGAGGAAGAGCTGGAAATCGTGGACCGGCAGCAGTCTGAACACCCGATCGATACGCTGAGGTCAGTAGCAGACGGCGACGAGATCATTAGTCTCCAGAGGAAGATCAGGGAGATTTACGTTGACGATCTCGTCAAGCAGTACATAGTCAATCTCGTCGATGCAACCAGGACTCACCCCGATATCGCGCTGGGTGCATCACCAAGGGCATCCCTGGCGCTATTCAGGGGCGGTCAGGCCGTCTCACTCATTCGCGGCAGGGACTACGTCCTTCCTGATGACGTAAAAGAACTTGCGGCGCCGATGCTCAGCCATCGCATGATCGTTTCGGCCGGAGCCAGGATGAGGGGTGTCGGGAGCGAGGAGATCGTGGAGCAGATACTCGAAGAGACGGCTGTTCCTGGCGGCGGGGCCCGGGCCGGCGCGGCAGGTTAGTTGGCTCACCAGTGAAATTCTCTCTTCAGACGCGACTGTTCCTTGTTCTCGGGCTGATCGTAATCACCCTGTTTACGGGCCTGGCAACGGGGTTCGGACTCTTCTACAGGCTGATATACATTCTTGGCCTTACCGCAGTCCTTGCCTTCATCTGGAACTGGTTGAGCGTGGTCGGGCTCGAAGTCAGCGTAGACAGGCGAACGCAGCGCGCCAGGGTTGGCGATAACATAGAAGAGCGAATTACCGTACGCAACAGAAGCTCGTGGCCGAAGTCTACTCTTGAAGTTGAAGACGTTACCGACATGCCGGGATATTCGAATGGGCGGGTGCTGAGTCTCCCCACTAAGGGATTCAGGTCCTGGCGGACACTGGCCCCCGCACGCAAGCGAGGGGTGTATAAGCTGGGGCCTGTCCGGGTTTCGAACAGCGACCCGTTTGGGCTGTTCAGGCGCGACAGGGACTTCGGAGGTCAGGACGACCTGGTTGTCTATCCGAGAGTATACGACTTCGCAGACTTCGAGATGCCCCCCGGTTATCTGACAGGCGAGAGTTCCGCGCGCCGCAGGTCCCACGATCTCACCCCCCACGCCGCAACCGTAAGGGAATACTCATTCGGTGACAGCCTGAGCAGAATCCACTGGCAGAGCACAGCGCGGACCGGCCGGCTAATGTCCAAGGAGTTCGAGCTCGGGATGGCCAGCGACGTCTGGATACTTGTGGACCTGCATCGCGAAGTGCAGGCCGGAGACCTGGATGAGAGTACCGACGAGTATGCCGTCTCGATCGCGGCCTCTATGGCGCAGAAGTACATCCGGGCACAGCATCCGGTGGGCCTGGTCGCATACGGTGACGAACGTTATTTCATCCCGGCTGACACAGGCGAGGCTCAGTTCGAGCGGATCATGGAACACCTTGCCATGACCAAGGCCGAGGGCAACGTCTCCCTTGCCGAAGTGCTGTCAATCGAAGAGCAGGTCTGGGGGACGCACAGCCAGCTCATCATCCTGACGTCTTCCCATCGCCAGGACTGGCCTGTCGCCTTGAGGGAACTGGTCCGACGACGTCTGAGGATAGCCGTCGTTCTGATCGATGGGCAGTCTTTTGGAGGGCTGTTCGATACCACGGAGGCGATCCCTGCGCTCTACGACGCTGGGGTTGCGCCTTTCCTCGTCAGGATGGGTGACAACATCCCCGTCGCCCTTTCACATCCATACACCGCAGACCGCATTGATGAATTGACAGAGGCGGCCGATTGAGCACCCCCAGCATAGGCGCTCTGCTGGGCAGACGAGGTGGTCCGCCTGAACAGCGGGGGCATCCCGCGCTGGTCTGGCTGGCGCGCTACTCGCCAAGCCAGGGGTGGGCGACCCTGGCTATCCTCGTCCTTGCACTACTGATTGTCGCCGATTCGGTCAACTCCGCAGGATGGGTCGAGTCCGCGGGTCTCACTGGACTTCTTCTATGGTCAGCGATTGTCGGGCTGGCGCTGTCCAAGATCAGGCTGCCATGGTTCGTCCTGATACCTATTGGCCTGTTAATCGGGATGCTGGCCGTCGTATGGCAGGCTGTCGGCACTGTCGAAGGCGACTCCATATTCGACCGTTTTGCGCTGACTTACGAACGTCTCGACCTTTGGTGGGAAGCAGCGACCTCTGGAGGAATTAGCACCGACCTGCTCCCGTTCCTGATGATGCTCCTGGCGCTGGGCTGGATTGCGGGATTCCTGAGCTCCTGGTTCATATTCAGATGGAGCAACGTCTGGGTAGCCGTTGTCCTTCTCGGCATGGCAATCCTCACAAACCTGAGCTTCCTGCCAGACACGTTTGCCTCCCGGTTCTTCATCTTCGCGTTCATCGCCATGGTGCTGGTCGTCAGGATGAGTATCATCCAGCGTCACGACAAGTGGAAACGGCTGAACGTGCAGTTCACACCGACCGCCGGCTGGCTGACCCTCCACGCGACAGTGTGGTTCAGTATCGCTGTGCTGATTCTGGCCGTCATGCTCCCTATGAACGCATACACAAACAGCACGGCCGCTCAGGTGTGGAACATCGGGCGCACCCCAGTAGCGACAGCAGAAGACTTCTTCGCCAGGCTGTTTGCCGCGCTTCCCTCTAAGAAGGACCAGCCCGGCCGACTGTTCGGCAGATGGCTGCCCTTCATAGGCAAGATCTCATTCGGTGGTGAAGCGGTCGGCTGGGCGACTACGGACTATCCTTCCTACTGGCAATCGCAGACGTACAACCAGTACACGTCGAAGGGGTGGGTGGCCACCGCATCGGAGCCGCTGGAGATCGGACCTGATACCCTGCCACCGCCGCAGAGCGATACCCTCAAGCGAGTTCCAAGGTCGCAAATCCTGCAACTCGGATTCTCAACTGACAAGTTCCTGACGGGCGGGCCGTACGACTGGGTGAACAGGGAAGGCACAGCTGAGTCCCTTGAGCCGATGAAGTTCTACATCCACCTCGAAGACACTTCACTGGACAGAGTTATGCCGCCTGACATCAGGGAACTGGCGGAGACGCTCAGAACCGAGTCGGTTGGCATGACGCCCGGCGGCATTAGCACTCTGGCCTCTCAGCTACTCACTGACGACCTGATATTCATCGAGATTCTGAGAGATGGCCGCGGCGATCCTGAATGGGTGGTCTTCCAGCGGAAAGCGCCGACGACTCCTGACCTGGTCGCGTGGAACTTCGATGAGAGCATCGAGGAGAACGAAGCGTACCGCATGACTTCGCTAGTCTCGATCGCCACAGATGACGATCTCCGAGGGGCGAGCACCGAGTACGACAACTTCCTTACTGACCATTACCTGCAGCTGCCCCTGTCGCTTCCGGACAGGGTGAGAGATCTGGCCGAGAGTCTAACAGCCCAACACGACAATCCTTTCGACAAAACCCTGGCCATACGGGACTACCTCCGGGGGCCTCTGTTCACTTACTCCCTCGAAATCGAACCTCCGCCAATTGAGTCCGACGGCGTGGACTGGTTCCTGTTCGACTCCAGAATCGGCTACTCAGACTACTTCAGCTCTTCGATGGCTGTGATGCTCCGTTCGGTGGGTGTGCCGGCAAGGATTGCTGCGGGATACGCTCCAGGCGAGCTGAACGAAGACAGCCAGCGAGTGATCAGGGACTCCGACAGCCACGGCTGGGTTCAGGTGTACTTCCCGGGATATGGCTGGATCGACTTCGAGCCGACGCCTAACTGGCCGACGCACGAAAGGAGTCTCCGAGCACGGCGATTCGCGACAGGATCCACAGACCCGATCGAGGACGACCCTGAGTCGATGTTCGGCGACATGGAATCGGACCCGTTCGTCGAAGGGATCTTTGACGATACCGATGTTGCCATCAACCCGGGCAGACAGATGTTGGAGCGCTACGGTGAGTATGGTCTGTGGGGGCTGGTCGCGATCGCGACTGTGGCTGCTGCCTGGCTCCTGGGGCACTTTGTGTGGAACTTCGGCCTGGGATCGCTGGGGCCGGAGGCCAGGATGTACGCCAAGATGACCAGGCTCGGATGGCTCGGCGGAATTGGCAGGAAGGCTGACCAGACGCCCCTGGAGTACGCGGCCCACATGGGCAGGCTCGTCCCCGCTGTGAGCGAAGGAGCAGGACTGATCGCGTGGGCATACGCGGCTGTTCGATATGGCACCGTCAAGGAAGACGAGGAGAGGCAGGCAGCCGTCGAAGAGGCATGGGCCTCAATCAAGTTCAGGCTGTTCCGTCGCATATTCGGACAGTTCGGCGCCATTGGGCGTCCACAAGCTGAGGCGGAATGAGCGACAGATACTACCACGTCTTCCAGACTGAACAGGGCTGGGTCGGCGTACTTGCATCGCGTTCAGGCATTCGACGCAGTACCCTTCCCTGTGAGACTCCGGAAGAGAGTGTCATCTCTCTGGGTTCCGAGGTCAGCGGAGCCATTCAGGACAGGACGAAGCTGGGCGATGTGCCTGACCTGCTGTCAGCGTACCTGGCAGGTAAAGAGGTTGACTTCGCCGACGTTGAGCTCGATGTCGATGATGCGACGGAGTTCTATGTCAAAGCGTGGGATGCCTGCCGGTCCATCCCAAGAGGAGAAACCCGCACCTACGGGTGGCTCGCGACGCAGGCCGGAAATCCCAACGCTTCACGCGCAGCAGGTCAGACCATGGCCAGAAACAGGGTCCCTCTGATCGTGCCTTGCCACAGGGTCGTCGGCAGCGACGGGAGCCTGAGAGGCTTCGGCAGCGGCAGCGAGAGGCTTGATCTCAAGCGTTGGCTGCTGGACATGGAGAGCAATTCACGTCGACTGCTCTGATCCAGGTCAAGTCACGCCAGAGCGGGCTGAACGCTAACCGATCCGGAACCGGCCAACACCTCGGTCAGGCGGTCTCGCAGATCATCACAGGCGTCCACCTGGATTGTGGTCCACTCCAGCCTGTGGATCTGGCCCTGCGCTGCGATCTCTAGCATCACCTGGTCAGACCCCGAGTATTCCAGAAGCAGTCTCTTAACGTCGTCCAGCATCATCTGGTCGTTGACCGGGTTGTCGGTCTCCCTGATCATCAGGCTGAGTAGATTGGGCACTACAGGCCTTGAGTGGGCAAGGCCGGGCGCATCGCCATTGACACCGGCAGTCTTGTCAGACGTGCCATTGACAGTGCCGTTTGTTGAAGTTTCAGTGTGGTCTCGTTCCTGGTCCAAGTTTTCGTCGTACCTCGCCGCGGAATCGCGCGCCTCTGAGACCACCGCAGCGGGCGGGTTGGTCACAGGAGGCTCTTCAGGATGTCCTTCGGGCTCTTCAGGTTCGAAGAGCCCGGCATTTGTGCAACTGATGGTTATCTGGTCTTCTCTCACCCGGACCGTTCCGGCAACCGCTACGGTCTGTCCGACTTCCCAGAGAGCCTCGGACTCCTGCATCTGCTCTTCCCAGACGAAGACCTCGATCTGGCCGTCCATCAACCCAAGACTGACGATCAGGAAGGGCTTGTTGTTTCTGGTGTATCTCTGCGTCACGGTGGCGACCTGACCGACAATCGACACTTTCTGCCCTGCCAGATTCTGGTCGATATCGCTCCTGAACACGATGTGCTCAGAGTCCGCCATTCTTAGAATCGACGAGAGTACACCAATGCTCGACAGCGACACTCCGAGCAGCTCCCGCTCCCATTCCTCCTTCTCACGGTCGGAAGCGCGGGCGTCCGGAAGCGAGATAGTCGTAAGGGGCGCCGAGACCGACTCGCCAAACAGGTCGAACATCGTCGTCTGGTTGGAATCTCGCAGTCTTGCCTCGCTCTGAGCCAGGGAGATGATCCTGTCCATCGACTCCAGAACGGCGGCCCGATCGCCGAAATCGTCGAATGCCCCAACCCTGATGAGACACTCGAGCGTCTTACGATTGACGCCAGCCATCTCCTCGGACTCGCGGCACATCGCCTCGATGGACTCGAATCCGCCCAGCCGTTCTCTCGACTCGACGACGGCGTCCACCGATGCGGTCCCCACGTTCTTGACGGCGCCCATGCCGTACCTGATGGCGATGCTCCCATCCTGCTGACTCTCCAGCGTGAAGTCCGTGTAGCCCTTCGTGATGCTGGGGGGAAGCACGTCAATCTTCAGTCGCTGGCACTCGGCGATGGCGGACGTGATCCTGTCCGTGTGCCCCGTGTACGAGTTAAGAAGAGCGACCATGTACTCCGCTGTGTAGTTAGCCTTGAGGTAAGCAGTCCAGTACGAGATGAGTCCATAGCTGACAGAGTGGGCCTTGTTGAACGCGTATCCTGCAAACGGCTCGACGAGTGAGAAGACCTGCTCGGACAGCTCAGGCGTGAACCCCTGCCCTTTTGCACCGTCGAGGAACTTGCCCTTCTCCTCCGCCATGATCTCGGGGATCTTCTTGCCCATGGCTTTGCGGACGATGTCGGCCTCCCCGAGGGTGTAGCCCGCGAAGGTCTGCGCGATGTGTAGCACCTGGTCCTGGTACACGATCACGCCGTACGTCTCTTCGAGAATATCCTCGAGGTCGGGATGCAGGTACGACACCGGCACGCGGCCGTGCTTGGCGTCGATGAATGTCGAGATATGCTCCATCGGCCCGGGGCGATAGAGGGCAATCATCGCGGCAACGTCGCTCAACGTGTTGGGCTTCAGTTCCTTGATGTAGCGGGTCATTCCGCTGCCCTCAAGCTGGAACACGCCGACAGTCTCTCCCCGAGAGAGAAGGTCGAAAGCCTTGGTGTCGTCCAGGGGAATCTCTGTCAGGTCGAAGTGGATGTCCCTCTGTTCCGCGATCAGGTCTCGTGCCTTCGCAAGCACCGTCAGGTTGACCAGCCCCAGGAAGTCCATCTTGAGCAGACCCAGTGCAGCCACCGGGTCCATCGCGTACTGGGTCGTGGTCGCCACTGAGCCGCTTTCAACTGACTTCTGCGGTCGCTGGAGCGGCACAACTTCGTCAAGGGGCTGCTGCGAGATTACAACGCCCGCAGCATGTGTGCTGGAGTGACGGGTCACACCTTCGAGCCCTTCAGCGGTCTCGACAAGCTCACGGATCGACTCATCGGACTCGATTGCCTCGCCGAGTTCCGAACCTGCCTCTGACTTGGCATCTTCTAGAGAAATTCCGAGGCGAGTCGGGATCATGCGGGCTACGCGGTCAACATCGGCGTACGGGATCGCCAGCGCGCGCCCGACGTCGCGAATCGCCGCCCGCGCGCCGAGTGTGCCGAACGTGATGATGTGAGCGACGTGTTCGCGGCCGTACTTGTCGACGACGTAGTTGATGACCTCCTCACGACGATCGTCCTGGAAGTCCATGTCGATGTCTGGCATCTCCTTGCGCTCCAGGTTCAGGAAGCGCTCGAAGACCAGCCTGTACGGCAGCGGATTAACGTTGGTTACGCCCAGGCAGTAGAGCACGAGGCTGGCGGCCGCGCTGCCCCTCACGGCAAAGAAGATGTCGCGCTCGCGAACGAAGCGGGCAATGTCCCAGACGACAAGGAAGTAGTTGTCGAAGTTGGTCTGCCTGATTACCTCGAGTTCGTAGTTCAGGCGCTCCTTTTCGGACTCTCCAGCGTTGGGCATGCGCTCGTTCAATCCGTCCCAGCAGATCTTCGAGAGATATTCGAAAGGAGTTGTGCCCTCAGGTACCTGGTACTGGGGCAGCCTGAGCTGGCTGAAGTCGATGTTCAGGTCACACTTGTCGGCGATCACCTGGGTGTTCGCTATGGCTTCAGGTAGATCGTGGAAGAGTTCTTCCATCTCCTGGGGACTCTTGAGGTAGTAGGATGCCTCCTCCATGCGAAGCCGTTTGCCGTCTTCGACGTTAGTGTTCGTGTGAATGCAGATCAGGATGTCCTGAAGCCGGGCGTGCTCCTGGAGAATGTAGTGGGAATCGTTCGTCGCGACGATAGGGATGTCAAGGTCACGGTTAATGTCCAGGAGACCGCTGTTGATCGCCGGCAGCTCTGGGACGTCGCCATGCCGCATGATTTCCAGGTAGTAGTCGCCAAAGACTTCGCGGTACCAGGATGCCGTCGCGCGAGCCTCATCGAGCCTCCCCTGGGATATCAGGAGCGGCACCTCGCCACTTGCACACCCCGACATCACGATCAGCCCCTCGTGATGGCGCTCAAGGATCTCGCGGTCCACTCGTGGACGGTAGTAGAAGCCCTCGAGGTGAGAAGTCGTCACGAGCTTGACGAGGTTCTGGTAGCCCTTGTAGTCGCGTGCAAGCACGGTCATGTGGTACGGGCTGCGCTCGTCGGGATTGCGTTCGTGTCTGCTGCCAGGGGCCACGTACATCTCGCAGCCGATTATGGGGCGAATGCCCTCAGACTTGGCGATCTGGTAGAAGTCGATCGCCCCATACATGCCGCCATGGTCGGTGATTGCGAGGCTCTCCATGCCCAGCTCGCGGGTGCGCCGGACAAGCGGTCCCAGGCGGCTCAGGCCGTCGAGCATGGAGTATTCGGTGTGCGTGTGCAGGTGGGTGAACATGCAGTCGGACTCTCAGTGGGGCAGC
Organism: uncultured Dehalococcoidia bacterium; assembly: GCA_964537915.1. Classification (GTDB taxonomy): domain Bacteria; phylum Chloroflexota; class Dehalococcoidia; order Lucifugimonadales; family UBA1123; genus VXRN01. The sequence goes on from CAZIDM010000012.1 coordinate 68,211, forward strand.
TAACCTACGGGCCGGGATGGTGCCGAAAATGGTGGCCCGTCGAGCGGCATTGTAGCACCGACGCCACCCGCTTTTCGCCAAAGAAAACAGCAAATTTCGACCGAAAACAGCAGTTCTGGTCGGAGGTGGCCCGCCCGGCTTCTAGCCCTGGTCTGAGAGTGGAGCGACGCTGAAAATCACGTGGAACGGCATGCAGTAGATGATCACCGAACTGATCGTGTCGGGGTCGACGCTGGACGGCACCTCGTAGTTCTGGTCGCCACGGTTGCCCTTCAACTGTCCCAATGTGGAGTAGCCCGCGTCTCGCAGTTCCCCCTTGGTCATCGGGTCCGGGTGCGTGGAAACCAGCACGTGAAGATCGGGGCCATTGGTGACACTCAGGTCCTCAAATCTCAGGACCGTGTCTCCGTTGGGCAGCCGGTACAGATTAACGTCTCCGCTCCCCTTGTGGAAGCGGTCTCCGTCCCTGAACTTGCCCGATGCGAGGACCATGGCCTCGTTCATCGGTTCAGGCATCGGCTCGACTGCTTCCATGTTGATCTTGGCCATGCCCTCCATGATCTCCTCGGCCTCTTCCTGTGTAACACCTTCGGGCATATCGGCGGTTGCCGAGAGGGGGAATTCCTCGTTGACTGTGGTGTTCAGGAAGATTGGAGAGAGCAGCCACCACGCAAAGGCAAGCACTGGAATAGCTACGACGATCAGGATAATGAGAACCAGCTTCCTGGTAAGAAAGGTCATTGTGTACCTCCGATTCCCACTGGTTGACTCACATTAGGCGTCCGATGTTGGGCAGAGGCCCCACGAGGGGCTTCAGGTAATCGAGAAAGTCCTGAGTTACGAACGCTTCGTCCGTCGACAGGAATGACTCCGGCATGGGCCTGACCCTTCCTCCAACGTCTTCGAGCGGCGCAACGCCTGTATGACAATTGTAACCGTGGGTATCGTCGCGTTCCAGAGAAATCATGACGTCACGGCAGCCATCGAGCGCTGCGGTAACGGCGGCCCTGCCCGCCATCTCAGCCTCCCGAAGGTCGGTCTCGGAGGCGGCCTCTATGAATGAACGCTGTATCGTGCCCGGCTTCTCGTATCGAGCTCGTACACCAAGGGCCCGGCTGACGAGTCCGGCCAAATGCCTGGCTGGACCGTCGTAGTAGGGATGACCGAAGTCATCGACGAACCAGGGTTCACCCTGGTGTCCGAGCGGGAGGCCATCAGAGTCCCTCAAGTTCTCAGAAATGACAGCCACACAGAAGCCATACCTTGTGTAGGCATCCTGAACGCGGGTAAGGAAGTCATCTGCTGATACCGGGACTTCAGGTACGCAGATGAGGTGCGGTGCGTCCCGCTCTTCGCGTTTGGCAAGTGCGGATGCTGAGGGCAGCCACCCGGCGTCGCGGCCCATGACCTCCATGATCGTGATGGGCGAGGCCCCTTGCATCGCCTCTGCGTCGCGTCCTGACCCCAAAGTGGCGAGTGCGATGAACCTCGCCGCGCTGCCGTAGCCTGGACAGTGGTCGGTGAGCACGAGGTCGTTGTCGATGGTCTTTGGCACGTTGACGACGCTGAGGTCGTAGCCCCGTTCGTTGGCCAGTGTCTGCAGAGTGTGGCCAGTTTCAGCGGAGTCGTTGCCCCCGATGATGAACCAGTACCCGACGTCGAGCCTGTCCATGAACTCGAAGACCGGATCAACGTCTTCGTCGCGCAGTTTGCGGCGTGTGGAGCCAATAGCTGCGCCGGGCGAGTCGGCCACCGTTGCCCAGTGGGACTCGGAAACCGCTGACAGGTTGACGCTCCTGCCCTCCAGTAGACCCTCGAAGCCGTGGGGGACGCCGTACAGCGTGCCATCGCCTATTCGTCCAAATTCCGACGCGAGACCGTACAGGCTCCTGTTCAGGACATTGGTGCAGCCGCCGGACTGCATCACGAGAGCGTTCCGACGACGGGGCGCCATCTGTATGGACTCCGGCAGGCTGGGTGCGGCGCTACGTGCCCATCTTGGCCGCGAGGTCGTTGAAGTCGGTCGCCACTACGTCGATCCAGTCTTCAGAGGACGTGTCGACTTCCCGCCGTGGACCGTGCTCCCCTGGGCGCGGAATGAACGCAGTCCTGAGGCCCTGCGCACGCGCGGCCTTGAGGTCGTTCTTGTGTGCGGCAGACATCATCACCTGCGATGGTTCCAGGCCAAGAATGTCGGCGGACATCAGGTAGGTCTCTGGATCGGGCTTGTAGTGCTTCGCGAGCTCCGCAGAGAGGATGCAGTCCCACGGCAGCCCGGCGTGCTTGGCCATGTTGGTCAGGAGGGCGACGTTGCCGTTGGAGAGCGTGCCGATGACGTACCTGGTCTTCAGACGGGTTAGCCCGGCTGCCGAGTCGGGCCACGCGTCGAGTCGGTGCCACGCCTTGTTGAAGTCGACCTTCTCCTCTTCGCTGAGGCCCTCGATGGCGAATTTTTCCAGCAGCTCATCGAGCACCATGCGATGAAGATCGTCGATCCTCGTCCACGGCAGCTCGCCGGTACGCACGAGGTTCATTGACGGACCGTATCCACCTCGCCATGCATCCGCGAACTCTTCCCAGTCGACGTTCGTAATGCCCTTGCGCTTGGCCAGCTTCTGGCCCTCACGGGTGATGCTGGAACGCCAGTCGACTACTGTGCCGAAAACATCGAAAACCAGGGCCTTGACTTCATTTTGGAGCATGTTTGGGCCTCGTGTGATTTACTGAGCGGAACGTGGGTGAATCTTACGTTTGGCCTTGTGGGGTGTCAATGTCTCCCGCCCCGGTGCCTGAACGCAGGTTGACACAGACGATGCGGGGTGCGAGATTATCCGAACAACTAGGAACCACCGAAAAGGGGGCAATCGTGTCCACACTCGCCGCGATATTGAATGACCATCCCGCAGACAGCAATGCAGTAGTTGTGCCGGACGGACCGACTGCAAGCTACGCAGACCTCAGGGACGAGATCGAGCGCACGGCAGAGACGCTCGCAGCAGCAGGGGTGGAGCGAGGCAGGGCTGTCTCGATCGTCCTCCCGAACGGACTGGACTTCCTGGTCACGTTCATGGCGGTGGCGCGCGCCGGAGCGATCGCCGCGCCGCTGAACTCCGCGTACACTGTGGACGAGTTCAGGTTCTTCATGGAGGACGCAGAGGCGCAGCTCGCGATTCTGCCACCGGGAACTCACCCCGGACGTGAGGCGGCCGAGGGTCTGGGCATCCCAACCGTGGACGCCTCCCTGGATGCCAGCGGGCGTACAGCATTGGAACGTGACGGGCGAGCATTAACGGCTCGGGTAGACGTCGATGGCCCCTCGCCCGACGACGTAGCTCTGTTCCTGCACACGTCAGGAACGACGAGCAGGCCCAAGGGTGTGCCGCTGACCCACGGCAACCTCGTCGCGTCGCTTGGAAACATCGGAGATACATACGCACTTACGCCCGATGACGTGTCGCTGATAGTCATGCCTCTGTTCCACGTGCACGGGCTTATCGGGGCCGCACTCTCCACACTGAAGACCGGCGGCAGCATCGTCGTGCCGGACCGGTTCAGCGCGAGCAGGTTCTGGGACCAGCAGCGTGCAACCGGCGCGACATGGTACTCGGCCGTGCCGACCATCCACCAGATACTTCTAATGCGCGCTGACGACGACGAGGCTCCGCAGAAGAGCTTCAGGTTCATCCGGTCCTGCTCGGCAGCGCTGGCCCCGTCGGTGTTCTACGACCTCGAGAAGCGCTTTGGAGCGCCGGTGCTGGAGGCGTACGGAATGACCGAGGCATCGCACCAGATGGCTTCGAATCCGCTGCCTCCTGGATCGAGGGCCCCTGGTACGGTTGGAGCGGGCACTGGCGTCGACATCGGAATCATGGACGACGACGGAGGCCTGGTCGCCACAGGCAGCACGGGAGAGGTCGTCATCCGCGGCCCGAACGTGACGCTCGGGTACCACAACAACCCGACGGCAAACGCCGAGTCTTTCATCAATGGATGGTTCAGGACCGGTGACCAGGGAGTTCTCGATGGCAGCGGAGTACTAACGCTGACTGGCAGGCTCAAAGAGCTCATCAACCGCGGCGGAGAGAAGATCTCCCCGTTGGAGGTAGACGCGGTGCTGTTGCAGCATCCGACAGTGGCCGAGGCCGTGTGTTTCGGCGTTCCAGACGTCAAGTATGGGGAGGCAGTTCAGGCCGCGGTCGTGCTGACAGGTTCGACCTCCGAGGACGACATTCTTAGGTACTGCGGCGAGCACCTCGCCGACTTCAAGGTGCCCGACAAGGTCTACCTGGTAGAGTCGCTTCCACGGACCGCAACCGGCAAGATCCAGAGGCGCAACGTGGCGGCGCAGTTCGCCGAGACAGAGTAGGGTGACTGTGTCAGTTTGGTAGGCAAGGATTTCCCCCTCACCCTAACCCTCTTCCCTCAGGGGGAGGGGATGTTCGATGCACCGACCGGGATGACACAGCTTCCAGAGTAGGCAACAGCTTGGCGCGTCTTGTGAGCCGCGTGGTATAATCGTGGCGATCGGCATACGTGGGGATATAGCTCAATTGGGAGAGCGCGGCGTTCGCAATGCCGAGGTTGGGGG
>CAZIDM010000013.1:0-13114 GCA_964537915.1 uncultured Dehalococcoidia bacterium
CCTGCGACCAATCGGTTATGAGCCGACCGCTCTACCACTGAGCTACAGGCCCACGAATGGGAAGAGTCGCGAATAGCCGCGACGCGAGGGTGAATCCTAGCCTAACCAACGGTCTGAGAAAGTGTCAAGCTAGCTGCCGAAGTGTCCCAGGCACGTCTGTTTGACAGCCATCGGGCGCGTCGGTACAGTCCCCAAGGTAACACTCATCGGGGGATAGCCAATGGCCGTTGCCAAAAAGATCCACGACTTCATGGAGCAGGGATCGTGGATCCGCAAGATATTCGAAGAGGGCATACTTCTCAGCCAGAAGTACGGCGCTGAGAACGTATTCGACCTCTCTCTGGGGAACCCGGTTATGGAGCCGCCTCAGGAGTTCTTCGACGAGCTCAGGCGCATCGCAGACGACCCCGCGCCCGGAATGCACAGGTACATGCCGAATTCCGGCTACCCGGAGACCCGCGGCGCGGTGGCTTCGCAGCTTGCCGAGGAGACCGGTATCTCATTCGGTGCTGACAACGTGATGATGTCGTGCGGAGCGGGTGGCGCGCTCAACGTCGTCTTCAAGACACTGCTGGATCCCGGCGACGAGGTCGTCATCTTCGCGCCGTACTTCGTCGAGTACTTCTTCTACGCAGACAACCACGGAGGCTCGTGCAAGGTCGTGCAGCCTGTCGAGGGCTTCCTGCCGGATCTGGATGCACTGGAGTCCACCATCGGGCCGCAGACCAGGATCGTCATGGTGAACTCTCCGAACAACCCGTCGGGAGTGCTGTACTCGGACGAAGTGTTGGCCAAGATCAGCGACGTCATCCAGCGCAAGGAGGCGGAGTACGACCGAGAGATCTTCCTGGTCAGCGACGAGCCGTATCGAAGGCTGCTGTTCGACGGCCTGGAGTACCCGCACATCTTCCACCACCACACTCGCTCGATAGTGGCAACGTCACACTCCAAGGACCTCGCCCTGCCGGGCGAGCGAATCGGCTACGTCGCGGTCCATCCTGACTACGAGGACGCCGCCGAGGTCATGGACGGCCTGATCTTCTGCAACAGGACGCTGGGATTCGTCAACGCCCCCGCGCTGATGCAGCACATTGTGGCCAAGCTGCAGTCCGTCACCGTGGACGTAGCAGAGTACCAGGCCAAGCGTGACTTCATGTACGACGAGCTCACCGGAATCGGATACGACCTCGTCAAGCCTCAGGGCGCGTTCTACATGTTCCCTAAGGCCCCGATCGAGGACGACGTCGAGTTCGTCGCTGAACTACAGAAGCACAACGTCCTTACGGTGCCCGGAATGGGATTCGGGATGCCCGGCTACTTCAGGATATCGTTCTGCCTCACCGACAGGACTCTTCAGGGTTCGATTCCGGGATTCAGAAAGGCCTTTGAGGCTGTCAGCGGCTCCTAGCACCACCAACGAGGCTGATAGGAGGCCATCGGTACCAGAACTCAATCAACTACCCCCTCTCCCTAAGGGAGAGGGCTGGGGTGAGGGTGAAAACCTAGACTACACCCATTCTCAGCCCCTACGAAGGCAGCGCGTCCTTCAGTCCGAACCCGGTAACTGGAACAAGGACTACCTCGTCGCTTCCCACAACGCCTCGCTCCACGAGCAGCTCAAGTCCAGCGAAGGCCGCGGCCGACGTCGGCTCTGCGAAGATGCCTTCCTTGGAAGCCAGCCTCTTCTGCCATGCGATGATGTCGCCATCTGTGACGGCTAGCGACGTTCCGCCGGACTCCCTGATCGCCCTGAGCGATTGCTGGAGACGCGGCGGACTTCCCACGGCGATCCCTCCGGCGATGGTCGTTGCACCAGGCTTCCAGTCCGTACCCATGAACTCGGCTGCGAGGGGCATCACCGCCTCCGCCTGAATGGCGTGCAGCTTCGGCATTCGTGAGACAGCGCCCTGCTCGATGAGTTCTGAGTACCCCTTCCACGCGCCGAGCAACAGGCTCCCATTCCCGACCGGAATCACTATGTGGTCAGGGCTCGCGGGCATCTGAGTCACAACCTCGTAGGCGAACGTCTTGGTGCCCTCGACGAAGTACGGGCTGAGGTTGTGCGACGCGTACACCATGCCATGCTCGCGCTGGAACTCGACCGCTGCATCAGTGCTGGCCTCCCGAGGCCCCGGCGTCGGGTGAGTGCTCGCCTCGTACACACGGATCTGGCCCATCTTGGCTTCCGGGGCCGTAGCTGGCGCGAAGACGTGGGCGTCGATTCCAGCGCGTGCTGCGTACGCTGAGACGGACCCCCCTGCGTTGCCGGATGAGTCCTCGACGACAGCCTCGACTCCGTGCTCCAGCGCGACTGACAGCATCGTCGCCGTTCCCCGGTCCTTGAACGATCCGGTCGGGTTCATGAATTCGAGCTTGGCGACTACCCGCGGGCCGCCCAATTCACGCGAGATGCTTGGCAGCTCGACAATCGGGGTCTGACCCTCGCCCATCGTCACGGTGGGGGAGTCCGCGTGATACGGTACCGGCATCCTGAGACCGCCGAACTCCATGCCGTGAGCGTCTGCGTCCAGGTAGGACACGTCCATGGGCGAGCCGCAGGACTCGCAGCCCAATGCATGCATGTCGGCCTCATGCGACACTCCGCACTCTACGCAGACCAGTTCGATGTGAGACAAATTCGCCCTCCTAACTCCGCTGCGGGATGCTACATACTGCGTTCGCGACAGTCAACTAATTCTGTACCCATCAGTTGGAGCGCGGGCATTTTGCCCGCATCCGTTCGCCCTGTTGAAGATCCGCCGGGGCGGGAGCTTGTCGAAGGGTGGTCACCCTCTGCGTCCCCTATAAGTCCGGGACAGGTGCACCGATTGATCCAAAGGTGAGCGCGATTGTTCATCCCATGTAGAATAATCCCCAATGGAGGTGGATATGGTAGCTCAAACCCAAGGTTCAGCAGCTCAGACCGCAGTTGAAGACAGAGTCAACGCACCTGACGCGGTAGTCTTCAGGGGAGACGGCGAACCCAAGACCCCCGAGGGTCTGGTAGCTAAACTCTCCGAAATCGTCACTACCCGCGGAATCGAGGCCGACAACTACTCCAACGGCGGCGTCGTGCGCGAGCTTGAGGAACGGTTCGCGTCTCTGCTGGGCAAGGAGGACGCTGTCTTCATGCCGAGTGGCACCCTGGCGAATCACCTCGCTATACGAGTGCTGTGCTCCGGCAAGCCACGCGTCCTCGTCCAGGAGCAGAGCCACCTATACCACGATACAGGCGACTGCGTTCAGCAGCTCAGCGGAATCAACATGGTGCCGCTGGCCGCCAACCGGCCGTACTTCACTCTCGACGAGGTCCGCGATGCCGTCGAAGAGTCGGTTGGCGGAAGAGTTCTAACTCCCGTAGGGGCGCTCATGATTGAGAGTCCCGTACGCAGGCAGCACGGTCAGATCATGCCTCTCGACGAGATGCGGCGAGTCACAGCCTATTGCTCAGAGCACGGCATTCCCACTCACCTTGATGGCGCTCGCCTGTTCATGTTGAGCGCAGCCACGGGTGTCGCTCCCGCAGACTACTCTGCGATGTTCGATACCGTTTACGTCTCGATGTACAAGTACTTCGGCTCGCCTTACGGTGCGATACTTGCCGGGACGTCAGACTTCTGCCGCGACCTGTTCCACCACCGCAGGATGTTCGGAGGAGGACTGTCGAGTGCAGCCCTGGCCGCAGCGCTGGCGTTGCAGGGAGCCGAAGGCTTCGAGGACAGGTTCGCCAAGGCGATGTCGAAGGCACAGGGTCTGTTCGATGAGCTGAACGCGATTCCGGGATTGTCCGTCGAAGCCTATGAGCACGGCTCCAATATCTTCCCCCTGACGCTGCCATCCGGAGTCGATCTGGAACGGTTCGCCAACCGGCTTGCCGAGTCTAACGTATTCGTCAATGCGGGAGAAGAAGACCGAGTCGCACCGCATCTGACCGTGAACACGACGATTCTCAGACAGACCAACCAGCAGATTGTGAACGCATTCAGGACTGCCCTCGGATAATGGTTGACCAGGACTCTGTCCGGGCTATCAGGCGCGCCTTCGAGCGCGCCTCGGACCGGATCAACAGACGTTACGGCGGCATAATCGACCGCATCCGGCAGAACTTCGTCGTCGAACTCTCCATCAGGACCATCCGCGAGATGGCGGAGGACGACATCCCTCACATGGCTGCCGGGGTGGCCTACTACGTCCTGTTTTCGATCTTCCCGCTGATTCTCGGGCTGATTTCGATCCTGAGCTTCCTCCTCGAACCTGAGCAGATACAGACGCTCATGGGCGACGTGATATCTAACTTCCTGCCCGGCTCCGAGCAGTTCGTCAGGGACAACGTGGAGGCGGTGATCCGGCTGAGGGGCGCGCTGGGGCTTATATCCTTCCTGGGGATGCTGTGGTCGGCGAGCGCGATGTTCGGCGCACTGAACCGGGCGATCAACCGCGCCTGGGACATACCAAATGACCGGCCGATCTACATCGACAAGCCCAGGCAGCTGCTCATGGCGCTCAGCGCCGGTATGCTCTTCAGCATATCAGTGACCAGCGCGACCATCGCGAGGACGTCCGAGCACATCCTGGAGTCAGACTTCCCCATACCTCCGTTCCTGGTCCACACCATTGGGGAGATCATTCTGCAGTGCGTCTCTCTCAGCCTGATGATCGTCATATTCCTGCTGATGTACAAGCTGCTTCCGAACACGAAGACCTACTGGCGCTACATCTGGCCTGGGGCGATCACGTCTGCCGTAATCTTCGAGATATCCAAGAACTTCTTCATCATCTATCTTGATAGTTTCGCTTCATACCAGAGCGTGTACGGATCGATTGCGCCGGTGATCGTGCTGCTGTTCTGGACTTACCTGGGAAGCCTGAACGTGCTGTTCGGCGCGGAGATTTGCTCCGAGTACGAGCGTATGAAGAACAACATCGACCGGGGCGTGCTGAGACAGCAGAGGCGAGAGGCAGAGGCGGCAATTGCGGCGATGCAGTCCGACAACGGCGTGTCCGCTGAGTCTGAGGCTCTCCCGACCCCTGCCCGCAGGGAAGAGTGACAGGCTTCTGCCAACCGACATTCCTGCGTAGGCCGGAATCCACCCACCCCGGCGGGCCGCTCGGCAATCCAGTCAATGGCGAGTCGTGTGCACGAGTGCTGGGTTCCGGCGGAGGCCGGAACGTCGGGCCGTAGCTCGCTCTAGCTGTCGCTCCAGTCCGGGTCGGAGTGCGCGTCCAGGAACTCCTCGTCGAGTTCGACACCCAGCCCCGGCCTCTCGGACAGGTGCAGCACACCGTCTCGAATGTCCAGCGGATGATCGATCAGCCTGTTGTGGATGTCCAGGGCGGCGTGGTTGAACTCCAGCTTGTAGAAGTTCGGGACCGTCATCATCGTGTGCGCGCCGGCCAGAATGTTGATGGGACCGCTCGCGTCATGTGGACTGACCGGGATGTAGAACGACTCCGCAAGGTTCGCGATCTTGCGCATCTCTGTAATGCCGCCGCACCACAGGATGTCCGGCATCAGGTACTCGGCCAGACGGTCCCGTAGTATGGGCACGAAGTCCCAGCGGCTGTATAGCCTCTCGCCCACGCACAGTGGCACGTCCACTGCGTCCCTGACGGCCTTGAGAGCCTCGTTGCTGTTCGGCTGAACAGGCTCCTCGAACCAGCCGATGTCGTACGGCTCGAGCGCGCGGGCCAGTCTGATTGCCGTCGGCACGTTGAAGTTTCCGTGCGCGTCGATCAGGATCTCGACCTCCGGCCCCACCGCATCCCGCATGGCTGCGATAGTCTCGACGCCCAGGGCCGCACCCGCCGCCGAGATCTCGCCCTTCAGGTAGCGACGGTGGTGCTGTCGCATCTCCGGCATGAACGGGTCGGTCTTCAGCGCTGTGAATCCCTCGTCTGCCAGCTCCTTCGCCTGCTTCGCTGCAGCGGCCGGGTCGCCGGGAGCGACGTGAGTGTACATCGGCACGTCGTCCCAGATCGGGCCTCCGAACATCTGGTATATGGGCCTGTTCTCGACCTTACCCTTGATGTCCCACAGCGCGATGTCGATGCCGCTCAGAAGCGTGGTCACGAAACCCCCGAAGCCGCCTCCGCCGGTGAACCGGCGATACAGCCTGTGCCATATGCGGTCGATATACAGGGGGTCCTGCCCGACGATGGATTCACGAAAGTCGGCTGTGACGGTCGAGTCCCTCAGGAACCGCGCCATGTTCGCAACTACGATGCTGCCGCCGCCTCCTGAGCTGGTCGCCTCTCCAACTCCCGAAACTCCCTCGTCGGTGTCTATCCTGAAGAACACGAACGATCTGCCCTGCGGTTCAGGCCTGGTAACCCAGACTTTCATATCCGTGATCTTCATTGGCTGTGCCTCCTGCCGGGCGAGAATCTGCGCAGACAGTACACCCTCGGTTTCAGAGGGTCAAGAATGCACGAGAACCACCCTGCCAATCTGTGTTAATCTCATTTGAGGCACGAGCATTACTTTAGGAGAGAACGCAATGACACAGCTTGATGATGTTCAGATCAGGGAAGTCGTCCGAGATAGGTATGGAGAACTCGCCAGGACCTCAGCCGATTCCTGCTGTTCCACGGACTGCTGTTCCGACAACGACTCTGATATGGAGTCCATCATAACCCTCTACGCATCGGACCAGACCGACGGCCTGCCTGCTGAGGCGCTTGCTGCCTCTGCAGGATGCGGCAACCCGCACGCCATCGGGACCCTTCAGTCCGGTGAGACGGTCGTGGACTTCGGCAGCGGCGGCGGCATCGACTGCTTCATCGCCGCCAAGGCTGTGGGAGAGCAGGGGAGAGTCGTCGGCATCGACATGACCGAGGACATGATCGACCTCGCCAGGAGCAACGCCCGGCAGCTTGGCCTGAGCAACGTGGAATTCCACCTGTCCGAGATGGAGAATACGCCCCTGGAGGGCGACTCCGTGGACGCGATCATTTCCAACTGCGTGATAAACCTCGCGCCGGACAAGGACCTGGTCTTCCAGGAGGCCTTCCGCATTCTCAGGCCCGGAGGTCGTCTGATGGTCTCCGATCTGGTGAAGATCGACGAGATACCCCAGGAAGAGGCCGAAGACACGGCGAACTGGGTGACGTGCCTTGCCGGAACAGAGATGAAGGACGTTTACCTGGGGCGCATGAAGAGCGCAGGGTTCACCGATGTGGAGGTCATCTCGTCTTCCCCGTGGCGGGAAGAGGGATGGCAGTCAAACATTCACAGCATGGGCATCAGTGCGGTCAAGCCCGCCTGAGGTCCGGTTGCACCACTGGGAATAGCTGAACCCTAAACCGTTCGGGGTCGGATGATAATCCGACCCCGATTGATTTTACAGAGTGTGTTTGCCGGCTACACGCCGATCTGCATGTTGTCGGAGTTTGCGGGACGTCGCATGTCGGACTCAGGTCGAAGCGTATCAATGCCCCTGCGGATCTGTCCGAGTATCTCGGAGAGCTGCTCCTCGAGGCTGAACAGCACCTCACTCGCATACTGGTTCGCTCCCTCGCGACGGGAAGAAGCGATGTCCTCGGCCTCGGTGACTATCCGGTAGGCGCGCCGCTGGGCGTCCTGGATTATCTCCTCAGCCTCGCCCTGGGCCTCTTCCCTGATCCCCTCGCCTCGAAGCTCGGCTTCCTTGAGGATGGCGGACTCGTCCACCAAGTTCTCGTGCTCCTGCAGGGACGCCTGCTTCTGGGCGGTGACCTCTTCCTCGATCTGCGTCTTCAGGCGCTGGGATTCGAGGTATGCCTGGTTCAGGATGCTGTCCTTCTGGCGGATGATCTCCTGGGCTTCCTGGATATCAGCCGGCATCGCAGTTCGCAGTTCGTTGACTACGCTTGCGAAATGGTCGGCGTCCACCATTACCTTGCGGCGGAGGCCCGGTACGCGATTGGCGCTGGAGTATAGTCTCTGCAGTTCGCCGTATGCCTGTTCAAAGTCCACCTGTTCCCTCCTTGGTAATATCTGGACTCGCGGTCGTCGTCAGTCGTTTTGATGGCTGGTAACTTATCCCAGCTTCTGGAGTAGTGCCTTTTCTATGTGCGGTGGTACGAGCTCGGAAACGTTGGCGCCCAGTTGGGCCACCTCTTTTATGCGACTGGAAAACATGAACTGGTACTCGAGAGAGCTCATGATGCAGACCACGTCTATGTCAGGTGCGACGTGACGCCACATTAGCGCCATTTCGAACTCGAGCTCGAAGTCGAACCCGGCCCTGAGCCCGCGTACGATGTACTCGGCCCCGTTGTCTCGCGCCACAGTCGGCGCCAGGCCCGTAAATGGAACGACGCTTATGTTGGGAGTGTCCTTGACGGCCTCCGCGAACATCTCAACTCGCTCTTCGGTCGAAAACATGAGCCGCTTCGTAGGGGGCGACTTGTACACCGCGATGATCAGCTCATCGAAGACGCCCGCAGCGCGCTTGGCGATGTCAATGTGCCCGTAGTGTGCAGGGTCGAAGCTGCCGGGGTAGATCGCTCTAGCCATTGCCAACTCCGGCTGAGAGTACAGTCAGCGCCGTGTCTCCGTATGTCTTGGTAGTCTCCAATTCAAACCTTCCAATCGCGAAGTCTTCGCCAGTTCCGGCCCGGTGTTCCAGTACCACGAGCCCCCCGGGATTTACCAGCCGTTCCGACTGCAGCACGTCTACGACACGTTCGAGTTCTCTCGAACTGTACGGGGGATCCGCTACTACTAGATCGTATCCTCCCGGCAGGCTTCTCAGCACGTTCAGGACCCTTCCCCTGTACACCCTGGCCCTTGCATCCAGGGACCAGGACTGGAGCCTCTCCGTGAGATCCCGGCAGAGCCTGCTGTTAGACTCTACGAAGTCGGTCCATTCGGCTCCCCGGCTCAGTGCATCGAGCCCGATGGCTCCTGTCCCAGCGTACAGGTCAGCTACTCTCTTTCCATCTATGGCATCGCTGCCAACGATCGAGAACAGCGCCGCTCTTACTCGCTCGGACGTGGGCCTCAGGCCCGGCCCGGTTGGGGTCCTCAGCCGGCGTCCCCTGTGCGAACCTCCTGTTATGCGCGTCGTCACGCTCGTTTCCCGGAATGTGTCTTCTCAATCAACCTGTCGGACTCTTCCGCTGAGGGCTCTATAACCCCGCTGCGTCGGTGCCCATGGCTGGATATACACACCCCGCATGGAGACCGATGCTATCATGGGTATTGCCTATGAGAAAGGCTATTGACTGCCCTGTTTTTAAGAAAAATATAGTACTACACCCAATAAGTCAGACGCTTGTGAGCGTCACGCCACGCGCCCTGTAGCGGAATCCAGCACAAGTACCTTGTCCTGAACATCCAGCCCCAGCGCGTCCCTTGTGCGAATCATCGCCTCCAGCGCCTTTCAGGGGTGCCCCAGCCCACGTCGACTACTATGTTCAGAAGCTCGCGCCCCAGGTCTGTAACCGCCCGAGCACGTTCGACGTAGACTGCTTCCAGAGGGGTCCACAGCTCCAGCGGAAGCTCCATTTGCAACATGCAGAAACGTATGGCCCACGTGAAGTGCCAGGGAGTCCCATACTCTGGGACAGGCGCGGACTGCAGACCCTGTAGCGCGCCTGACGCCATGTTGCGGATGATGAAGTCGTGCCTGAATCCGAACGGCTCGAGTATCGACTCCAGCGACGGGTGCAGCACCATCTCCTCGAGGTCTTCTCCGATCCGCGCCTCCGCTGAGTCGGGAGGGTACCCGATGCCCCGCATGGTCTTTGGGTAGCCGCGCTCACGCATCAGCATATGCGTCAGCTCGTGTGCCACGTGGTAGGCGAGATCGTCGTCAGGCAGCGACATCCAGCGCGGAGCTGAGGCCGAGAACTCCACTCCCTGGTCGCCGAAGACTGTACCCAGGCCGCGTTCGATTGCATCGGGGTCAACTTTAAGCTCTTGGGAGACCGACTCCCAGAACTCCGTGAAGGGATCGACAAGCTCCCGACCCAGGACCTGCACGGCTAGTCCGCCGTCGCTTCCTGCTGCCTTGCGGCTGAACTCTGGGCCAGCCTAGGCTTCCTCACCGTCAGCATCAGCAGCGCCCCCAGGAATGCGAGCACCGAGAAGGCCAGGAACGGAATGAAGTAGGAGTCGTAGCGGTCGTACATGAAGCCCGCGAACAGCGGAGCGAAGATCATCGCGACGTTGTTCGGGAACTGGGACAGACCCATGATGGTGGCGAACGCCTTGCGTCCGAAGTAATCGCCCCTGATGGCCGTGAGCAGGGGAATGCGACCTCCGAAGCCGATTCCGTAAAGAATGGCGAACAGGTACGCCATCGGCGCGGACTCCGCGTAGGCTATCACCAGGATTCCAGCGGCCTGGAATAGCAGGAACACGAACGTGACAATCGGCTTGGGGAACTTGTCGGCAACGAATCCTGCAACGAACTGCGCCGGGAGCGCCACCGACGTGTACACGACCGGCACCAGGGCCGCTGCCGTGAGTGAGAAGCCCATGTCCGTCAGCTTGGGCGCCAGGTGGATCGACAGGGTGACGATGGATATGGTGGACGACAGGTGCACTATCGTCAGCGTCCAGAACGCGCTGGTCCTGAGTGCCTGGCCAACGGTGAAGTCGGGCTCTTCGTCTTCAGTAGCCGTACTGGCCTGGGACCGGCTTCCTGTACGGCGTGCGCGGTCTCCGTCGGGCATCAGCCCCATGTCCTCTGGGCGGTTTCGGACAGCCTTCGTCACCGGACCCACGGTCGCCAGCAGGAAGATTCCGATCACGAGTGTCGTTACCTGGAAGCCGTGATTGTCCACTCCCCAGGCCAGCAGCGTGACCAGGTAGGCGCCAATGTGGACGCCTGACATTGCCGTCGCGATGGCCAGTGACCGCTTCCGAACGAACCAGTTGTTGACCATGCTGATCATCGCCAGCCAGCCGCCCAGGCCGGAGCCGAGCGTGATGATCATGAAGGCGATGTAGAAGTGGACGAGCCGTTCGTCCAGGAAGTCCATCCATCCGAACAGGCCAAGACTGGCAAGTAACTCGATCTGGGAGAACCAGATGAACCCGATTCCCATGACAACGTAACCGATGAGAATCATCGTCCTGTTGCCGAGCTTGTCTATCAGCCAGCCCTCGAAGGGGCCCAGAACGGCGCTCTCTCCCCGGGCCAGTGAGAACGCGAGCGAGAGCTGCGTCCGGCTCCATCCAAAGCCGCGCTCGAGCGCAACCAGGTACGTGCCAAGCCCCTGGAACACGGTCAGGGACATCAGGGCCAGCATGAAGACGGAGATGCCAACCAGCTTCCAGCCATAGAATGCGCCGGTGGCCTTGGAAATCAGGTTGGGTAAGGAGTAATTCCCCGCGTTGTTCACGCGAGGAATTCTAACAAACTACGGTCACACCAATGTAGGGCTTTGCCAGGGAGACTTCCCATAGATTCTCCTCTCCCTTGAGGGAGAGGATTGTCGTGAGGGTGATGGCTCATTTCCCTCCAGTCACCCAAAGGGCGAGGCTGACAGGGGCAGGTAGAGGCAGCTAGACAAGCATGAACAGCCGCCAACAGAACCCCCTCTCCTGGGGGAGAGGGATGGGGTGAGGGCGAAAAGCACGATGTTCCGCTCATCTAGACCCTTAGATGAAGAGGACTGAAGAGAGGGCAGCCGCGTGATGACCCCTTATGAAATACCCTTGGAAGCCAGATAGTCGTGCAGCGCCTGGACAGTCTCGCTGTTCTCTTCCAGCGTGAAGCCGTCGACCTTGTACTCCTGCTGCGCACTCATGCCGTCCACCGCGCCGAGGTCCACGGTCTGCTTCAGTAGGGCCTGCTCCTCCTCGATTGACGGAAGCAGGTTCTTCCCTGAGAGCTCGGACAGCGCCGCAGCCAGACCGTAGCCGCCCCAGTTGGACACGCTTGCCAGCATCAGCTTGGAAGTCTGCGTGACGCACGGAATCTTGACCAACGACTCGACCTGCGTGACCTCCTCGGCGAGGTTGCCCATACCGATCTCGTTGCCGCCGTCGCCGATGCCCACCGACGGTACGTCCGCGTCGAAGATGTGGTCGATCCGGGCGTTGTGCTCCGTGATGTCCCTTCCACGCATATTGCGATACTTGCCTTCGTCTGTGAAGCCGCAGCGTTCTATGGCAATCACTACGGATGGCTTCAGGTCGTCGATGACGCCCTTTGCGAACTCAATGCTGGCTTCGTCATCGACGATGGGGAACTCGACCACCCTTGAGTAGTCTCCGCCTGTCTTGTCCATGATGTCAGCGGCGTACCGGTCTGTGAGGTGCACGACCTCGTACCCAAGCTGGTTGAGCGCGCTTCCGATGACGACTGCACCGGGAGGTCCGTCGGTCTCGGCATTGCCCGCATCCAGGATGTAGAAGCCGGTCACGATGATGGCCGTCCCCGGATTGTCCAGGATGAGCTGTGCGGCTTCAGTGGCAAAGTTCGACGGAAGGTGTGGCCTGAGTTTCGAGATCCCGCGCCGGTCCCGGTCTAGGATGATGTCTTCTATAGTCACATGAAACTCCTTGGCGAGTGGTATTTGGAATCTAGAGCGCAGACATGTCCTCGTCGCTCTTGTCGGTGACGAACATGTGACCCGGCGCATGGGTGATCATGAGCGGCGGGCGGGACTGCATGGCCGCGGCCTGAGGAGTCACACCGCACGCCCAGAAGACCGGGACGTCGCCGTCCTCAAAGTCGGTCGGGTCGCCGAAATCGGGCGTGTAGATGTCGCTGATGCCTATGGCCTCAGGGTCGCCTATGTGGACCGGAGCGCCATGTGTGGCCGGGAATCGCGATGTCACCTGCACGGCCTTGACCACCTGCTCACGCTTGATGGCGCGCATCGATACGACCATCGGCCCGGAGAACGCACCGGCAGGTGTCGTCGGGATGTTCGTGATGAACATCGACACGTTCTTCTCTTCATCGATGTGTTGGAGAGGTATTCCGGCCCTGACCATCGCCGTCTCGAACGAGAAGCTGCACCCCAGCAGGAACGACACGAGGTCGTCGCGCCAGTACTCGGAAATGTCCTCGACCTCAGCGGTCATCTCGCCGTGCTCATAGACGCGGTACAGCGCGATGTCGGTTCGAATATCGGCGCCTGGAGCGAACTCAGATGGCTCGACCTCTCCTGG
>CAZIDM010000013.1:13124-68809 GCA_964537915.1 uncultured Dehalococcoidia bacterium
CGACCACCTCCAGCAGGGGGCACGGCTTCGGGTTGCGCTGGCAGAACAGCAGAAAGTCGAACGCCTGGTCCCTGGGCAGGATCGCGAGGTTCGCCTGCACACGTCCTGGTGCGAATCCACCCGTCGGCTGCACAAGCCTGCCATCTCTGATTAGCCTTCGGACTTCTACCGGATCGGTGGGTAGCGCTGTCAACGTCATGGGTCTCGCTCCTGGCTGGATTGCTTCGTAGTGCTCGGTGGTCGGCCAGCATCGCTAGATTAGTACGCCCCCACACGAACGTCAAGGACGCGGAAAGGACATGCACCTGTAGGGGCGGTTCGAGAACCGCCCATGCCAGGGGGCGAAGTGTGCCGTCAGCCCGGCCCCGCGTCTCTGTCGCGCTCCTGTAGCTCGTAGAGCTTGTTGATCGCCTCAATGGGAGTGATGGACGACACGTCGACTTCACGCAGCGCGTCCAGGGCAGGGGACGACATCGGTATCAGCGATAGCTGTGCAGGCGGACTCCCGCCCGCATTTCTTCGGGCTTTGCGCGCGCCGTCCGTGTCCTGTGACTCCAGGTCGCTCAGCACCGTCCACGCCCGGTTGACCACGGCGTTTGGCATTCCAGCGAGCTGCGCGACGTGAATGCCGTAGCTGCGGTCTGCGCCGCCCGGAACGATCCTGCGGAGAAAGACAATCCGACCCTGCTCCTCGGACACGGCCACGTTGAAGTTGCGTGCCCTCGGAAGGTTGTCTGCCAACTGCGTCAGCTCATGGTAGTGGGTCGCGAACAGCGTCTTGCATCCCAGCCGCGGGTGGCTGTGTATGTACTCCGCGACAGCCCTGGCGATCGCCAGCCCGTCGAACGTGCTGGTGCCCCGCCCGATCTCGTCCAGGATGATCAGCGACCTGTTGGTCGCGTGGTTCAGTATGGATGCCGTCTCCACCATCTCGACCATGAACGTCGACTGTCCCAGCGCGAGGTCGTCCTGTAACCCGACACGGCTGAAGATCCGGTCCACTAGTCCTATAGACGCGGACTCCGCGGGCACGAAGCTGCCGATCTGCGCCATCAGCACCAGCACCGCCACCTGCCTGATGTACGTCGACTTTCCGGCCATGTTTGGCCCGGTGATGATGGCTAGCTGGCTCTCTGTGCAGTCCAGCTCGGTGTCATTTGGCACGAAGTCGCCCGCGTCCAGCACCCTCTCTACCACCGGATGCCGTCCCTGCCGGATGTCTATTGCATCAGACTCGCTCAGTTCAGGCATGACGTAGTCGTGTCTTGAGGCGATGTCCGCGAGCGAGCAGAACACGTCGATCAGCGCGATGGCCCCTGCGGTCTCGGCTATTGCGCTGGTGTGCTCCGCGACCTGCGCGCATACGCTGCGGAACAGCTCTGTCTCCAGTTCGGCCAGCCGGTCCTGCGCGTTGAGGACTCGCGATTCGTACTCCTTCATCTCCGGGGTGATGAACCGCTCGCCGCCGACAAGCGTCTGTCGTCGCACGTAATCGTCGGGCACTGCGCTGAGATTAGCGTTGGTGACCTCTATGTAGTACCCGAAGACCTTGTTATAGCCGACCTTGAGAGACTTGACGCCCGTGCGCTCACGCTCCCGTGACTCCAGGTTCGCGATGTACTGCTGCGCGTTTAACGCCGTCTCGCGGGTGGTGTCCATGTCGGTAGAGAATCCGGGACGGATTACCCTTCCGTCCCCCGGAGACACCGGTGGGTCGTCGGCTATAGCAGTTCGGATTAGAGTTACGACCTCAGACGTATCCCTGATCTCGTCTGAGATGAACTCCACGGCCTCTGAGTCTTCATCCTCGGTCAGGATTCCCTTCAGGTGCGGCGCGGCCTCCAGGCTTACTGCGAGAGATACCAGGTCCCTTGGCGTGGCTCCAAACGCGCGAACACGGTTCAGAAGCCGCTGTATGTCAGAGACGGTGTCCAGCAGCGCAATAATGCGCTCCCTCCGCAGGCCGCTCCTGTGGAACCATCCGACTGCTCCCTGTCGCTCTTGCAACTCGTCCAGGTCCAGCAGGGGGTGACCGACCCACGACCTCAGCGTGCGTCCGCCCATCGAAGTCCTGGTACGGTCGAGCACCGAGAACAGGGAGGCTGAGGTGTCACCCCATCGTCCGCCTTCGAACAGCTCCAGGTTACGCCGTGTCTGCGGATCCAGCACCATGTGCCGTTCAGTCGAGTAGGTGCGCAGGGTGGTGAGCTGCGCCGTAGTCGGCCCCTGTGTGGTGGTCAGGTAGTCGATGATCGCGCCGGCCGCCCTGACAGCCAGCGGCAGCCTGTCGCAACCAAATGCCTCCAGGCTGGTCACCTTGAAGTGTCGCTGCAGAGACTCCGTCGCCCATTCGAGGTCGAAGGGCTCGCGCCCAATTGGGGCCACCGCCGTGTCCCCTCCGACACTTGCCGAAATCGTCTCGTCGACTACCAGCAGCTCCGCCGGTTCGAGCCTGACCAGTTCCACGTCAAGTTCTGCTGCCGACGTCTGGGTAGTCGCGAACTCGCCGGTCGTTATGTCCGCGTATGCTATGCCGGCGAATTCGCCATCCAGGATCGCCGCCGCCAGGTAGTTGTTCGACTTGCCGTCCAGCAGCGACTCTTCGACGATCGTGCCTGGAGTGACAACGCGTACGACTTCTCTGTCCACCAGGCCGCGCGACTTGGCGGGATCGGAAGTCTGTTCACAGATGGCGACCTTGTAGCCCTGCCTGATGAGCCTTGCAAGGTACGGCTCCAGCGCATGATATGGAATACCCGCCAGCGGCACTTTGGTGTCGGCGCCGAACTCACGGGAGGTCAGCGCAATCTCAAGTTCACGTGAGATCACGCGCGCGTCGTCGTCGAAGGTCTCGTAGAAATCGCCCATCCTGAAGAGCAGGATGGCGTCCTGATGCTCGCTCTTGATGCGCAGGTATTGCCTGCGTGCCGGGGTGGTCATGGTCTGCGTATTCCGGCTCCATTCTACGCCTCGCAGTCGCGGGGCTTAAAGCTGAATACGCTGCATGTAGAGATAAGAGATTGCATAGACCAATTGCCCGTGTCAGGCTTAAGCCGAGCAAAAAGAAGGTCTATTCGTCCTCGCCTCGTTCGCCCTGAGCTTGTAGAAGGGCCACCCGCTCATGGTTCGACAAGCTCACCACGAACGGACTGCTGTCGACACTCGGCAAGGGGAAGATCCTACGAGCGAGAGGGACCTAGTCGTCCTTCCAGAAACGCTCTTCTTCGACCTTGTAACCCTTGGGGATCATCCGGTCCTTGACGTCCTCGATCATCCCGGGGTGTCCGCAGGCATAGACGATCGTGTCCTCTGGAGTCAGCCCGGCGCGTTCGGCGTAGGCTTCCACGATGTTGTTGACCCTGCCGGTCTCGCCCTTCCAGTTGGCGTTCGGCTCTTCGTCAGGGCGGCTGACGGTTGGCACGAATGTAATGAACTCAGGGTGCTCGTCGGCGAGCCGCTGAAGCTCCTCGTCGTAGGCGAACTCGTTGGCGTAGCTGGCGCCCATCAGCACGTGGAAGTTGTGACCCGACATGCCGTCGTGCAGGTACTGCCTGATGATACTCACGTACGGGACAACGCCGGTCACGGTTGCCACGAAGAGGTGGTTCGGAAGACTCGGATTCAGGACGAAAATGCCCTTGGCCCGTGGCCGAATCGTGACAGTCTTTCCCACTCCAAGGTCATGCAGAAGGGGTGTGAGGTTTCCGTCCGGAGGAGGAACGAGCTCGACGAACAGCTCGAGATCGTCCTCATAGGGCGCGGACACTATAGAGTAGGCTCTTTCGACGCCGTCAACGCCTATCGTGCAGTACTGGCCGGGCTTGAACTTGAAGCCCTCCGGCTTCTCGATCCACACCTTCCAGAGGTCGTGCGTAATGTCCTCACGAGAGGTGATCGTTGTAGTAGCAAGCTTGGGACGCTGGGGTCTCCTGCGGGTGGTCGTCAAGGTGTGTTTTCTCCCTGGGGTTCAGTCTGCTGCGGCCTGGACGGCCAGGTGGGCCACCCGGACCGGAATCAGTGGTAGTGTCGGTGCGTTCAGCATCGGGTCGGGTTCTTCGCTCGCCGCGAGGTCGGTCGCGAGATCGCCGAACAGGGTCGTTATCGAAACAAGACCGCGCTGCGGCCCGGTGAGGTCTGCGATTCCCGCCGCTCGACCGCGGGCGGATAGAGCCTCGACCCACTCCCCGGCGTTGATGCCGAGTTCGGCAGCGTCTTCGGGATGAATCTGGACGGTCTCGTCACGGCGAATCGCGTTCCTGCCGTTGATCTGGATGATCTCCAGGTCCTCCTCAGGCTGGTGCAGGACACGTCCGTGTGCCAGCAGGAGGGGATACTCGTCGTCTTCGTGTGCTGCGGCGACTTCCAGCGGCATGGCCGCCAGCTTTGGCCTGTGCGATTCCAGTGTGTCTTCATACAGGATGGGCGTGTCCGCCATGTCGGCCGCAAGGCAGGGCCACTGAAGGCCTCCGCTCTCAAGCCTGCCGTAGGTGATGCCGCCGTAGATGCTGACGAGGTTGTTCAGCTCGTCGAAGATCTGCTCTTCCTGGGTGTAGTCGAATCCGGCGCCGTCCATACGCCTCGCGATCTGGGCGAGTATGCGCCAGTCGGCGTCGCCGTCTCCCTTTGGTGCGAGTGCGGGTCTCAGCAGCTGTACCCGGCGTTCGAGGTTGGTGTAAGTGCCCAGACGCTCGGCAAACGTGAGCGAGGGGAGCACCACGTCGGCGTGCACTGTGATGTGCGTGTTGAACGTGGCGTGGGCGACCACGAATTCGGCCTGGTCCAGCGCCTTCGCGAATTCAGACAGATCGCCGTTGAAGTAAGTCGGGCTGTCGCCGACTACGTGGACGGCCTTGACCTGGCCCGTTTCCACCGCATCAGGTACTTCGCGTACGCCAACTCCGGGAGTGTCCGGGACGCTGGAAGACCACGCTCGGGCAAATCTCTGTCGGCTCTGCTCGTTCTCGATAGGACGCTGTCCAGGCAGGAAGTATGGCGTGCATCCCACGTCCTGCGCTCCCTGGTCGTTCGCGCCAGTCCGCAGGGGGTATAGTCCCGATGATGCCCGTCCAATGTTGCCTGTAACGAGAGCAAGGTTGACCAATGCCCTTGAGCAGTCTTCTCTCATGCCTCTGGGCAGCGTCTCCAGGCCGTAGAGGATTGCACCGGGCTTCTCTTCGGCGAACGCAACCGCCGCCGCGCGGATGTCTTCCTGAGAAACGCCCGTTAGACGCTCGACGCGCGTGAGGTCGAACTCCTGGATTACCGAGTTTCTGAACGTCTGTACCTCGTCCACGTACTCGGAGAGGAACTCATGGTCGTCAAGGGACTGGTCCCAGATGGCCCTGATTATTCCGCCGATGAGCGCAGTTTCGCTGCCGGGCCTGGGCCGGAGCCATACCTTGGCGTGTCGCGCCAGTTCGGTCTCGCGCTGGTCGATCACAACAAGCGTCGCGTCCCCGTGGACCACGGCCTTCTTGATTGGAATCGCCACCACGTTCTGCTCTTCCGTCATATTTGATGATACGACGAGGAAGCGCTTGGAGGACTCCAATTCCCATGTCGAGTTTGTTGCCGCGCCGTATCCAAGCTGGTCGACGAGTGGCTTGAGCATCCCCGGGCGGGTGTTGGAGGCCATGTCCACGTTGTTTGTGCCCATGACCGACCGCGCGAACTTCTGGGCGATGTAAGCGTCCTCGTTAGTAGCTCGCGGTGAGACCACGATGGCGTACCGGCCGTCTCTGTATTCTGAGAGCTTCTCAGAGACTAGGTCGAGCGCCTCAGGCCATGTGGCCTCCTGGAGTTCCCCGTCCCTGCGGATTAGAGGAGTCCGGATCCGTTCCCTCCGGTTGACGAATTCCAGCCCGAACTTGCCTTTGAAGCAACCCTGCCCGTGGTTGGCCGCAGCATGGCGGTCAGGTATTGCGCGGATCATTCGATCGCGCTTGTTTACCTCCAGGGTCATCTCGCAGCCAACGGGACAGTGCGGGCAGATGGTGTTGACCGTCTGGACTGCCTTGTCCCACTTGTAGTCTCGCTCGACGAGCGCACCCGTCGGGCAGACGTCTATGCACGCCCCGCAGAACTCGCAGCCCGACTCGAGCAGGCTCGTTCCCTGGGATGTTCCGATGAGGCTTCTTCCCGACCGCATCTGAAGTGTCAGCGCTGAGTCACCCCTGACCTCGTCGCAGACGCGCACACAGCGCGCGCAGACGATGCACAGGTTCATGTCCATGTCCCAGTACGGGTCCTTCGTAGCGAGTGGGAGATGGCGGTTGTTGTAGGTCAGCGGCGTGTCCATCTCCATCTCGAGATAGCGCACGGTGTCCTTGAGCTCACATCGCTCGTTCTTCGGACATGTAACGCAGCGGTCGTTGACGGAGACGTGTCGGAGACAGATGTCCGCAGGTCCGCACAGTTCGATCCTGTGACAGGTCAGGCATCCATGAGGATGCTCCGACAGCAGAAGCTCCATGATGCCTCTTCGAAGGCCCTGAAGCTCGCCGCTGTTCGTTGTCACTCTCATTCCGGGAGATATCGGTGTCGTGCATGACGCCGGTGAACCGGGGAGCGAACGGTACTCGCCGTCCGGCCCAGGGGCCTCGGCATTCACCACGCACATACGGCAGGCGCCGAACGGCTTCATCCCCGGGTAGTAGCACAGGTACGGAATGTACATCCCCGCATCCATCGCTGCCTGGATGATCATCTGACCAGGCTTCGCGGGAATCTCTTGACCGTCAACTGTGATCGTAATTTCGTCAGCCATTCTGAGCTCCGGGTACGAAGTCGAGGGCGTATGGTCTGGTGTTCTTCGGCGCTATGTGCGGCCCGAGGCAGCTGCCAGTCGGACACCTGCGCTCTTCGATGTGTGCGATAAAGTCGGACTCGAAGTGCGTCAACGCCGACCTGATGGGGCCGAATCCGAGCTGGCCGTGTCCGCACAGGGAGCTTGCTTCCATAGTCGTGCCGACCGACCGCATTAGCTCCAGGTCGCCGGGACGGCTCTCGCACCTGGCGATTCGCTCGGTGATCTCAAGGAGGTGCTCCATGCCGAGCCTGCACGGGAAGCACTTGCCGCACGACTCGAACTGGCAGAAGGCCACGAGTATGCGCGTGAGGTCCACGGCGCACACGTTCTCGTCCCCAACGATGATGCCGCCGGAGCCAAGGATGGCCCCCGCCTCTCGCATCTCGTCGAAGTCCAGGTGGACAGACATGCTGTCCGAGCTGAGAACACCGCCAAGCGGCCCGCCGGTCTGCAGCAGCTTTAGCTGCTTGCCGTCCGGCACACCGCCTCCGATGTCGTTGATGACTTCCCCAAGGGTCAGGCCCATCGGTACCTCGTATAAGCCAGGGTACTCGACGTTGCCCGTGAGGCAGATTATCGCGGTGCCTGTGCTGCGGTTGACGCCGATCGAGCTAAACCACTCAGCGCCTCGCGAGATGATCTCGGGCGCGTATGAGTATGTCTTGACGTTGTTGATGGTCGACGGGTAGCCCCAGACGCCGAAAGCGGCAGGGAAGGGGGGACGGAAGCGCGGCTGAGAGCGTTTGCCCTCGATGGCCTCCATCAGCGCGGTCTCTTCACCGGCGACGTATGACTCACCGGTTAGCGCCACCTCTATGTCGAAACTGAATTCGGTCCCGAAGATGTTCTGACCCAGGATCCCGGCTTCGTATGCCTGCCTGATGGCCTCTTCGGTCCGGTCGATTGGCCCATCATGCCCATGCCTGATGAAGACGATGCCGTTGGTGGCGCCCGTCGCATACCCACCGATCATCAGCCCTTCGAGGAGTGTGTGCGGGTCGCTCTCGAGGATTCCCTTGTCGTTGTACGCGCCTGGATCGCCCTCTTCGCAGTTGCAGAGCATGTACTTGGGCGGCCCTGGCGACCTCACCATGAAGCTCCACTTGATGCCTGTCGGGAATGCGGCTCCCCCGCGACCTCTCAGTCCCGAGTCTGTCATCTCCTGGATGACGTCGCCAGACTCCATCTGTGTGATCGCCTTGTGGACGCCTGCATAGCCGCCGTTGGCGATGTACTGGTAGATGTCGCCGGGAGCGGTATGCCCCGCGTTTCGCAGCGCGATACGCTGCTGCCGTCCGATTCCGGGAAGTTCCTGAAGGTCCTGCACTCCCTCGATCGGCTCTTCGCCCAGGTAGCCCAGCGCCTTGTCGTCCGGCACTGTTCCCTGTACCAGGTAGGCATCGATTATGGCGCCCACGTCATCAGGAGTGACGTTGCCGAAGAAGAGCCGGGACTCTGAGCCGGGTCGCAAAATATCGACCAGAGGCTCCGCGTAGCACAGGCCGAGGCAGCCGACCTCGTCTATGTTCGCCGTAATCTCATGGCGTTCCAGTTCTGCCTTCAGGGCGTCAATGACGCCGTAGGCTCCGGCTGAGTGGCCGCACATGGCCGTGCCAACCCTGATCCAGGCGTCCGGGCCTTTGGTCAGGGTCTGCCAGCGTTCGTCGGCAGTCTGTTTGATCTCTTCGTAAGTGGGCATGGTGAACGCTTCTCGCCACTGAGGCGATTGGCTAAGTGTTTTGTAGTTCCTGCACTCGGCCGGTTGCCGAGTCGGCAGTCACTCGCCCGATCAGGTGATGGTCCACACTCATGACAGGCGCGACCGAACACGCCCCGAGGCAAGTGTTGAACTTGAATGAGATTTTGCCGTCTTCAGTCTCGCCTTCGTCGTCCAGTCCCAGGTCGTCCATAACACGCTTCAGTATGTGGGAAGCACCCTTGAGGTGGCACGTTGGTCCCCAGCATATCTCTACGGTGTGCGCACCGGGAGGTGTGAACCTGAAGTTGGTGTAGAAGGACGCGACTCCCCAGACTTCGTTGATGGTCGTATCGTTCAGGACAGCCACCTCTTCGATGGCCTCGTCCGGGATGTAGCCCAACTCGTCCTGGACGGCGAGTAGTGATGAAAGAACGGTGACCGTGGGCCGACGCTGATTATTGATCGCGTGTCGCAGCCGGGTGGTGTCCTCTGAACTGATTGGAGGCAAATCCGTTCCCTCGTGGGTTAGCGAAATCTGTCACAATAATAACATACATCACGCGCGGCTAGTGACCTTGGAGCCGCGCTGCCGGACTACTCTGCAAGCACCTTCAACTTGAGCTCGTCAAGCTGTCCCTGGTCCACTTCGCCCGGTGCTCCGAAGAGCGGATCGATTCCATTCTGGGTCTTCGGGAAAGCTATCACGTCCCTGATGTTGTCTGTCTGCAGAAGCACCATGAGCAGCCTGTCGATCCCGGGCGCGATTCCTCCGTGAGGAGGCGCGCCGTACTCGAACGCAGTAAGAAGCTGGCCGAAGCGCTCCGCGACATCTTCAGTCGTGTAGCCAAGCACCTCGAACACCTTCTCCTGGAGCTCACGAGTGTGGATCCTGATGCTGCCGCTGGCAAGTTCGTGCCCATTCGCGACGAGATCGTACAGGCGTCCGATCACCTTGCTAGGATCTGAATCGATGAACTTCTCCGTGCCGTACTTCGGCATCGAGAATGCGTGGTGCATCGCGTCCCAACGCTCTTCGTTCTCGTTCCACTCGAACAGTGGGAAGTCTGTTACGAACGCGAATGCGATCAGGTCGGGATCGGCCAGTTCCAACCGGCTTCCCATCTCATGCCGCAGGCTGCTGAGCGCCTGGTTGGTGGTCTTCTCCGGCCCCGCGACTATAAGCACCATGTCGCCGACGTCCGCTCCGGTGTCCCTTGCGATCTGCTTGATCTGGTCCAGTGACAGGAACCGGGCGGCTGCAGACCTGACCTGGTCCTCGCCAATGTCGTCGATGGAGCCCTCGCCTGTGAGCGCAATCGTGACCAGCCCCCTGGCGCCCCAGGCCTTGACGAAGTCGATCAACTCGTCCGTCTGGCGTCGTGAGTACGATGCGCAGCCCGGCGCGCTGAATCCCTTGACCACACCGCCACTCTCCACAGCAGACGTGAACACGCGGAAGTCCGTAGATGCCGCGATGTCGGATAGGTCAGCCATCTTCAGCTCGTAGCGCAGGTCCGGCTTGTCCGTGCCGTAAGAGGCCATCGACTCGGCGTATGTCAGCCTCGGAAACGGCCTCAGCACGCGCTTTTCAGGCATGACTGTGTCCATAAGCTCGGTGTAGAGCTCTTCTATCAGCCCGAGCACGTCGTCTTCTTCGACGAAGCTCATCTCGAGGTCGAGCTGAGTGTGCTCCGGCTGCCGGTCGGCGCGCGGGTCTTCGTCCCTGAAGCACCTGGCGATCTGGAAGTACTTCTCGACTCCTGCCGCCATCAGGAGCTGCTTGAGCTGCTGCGGAGACTGTGGAAGCGCGTAGAAGCTGCCCGGATACAGCCGGCTGGGCACGAGATAGTCGCGCGCACCCTCCGGGGTACTCTTGATGAGTATGGGAGTCTCAACCTCCAGAAAGCCCCTCTGGTCCAGGAAGTCGCGAATGAACTTGACCACCTGGTGCCTGAGAATCAGCATGTCCCTCATGCCCGGTCGTCGGAGGTCGAGATACCTGTACTGCATTCGCAGCAGCTCTTCGACGTCAGACTCTTCGTTGATGTAGAAGGGCGGAGTCAGGGACTCGTTGAGCACGCATGCTTCAGAGGCGACGAGTTCTATCGCGCCTGTCGCTATGCCTGGGTTTTCGGTGCCTTCAGGACGCGGTGCGACCTCGCCTGTAACCTGTATCACCCACTCGTTTCGGAAGCTTTCTGCTGTCTTGTGCGCGTCCGGGGCTATCTCAGGATTGAATACCACCTGCGTCAGGCCGTCGCGGTCCCTGATGTCGATGAAGATCAGCGAACCGTGGTCCCGGCGGCGATGCACCCATCCGGCCAGTGTAGCCGACTGGCCGGCGTGATCGGCCCTGAGACTTCCGCAACTTATCGACTTGAGCAACGCGACACCTCGGACGGGTGAATGTAGGGCAGATCGCGGACGCAGTTCCCGCGAACGGAAATGATGATAGCCGGGTTAAGTGCAACGTGTAAACCTGAGTGAACTAAACCCGTAGTGTCGGCGTCATCAGGAGGGGTTCGGCGCTGCAAGCTGGCCGATCCCCAGGTCAGTGTGGTGTTACCAGCCTGATGAAGGACTGTTAGCTGGTGAACTGGCCGAGGCTGTCTTTGCCCACTGACAGCAACATGTAGCTTTCGATCCGGTGTATGCCTGGGATCGATCCAAGGTCGGTAAGAAGAAATTCGCCAAGCTTGTCTGGGCTGTCTACGCTGATGCACAGCATCAGGTCGTAGCTGCCCGTCGTACACGCTGCGAACGTCACCTCTTCCCTGCTACAGATCTCCTCCAGCACGGTGTCCACCTGGGCGGGTTCGACGGTCACGCCAACCATGCACTGAGAAAGCCGTCCCAGTCCCTTGGGATCTGAGATGACCTTGATCTGCACTACTTCCTCGTCCACCATCCTTTTGAGACGGCGTCGCACAGTGCCTTCACTGACGCCAACGTGACGAGCGATCTGAGCGTTCGACGCTCTTCCGTCGGTGCTCAGTATCTCAACAATCGCCACGTCTATTCTATCCATTGCCTTCGCCTCGGTCTTGGTGACTGTCCAATTCCAATATAGTCATTCTAAGGCCTTGTGAAAAGTGTCTCAAGCCTACATTTGGGCCATGATACTCATATTTTCCACGAAACGCAGGCCCAAATTGTGGACGAGGTTCGCTTTATGCATCCTGATTTGTACGTGGTGGAGCCCTCAGGGCAATGCTGACGACTATGTCTAAAACCTATTTATCGATAGGTAGAAACCTATTCCACCTGCGAGTAAGTTTACAGTGTTGAAAGTCATTCCGCCTGTGAGGAAGGTGATTAACGAGTATCCGATGAACATGCACAATCCGGCCGTGAGCTTTAGCCGCATTCCCCGCTTTCTGTTCGTGGAAATGCTTATCGCCTCTCCAACCAGGTACCCAAGGCCCACTATCAGCGCCGCCAGGAGATAAGGAAAAAAGAAGAACCTCACGACAAGCGAGGCGCCAATCCCTCCGACTACTCCCACCACTAGTCCGGCTCCGATACCCCTCGCCATGAACAAGGGCGACACGTCGAATGTCGGCGCTGGGCGGGAGCGACCGCAGTCTAGGCAGCGAACGCCGACAGGCGCATGTACCAGGCACCGTGGACAGATAGCGTCGCCGCAACGTCCACATTTTATGCTCGTCTCCACGCCGGAGTGACGCTTGCAGAATGTCGTCTGTGACATACTCATCGACCTTAGCCCGGGCGGCGCTCCGTCCACTCAGCCCTCCTCGGTACGTCTCGGTCCCATACCAGCCGGTAAAAGAGGACCTTGTGCAGAGGGTACTCCGATGGAGGACGCTCCCAATTTGCAGTGAGTCTCTTCAAGAACATCATAAGGCAGATGAAGACAATAGTGAGAATGACCTCCGGCTCTCTCCCGAATGCGAGTCCGGCGAAGGGAAGTACCAGCAGGGCAACGAAAGTCCAGAAACCCGTATCGTGGGTTAGCAGCCTGCCTATCGTAAATACGGCCATTCCAAGGAGAAGGATTTCCCAGAACATGCCGAGCCCGAGCGCGGCTCCGACAGCGACGGATACACCTCTGCCGCCGGTCAGCTTGATGTAGGCTGACCAGTTGTGCCCGGCGACCGCCGCAAGGCCGGCGGCGCCCTGCGCCCACAGGTCGACTCCGATCAGCTTCCCCACCATCACTGGCAGCAGGCCCTTGGCTAAACAATCGAACGCTCCCTGGAGAATGCCCTGCCACTTGCCCACGTGCTCGATCACGTTTGAGGCCCCGACGTTGCCGGAACCGTAATCTCTGATGTCGATGCCCGCCGCGTACCTGGAAACCAGATATCCTGTCGGGATTGAGCCGAATAGGTACGCTGCTGCTATGAGGACCGCGGCCTCGATCATCTTTGCTTCGTCAGACCCCGTGGCTCGACTTCACTATGTCACTGTGGGCGGCCTCGAGCCGCGTGACCGTGTTCATTGGCGGTCCAACTGTGCCGGGCTCTGGTTCACCCGGATTCCCGGAGCAGTGGTAGTCGCTCCCCCCGCAGGGAATCAGATCGAATTTATCGGCGATGCGCTTCAGGTCCGCTACCTGATCGGGGGTATAGTCCCCATAGTACACTTCGATCCCGACTAGCCCATGCTCTTTCAGTTGTCTGACAGTGTCGTCGAGTTCCTGCACCTCGCCTCTGCTGGACTTGATCTGCGAGTAGGTGGGGTGAGCCATTACCGGCACCGCGCCATTTTGGCGAAGCATGAGAATGGCGTCTTCGGGAGTCAGCTTCATCCTCTCGACGTACGCAGGCCCCTCCCTCCCAATCAGCTCGTTGAAGACCTGGTTCGGATACTTGAAATATCCGGCCTCGACCATTGCGCTCGCTATGTGCGGCCTTCCGATCGAGGCGTCCCCTGCAATCTGCTGGACCCGCTCCCACTTGATCGCGTAACCCATCGAGACCAGTCGCTCAACCATTGCGCGACCTCGATCGAAGCGTCCCTCCCTGAATCGGGAGAGCGTCTCCTGGAAATCAGCGTCGGATGTATCGATGAAATACCCCAGGACATGTATCTCCGAGCCGGGCACGTCGGTGCTCAGCTCGATCGCGGGAATGATTCGCAGGTCCGGAATTGCCTCGGCGGCAGCGAATGCTTCAGCGAGCCCTTCGGTGGAGTCGTGATCGCTGATTGCTATGGTCCTCAGGCCCCTGTGCGCGCACAGCTCGACCAGCTCGGTCGGTGTGAGTGTGCCGTCAGACGCCCGCGTGTGTAGGTGTAGGTCGACTTGAATCGTCATATTGAGTCTCGGAGAAGTCTCGCAAACACTGGGATGGTCGCTGTCAAACGTACGCAGCGGTCGGAAAGTCCCGACCGCTGCGTTCACTTCTATTCGGACCGAAAGAAATACGATGTGTTGCGGATATTTCTCGGGCGCTACCTCGCGTACTCGACGCTTCTGCTCTCCCGGATAACCGTTACCTTGATCTGTCCTGGATACACAAGGTTGTCTTCGACTTTCTTGACGATGTCCCTGGCCAGCTTTGAGGCCATTATGTCGTCAATCGAGTCCGGCTTGACCATCACACGAACTTCACGTCCCGCCTGTATGGCGAAGCAGCGCTCCACTCCATCGAAGTCGCTCGCTACTTCTTCCAGGGCCTGCAGACGCTTTATGTAGTTCTCGACGGTGTCCTTGCGCGCGCCAGGCCGGGCGGCGCTGATTGCATCCGCGGCGGCAACAATGAACGCTTCAGGAGAAGTCATGACATCGTCGTGGTGTTCGGCGATGCAGGAGCAGACCCTCCCGGAGACGTTGTACTTGTTGGCGATCTCAGCGCCTATCTCTGCGTGTGGTCCCTCGACCTCGTGCGTAAGCGCCTTGCCGATGTCGTGGAGGAGACCGCCGGCCTTTGCGACCTTGATGTTTGCTCCGACTTCCGAAGCGATCATCCCCGCGATGTGGGAGACCTCCAACGAGTGCTGGAGTACGTTCTCCCCGTAGCTGTAGCGGAACTTCAGTCGTCCCAGCAGCCTGATGATCTCGGGGTTCATGCCGCGGACCCCGGTGTCGAATATCGCCTCTTCGCCTGCAGTCCAGATCGACTTCTCGACCTCCTTTTCGGACCGGTTGACCATCTCCTCGATACGTGCAGGGTGAATCCTGCCGTCCTGGATTAGTTTGGTCACGGCGATTCTGGCGACCTCGCGCCTGACTGGATCGAAGCACGAC
This sequence comes from uncultured Dehalococcoidia bacterium, assembly GCA_964537915.1. Classification (GTDB taxonomy): domain Bacteria; phylum Chloroflexota; class Dehalococcoidia; order Lucifugimonadales; family UBA1123; genus VXRN01. The sequence goes on from CAZIDM010000013.1 coordinate 27,843, forward strand.
AGGGTAACAGCCTCTGGCGTGTCGTCGATGATTAGGTCTACGCCTGTATTCTTTTCTATTGCTCGTATATTCCGTCCTTCACGGCCTATCAGACGACCTTTCATGTCGTCGTTCGGAAGGGGGACTGTGGTGACTGTCATCTCAGAGACAACGTCGGCGGCCATTCGTTGAATGCTCGTGGCGAGTATTCTGGCTGAGACCTCGCGCGCGTCTTCCTGCGCCTGGATCTCGATGTCTCTATACCGCCGTGCTATCTCATGCTGTATCTCTTCCTCGGCCTCGTGCATCAGCAGATCCTTGGCCTGCGGAAGGCTTAGTTCAGAAATCTCCTCAAGTTTAGCGAGCGCCTGCTGTCTGCTCTCTTCAACCTCGTCCTTTAGCTTCTGAGCTTGGTTCTCCTGCTGAGAGATGCTACGCTCGCGCCGTTCGAGGTTCTTGGCCCGCTTGTCGAGGTTCTCGTCTCGCTTTCTCAGCCTGCGCTCAGACCGTTTGAGCTCAGACCTGCTTTCTCGCTGCTCAGACTCCCATTCAGCGCGCAACACTATGGCTTCTTCCTTGGCTTCTAACACCAGGGTCTGAGCCTCGCCCCGCGCCGCCTCTACAATCTGGTCAGCCTCATTTTGGGCGTTGTCGATTCGTCTCGCTGAAACCAGCCGACGGCCATAAAAGCCGGCTCCAGCCCCTACCGATAGGCCTATCAGGACGGCGAGCAGTGCAATAATGCTTTCCATGCGACTCACCTTCCTTGGTTTTTCACACACCGCTAGACGGTATGGGAATGGTCTCATGTTAGGCAGGGGTAGGTGATATGTCAAGCAGAAATGATGTCATGATTCACGAAAAATCCGACATCTGTTGTGCTGTGGGAGTCGTATGGCTGGGGGTTGGACTTGCGTGCCTGACAGTCCCATTACGGACTGCGTGCCACTCTTGAAGTGGGGACATACCGCTGGTCTCCCGCGACTGTTCAGCGATCTTCTGCGCCGCCGGACACATGCGTATCTTGACACCACGAATCGCTGACTATGATACTCTCTTGCGGGCGGCGGTCAGACAACCGGCGGTGGGATCACCACGTATGGAGGCCTCCTTGAGAGTAGTAGTTGCTATTTTTGCGCTCTTTATTTTGGTTTCTGCGTGCAGCAATGAACCGGCCCCGGTTCCCACTGCAATCCCACTGCCTACGTCCACTCCTGAACCAACCCAGACCCCTGCTCCAACTTCGACACCCGTGCCCACTCCCACGCCTGCCCCAACGAGCACGCCTGAACCGACTCCCACTCCCACGTTCGCCCCGGGTCCCGTGATACTGCCTACTGTGGAGGTGGTGGTAGAAACCCCCACTCCCGCCGCGGCGCTCCAGCTCGACCTGGACCGCAAACTCAACGCGATCACCCTGCAGGCTGCCGCAATTAGGGGACTCACTAACCGGGAGCGGTTCGAGAGAAGGCTGGTGTCTTCTGAAGAATTGAGGCAGAAGCTGGAAGACAGCCTCGCCGAAAACGCTGAGGACCTGGAGATCGCCGATCGCATCTACACGCTGCTCGGCATAATCGAGCCCGATTCCTCTCTGAGTGACCTGCTCCTGGACGTGTATTCGGATATCGTTGTCGGCCTGTTCGATACCGATGAGAATGTTCTGCTTGTGCTCGCCGACACTGACGAGTTCACGCTTTCGAATGAGCTAACAGTCGCACATGAGGTCGCGCACGCCCTTCAGCAGCAGCACTTCAACATCAGGGACATCAGAGACCCCTATGAGGACAATTCAGACAGGCTCCGGGCGATTACTGCCCTGATAGAGGGCGACGCTTCGCTGGTGGAGCTCATCTACCGGCTCCGGGTGTTCAATGACGCTCAACGAGAGCAGCACATGGAGGAGTCACGATCTGCCGACCTGTCTGCATACAGGGCGGCGCCGTTGTTCATTCAGCGCACAGTTGCATTCCCGTATTTTGAAGGCGCCAATTTCGCCATCTACCTCTACCAGCAGTACGGAGACTTCACGGCAATTGACGCGGCCTACGAAGCCCTCCCTGAATCGACCGAACAGATACTGCACCCGGAGCTTTATGGGCTTGACTCACCAGTAGAGGTCACGGTTCCGGATCTGGCGGCTGCCCTGGGAGAAGGGTGGTCAGAGGTTGACCGTGACGTGATGGGTGAGCTCTATATTGCCGCGCTGCTCGAAGGAGCGTTGCCACCGGATACAGCCGCAGTGGCAGCCGCTGGATGGGGGGGCGATGCTCTCCTGCTCCTGGAAGCCCCGAGTGGCAGCGACGCGCTTATCTCAGTCAGCGTATGGGACTCTACTGAAGACGCGCAGGAATACTCGTCGGCGCTCATGGAGTATTTCCAGGTGACCACCGGGGCCGAAAGCTGGATGGAGCAGGAGTCCATAAACAGCGAGACCGCACATCGAATCGCGACTGATGGTCTGGCGGTGGATGTCAGGTCACAGGGGACTGTAGTGTGGGCTGCTGCGGGAGCCGATGTCGACACCGTCGATGCAATCGTTGCCGCGACTCTTGAGGGTATGTCTGAAACGGACCTGGGGATCGGCCAGGATGCAGCCGCGACCTCTACCGCCGCAACCTCGACGGCGCCCTAGTCTCCGAACATGCGCATCATCTCGCGGCGGCCTTTCCCGGAGGACATCTGCCTCATCATGCGCTGCATCTGCTTGAACTGGTTCAGGAGCTGATTGACGTCCCGCGGCGTTGTCCCACTTCCCTTGGCTATGCGCCTGCGCCTGCTGCCCCCGATAATGTCGGGCCTACGACGTTCCTCGGGAGTCATCGAGTAGATTATGGCTTCCACTTTCTTGAGGCCATCATTGTCCAACTGATCGTCAGGCAGCTTGCCCTTGATAGAAGAGAATCCGGGGATCATCTCGAGCACCTGGCTCAGCGGTCCCATTCTCTTGAGCTGCTGCAGCTGTTCGAGGAAGTCGTCCAGGTCGAAACGGGCCTGCCGCAGCTTGCGGTCCAGTTCCAGTGCCTGCTGCTCGTCGATGCCCTGCTCGGCCTTCTCGATGAGTGTGAGCATGTCGCCCATCCCGAGAATCCGCGATGCGAGCCTGTCAGGATGGAACTGCTCGAGCGCCTCCATGCGCTCTCCGGTGCCCATGAACTTGATGGGGACTCCCGTCACAGTCGTGATTGAGAGTGCTCCACCGCCTCTCGCGTCGCCGTCCATCTTGGTTAGCGCAAGCCCTGTCAGGTTGATTCGCTCGTGGAACTTCTCCGCGACGTCGACAGCCTCCTGTCCGGTCATTGCGTCGAGTGTGAGCAGCGTCTCCGCCGGCTGAACGGCCTTGTGGACGGATTCGAGCTCGTCCATCAGCTCGTCATCCACCTGGAAGCGGCCGGAGGTGTCGATGATGACCCAAGCGGCCCCGACTTCCCGGGCACGTCTGACACCGGCCTGAGCAACCTTGACGGTGTCAGAGGAGCCACGTTCCGAGTAGACCTCGACGTCCGTCTGGCGTCCCAGCGCCTCCAGCTGATCGATGGCGGCAGGCCTGCGAAGGTCGGCGGCAACCAGTACTGGCGACTGACCACTCTGCTTCAGGTGAAGCGCGAGCTTGGCGGACAGCGTAGTCTTGCCTGCGCCGTTAAGACCGGCCATCAAGATCACGGCGGGCTGGGACGAACCTGATTCGAGCCTGTGGTTTCCTCCTGTGAGTATTGCCGTGAGCTCTTCATTGGTGATCTTGACCACCTGCTGTCCTGGAGTCAGGCTGGTCAGCAGGTCCTCCTGGGACACACGCTCCTTGATCTTCGACACAAGCTGGCGCGCGACCCGGAAGTTGACGTCGGCCTCGAGAAGGGCCATGCGCACCTCTCGTAGAGCGGAGTCTATATCCCTCTCGGTAAGACGGCCCTTGGATCCAAGGCGGCCGAATACGTCGTTCAGCTTTCCAGAGAGAGCTTCAAACATTGTTACTCACGCTCGTTCGTCGAGGCCGATAGCCTACGCGGTCTGGCCAGGTCCATATACGGACTCCGCCATGCTGTCCATAATCGTCGATATGAAGCTGATGCCGGAGATGGCCCGGTCATACTCCATGCGGGTGGGCCCCATCAGGCCAAGAGTTCCAAGCGCGCGACCGGGAACGCCATACCGGCAGATCACCACGCTGAACGGGCGAAGGACATCGCCCTCGTGCTCCCTGCCGATTACGACTCGAACAACCTGCCCAACCGGGGCTTCGTCGAGGGCAGCTTCAACTAGCGAGCCGTCTTCGATGCCGTGGACGATAGGGCGCACCTTTTCGTAGTCGATGAACTCGGGTTGGTCCAACAGGTTGCGCAGCCCGCTCACGTAGTGTTCGTCGTGACCCGAGGAGTCTTCCTCCTGGAGCATGTCGATAGTCGCATCCACCGCCAGGCGCTCCGGTGTAGTCAGGGACAACGCCTGCTCGGCGATCTCCGCGTGAGTTAGACCGATCATGTGACTGCGAAGACGCGTCGACATAGATTCGAGATTCGCCCTGTTCAGGGGCGAGTCGAAGCGCAGAATCTGCTTCCTGAGCTTCGCCTGCTCCAGCACCACGATCAGCATTGCCAGCACATCCTGTAGAGGGACCAGCTCAAGGTGCATTACCCGGGACTCGGAAGTCTTCGGGAATGTGGCGATGCCCAGGTTGCCGAATAGCTGTGAAACAAGGGTAGCGGCAACGTTGCCCCAGCGATCGACATCATCGCGGACGTCCGCAAACGTGCTGCTGATAGTCTCTCGTGCCTGTGATGGCATGTGGTCTGCTCTGTTGGAGACAAACGACTCGACGTACAGGCGGTAGGCCTTGTCCTCAGGGACACTCCCCGCGGACGTGTGCGGCCGAGATATGTATCCCTGCTCTTCGAGTGCGGCAACCTCATTGCGCACGGTCGCCGAGCTCACCCCCAGGTGATGATTCCGAGCCAGGCTCTCCGAAGAGATCGGTACTGCGTCATGAACGTAGTCGCTCACGATGTATCTCAGAATGTGCTTTTGGCGTTCGGTAATCATTTACGCTGCAGTTTGCTGATGTTTTCCCGAAGAGACACGCCGCTCCGGCTATCCTGTAAGCCGACGGTGTTGTACCAGTATACTACAGGCAGGAACAGCCGACACCAGTGGGCGACGGAGAATTACTTTATGGAGATAACCTGGCTTGGATGCTCGTCGACAAGACTAGTGAGCAGCGACGTAGCGCTGCTCACCGATCCATTCCCTGACATCGTAGTCCCTTCGGACGTCCACATAGTAGCGGTCACAAACGACGACCCGAAGCATTCGTGCTACGAAGCAGTCAGCGGCCAGCCTCATCTGATAGATGGCCCCGGAATGTATGAGGTTCTCGGCTACAACATCACGGGACTGGGCACCGCGCTCAGCGATGATGAAGAGGCTCGAAGGATCAACACGGTTTACGTGATCAGATCAGACGGTGTTTCCGTCTGCTACCTCGGCTCCCTGGCCGTCAAATTAGGTGCAAGGCAGCTCGATTCGCTGGGTACTGTGGACGTGCTCATCGCTTCTGTCGAGAAGCGGGGAGAGGTTGATCCTAAGGAGATTTCCAGGTTGGTCAACGTGCTGGGGCCCAGGATTGTCATTCCGGTTGGCGAGGACGGAGCAGGGCAGGGGAGTGGTGAAGACGAAGAGCCGCCGCTAGATGCACTGCTTCGACAGCTGAACGTCGAACGCCCGGACCCGCAGCTTCGCATTAACGTGACCCAGAACAATCTTCCAAGAGAGACCAGGGTCGTTCTTCTTCAGGTGCCGGCATCCAGGCGCAGGAGATAGCAGCGCGTCTAGCGGCGTTGTAGTCGCCTGAAGCAGAGACAAACAAAGGGACCGCTCCTCTTGGAGCGGTCCCTTTACTATTTGGCTGCCAGACTGAGGGTCTAGCGCCTTCTTCTGACAGTGCGTATGCCCGCTATGAGACCGAGCGGCGCAATCAGCAGGAGCATATTCGCAGCTGCAGTCCCAAGCGACACGGGGCCAACGGACCCGCATCCGCCACCGGAATCCTCTGTCTCATCTGTCGGCTGCTGCTGACTTGGAGGCGGAGGCGCTGCCGGAGTCGGCGCCTGTGCCTGCGGCGCTGCGGTAGCAGTCGGCGGGACCGCAGTTGGCTCTGGAGTCGGCGGAACAGGTGTCGCCGTCGGCGTGGGCTGCGGAGTCGGCGTCGCCACGGCCTCAGCCTGCATCGAGATTGACCATCTGCCGTCCGCGGTTACGAACAGGACGTAGACGCCAGGGTCAGCCCCTTCCGCTGCTCCTGCTCTAACTCCCAGCCGCTTGGTTCCTCTGAACGCTCCGGTCTCGTTGGCCAGTGTGTCAACGAGGGTGCCGTCCGTCTTCACGAGGTCGACAACGAATGTGCTGGTGCCGTCGTGCACCAGGGAGAAGTCAACCCGACCTGCCTGGAGCTCGATTGGTCCCGCAACGTCGTCACCAGAGCCTCTCAGCGAGATCGGTGCAAGGTCGCCGGAAGTCCAGGCTGGCTGGCTTATCTCGATCTCCCACGCGCCCGAGGCCTCCACACTGAGGGAATATGCGCCGGGAGCGGGACCGCTGACTGAGTCTTCGTTTACTCCGGTCCCAACTACACCCGAGTACCTGCCCGAAGCATCTGCGAGAAGCTGTTCCGAGCGACCCCGCGAGTTGAGCAACTCTACGGAGAAGTCTCCGGTGCCGTTATGTCGTATGTCAAAGACCGCGATTCCCTCAGAGAGATCGAACGTGTCGGTTGACACGTCGGCGGAGCCCTTGATGGTGGTGGTTCCACCTTCCACGGTCATGACAGAAGCAGGCGTCGCCGTTGGAGTCGGTTCAGGATCTACGGTTGGTGACGGTGTGGGAGTAGAGAAGTCCGAAGTAAAGATGATATCGAACTGCCGCCGCAGGCCACCACTCTCAAACCGAATAGTAGTGCGCGCTGGCTGTCCATTTATGTAGAAACCCACATCCTGCCCGATGAAGCTGTTGTCCTTGGGATCAACAACCAGACCGCCGTACTGGCCGTCAGTGGTCAGGATTGCCGACGGAGTGGACTCGTAAGTGTCGCCGATGCGAGCGGTGAGCACCGCGTCTGGCGGAAGAACACCACCGGTAACGATCACCAGTCCTGCCGCGAACGTCATAGGCTCGGCAACGGTCGGTGTCGGCGTAGATATCGGTGTCGGAGGTATGGGAGCCGGCGTCGGCGTATCCGTGGGAACAGGCGAAGGCGTCGGTGTGGGCTCGGGAAGCTTGGCAAAGTTCAGGTTGAAGTCTGATTTGATTACCGGTATGCCGCTGGGCCGGTATGTATCGGTCTCAATGGCCGGTACTCCATCGAGGAAGAATCTGACTGTCTCGTTATTGAAGACGCCGTCAAGTGGATTGACGGAAAGGCTGGCGTAGCTACCGTCTGAAACCACAACCGGCTCGCTTCTATAAGTCGCTACCTCAGCATAGATGGAGAAGCCGTCCGGGACCGGAGAGTTGTTGACCATCGCGGTCCCATAGTAGATGTATGGCCCGGACGGGAGGCCCTGGGCACTGAGGTTCCCAGTCGAAATGACACCTGCGGCGACAGCAAGTGATATCACTACTATCGCCACAATCGCTTTTCTCATGATGCCAACTTCCAATCTGAATGGAAAAGGCCTCCCTCCCCGAATCGAGGAGGGAGGCCTACTTAGTCCTTTAAGTCCGACCTAGAGCGAGCCCTATGGGACTATCACTCCAGCATCAGTTGCGTAGATCCAGTAGCCCTTACCGATCTCTACGTCTGCCTCAGCAACGCTCGACCAGGAGTTGGTGATCGTGTTGAAGGTGTAGATGCCGGTCACGGAGCCTTCGGATAGCCCGCTGAAGTAGTTGTAGCCTTCAGCATCGCTGAGTTCGAAGTCGCCGTCCACGTCCAGGATCGGAATCAGGTTCCAGCCCTGGGCTATAGCGATGGTCGGCAGGATCTGTGCGCCAACTGCCTGCTTGGGGATGTCTACCTTGACGCCTTCGAAGGAAGGTGTCTGTATCCAGTAGGCACGGCCAGCAGTGATGTTGGAAAGCGTACCTGTGAAGCTGCCGTCGGCGCCACGCAGTGCGGTCAGCCAGCCGCCTGGGACGGACGGGTCATAGGTAAGAACCGTTGTCGCCGGGTGGTCAGCAGGAATCACTGTGTTGATGTCGGAGTCCATCGGCTCACCTGGGATGGATACGAGGTTCCAACCTGGGTTGAGCTTCAGGGTGTAAGGATCGCGCTCAGTGATGGTGATCGTAGCCTCAAAGGCGGACGAATTCTTGTTGCCTGCCTCGTCCATGGCGACGACCGCGAGGTCGTGGTCGCCGAGGTCCAGGCCAGAGGCGTGGAACAGGAAGACGTTGCCAGCTTCGTTCGACTGCAAGCTACCCGAGATGTCGGCATCGCCGAGCATAGCGGACACGATGGTCACCATGCCGTGGGTATCCAGATCGTCGCCGCCTTCAGTGGCGTCGTACTCGGAGCCCTCACCAGAGAAGTCAATCCTGATGAACGCGTTCGGGTCGTCGATGCTGAACTCGTCCTGGACGCCTGCCTTGTCGGGATCAACGTCGGGGGCGGAGATGTTGGTGTCCCGCTCGAACAGGACGGCGCTGGTTTCGCCATCCACGTCGACTGGAGCGCTCGCATCACCCTTGGATCCCATGTTGCCGCCTGAGTTGTCGTGGGCTGCAACGTGAACGGTGTACAGTCCGTCTTCGGCCGCATCTATCGTGACTTCGTACTCAGTTGCAGACTTGAAGACTGGTGTAGCCCTCTTCTCTGCGCCGAGAGTCTGGGAGTCGTCGACAGAGTTGACCATGTAGTAGGTGACCGATGGCGCGCTGATGTTCTCGTCCGAGGTGATGGACAGGGTGACCTTGTCCTTCGTGACGGCGCGGTCGCCTTCCATTACGGATACGGTCAGGCTCGGGGCGACACGGTCGTCAGCCTCGTTGTCCTTGCCGGTACCCTTCTTGTTGCCTGCGACGTCAGTGATTTCGCCGACGAGCTCAACCTTTGGCTGGCTGTCGGGGTCCATCGCTGCGACGGTCAGGAAGACGTAGCCTCGTGCAGAGCCAACATCCTGGACATCGTCGCCCATGATGGAGCTGTTGCCGTCGCCGTCTTCACTGTCGTTGCGTACTTTGACGTTGTGGACTTCGGCGTCGTCTGGTGTTGCGCCATCAACTTCGAAGTCTTCGGCAGTTACGGAGTTGTCATCGAGGTGCTCATCGAACACTACGAGGACACTGGTGGAGTCGGCCTTCGAGACACGGTACTCAGTCTTGTCAGAGGAGTCGCCGGTATCGAGGCTGTTGTTCCAGTGGCGTCCGGTCTCGGCCCTCAGGAGGGACGGATCGGTGCCGTCGACGATGATCTTGAATGGCTGGCAGCCAGCGCCTTCAAGTCCAGTAACGGCGGTGTAACCGTCTGCCGTGCAGGGGTTCTCTTCACCATCGATGGAGGACTGGCGGTCCGAATAGCCGACGTTGCCAGCTTCGTCCTTCGCCTTTACCCACCATTCGATTATGGCGTCGCCACTGGGGGCGTCACTACCAGTTATGCGCTGTTTGACCTCGAAACCACCTGCTACCTCGTCGACTTCTCCGTCAGACTTTGGGCTCTTGGTGACGGTGCGGGTGGAAGCGCCTTCCGTTATACGGAAGATTACCTCGATTCCGTCGCCGTCTTCATCTAGACCTGAGTCACCATCTGTAACCTGCGCGCTCACTTCAGGCCTGTCATCGCGGCCGGAAGTGTTGTGGGCAGGAGTAAAGCCAGAGAAGACAGGATTGGTCGTCTCGACTGTGATGGTTCCTGTGGAATCGGCGCCAGCAAGAGTTACCACGTCGCGCGGGTTAACCGGGAGCATGGGCACGGAGGCGCTGAAGTCTGCCATTACGTCGTTGCCGTCGGCATCCTGCGGCATTACGGTCTGTATTTCAAGCACAAACTCGCCGGATGTAGGAGTTGTCTCGGTCAGGACCGCAGTTACAGGATCCTGGTGAGCCTGTGAACGAACGGAAACGACTGAACCGGTCTCGTTTCGCTCTTCGGCCCAGTAGACCAGGTAGGCTGTCTCGTTACTGCCCAGGCCGAGCGGGTTGCTCGTTGTGGCGCCAGTGACGTCTTCCATCTCGATCCTGTCACCGGAAACATCAGCGACTTCAATTACGGTCTCTCTGTTGCCAGAGACCTTGACGACGAGGACGTCCGAGGTGTTGACAGTGCCAGTTGGAGAACCTGAGATCCTGTTCAGAGGATTGGAGGAACTCTTACCCACATCGCTGTCTACGATTGCGTGCTGGGCGTTATAGCGAGAGACACTGCCGGATGCCCGATACGTAGGATTGCTGATCATCTCAGCCATGGCGTATGCGGAGTAGTTGTCGTCCCACGGACCCAAGTTCGTTACGGAGTCATTTATGCGATAGATGGTCGCATTTGACATGTTCGAGCCGAAGGCCTTGTCCACGGTGATCGTGGTGTCGCCGTCGGTGGTCGTGACTGTCTTAACCTGTCGTACCGCGTTCATGCCTATGAGGATGTAGTCATCCCCGCTCAGTCCGGAGACACTGGCGTCAGTGATCATGTCCGAGTGAGCGTTGACATAGCCGCTGCCAACGGGGCGCGCGTCGATGCTAGGAATGAGCACGCGCTTGACTGGCGTGTCCAATCCGTCGTCTGTGAGCATCAGTCCGATGTTGCCGCCCTGGCGTGCCCATCCCTGTTCGTCGGGAGTGGAATCCGAGAGCGTCCCGTCGGAGTTGATGTCGCCTGGATCGATAAATCCCACCTCGTCCGCACCAAACGCAGGGACGATGGCTAGGAGGGACAAGAGGATAGCCCCAATTATCACTAGTGGTATAAACCGCGTCTTACTGTTCACTTAACTACCCCCTTAGGTCTCCGTGACTAAAGATGGATTATGACCATTTGGCTGGTAAACACACTAACACTCGAAAGGGGGTCATGCCCCTTCCGAGGAGTACCTTTCCGATTTTGACAGGATGCGGCGGTTGCCTGCATCTGCGCCTCACTTAGATTATCAAACCGCTAAGATTTGTACACCTTGCGAAGAGTCGTTGTCAAGGTCTCGGCAGGCCTATCAGCAACCCACTTTCTGGGTAAATCGGGACTCAAAACACAGTCTGTTGACGTTGACTGAGGCTCTATTTCGATGCACTGCCCACGGCGTCCGTCTAAAGGTAAGGCAGACGGAACGGCAAGTCAATTGTTTTTAAGACAAAGGTTAGAACGCATCAGTAACCCATCAGGGCGCTCGCGCGGTTGGACCTGGTTATCATCTGCTCCATCGGGTCCGTGATCACGTTCACACATGAGGGAGCCCCTTCCATGCTTGCGGCGTAGGCCCTTTCGAGTGCCGGGCGGATGTCGTCAGGCTCAGTCACGAACTCTGTGTGACCCCCGAACGCCTCCATCATCTTGTCGTACCGGACGTCCTGGACGTACCTCGCGACCCGTTCGCCGTACCCGTCAGGAAGGCCCATGCGCGACTCCAGGTTGCCCCCGACAATGCCGGAATTGTTATTGACGACGAACACGATGGGCAGACCGTGACGCACCGCTGTCTCCATCTCCATGGAGTTGAACCCGAACGCGCAGTCGCCGTTTACGCTCACAACAGGCGCATCCGGGCGGGCCAGCTTGGCCCCTATCGCGAACGGCACTCCTACACCCATGCACCCATTGGTGCCCGAGTTCAGACGGCTTGCCGGCGTATTCGAGGGCAGCACCTGCCGACCAGTCGCGAGGGTAATCTGGCCGTCCACGCTGTATATCGTATCCCTCGGGAAGACCTGTCTGACCTCGTTCAGAAGGCGGTACGTGCGTATCGGTGTGATGTCAGCTTCCAGGAAGGGCTGTATCGCCTCACCGTTCGAGGCAGCCTTCTCGCGGAGCTCGGAGAGCCAGGGGCCCTCCTCGGCCCTGTCCCTCATGCCGTCAGTGCGCCCTTCCAGCTCAGCTAGAATCTGGCTGAGGGCCTGACCTGCGTCGCCGATGATCCCGACGTCGACGGCGCGGTTTAGCCCGATCTCCTCCGGCTCTATATCTATATGTATGATCTTGGCGTCCGGGGCGAACCTTCGACCGAAGTCGAACATCCAGTTCAGACGCGCCCCGACGACGAGTACAACGTCGGCCCCCTGCATCAGGGTGCTGCGGGCGGCGTTCAAGTTCATTGGATGATCGTCCGGTATGAACCCGCGTCCCATGGGAGACGGCAGGAACGGCATACCGAGCCTGTCCACGAGCTGTGTGAGCTGCTCGACCGGCTCCGACCACCGGACCCCCTTGCCTACAATCATGGCAGGACGCTCCGCGTTCAGTAGAAGCTCTGCGGCCCTGGCGACCTCATCCGGGTTACCCTGGGGTGGTGAACTCGCATAGTAGCCGGTTGGCCATTTCACAGAGGCCTCGTCAACCATCTCCTGGAGAACGTCGGATGGAAGGTCGAGGTACACGGGCCCCGGTCTTCCGGTCTTGGCCTTTCGGAACGCCATCGACATGTACTCAGGGATTCGCGCCGCACTGTCCACCTGCACGGCCATCTTCGTGATGGACTTGAACATGGGGACGTTGTCGGTCTCCTGGAATGTACCCGAGTATCGCCCGTGCTGGGGACCCGACCCGCCAATGATCAGAAGCGGCATGCAGTTGTCGAACGCGACGTGCGCGCCGGTAACGCCGTTGGTGACCCCGGGACCTGCGGCGAGCACCGCGACGCCGACCTCGTTCCTGACGTAGCCATACGCGGTCGCCGCGAACGTCGCCGCCTGCTCGTGTCGCACCCCTATCGGCCGTACCCCGAAGCCTGGACCGTACCCCATCACTTCTACTATGGGGCCGCCGGCGAGTCCGAACAATGTCGTGATTCCTTCGTTGGCGATTGACTTTGTTACTAGAGCGCTTCCTTCTATCTGGGACATTGTTGCGCCTCCTGGAAAGCCTGCGAACTTGAGCGAGTTGTGGATTGATGCGGAGTGTATCAGTGTTGAGCGTCGAGTGGTGGACACCGTGCCAGTAAGACCTTCGCATACCCCCTCTCCCTTGGGGCTGACAGGGGTAGGTATTTCGCAATCGTCGTTCCGGCGAAGGCCGGAACCCAGGGAATAGGGGTGTCCTTCGACAAGCTCAGAGCCTGAGCCGAACTTGATCCGGTGACGAACGAACCCCCTCTCCTGGGAGAGAGGGTTGGGGTGAGAGTGAGAACGCCGCCTACCAGACCGACACAGGCTCGCCTGTTACAATGCGCCGGAACTCAGAGTGTAAGGGAAGGATGAACAATGCAGAAGCGAGCGATAACGGCACATGCGTCGCAGGTCATGGTGGAGCAGCTTGCGGCCTCCGGGGTGAAGTACGTCTTCAACAACTCAGGTTCGAGGGAGGCGCTGTTCTTCGACACGCTCCACTCTCACCCCGAGATTCACGGCATCCTGGGACTTCACGAGGGTACAGTCACTGCGATGGCCGGTGGCTACACGCAGGTGGCAGCCGACCCCGGTGTCATGGTCGTCCACCTCGGCGCGGGCCTCGCCCAGAGCATGGGCCAGCTCATCAACGTCTGGTGGGGAGGACTCCCCGTCGTCGTTATTACGTTCGCGGGCGACACCGGTAGCTTCGCCGACAGGATCAGCCTGGATCTTAGTCACAGCTTCGGGCCCACGTCGATAGCAGCTCCGATGACCAAGGAGAACTGGACCGTCGTCGAGCCGGAGGGACTCCCGGCGGCGATCGAGCGCGCCGTTCGCGTCGCGACGACTCCCCCGGTGGGGCCGGTGCACCTGGCGGTCTACGACAGCATGCTCGGGTCCGCTCCTGTTAACACCGAGATCATCGAAGGCGGCACCCCCGAGGTTCGAGCTGGGTATCCGTCAGACGACGACATCGAGAGGATCGCGGTCGCCCTGCACGAAGCCGAACGTCCGCTGATCTACGCCGGCGACGGCATCTGGAAGAGCGGCGCCGAGGCCGCGGTCACGGCCATCGCCGAGCGGTTCGGCGCGGCGGTCGCCACAGGCCGAAACGACCTGCGAGGCGTGCCCATCAAGCATCCACAGCACGCGGGCTACTTCGAGAGGGCAGTTGAGGCTCTGAACCCCGATCTGATCCTGTCGATCGGCTCCCGTCACGGCGGCAGCGGCACAGCTTCGGACTACGTTGGCTTCGGAGGCGGCGCGACACTGATGGCCATCGGATCGGACATTGAAAACCTGAAGAACATGCCCGGACTCGACCTCGCCATTCTCGCTGACGAGGGCAGGGCGATGGAGCGACTGGAGTCGCTCGTGATGAGCGAGACCGAACCCGGCCGGTACGACGACCGCAGGTAGTGGGCACGCGGAGCGGCGTCTGCACTTCGTAACGAGCGCCGCGCGGCCCTCGGATCAGTCGGTGCCCAGGACGGCCGTGTACGGCCTCTGCCACTGATAGAGTCGCTCGACTCTGAACTGGAGCGCATTGGCGGCGGTATCGTGACTACAGAGCAATTCGCAGTGCCTCAGGACGTGGTTGGAGGGGACAACGGCCCGGGCAACAATATGTACATCCGACCCGCGGGTGGCTCTGAAGGCTACGGAGTTGGCGCCCCGATCGGCGCGAAGCTCGCCGCTCCGGACACGCCGGTAGTTGGACTCGTCGGCGACGGATCGCTCTACTACGCGGACAGCGGACTCTGGACGGCCGTCCACCACAACATTCCCGTGCTGTACCTCATCACCAACAACCAGGCATACGGAATTGTCGCTGGCGCGTTCGGACAGGCCGGTGGGCACATGCGCGACTCAGGTGACTACGGTGGAGTTGCGCTGACAGGAATGGACCCCACGAAGATCGCCGATGGCTTCGGCATGGAGGCCACAGACCTGACGGACGAGTCGAAGATCTCAGAGACCATCGCTGAGGGCCTGCGCGTCGTCGAGGACGAGAAGCGTCCCTTCCTCATCAACGCCCATCTGCCGATGGGTCTGCCGGCAGGCGGCAAGCCCGCCCAGCAGTTCAGGTTCGTCGACTAGGTTACCGACAACTCAGGGCTGGCACTCGAAGTTGCTCGCCCTGAGCTTGTCGAATCGCGCGCCTATTAAGCACCATCTATTCGGATCGCGGGCATCTTGCCCGCATCCGTTCGTCCTGAGCTTGTCGAAGGACGGTTCGCCGACCGTCACACTTATGTGGACAGGAACTAGATCTTCGCTAGCTTCGTGAAGCTGCGCAGTTCCTGCGGCGGGTCCATGCGCCCGCCGCGGATGGTGAACGACACCTCGCCGACGTAGATGTTGCCATGACTGTCCACGCCCATGCCGTGTGGAGCTATGAACTCGCCTGAGTCGGTCCCCTCGTCGTCTGCTCCCAGCAGTGCGAGACGGTTGCCGCTGGGATCGTAGATGCTCACGCGGTGCCCGTGCCTCGGAGGCGTCGGCTCCGCCTGGGTCGCCCCTGGGAGTTCGCCGACGTAGATGTTTCCATCCGGCCCGATGGTCATGCCGTTTGGCATGTGGATGTTGTTCCACACGTCCAGCACGTTGCCGTCGGTGTCGAACACCTGGATGCGGTGCGCCTCACGGTCCGCGACAATCACGCGGTCGCCATCGTCCACGGCGATGTTATGTGGCCTGAGGAATTCGCCCGGGTCGATACCCGGCCCGCCCCAGCTCATAACGTGCTCGCCGTCGCCAGTGTACTTGTGCACGTTGAAGTTGCCGTAGCCGTCGGAGATGTAGATGTGCCCCGTCTTCTTTGAGACCGCTGCGTGCGTCGGTCGGTTGAAAGGCTTGCCCTTCCAGATCTCCGAGGACTCGCCGTGCGTGCCGATGGTCATCAGAAGTTCGCCCTCGCGGGTGAACTTGGTTATCGTGTGGATGCCGTCATCGACACAGTAGATGGTGTCTTCCGGGCCGACATAGATTCCGTGAGTGCGGTCTCCGAATATGCCCTTGCCGAATCCGCGAACGAATTCGCCGTCCTGGTTGAACACCATCACAGGGAAGTCCGGGTTTCTGCTGAACGCGTAAACGTCATCCTGGGAGTCGACGGCGACACCCGGCGTCTCGATCAGCCTTGCTCCCTCGGGCAGCTTGTGCCAGTCGAGAATGTGCTCGTACCTGAAATCGCCTTCACCCAGAATCGCGCCCATTGTCGCTCTCCTTGCTTCTGAAACTCTGTTGAATGTGTGTTAGGTCTCGGCCCTGTAGGACAGCCGACGGTGTCTAGTACACGTGCCCCTGCACGGACGCCGCTATGGACATCTCGATGTCATGGATCGCCTGGGTCATCGACTGCCCGATCAGGTCCAGCCTGCGCACCTGCTCAATACGTTCCGATGCCTGGCGCGACTCTCGAGAGGAAAGCAGTTCCCTGAAGATGCCGCAAGCGTCGGCAAGGCAGATTAGCATTATGTCCCTGGGGTCTGGAATGATGTCGCTGAACAGCACTTCCATGATGCGCAGCTTAACTTCCCGCTCGACCGTGCCGTCGATGGTCGGATAGCGCCTCGACTTGAACACCCACATGAAGCGATCGTCTTCACGCTCTAGTATGCCGTGGCCGACCAGCCGCGATAGCGCCTCCTCGCGCAGGTCATAGGCGCTCTGGGCAACATGCTCCACCCAGAATCGGACGTCATTCTTCTCGCCCTTGGCAATGTCAGCCAGTGCAGGGTCGAGCAGGCTGTCGCCTACGGGCGTGGAATCAAGGAGGATGAGGTGCTCGAGGTCAGTGTCGATGCGGTTCTCCATTGCCAGGTCCATTAGGACACCTCCGGCAATGGCATACTCGGTCGACCAGCTCGGAACGCGCACGAACCTACCGTCCTCGTCGTTGAGCATTAGCAGGATGATTTCCTCAACAAGTGTCAGCATTTTGCTTGCCCTCTCTCTATCATCGCGCCTCTTCAGGCGAGTTTGCCACGTCAGGGCATGGCGTTCTGCGTGCCAGGCGCCTGTCAACGATTATAAACGACAGCCAGTCAATGCAACAGTACATCAGCAGTGAGAATCCCGTGACAGGTTGGTAGGCATATGCTTGGAGCGCGGGCGTCTCGCCCGCACCCGTTCGTCCTGTTGAAAGTCCGCCGTGGCGGGAGCCTGTCGAAGGACGGGCCGCCTTCAACCTATCTAGAGAATCGTTACAGTCTCAGCAGGTAGGGATGAATAGCGGTCAGTCCGGAAGCCTGTCCAACGCCAGCTCAGACGCGATCGCCTCCCGGTCTGAATCACCCGATGGGCCGTCATCCCGCTCGGCCAACTCCCTGCGTGACAGACGGTCGAACCTGCCAGCGTCTGCTGCCCTGGGGTCTGATCCATCAAGCAGGGCCGCCGGGCCGACAACCTCCCTCGCCGCTTCCGATAGCCCTGATGCCGCAGCCCGTCTATACAGAGATGCAAGAGACTCGGCCGTACCTGACTCTGTACCAGTTTGACTGTGCCACGCCGAGTTCATCCTCAGGAGGCGTGAGACGCGACTGGCGATGTATGCCTCAACAAGTACCAGCGCACGAATCGGGTCCTCGCCCAGCCCATTCGCCCGCGCATAGGAGATGAGCTCCTCGGTCTCGGACTCTACCCAGGACGGCAGATCGGCCCGAGGGTCGAGAGTCACTCTCGTGTTGAGCACCCGGTGACCTTCGCCCTCAGGCCCGACAGCGTCCGAGCGGAGTACCCAGACGTCATCGAAACTGACCAGGCGTGGCGTGGCCGCAGTCAGGGTTCGAGTTGCTGGGTAGGTAATTCCGTCCAGGGCCGCGTCGACGATCAGGCATACAGGCTCTGGAGGCTCACTCGGCGAGTCGGACTCAGGCCGGACGAGAGCCACCGTCCAGAGAATGTCAGGTCTGCTCCCGTACCCGGCGTACATGCCAGTGCCGTTGAGGAGGTAGCCGTCGGCGTCCGGTGCCGCGAAGATCCCGACAGAATCGGGGTCCAGCCCCATTTCTCCGTCGGAATGCCGAGACAGCGCAATCCGGTGTCTCCAGACAGTGCGCTCGCCCGTGGAGAGTGATGCCGCCAGGTCCGTCCTGACGCCGCCGGAACTCCAGGCGGCCAGGGCCTGTCTGAGAGCCTGCGCCTCGCCGTCGATCAGCCACAGCAGCCCGCGCCGGTTCATCTCTTCGAGGATGACGACTACCTGGTCTGCCGAAAGCCCCGCTCCGCCCCGCTCGACGGGCTCGGAAGGAGCCAGCCAGCCCTTGCGTCCAAGCTCGCGGGCGATATCCCTGAGTGACGATGCCGAGTCAGCAGACTCCATTAGGGAATCTACATCGCCTGGAATGTTTGCGTCGAGCCACCCGGACACCTCTGCCCGGAACCGCTCCTGCTCATCGGTGTATTCGTATGAGAAGTCCATGGGGAGGGTAGGATCAGGTCCTCAATTCGGCGTTTAGCTCCCGCTGGAGTTGGCGGACGATGTCGCGCTGGAAGTGGTCGATCTGCTCCGATGTCAGCGTGCCACGGTCTGACTGGAAGGCGACTCTGAATGCCACCGACTTGCGCCCGTCCGCCACGCCCTCGCCCGAGTAGATGTCGAACGGCGCGCTGCGGACCACCAGGGCATGACGGTCGATGATTCGCTGAATGTTCGCGGCGGGCACGTCGTCGTCCACCACCACGGCGAGGTCTCGGTACGACTCCGGGTACCTGCTCGCCCCGACGTGAGTCTGGCGAAGATCGCCGACAACGGACAGCAGTGCCTCCAGGCTGATCTCGAACATCGCCGCCGGGTATCCGTCCAGGTCGTAGCTCTCCAACAGGGGAGTCTGGATTTCCCCGATAACACCCAGTTCCACTCCGCCGGACGTGATTCGGGCGGTGCGGCCAGTCTGCATGATCGAATCTGTTGAAGGCTCATACTCGACGTCGATGCCAAGCCTGTTGAATGCGTACTCAAGCGCACCCTTGGCGTCGAAGAAGCCCATGTTGTCCGTCTCTGTCACCCACGACTCCGAGAAACGCGGGCCAGAGACCACGCCGACGAGCATCTCGAGTTCGTCGGGCAGATCGCGCTCCTTCGCCTCCGGTTTGGGCATATACACACGACCGACCTCGAAGATACGCACTCCTTCACCCTGGGCAATCCTGCGATTGTACGCTAGCGTGTTCAGCACGTTCGCACGCAGGGTAGTGCGCATGTACTCCCACTCGCGACTGAGCGGGTTCGAGATTCTGAGCGGTGGGTTGTCTTCATCCAGCGCGTCCACCCGTGACAGGTTCTCCAGCGTCGTGGGCGAGTACGAGATGGTCTCCTGCATACCTGCTGCTGCCATCACGTCGCGGACCACGTCCTTGAGCTGCGTCATCGGCTGCGGCTCCCAGTGCGGGATCGCGGTCGACAGCATGGTTGTGGGCAGCGAGTCGTACCCGATGGTCCGCGCAACCTCTTCGACCAGGTCGTCTTCTATGGATATGTCGGAACGCCAGTAGGGCACCGTTAGCCAGAGCGAGTCTGTGCGCTCGTCCGCAGGCGCTGCCTCTACCGCCTCGATCAGGTCTATCAGTCCACCCGGAGCCTCGGTCTCCTCGAATCCCAGGGACTCAAGAACACGCTTCACCTGCGTCATCGGGTAGTTCACGCCCAGCACCTGCTGGATACGGGCGCGGCTGATGCTGACCGTCGGAGGCTCACGCTTAGTTGGGTAGAGGTCGATGATGCCCTTGGCGGCGGTGCCTCCGCACAGCTCGACGATGAGCTGCGTGGCGCGCCTGAGGCCATGCGGCGCGAGCGCAGATCTGATCCCGCGCTCGAACCTGTCGGAGGCGTCTGTGCGTAGATCGAGGGCCGTCCGCGTCAGCCGCGTGTTGACGGCATTGAAGCTCGCCGACTCCAGCAGCACCGATGTCGTCTCCTCGGTCATCTCGGAGTTCGCCCCGCCCATGACGCCTGCGAGTCCCACGGCGTCGTGGGAGTCTGCGATCGTCAGCATGGGCGGATCGAGCTTCCGCTCCTGCCCGTCCAGGGTCGTCAGCTTCTCGCCCTCTCGGGCCGCGCGGACTATGATCGTCGCGTCGCGGCACTTGTCGAAGTCGAACGCGTGCAGCGGCTGACCATACTCCAGCATCACGTAGTTGGTAATGTCCACTACATTATTGATGGGACGCTGGCCGACCTTGATGAGCGCATCCTGCAGCCAGCGCGGCGACGGGCCGATCTTCACGCCCTCGATCAGGCTGGCGGTGTACCGGTAGCACAGGTCGGGATCGGCGATCTCTATCGTGACCTTGCTCTCAATCTCAGGCCCGTCCTCAGGGTACGAGTAGTCCGGCTCGGTCACCTTCTCGCCGGTGATCGCCGCGACCTCGTGGGCTATGCCCAGGATCGAAAGGCAGTCCGGCCTGTTCGACGTGACCTCGGCATCCAGGATTGCGTCGCCCAGGTACTGCCCAAGCGGAGTGCCGACCGGCGCGTCGTCGTCCAGCACGAGAATGCCATCGTGGTCCTCGCCGAGTCCCAGCTCGAGCACCGAGCAGACCATACCAGCCGACTCGACACCCCTGATTCGTGCCCGCTTGAGCTTCTCCACCTTCCCCGAGCGCGGGCTGTACAGTGCCGCGCCCTCCCTGGCAAAAGCAATCTTCTGCCCAGCAGCGACGTTCGGCGCACCGCAAACCACGGTGGCCGTCTCGCCATCGCCGAGGTCCACGGTCGGCAGCTTCAGCCTGTCAGCATTCGGATGCGGATCGACTTTCAGGACGTACCCGACGATCAGGGAGTCCGGCTCCCAGTCCGCGCCAACGACCTCGACGTCCCCAATCTCGATCCCCGCCATAGTGAGCTTATGAGCAAGCTCCCCCGGCGAGTCACTAACCGGAACATAATTCTTGAGCCAAGAGATAGGTACTAGCATTTGATTCCTTGAGATTCGACTTTCGTTACTTCACCCGTCATCCCACGCTCCACCAGTCACTCCCGCACTCCACCACCCACTCTCACACTCCACCTGCACTCCTGCCCTCAACCACCCATTCTCACACTCCACCTGCACTCCTGCCCTCAACCACCCATTCTCACACTCCGCCAGTCACTCCCGCACTCCACCCGTCATTCCCGCGAACGCGGGAATCCACCCGGCAGCCCAACGCACCATCACGGGATTCCCTTAATCACAAAAATCCCGGTTCAGACAACGGGACGCGGCGGACACAGCGACCCCTAACTAAACTGCCGCAAAAACCGCAGGTCGTTGGAGTAGAACAGCCGGATGTCGTCTATGCCATGCTTCAGCATTGAGATGCGCTCCGGGCCCATCCCGAACGCGAACCCTGTGTAGATGTGGGGGTCGTAGCCGACTCCCTCGAGCACCTTGGGGTGGACCATGCCCGCGCCCATTATCTCGATCCAGCCGGTGTTGCTGCACACGCGGCAGCCGTCGTCGCACAGGAAGCAGTCGATGGACATGTCCACGCCCGGCTCGACAAACGGGAAGTAGTCGCAGCGGAAGCGCACCTTGCGGTCGACACCGAAGATTCGGCGCGCGAACTCAAAAAGCGTGCCCTTGAGGTCGGTCATGGTGATGCCGCGATCGACCGCCAGTCCCTCGATCTGGTAGAAGTGCCACTCATGTCGTGGGTCGGTTGCCTCGTACCTGTAGCACTTGCCTGGGATGACGACACGCACCGGCGGACGCTGGTTCTCCATGATCCGCGCCTGCATTGGCGACGTGTGAGTGCGGAGCAGCATCGGGCGCTCGCCGTCATCGTCCTCGTAGTCGATCCAGAGCGTGTCCCACATGTCGCGCGCGGGGTGCCCCTTGGGGATGTTTAGCATCTCGAAGTTGTAGTGGTCCCACTCGATCTCCGGCCCCTCGACGACGCTGAATCCCATCGACGCGAACGCCGCGCAGATCTCGCGCACGATCCTGGTTGTGGGATGGATGCCGCCTCGCGGTACCGGCCAGCCGGGCAGGGTTACGTCGATTGGCTCCCCTGCCTGCTCGGACGCAGCCCGCTTGAGCGCGTCCTCGGCTTCGGCCATCGCGTCCTGGAGTGCCTGGCGAAGTTGATTTGCGGCTGCCCCGGCCGCGGGACGTTCCTCGGCGGGCAGCGACCCGATTCCCCGGAGAAGCTGGGTCAACTCTCCACGCCTGCCTAGAAACGAGACTCGCCACTCGTCAAGAGCATCGAGGTCGGAGGCTGACGCCAGCTCCGACAGCGCTTTGGACTTCAGCGATTCGATCTGACTGGCGATCCCGGACTCGTTCATTAGGACTCCACATGGGTACTGGCTGGATGCGTCCAGTATAGGTTTGGGCAGAAAATCGGGTCAAGGAAAGGGCAGGGGGCGGCATCAGGGTCTTTCGATGACTTGCCCGATACCGTTCGTCCTGAGCTTGTCGAAGGGCCGCTCGTTCATGGTTCGACAGGCTCACCACGAACGCAATTGGCTTGATCCGTTGATGACCGGAAGGCCCTCGGTGCGGCATTACCATGACAACCGAGTGTCTCGTAGGGGCGGTTCGTGAACCGCCCACGATGACCGTGTGTCTGCCACTCAATGTGCGGTAACCCTGCTCCCGTTGCCCGACTACGATAGCGGTAGTACCATCAGAGCTACTGCGACAGAATCAGCAATCGACACTGGGAAGCAAAAAAGGAAAGAAAATGTCCTGGAAGAAGAACGCCGGCAGCCCGTTCGAGACCTACAAGCACGACGCCGTCGCGACCAACGGTATGGTGTCCACGAATCACCCGCTGGGGTCCGCCGCGGGCCTGGAGATGCTCGCGATGGGCGGCAACGCGATGGACGCGGCTGTGGCTTCGGCCTTCGCGCTCAGCGTAGTCGAGCCGATGATGATCGGCATCTTCGGCGCGGGTTTCATCAACTTCTACAACGCCTCCGACGACGAGTTCGTCAACATCGATAACTACTCAGTCGCGCCCCAGGCGGCCTCCGCAGACATGTACGGGACGATTTCGGACACCTGGCCCGACTACATGGAGACTGCCGACCGTGAGAACCTCGTTGGCTACAGGGCCGTTGGGGTGCCGGGGGCCCTGAAGGGCTGGTGCTACGCCGAGGAGCGTTATGGCAGGCTCGGACTCGACACGGTCATCCAGCCCGCGATCAGGTACGCAATGCGTGGATTCCCCGCCAGTCAGTACCTCGTGGACATCATCCACCAGAGTCGCGACGACCTCGCCATGTTCCCAGCCAGCGCAGAGGTGTTCCTGCCCGGCGGTTCGCCGCCGTCTGTCGGCGACACGATCGTCAGGTCAGACTACGGCAGAACGCTTGAAGAGGTCGCCCGGCTCGGGCCGGACGTACTCTACACCGGCAGCATCGGGCAGATGGTGGCCGACGACATGGCCTCCAACGGCGGAATCGTCACGACCGACGACCTGCGAGACTACCGCATCCACCTGCGCGAGCCCGTCAGGGGCACCTACAGGGGATACGAGATCGTAGCAATGGCCCCCACCAGCTCCGGCGGCACGGCAATCGTCGAGATGCTGAACATACTCGAGGGCTTTGACGTGACAGGGGCCGGCTTCGGGACGTCCGAGGGCGTCCACCTGCTGGCCGAGTCGATGAAGATCGCCTTTGCGGACCGCTTCGAGTACGTAGGCGACCCCGGCTTCGTCGAAGTGCCCGTAGCTGCCCTGACGACCAAGGAGTATGCAGCATCGAGACGGGGCGAAATCGATACTGCCTCGGCACGTTCATTCACATACGGCAATCCGTCAGCCTACGTCGGCGAGAGCGCAAACACGACTCACCTGACTGTCGCTGACGGCGACGGAAACGTCGTCTCGACAACCCAGACCATCCACGCGGCATTCGGCTCCAAGGTGACCACACCAGGCACAGGGATGCTGCTCAACAACACTATGAACATTTTCGACCCGCATCCGGGAACCGCGAACTCCATCGCCCCTGGCAAACGAATGGTCAGCAGCATGGCGCCCACTATAGTAATGAAGGACGGCAAGCCGTTCATGGCGCTCGGAACTCCGGGCGCGACTCGCATCTTCCCCTCGGTGCTCCAGGCCATAGTGAACGTCATCGACCACGGCATGACGCTCCAGGAGGCCGTCGAGGCCCCGCGAATCTGGACGCAGGGCCAGTCGCTCGAAGTCGAGGGTGGCATCGATCACGGCGTCCGTGCGAAGCTCGCTGCACTTGGACACGACGTCCAGGAGGTCGCGAAGGTCGCCGGTGGCATGAACGGCGTCATGTTCGACCAGGGACGCGGCGTCATCCACGGCGCAGCCTGCTGGCGCGCCGACGGCACTCCCGCGGGATTCAGCGGTGGCCCCGCGAGGCCCGCCTCCGGTGACGCGCTCTACAGGTTCTAGTGGCCTGACTGCCGTACCGCGGATGATGTGACGTGAACCTGAAGCTCATCCTGAACGTAGTACTCGGCGCCTCGATCGTGGCGTGCGTCGTGGGCGCCGGAGTGCTGGTCTTGCGTGACTCTCGATCCCACGGAGGCATCGAGATCTCCCTGCCATCACCGACTCCCGTTCAGGCAGAGGCTCAGGTGGTTGCGCAAATCATTGTGTACGTATCCGGAGAGGTCGTCCGTCCGGGCGTATACAGGCTCGACTCAGAACACCGCGTCGCAGACGCATTGAACGCGGCAGGTGGCCCGACCTCAGACGCCGACCTCGACAGGATCAACCTCGCCCTGCGCCTGAACGACGAAGACCAGGTCCACATCCCCGCCGTTGGTTCGAGCAGCTCCGCGCCGATCGGGTCAACATGGCAGTCACCGCCTTCTACTCAAGGAAAGCTGGACCTGAACACCGCCACAGTCGATGATCTGGAGTCGCTGCCGGGTATCGGCAGCGTCAGGGCAGAGGCCATCGTCGAACACCGAGCCACGCACGGCTCGTTTCAGCGAATCGACGACCTCGTGGAGGTAAGCGGCATCGGAGACGGCATTGTCGGCTCGATCAGGCACCTCATAGAGGTGCGCTGAGCCTGAATCGTTCTATAGTCGAAGTCACACTCCATAATCGGGTGTCCCCTCTCCCTTGACGGGAGAGGGCTAGGGTGAGGGTGAAATGTTCGCCATCCCGACTCGTACAGCTTCAGGATCGACTACCGGGGCTAGATTGTCTCCAGCCACCCTCGAATGGTCTGGAATAGCTGAAGGTCCCGACCCACGTATCCGTGGTTGGCTCCGTCTATCACCTCGACCGTGACGTGCGGATAGTTCGTGCGTCTCAGGCTGCGCATCGCCGCCCCACACACAGGAAGGCGCTGTTCCCCGTCGCCGCACTCCTCAGACCCGAATATGAACAGGGCAGGGCAGTCGATTTCGGAAGCCCGCTCGGTGACGCTGTAGCGATTGTCTGGGTTGAAGCAGTCGATGAACGACTTTGCCGTCCACGTCGATCCCCACGGAATTCCGGGACGGATGTAGGCGTCAGGGTTGCCCGACTCCACCTGCTCCACAGACCATGTGTAGGCGTTGGTGAACTCGTCTGCGTGAAGGTCGATGATGCCCTCGTGGTTGTACTCGCCCGGCGACACCGGAATTATCCCGACGACCCCGTCGTAATGCACCTTCGATTGAGCGTATGTCGCCCTCACAGCCCCGCCACTGTGTCCACCGATGACCAGAGTCGTGTGCCTGCGCTTCCGCAGGAGTTCGAGCCATGCCGCGTAGTCCAATCGAGAATCATCTACCGACTCGTGAGCGTATCCGGCCAGCGGCCCTCCCGGAGCCCCATTGGAGACAATGTCGTGCCCCCTACGATTCGCAGCCAGGAACGCGATCCCTTCAGCAGCCAGTCGCGCTCCCAGCTCCATGTAGAGCGTGCGATAGAAGTGCCCGCCGTCGCCATGAAAGAAGCAGACAGCCTCCACCGACGACGAACGCTCCTGAACGGTCGGCGCGAAGTAAGCGCCACCCAGCAGCACTCCGTCAGCGGTGGTCACTTCCACAAAGTCAGCCAGCATTCTTCTCACCCTCTACCCATGTAGGGGCGGTTCGGGAACCGCCCCCGTGTCTCGCCAATTGTGGTCCAATAGGGTGTTCGAGACCCTTACTCCCCAATAATCGGGTAGGGCGAGAGGTCCGTAATCCCTGCCTCAGAAAGCACGTCTTCGTCGTACATTATGCGGCCGGTATAGGATCGCGGGTCCTTCTCACAGATGATGACTCCGGCGTCTCCCATGATGATCCCATCTTCGCGTGCACCGGTGTATGGCCTTTCGCCCCTGAACCAGCGCTGGCCCTCGGTCGCGATCCCTCCGATTGGAGAGAGTGAGTTGACAGCGATGTTGTACTTATACAGCTCGCTCGCCAGGCCCTGCGTAAACCGCTCCAGGTGAGCTTTGCCCGATCCGTAAGCGGTACCATCAGGACGCGCCGAGTCGTAAGGTCCCTCTCCCGGGCCAACAGCACCGACCGAGCTTATGTTGATGATGTGACCGTAGTTCTGTTCCTTCATGTACGGAATCACGAACTTGCAGCCGAGGAACGGGCCCTTGATGTTGACGCGATAGAGAAGGTCCCAGTGCCGCACCTGCATCTCCTCGATGGTGCCGGGCACCAGGATCGCGGCGTTGTTCACCAGGATGTCTATGCGTCCGTACTCTTCGACGCTCTTTTCGAGCAGACCGGCGATGTCGTCTTCACTCGTGACGTCGCACTTGACACCGATGGCCTCCCCGCCCTCGTCCCGAATGCGATTGACCGCGGTCTGTATGCTTCCAGGAATTCGAAAGTCGCCCTCGTTCTCGGTGCGCGCCGACACGACTACCTTCGCGCCCTCACGCGCGAACACGACAGCCATGTCCCTGCCGATGCCCCTGCTCGCTCCCGTAATCACCGCCACTTTGCCATCTAGTCTGCCCAATGTCGTACTCCTGTCCGTAGCTCGAAATCATGTCCGTCGAGGATTTCCAGAGTGTATTGTCGGCAGGTTCAGGTGTCAACGCGACCGCCAGCTAGGAAGCTGTGTCGATCTGGTGGGTGCATCTAATGTCCCCTCTCACTCAGAGCCTGCCCCGTACTTGATACGGGGCTGACAGGGCTGGGTAGAGGGCACGAACAGCAATCAATGAACCCCCTCTCCTGGGGGAGAGGGCTGGGGTGAGAGCCTGCCCCGGACTTGATCCGGGTGCGAAAATCTCGCCTACCAAACTGACAAAGTGTCAGGCCAGCGGCAATTGACCTGTCATTCTCAACCTGGAGGTGAGAAATACAGCCTCACTAGCTCCAGGACCTGTATCCCGGTGAGAATGCCTACAAAGTAGTCCCTGACACCGTTCAGCACCTCGGTGCCGCTGATGGTCCCATCATCGTCATCGTCATAGGGCATCCCCAGCCTCAACTGAGCAGCCGCAGTGTTGCCATTCCCTTCGCTGTCCAACGCCGCGTCCTGAGGGACGTCCACCGTCACAACCCCGATTGCGTTTGGCGTGACATCGAAAGTGAACACAGAGTCACCGCCGCCAAAGCCGCTGACAACACCATTCGCCACGACGACGTCAGCCACGTCGAAGTCCGTAACAGTCTCGCTGAACGTAGCAGTGACCTGGATCACGGAATCAAGCCTGATCGGAGCGTCAGGCGAAGTCTTGCTAAGCGTCACAGACGGCTGGACACAGAACGGCAGCCCAACGTCAGCCAGGTCGTTAGTAGGGACGTTTTGCAATGCCGACGGAATGCAGCCTGAGAGCTGGTTCTGCGAGAGATACAACTCCTCCAATCTGTCAAGTCCGACCAGCGAAGCGGGAACCATACCCGTCAACTGGTTGCTCCACAGGGACAGCACAGTCAGGTTGGGGAGATTGCCCAACTCGCCCGGAATCGCACCGGACAACTGGTTCTGCGACAAATAAAGTTCTTCCAAGTTGGCAAGGTCGCCTAGTTGCGGCGGAATGGTACCAGTCAACCGGTTACTCCAGAGGCTCAAGACGCTTAGGCTGGAGAGTGTGCCAATCTCCGACGGAATCTGACCGGACAATTGGTTCTCATGAAGGGTGAGTCGTTCTAGGTTGACCAGATTGCCAAGTCCAACTGGGATGCTTCCGCTCAACTGGTTACTTCCGAGTTCCAGCCATTGCAAACTGGTCAGGGAGGTAAGTTCTGTAGGTACGGGTCCCGTAAACTCGTTACCCCAAAGGAACAATCCCTGTATCTTGTTGAAGCTGCCTAACCAGGTAGGCACGGCACCTCTCAGCTGGTTTCCGCCTAGTGCGAGCAGCGACAGGCTGGTAAGGTTGCGCATGTCTGCGGGGATGGGCCCCGTCAACTGATTGCGGGATATCGTCAACTACTCGAGCTTGGAAAGATTAGCCAACTCCGACGGAATTGGACCGGTCAGGCGATTCTGTTCCTGTTCCAAAGTGTCTCGACAGACATTGCCTTGGCACACTTCAAGCGTAGTGCTCAGTCGAAGGGTCTTGAGTTCTGCCAAATTGCCCAGCTGTGAGGGAATTGTCCCTCGGAGCCCCTTGTTTTCAAGAGAAATCTCCTTAACGCGCGCCGGCGTTCCCTCGACCGTAATCCCGTCCCACCCTGACATAGGCATACTTGCCGACCAGTTCAGCGCCGTACCGGTTCCGACAAGTACGTCTCGCGCCTCAAGCAGCGTCTCACAATCCGAAACCAGCCCGGGATTGTCGGAGGCATTGGCGACCGCCCCTCCCGTCACGCACTCCCTCGTGTCCACCGGCGTCCCACTATGGCCGTAGACCTTGATGCTCCACGAGTTCCAGGTCCCACTGCCATGTGTTATGTGATCGCTCACATTCAAACGCCAAACACCGTTGGGATTCTCACCCAGATGCCGTGCCGACCCGAATCGGAAAGTACCATTCAACGATACGAAGTCGTCGTCAGTCGGATCGTCCGGCGTGTAAGTGTCAAAGGGGACTGTGAGTTTAGAAACTGCCCCCGATGGTGACACCAGCTCTATGTCCAGATCGCGGAACGACGGGTGGTTGAATGTAACGTTGACCTCAACGAACTCGGTGAAGTTGATGTCGGTCGTAAGCGTTAAGTCATGGTAATGCGTTGTTGGGATGAGAGTAGACGGCAGGTCCGGGACTTGGAAGTTAAAACTGTGTGACGACGCAGACGACGTCTGCAGGGTTGGAACATTAGTCCACCCTCTGGCCATGTCCACGGCGGCCTTGGCATCGACAACCCCGAAACCGTATTCGTGGTTGAAGTGATACAGGTCCGTCGCAGAGGAGGAACCATACTTGCGCGCACCGTGAAGCCAACCAGCATTCGTCGGGTCGTTCTTCCGAGCAGATGCAGCGAGAATCAACTTCAGGTCACGCCAAGTCAGATTCGGGTTAGCCTCCCGCATCAACGCAGCAACGCCGGAGACTGCTGGTGTAGCAGCCGAAGTGCCGCCAAAGTCGTACACGTAGCGGTCGTAGTTTTCAGTCGTGACTATGGCCCGATTCTCTGAAAGCGACAAATCACCTGAAGGGGCGCAGATCCAAAGATTGGCCCCCAATTCTGAATAGGTAGCCCTGGTATCGGCGTCGTTGACTGAACAGACTGCGGTTACCCCATAGTAGTTTCCGTATTCGTCGAGATTCGCATCGTCTCCCAGGAGGTATCCATGGCCGGAAGCCCACGAGTAGAAGACTCCCTTGTCGCCGTATCCTCTGTTGATACCGAAATCAATAGCACTCTCCCAGAAGGCGTCTGCGTGGCCCAGTCCGGGGCCCTCTATATGGCCCCAGCTATTGTTGGACACGGCTGTCACAGCCGCGTTATGGGTCATGGCATCAGACCTCTGAGCATCGGTCCCGGTGGAAGCCAGATAGTTGTACCCGTAGATAGTGGCACGGGGAGCCACGCCTCGCACTCCGACACTGTTGTCCCGGGCGGCGACTACGCCGGCAACGTAGGTGCCGTGATGTAGGAACGGATTGAAGATGCTTTCTATGTCCGTATAATTGCGATTCAGTGAGGCGTTTACGTTGTCCCTTAAGTCCACGTGTCTGAAGTCCATCCCGTCATCGACCACGGCAATGTTTATGCCTTCCCCCTTGATGCCCTCGGACCACACAGGCTCGACGTTGATGCCACCATTGTTCTCACTACGCAAGTGCCATTGACATGCATAGAGGGGGTCGCTCAGCAGCGGGTTGTTCAGAGCGAGCGTTTCAGCTTGGCACTGTTCCAGGAATTCTGGGTAACTGCTTTCCTCGAAAGCGTGGATTGTATAGGGCACTGGCTGATGAGAGTTTGTACTGAGCGTGAGAACCTTGATGTAGTGGGTACCGGGGCCAAATAGATCTCTTACGAAAAAACCGTTGGGCCTGATATGAGCGTTTGAGGGGACAAACTTATCTGCCGTGTCCACTGGAAAGCCCACAACGCTCTGACCATAGACGCTACGTGCATAGAGAAACAGATGAGTCTCTTCAGATAGCTCCAGCCTGAAGTAGTCTGTGTCGCCGGCGAACCCAATTGCTCCAGCTGTCGGCGCGCTCAAACTTAGACCCTTGGCTGAGCTGATCGTGTTTCCTGGATCGATTACGGCTTCTGTATGCAGCGTGTAGTTACCAGCCGTTACCTCATCTGAACTGAAGACGCCTACGTAGTAGATTGCTGGGGCAAGGGTTGCTCGCAGGTGAAAGTTGTACCTTCTTCCGTTAATTAGACTGTCGTCGTTTGCCAAGAATGCCCTGGCACTGGTGCCATCATAGAGTCCACCCCAAGTATCGAGATCTCCTGAAGTATAGACCCAAACGTCTGTGACTCCTGATCTGCTGGACAGATCTAACTTGAAGACATCGACATCGTTCCCAGGATCAATACGCCCAGCAATTGAAGATCCCAATGAAAGCGACGTTGCGGAGCCGAACGTGTTCCCGTGATCGTCCCCCGTCTGCGCTCCAGCCCCGACCGTGTTGAGGATCAGACAGAGGAAGACCAGCGTGGGCAGCAGAAACAATCTTCCGGGTAAACTCAAAGAGCGAGCGTTCCACGGGAGAGGCCCAAAATTCAGACCCGTCAATAGTTCACCATATCCCCAACAAAGGCTTGCGAGCGTGATTTCCGCGCGGTGATGCTAGCAAGTTCTACTGAACCATGCTACCGGGCCAACGTATCGTGGAATGCGAAATTGTGCCGTTTGATGCTCGCGGACTCAGCGTTGTGACCAGAGCGACTCCCCAACTGACATCCTCCCCCGCACGACGTACAATAGCCTCCATCCCCACTTCCGAGGTCCGTACAATGAAACTAGCCCTACAGTACGAGATGCAGAGGCCGTCACTCGACGACCACAAGGTACTCACCGAGACCATGGAGCAGTGCATCCTGGCCGACGAGGTAGGCTTCGACTACCTCTGGTTCGTAGAGCACCACTTCCTGACCGGCTTCTCAGCGTCTCCGTGCCCCGACCTCGTCTACGCCGCGCTCAGCCAGCGCACCAAGCAGATCAGGCTCGGACTCGGCGTCGTCATTCTGCCGTACCATCACCCGAACCGGGTCGCCGA
The DNA here is from genome assembly GCA_964537915.1 of uncultured Dehalococcoidia bacterium. Lineage (GTDB taxonomy): Bacteria > Chloroflexota > Dehalococcoidia > Lucifugimonadales > UBA1123 > VXRN01. The sequence continues at coordinate 59,278 of CAZIDM010000013.1, forward strand.
ACGAGTGGCGATGCTCGACCACCTCTCCGAGGGCAGGGTGGACTTCGGCACCGGACGCTCCGCCCCATACGAGCTGACCGGCATGGGCATCGACCCGAGGGACAGCAGGGAGATGTGGGAGGAATCCCTCACCATGGTTCCCAAGATCTGGGAGTCCGACTGGTTCGAGTACGAGGGCAAGTACTGGCAGGTGCCGTCCCGCCAGATACTCCCCAAGCCGTACCAGGACCCGCACCCACCGATCTGGGTGGCCGCGCTTCAGCCTGCAACATACGAGATCGCCGCGTCCAAGGGCATCGGCGTCCTCGCGTTCGGTTCCAGCGCGCCATCGTCCCTGGAACCCCACATCAAGGCGTACCGGGAGAACGTCAAGAAGGCGAATCCCGTCGGCGCGTTCGTCAACGACCAGTGGTGCAACTCCACACTCGGTATCTGCTTGGACGACAATACCGAGGCCCGCGAGCTGGGGGCAGCCTCGCTCAAGAACTTCTTCGGCCCCGACAGGCCGTACGTGCAGGGCCAGAAGGACGTCTACGCCAGACTGCTCGAACAGTGGGGCGGGGTTCCCGACCATCTCAAGCAGAACTTCTCCCGCTACGTGGCGTCCGAAGAGGATGGCGAAGAAGTGACCGACGTGCTCGACTTCTCCGGCGGCCAGGCGATAGCGCACAAGGTCTGGGAGGACCTCGACGCCGATACGCTCGCCGACAGGGGCGTCGTAATCGCCGGCGACCCGGACAGCTGCATCGAGGCCCTCAAGAAGCACGAGGCCACCGGCATCGACCAGATGATGATCATGATGCAGACCGAGACCATCCCGCACGAGAAGGTGATGCGCTCCATCGAGCTGTTCGGCAAGTACGTCATCCCCGAATTCAAGAAGTCCGAAGCCGCGAGTGCCGCGGGAGAATAGCCCTTGAGAATAACCGACATCGAAACCTTCCAACTCTCCTCTCCACTGGAGAGGCCCTTCGGGTGGTCCCAGAACTGGATAAGCCACCGGAGCGTGAACCTCGTCAAGGTCAGCACAGACGAGGGCATCGTCGGATGGGGAGAGGGCTTCGGAGGTGAGATCGTCCAGGGTCTTCTGGCCCCCGTGCTGATAGGACAGGACCCGACCAACCGGATCGGCCTGTGGCAGCGTATGTTCCACGCCCTATACAACGGCAACAACGCAGTCGGACTTGGCGGGTCCGCCATCAGCGCGGTCGATACGGCCCTCTGGGACATTACCGGCAAGGCGTTCGGCCAGCCTGTCTACAGCCTACTCGGAGGCAAGGTCCGTGACCGCGTCGCCGTGTATGCCACCGGTCTGTACTACACCGAGGGCGAGTTCCCAACGCGACTTCTGGACGAGGCGCGCGGCTACGTCGAGATGGGATTCATGGGCATGAAGACCAAGGTCGGCGGACTGCCCATGGACGAGGACGTCAGGCGCGTCGCCGCCCTCCGGGAGGCTATCGGCCCCGACGTCAAACTCATGGTCGACGCCAACCAGGCCTACAATGCCACCAGCGCGATACGTATGGGCCGCAGACTCGAAGAGCTGGACCTCGTCTGGTTCGAGGAGCCTGTAAACGCCCAGGACATCGAGGGCTATTTGCAGGTCAAGTCAGCGCTCCCAATGGCAATTGCGGGTGGCGAGAACCTGCGTACCCGCTACGAGTTCTCCCAGTTCCTCGCCCGCCGTGCCTATGACATCGCCCAGCCCGACGTGGTCAACGTCGGCGGCATCACCGAGATGCGCAACGTCGCTATGACCGCTAACGCGCATGGCATCCAGGTCAACCCGCATGTCTGGGGCTCGCCTGTCATGATCGCCGCCAGCCTCCACGTCGCCGCCACGATCCCGCCATGTCCGCCCTCAGGCACGCCAGAGCCATTCGTGCAGGAACCCGTAATGGAGTTCGACCGCACCCCCTCCGAAATCCGCGAAGGCCTGATGGAGACCCCCTTCGACCAGACCAACGGCTACCTCACAGTCCCCAACGCCCCAGGCCTCGGAGTAGACATCAACGAAGACGCCGTCAGACGCCTGGCGGGGTAGGCTCACACCGGAATGATGCAAACCGACTCACTATTGCCATCAGTCGTGAGCCTTGTCAGACCGTTATCCAAGGTGGCCAGTTGTCCCTGGTTCTGAATCGCGGTCGCGAGTAACAGGGCATCCGTAACTTGGCGATATCCTTGGATTCGTTCAAGAATGTCGTCCTGTAAGTCACACATTGAGATTCCCCGTGACCAGAATGAGTGCGATTCCTGCCGTTTTAGGCTTCGGAGTAATGCGACCGCTTCCCCGGGCGATACGGTCTGCCTGACTACTGCTGGATTTGAGGATATCCTGACGAAGCCTGCTTCGGTGATGGGGCAGGTCGCCCAGCCGATTGTCCTCTGACCAGAGAACCATGCATGTGCGGCGTCATGATGGACGTGGCTGGGCCATGCAAGGGCAACCAGAACGTTCACATCGAGCAGCGCAATCATGGCCACTCATCAAGTTCTCTGTATACGTCCTCGCTGGTGATTGGCGGGGCATCGTCAGGGACTTTGAAGACGGGCATACCGTCGTCGCGAACGGTTGTAGTGCTCCTGAACCCACGTCGGGCCAGTTCTGACACAGCACTGCCGAGACTCGTCCCCTGCCGGTCCGCCAGCGCCCTCGCTACCGCCAAAACGTCGTCGTCGATTGTTAAGGTCGTTCGCATGATAACACCGTAGCATCAAAGCATCATAACGTCAATCTGACTTGTAGACCTTGGGTGTAGGTCGCGTCTCTCCCTGCAAAGTTATCTGGTTAAGTTTGCCAATTCCCTGACCGATTTCGATGCTACAGCCAACCTCGTCGGCTCTCTCTTCTTCTCGTAGAGTCAGGCCCGTGCTGTTCGCCTCCCACGAAGACGGCGTACCTGCCCATCCGTAGCCCATCCCGACGCGATATACTGGAACTGACAGTCTCTCGGAGGGATGAAGCATGGCTCCAGTTCCACAGGCGGTCCGTGGCGTTTTGAGGTCGACGCTCATGCCGGTCTTCATGGCTTGGGAGCGCATCGAGTCCGGCGTCAGCTACAACCCGATCTCGGCCAAGACCAGGGCGTACCCGTTCGACAAGTACGAAGAGCTGCGAAAGAAAGACCCCGTCCATCGGCTCAGGACCATCAACGCATGGGTGCTGACTGAGTACGAACACGCCAACGCCGTTCTCCGAGACCACGAGCGCTTCTCCCGCGACTACGGAGGAAAGAGCGCTTACCGCTCCATGCTCGATACCGATCCTCCAGATCACACGAGGCTCAGGACGCTGGTGTCCAAGGCATTCACTCCGCGCTCCGTGGCCGATCTCAAGCCACGCATACACCAGCTGGTAGACGACCTGTTTGACGAGATAGAAGGTCAGGACAGCTTCGACCTCATCGACAAATTCGCGTACCCGCTGCCGGTTATCGTGATCGCCGAGATGCTTGGCGTCCCCTCCGAAGATATCGAGGTGTTCAAGGAGTGGTCGAACGACATCGCCCTCAGCATCGAGCCGACTGTCAACGACGAGCAGCAGCGCCGTATCGATGAGGCGGGAGCGAATCTCTACGACTACTTCGAGGGGATCATCGAGCAGCGCCGCCGTGTTCCGCAGGACGACATGATTACCGCTCTGATCGCCGCCGAAGACGAGGGCGACCGCCTCACCCACGAGGAGCTGCTTGCAACGCTGCTTCTGTTGCTTGTGGCAGGAAACGAGACGACCCGCAACCTGATTGGCAACGGCACTCTGGCATTGCTCAGAAACCCGGACCAGATGGAACGGCTCAGGAACGAACCAGACCTCATCGACTCCGCAATCAATGAGATCCTTCGTTACGATAGCCCTGTGCAGCTAGACGGCCGCATGGCAACGGAAGAAGTGGAGATCGGCGGAAAGCTGATCCAGCCTGGCCAGCGGGCCATCTGCATTCTCGGCGCCGCCAACCGGGACCCGTCGGTGTTCACCAACCCGGACGTGTTCGACATCGGTCGTCAGGAAGCGAGTCACATCGCCTTCGGGCGGGGCATACACTACTGCCTGGGCGCACCGCTTGCGATGCTGGAGGGCAGGATAGCCTTCACAAGCCTCCTGGAGCGGTTCCCAATGATCAGACTTCTAGCCGAACCCGAGTACCGTGAACAGGTGGTGCTCCGAGGAGTCAAGGAGCTCTGGATAGAAGTCGAACGGGCGCCGCTCTCTGAGTCGGACCGTACTGATCAGGCTGCCGCACCGGTCACGACCTGAACCCTGGCCGTTGACTCCTAAAGAACGGGCGGCGCTGCTGCCGACACTGGCAGTGGCGTTCATCATCGGACTGCTGGCTGCCGAATTCCTGCATCTCTCGCTTGCCGCTGCCGGACTGCTGACACTTGCGACCGTTCTCCTCGTAGCGCTTTCAGCAGTATCTCGAATTTCACCGCTGCTCGCCCTCGCTCTCGCTGCGGCCCTGCTGGGGATCTTGAGGGCCGGACTCGTCGAACCTATTGGCGAAGACCTCGTTCCATACCACGGTGGTGCAGTGGCGACCGTCCAGGGCCTCGTGGTTGATCAACCTGCCGACCGCGGTGGTGCCCACAGTTTCCGGCTGTCAGCGGACCGCATCTCCACAGATCGCGGAGAGACGTGGCTGGACGTTACTGGAAACATCCGCGTGACCGCAAATCCTACTGTGGCAGTTGCGGAAGCCCGGAGTTCACGCCCTTTCAGATACGGAGACCGCCTGGAGATTCGAGGACGGCTCAAATCACCAGAGCCACTCGACGACTTCGACTACCCCGCCTATCTGGAGCGGCAGGGAATCCGAACGGTGGCATCCTTCCCTGAAGTCTCCCTGGTCTCAGAGGGAAACGGCGGCCGGCTTATCCACTGGCTATCAACAGCACGACTGGCGATGTCCGATTCGGCACAGAGGACAGTACCTGAACCGGCGAGCGCATTCGGCAACGCAATCGTCCTGGGAATGAGGGACGGGCTCCCTGAATCCGTGGTCGACGGCTTTCGCACCACGGGCGCCTCGCACCTGCTGGCGATTTCAGGCCTGCACGTAGGAATGGCGCTGGTGATGGCGGTCTCACTCGGCGCGGCCGTATTCGGGAGACGACGCGGGCTGTACCTGCTGCTGCCCTTGGGAGTGATCTGGACTTACGCTCTGCTCTCCGGCGCGTCTCCGTCCGCGATTCGAGCGACTGCCATGGGCACGGTATACGTGGCGGCCCTGGCCGTTGGAAGACCGCGTTCCCTGGTCCCAGCGCTCGCGCTCGCCGCGCTCGTCATGACGGCGTTTGATCCCGAGATACTATTCAGCATATCCTTCCAGCTCAGCTTTGCCGCCATGCTGGGGATCAGTGTGTACGTGGAGAGAGTGCACGAGCGACTGGCCCTTCAGCCTGGGCCCGGCGGGCTGCGAAGCGCAATCATCGGTGCGATCGGAGTTTCCGTAGCAGCGACGCTGGCAACTGCACCGCTGGTCGCGCTCCACTTCGGACACCTGCCCCTGGCGGGATTGCCAACGACGTTCCTTGCACTTCCGGCAGTCCCGTTCGCACTTGTCTTCCATGCTGTCGCCGCCGCTGCCGGGCTTGTATCTGACACACTGGCACTCCCATTCGCCTGGCTTGCGTGGCTGTTCTCCACGTATGTAATCGGCGTCGTGTCCGTATTTGCGCGGATTCCCGCTGCGACTGTCAGCCTCGGTGAATCGGGATCGATGCTGGTGTGGACATACTATGTCGTTCTCACAGGTTCTGCTCTCGCCTTCACCGGGTATCTGCCCTGGAGAACACGCGGTCTCGGCTCGAAGTTATCGCTTGGTCTGGTGAGGGAGGTCTCTCCGCCCTGGCAGGTAACCGCTGCTGTTGTCGCAGCAGCATGTCTTGTGTGGGCAGCGGCTTTGAGCCCGACCCATGGGAATCTGAAGGTGGTGTTCGCCGACGTTGGACAGGGCGACATGACGGCCATAACGACACCCGCAGGGCACAGGATCGTAGTAGACGGCGGGCCCGACCACCAGCGCGCGGCAGAGGTACTTGGTATCGAGCTTCCCTTCTGGGACCGGGACGTAGACCTGCTGGTGCTGACACACCCGCACACTGACCACATCAGCGGGCTCAACGAGACCCTGAGGCGGTACAACGTAGACAACGTCATCGAGCGTCGTCAGGACTTCCAGGGCGCCGAGTACGCTGCCTGGCATGACCTGATCGAGTCTGAAGGCGCACGCACCATCGACGCGGCCCCCGGATTGAACGTGTCCTTCCCGGACGGCGTATCAGTAGAAGTTCTCGGACCTCCCTCCGAGTTGCTCTCTGGCACAGAATCGGACGTGGACAACGGCTCGGTCATCGTGAGGGTCTCCTATGGCGACATAAGCTTCATCGTCACCGGGGACCTGTTCAGGGAGGGCGAGGCGTGGCTCGTAGAGTCGGGCCGGCGACTGTCGACCGACGTGTTGAGAGTGGCGCACCACGGAAGCAGGACTTCTTCATCCCGCGAATTCCTCGATGCGGTCAACCCCGGCGTGGCGGTAATATCAGTCGGGTCGGACAACCGGTTTGGCCATCCGCACCCTGAAGTGTTCGCAAGACTGAACGAGGCTGTTCACGAATCGCAGCTATTCACAACCTCCGAAAGCGGCTCGATTACGTTCGAGACGGATGGTCAGAACCTGTGGATGTGGACAGAGCGATAGATCGGCAGTAAGGTTGCTCAGGAGGTGCGATTCTCTCAGATACGACTGATTCGTACCCATCTTCGTGCCCTTCTGATGAAGTACACTAGGATTTTCACAATCGCCTCATATAACATACAGGGGCTGAGCAACTTCACTTCGACTGACATGGTCGCTGTTCCGGGGTAGTGCAGATGTCACCCATCAGGATTCTCATAGTTGACGATCACACCCTCGTGAGGGATGGCCTGACGACCATTTTGAGCAGGCAGCCCGACTTCGAGGTAGTCGGGGAGGCGAGCGACGGTCTTGGGGCCGTTGAAATGTGGCGATCGCTCGACCCCGACGTGATACTCATGGACCTGAGGATGCCCCACATGTCCGGCGTGGAGGCGATGAAGATTATCGCTGCGGAAGACCCGGACACCAAGATCATCGTGCTGACTACGTTCGACACCGATGAGTACATCTTCGATGCGGTACAGGCGGGAGCGAAGGGCTACCTGCTGAAAGACACGTCCCGTGACGAGCTCTTCAGCGCGGTTCGGGCTGTTTGCAGGGGCGAGTCGCAGATCGAACCCGGGGTGGCTGCCAGGCTTATCACGCGTTTCCAGGAATTGTCCCGACCCGACCCGGACACACTCTCCGACAGGGAGATCGAGGTCCTGCAGCACATCGCTCGCGGCTCAGCCAACAGGCAGATCGCCGAGGAACTCCTGATCAGCGAGAGCACGGTCAAGACTCACGTCGCCAACATCTTCAGCAAGATGAACGTCCGGCACCGGACCCAGGCCGTCACCCAGGGCCTCCAGAAGGGCATCATCAAGCTCTGACGCCGTTCTGACTGGCTGCAAACACAACCTTCACCAGGCTGCCGCACAGGGACTCACGTAAGCCACGCGTCTGTCCATCCCCTGTTATCCTGTTAAGTAGGATGCGCTGCTTTGTTTCCCAGGAATGACCCCAGCGACGAAGTCTCTCCCGGGCCCGGCCTGCCCCTGCCGGGACTTCGACGAAAGCCGTATGTCACGTGGGCGCTCCTGGCGGTCATCGCTACCATGCACCTGGTCACCGAGCTGTCGGGAGGCTCAACAGACCCCGACGTTCTCTGGAGACTCGGCGCTATGGACGGTCAGCAGATTGCCGCCGGCGAGTACTGGCGCCTGCTCGCCGCCATGTTCCTCCACTCTGGATGGATGCATTTCGGACTGAACACCTTTGGCCTGTTCGTGGTCGGGCAGCTTCTCGAACCCCTCTACGGTCACAGCCGTTATACCGTCATCTTCTTCCTGTCAGGGCTGGCGGGCAGTGTCACAAGCTACGCTTTCAACCTGAGCCTGATGCCGAATGCAATAGGAATGGGAGCCAGCGGAGCCCTGTTCGGTGTTCTCGGTGGATTGGTCGCCTTCTTCCTGTCACACCGCAATCAGTTGGGCGACATGGGACGACGGAGTCTCGTGGGGCTGCTGCTGCTCGCGGGAGTCAATCTGGTTTTCGGACTCGTGACGTCGGGCGTGGACAACTACGCCCACATCGGCGGATTCGTCTCCGGTTTCTTGCTTGGCCTCGCGCTGAGTCCCAGCTACGTTCCGGTGTTGGACACCTTCGGGAATGTCTCGAACGTCGTCGACGTCAACTCGCTGCTCAAGCGATGGTGGGCGCTGCCCGCAGTCGGCCTGGTCCTCATCGTAGGTGTAATCATTGGAGACTCGAATGTCGGAGACTCGCCCGTAACTCACCTCCGGCAGGCGAGGGAGTACCGTGTCGAGTCCAATCTTTCAGCGGCCATCGATAAACTCGACAGGGCTCTGGAGATAGACCCTGCGCACGGCCCCAGCTACCTCGAACGGGCAGAGGTGATGGCGGAGCTCGGCAACATCGACAGGGCTATCACAGACGCTGCCCTCGCAGCCAGACTCAGCAGGCCACAGTCCGAGCAGCAGCAAGAGGCGATCAGGTTGTTGGTCCAGCTGCAGGACCGGCGCTGATAGGAGTAGAGTCAGCTACGCCGACTTCTGCTCCGGCTTGGAACTCTCCAGCTTGAGAGGGAACTGACTTCCGTCCCCGGCAATCAGCATCACCGGAGATATTCCGTGGATGACGCCCGAGTCCACTACGCACTTATCGACGCCCTCAGTGCCTGGCAGTTCGTACATGACGTCCAGGAGCGTATGTTCCAGGATCGTGCGTAGGCCGCGAGCCCCGGTCTTCTGGTTGACCGCCTTCTCAGCCGCAGCATCCAGCGCGTCGTCCGTGAAGACCAGTTCGACACCATCCATTTTGAACAGTGTCTGGTACTGCTTCACGATGGCGTTCTTGGGTTCGGTGAGTACCCTGACTAGGTCGTCCTTGTGGAGGGCGTTCAGCCCGACTACCACAGGTAGCCGTCCCACGAACTCAGGTATGAACCCGTAGTCCATCAGGTCGTCGGAGTTGACGTGCCTCCTCACCTCGTCGGCCGTGCGCTCACCCCAGTCGTCGGTCACGACATTGGGCTTGAACCCGATTCGCTTACGGTCTTTGAAGGCGCGCTTCTCGATGATCTCGTTGATGCCCTCGAACGCTCCGCCGCACATGAACAGTATGTTGTCCGTGCGAATCTGGAGGAAGTCCTGGTGGGGGTGCTTCCGGCCGCCCTGGGGCGGGACGTTTGCGACGCAGCCCTCGATGATCTTGAGAAGCGCCTGCTGCACGCCCTCACCGGAGACGTCGCGGGTAATCGACGGGTTGGCGCTCTTTCTCGCAATCTTGTCGATCTCGTCGATGTAGATGATGCCGTGCTCGGCGCGGCCGATGTCGAAGTCCGCTGACTGGATCAGTCCAAGAAGTATGTTCTCGACGTCTTCGCC
>CAZIDM010000014.1:0-66259 GCA_964537915.1 uncultured Dehalococcoidia bacterium
ACCCCCATCCCCTGGATTCCGGCCTTCGCCGGAATGACGATTGGCGAATACCTACCCCCTCTCCTGGGGGAGAGGGCTGGGGTGAGGGCGAAAACCTCGAACAGCTACCCCTGCAAGGGGCTGACAGAGGTATGTAACCCAACAATCCGTTCGCCCTGAGCCTGTCGAAGGGACACCCCATCCCCTGGATTCACCGCAGCAAATGAAGGTTTGCGAATCGAGACTGAGTCAATTCACCCGGCCAAATGTGGTAGGGGCTCGCCGCGGCGAGTGCTTGCCCGTTACCCAGGGCGCCCACAGGGGACGCCCCTGCGGATCGAACGCCTATCCCTCTCAGTTCCCTGGAGGAGAGGGCGAAAAGCACGAATACCTGCTTCAGTGAGAACTGACTCGGGGATTCCAGGCGACATCCCCCCGCGTCTGGGGCTGACAGGGGTAGGTATTCGAGGTTTTCGCCCTCACCCCAGCCCTCTCCCCCAGGAGAGGGGGTCCGTTGGTGGCTGTTCATGCTTGTTTAACTAACTCTACCTACCCCTATAAGCGCATCTGGGGAGAGGACCAAGAAGCGCGTATCCACCACGTCAGGGAGGGGGGATAAGTGAGCCTCCTTCGCTAACTTGAGCTATTCTCACTCGGCAGGAGGCAATGCCTCGCGACGGGGAGCAATCGCCGGGAAGTTCTGGATCGTGATCTGATTATTGCTACCATGAATCTCAACGATAATATTCTTCCCGGATTCTGAAGGCTCAAAGACAGCACGATCAGACTCTGCCATGTCTTTGATGGTCTTAGTCGTGGCCCTTATAGCTGCTCCAGCCTGATTTCGGACGTCAGGCGAAAACTGCGCTCTCTCAAGGTGGTCAGAGAAGACCTCGACTCCATCTTCAATCATTACTTCGACCGTTTTGTCTTTGACGATTCTAATCTGCTCGTCCAGTTCTTCCTGCGTTGGCTCCGCGTCTCTATTCTCATTGTCAAAGCTGATTCTAGCCATTGCCTTTAGTGCGGGGCCTGAGATTTTCAATAGTTCAATTGAGATCGTAGCAGCTAGATTGATGCAGTAATTTAGGACAGCCCCGGCTAGCTCAGAGTTGGGTAGGAAGCCCAACCAGTCAGAACCTTGAGCGACACCAGCGAACTTAAACGAGGCATCAGCCTGTCCTGCAATGTTCAACGCACGTTCTACTTCGCTGACGATGCTTGCCAACTCAGAGGGATCAGGAGCAGATTTGATCTCCACCCATATCGTCTCAGGCGAAGGTGAGACTGCATGAGCCCGCAAGGCATTAACAAGTATCGACAATCCACCATCGTAACGCCGCGCGGCTTGCTCAAGAGTTTGATAATCTCCCATAGGCAACTCAATGCTGTCTCCACCTGCTCGATTTTCGAGGTACTCATCCAGTAGCTGGCTCTGGCTATCCTCGCCTAGCCATTCAATGTCGCGAAGTACCCGAAGAGCTACACAAACATCGTCCCAGTTTTGGACCTTCACATACTGCTGATTCAAGATCGGCTCCGCCTCGAAGGTGAATTCATTGTTCTGACTCACCCGTTGCAGTGCACGTAACTTGGTGTCGATTCTCATACAATTCTCCAGTGTGACAGAGTTATTAAGAAAGGCTAGGGTACGAATACCGTTCAAATAAAGGAACTCATGCCGACCTCAAAAGCCATTTGTCCTCAGCTAACTCATAGATTTCCAGGCAAAGGACCACACTAGTAGGGCGGCCTTGGTAGTCAGGAGCATTCCTCTTCAGTGTAACAAGCTTCTCGGCAGTGGCCCCAACAGTCTGGTGAGAGAACATCAGCCAGGGAACTAGACCAAGTGCAACCAGGGTCCACCGCTACCGAGGTGAGACCCAGCCGTTCCCTAATCATTAGAGGATCTGAGCCGTCCTGACAATACCAACGTCAACGGACTTACCTGTAGCCTACTCAAAGCCTCCAAGCCCTTATCTAAGTCGGAGTGGCCCCCATTCATTCGATCCATCGAATTATTCCTCAATCCTTGACAATCGCCTGCATGTATCCTACGTTACACCTACTGGATTTTTGCGCCACGTTTCTTTATCTATATAATGTGGCGTCCCAAACCATGTGCTACGAGGATCCCCATGGCCCCCCGTCTCCTGGACAACATAGATCAACCCGGCGACCTCAAGAGCCTGTCCCACGACGAGCTTGAACAGGTGGCGCAAGAGGCGCGCGACACCATCATCTCCGTGATTACCGAGCGCGGAGGCCACCTGGCTTCCAACCTCGGCGTCGTCGAGCTCACCCTCGCGCTCCACAGGATCTTCGACAGCCCCAGAGACCGCATCGTCTGGGACACCACCAACCAGCTCTACACACACAAGCTGGTGACAGGACGACGCGACGAGTTCAAGGACATCCGACTCGAGGGCGGACTGTCGGGCTTCGGTGAGCCGAGCGAGAGTCCGCACGACACGCTCGCCGCCGGACACGCAGGCACCGGCCTCTCCATCGCTCTCGGCGTCGCCGAGGGCGCGGCGAACCTCAAACGCGACTCCTGGACCATCGCCGTTGTCGGCGACGGCGCCATGACCTCCGGCTCCAGCTTCGAGGCGCTCAACAACATCGTCCACCTCAACCCGGACAGGTTCGTCGTCATCCTCAACGACAACGGCATGTCCATCTCCGAAAACATCGGCTTCCTCACCAACTGGCGCAAGCGACTGATCACCCACCCCGAGTACCAGGCGATGATCGAGCGCATGAAGGCGCTCTCCAAGAGGATGCCGACCGGCGAGCTTATGTACGGGCTGGTCAAGCGATTCAACACCGCGCTCGCCGGATTCATTGTGCCCACGATGTTCTGGACCGAGATGGGCTTCCAGTACCTCGGACCCATCGACGGCCACGACTTCAAGCAGCTCGAACAGACGCTCAAACAGGCCCGGACCGCCGCGACGACGCCCGCCGGACTCGTGCCGCTGGTACACGTCGTCACGCACAAGGGCCACGGCTACGAGCCCGCCGAGGACGACCCCGTCAGATTCCACCAGCCAAGCTCGCCGCTCGGGGACAGCTCGGGCGCGCCGACCTACTCCAGCGTGTTCGCCAACACGGTATCGAGCATCATGGAGGATGACGAGTCGGTCGTCGGCATCAGCGCGGCTATGCTCGAAGGCACCGGGCTGGTCAGCGTCCAAGCCAAGTTCCCGGACAGGGTCTTCGACGTCGGCATCGCCGAGCAGCACGCCGTCAGCATGGCGGCGGGAATGGCCTCAGCCGGACTCAACCCGTTCGTGTCGATCTACTCGACGTTCCTCCAGAGGGCCTTCGACCAGATAGTCCACGACGTCTGCCTGCAGGACCTTCCGGTAACCATGATCGCCGACCGCGCCGGCATCGTCGGCGAGGACGGCAAGACGCATCACGGCGCGTTCGATATCACGTACCTGCGCTGCCTGCCCAACGCCGTCGTCGCCGCGCCTGCGAACGAGAACGAGCTCCAGCACCTCGTCTACACGGCGTACAAGCACCCGGGGCCGTTCGCAATCCGCATCGCCAGGGGAGCCGCTGTCGGCGTGCCCCTCGACGACGAGCTCACCGAGCTGCCGATCGGCAAGGGCCGTGTCGTGCGGGAGGGTCGCGACGTCGCGATCTTCGCGCTTGGCAAGTCGACCAGCGCCGCTCTCGAAGCGGCTGAGACGCTGGCCGAATACGGAATCGACTGCGGCGTGGTCAACCCGATCTTCGTCAAGCCGCTCGACGTCGACCTGCTGCTGGACACCGCTCGCCGCGTGCCGCGCATCGTCACCGTCGAGGAGAACGTGCTGGCAGGCGGATTCGGCACAGCCGTGCTGGAGGCGCTAGCCGAGGCAGGCATGGAAGACGTCGCCGTACACCGCATCGGGATGCCCGACTTCTTCATCGAGCACGGCACCGCCGCCGACCAGCGTCACAGCCTCCAGCTAGACGCCCAGGGAATCACCGAAAGAGTCCTCAGCGCCTACTTCCCCGACGCCACCAGGAAAGCCCCTAAAGAAGTAGCCGCCGCATCCTAGCAGCCTCGGGAATAGTGAATTATGAATAGTGAATAGTGAATTTGGAATAGTGAAGTGCGATGAGCCCACGCTCATAATTCGCCATTCCACATTCACTATTCACCATTCCACTCACTACCGCCGCACATCCTGCAGCAGGTGCCGCAGACGCGGGTCCAGCGTCGCCTGCACCAGCACCGGCGCGTAGCTGTTCGGCAGTATGTGGCGCAGTATCAGGCGCATCGGGTGCGCGCCCAGCGCCCTTCCGGCGAGCATGTAGTCCTTGCCCTTCTGGGCAAGGACGCTGCTTCTCATAAGGCGCGCGTAAGACGTCCACCGGACGATCGCGATACCCACGATCGCCGACTCGATGCTGGTGCCCAGCGCAGTAGCCACCACGAGCGCCATGACGAGGTCCGGGGCAGGCTCTTTGCCGGAATGACGAAATACAGAGGGGGGGTTATTGGTAGACATTCGTTGTAGGGGCGGTTCGCGAACCGCCGCTACGTTGGATTTACCCTACGAGTAAGCCGTAGCCTACTTCTTGGTTATGTACCGGAACTCGGGGGTGAAGGCGTGGGCGGCGGGAACGATGTTGCCGATGTTCGAGCGGTGCGCGACGGTGTCGCGGACCTGGAGCTGCTCGGCAGCGAAGCTCTCGACCATGAACGGGCCGGTGCCGATGGAGCGCTCGTTGGCCCATGCGACGCCATAGTCGGAGCCGTTCTAGTCCATGACCTCGTTCGCCGTGTGTCAATTCCATCATCACCGAAGTCGTAGCCGGCGGATGACGGCAAATAGGCCTAACCCAGGACCTCGTTCACCAGTCGTAGTCCGGCATCGAGCCTGTCGTGCCAGTCCGACTGCGGTCTCCGGATCGTGTTGGTGCATACCCTGAACAGGCAGACGGCCTCACGCAGAGCCAGGTCCCTCTCACTCCAGCGGAATCTCTCCAGCGCCTCGTTGCGAAAGATCTGGTAGAAGGCCCCCTTGGCGTCGGTCTCTCTATTGCGCCCGAAGCGCGACGCCCACCTGAGGTGTGCCAGCATGTTGCCGACATCCAGCAGCGGGTCCCCGGGGCCCGCCTCCTCGAAGTCCACCATCGCGACCCTGCCGTCTCGGAGCTGCAGCATCTGGTCGTCGTAGAAGTCGTTGTGTGCCAGATGGCTGGGACGCCAGTCCCTGACGAACGGGTCCAGCACCTCGGTGGCCTCTTTCATTACCCGTCGGGTCTCACCGTACTCGCGCAGATTGTGCCTGAAGCTGCGCCGTGCCCTGCGGTACGCTCCCGCGAGGTTGAAAGGACGTCCCTCATCCGGCCATGGAGGTGCGCTCCACAGGGCCTGGAGTCCATCCAGGAGACGTCCCGCATCCGGCATTCTGCCCCGGTTGAGCTGCCGCCTGAGGTTTCGGCCGGGGATCTCCGACAGCCACACCACTCCCCCATCCTCCCAGTACCCGGCGAGCCGAGGAACAACGAAACCTGACCGGCCCATCAGCTCGTGCGCGGCCAGCAGTCGGCTGACAACGTCCGGCCGAACGACCCGGGCATAGAACCTGACCCTTCCGGCCCTGTGACGCAGGACCGCCCGGTTGGCGGGCCTGTAACGGACCAGGTCGACACCGGCGCTGCGGGCGCGCATCGCCAGCACATGCCTGTTCAGCAGCGCCAGAGCGCCCTCCGGATCAGCCGCCTCCCGCAGTCCGGGGAGGGCCTGGTCATCGGGATAGCGGTACAGTTCGACCGAGCCGCTGCTCCCTATTCTGATCGCGAAGCTCTCGGAGGGAAGGTACTCATCATAGGGCCACTCGGCCTCGTAGCTGACTATCGCGGTCCTGCCGAGACTGTGGCTGAACTGACGGACCCTGATTCTGTGGGGACCGGTGTCAGGGCTGCCGTACTGCCGGGTATACGCCCTCCAGACCCACTCCGGGTCCATGAGCTTCGGCAGATCGAGCAGGCCGGGGTCTTCAGGAAAGCCGATCTGTGGATACAGCGCAGGGTCGACAGATGTGGATGTCATCTACTTCAGCTGCTGACGTCGCTTGGATCACTTACATCGCTGGGATCACTGACGTCGCTTGGGTCGCTAGGGTCGCTGACGTCGCTCGGCGGAGTATCCGGCGAAGGTTCCGGTGTATCCACACCATCCGAGTCGGTCCCATCGTTGTCTGTGGGAGTCGGTGTATCTATCCCATCCGAGTCAGTGCCGTCGTTATCGGTCGGAGTTGGTGTATCGATCCCATCCGAGTCGGTCCCGTCGTTGTCTGTGGGAGTCGGTGTATCTATCCCATCCGAGTCAGTCCCATCGTTGTCTGTAGGGGTCGGGGTATCGATCCCGTCGGAGTCAGTCCCGTCGTTGTCTGTGGGAGTTGGAGTGTCTATCCCATCCGAGTCAGTCCCGTCGTTGTCTGTGGGAGTTGGTGTATCGATGCCGTCCGAGTCAGTGCCGTCGTTATCGGTCGGAGTCGGGGTATCGATCCCATCTGAGTCAGTCCCATCGTTGTCCGTAGGGGTCGGGGTGTCTATCCCGTCGGAGTCAGTCCCATCGTTGTCTGTGGGAGTCGGAGTATCGATGCCGTCGGAGTCGGTCCCGTCGTTGTCGGTCCCGTCATCAGGCACTGTCGGGGTGCTTGTGGCCGTTGGCGTGCTGGTTGCCACGGGGGTACTTGTGGCAGTCGGCGTACTCGTGGCTGTCGGGCTGGACTCCTGGGAGGTGCTTAGTGATACCGACTGACTCTTGCCGAGTCCGCTGCTCGCCAGGTTCCTTACCCACTTGCTCCCAGGGTTCCCCTCGGGTATCAGAGTGCCGGGCTCACCCGTGTTCGACGCCCGGTACAGGTCGAACGCCTGGGCGGTCATCACGTAAGCACGGACCTCGTACTCGACTCCGGCCTCCAGGCCGGGAATGGTCAGCACCGTCCCATCGCTCACGCCGGACACGACAGCAAAAGTCGGCTGCTCTCCGGGCTTCCTCCAGCCCAGACGAACATATCCGAGCGAAGCTCCGGGCACGGACACCTGAACGTCCAGCTCACCTGGGCGGGCCTCCGACAGCGTGAGCGCACCGGGCGTCAGCGCCGGCGGTGTGCGGTCCGATACCGTCGACAGGCGGAACTCCCGGTCTTCACTCCCGTCCGCACCGGCGCCCGTCACCGTGCACACCGTCTCGACCTGCGTGTTCGGCCCGTGCACGTGGCCGACCGTATTGGACTGAAGCACCAGCTTCCCATTCTCGACTGCGGCCGAACCGTAGTAGTCGCCCCGGGAGGCGTCACACGACTTCAGCTCGAACGTGACATCCTCAGACCCCACTGACAGGTATTCCGCCAGATCGATCTCGGTGGGACTGCCATAGCTTGTCGTCACCCTGTAGCTGGCGCCGGAATCGAAGACCGGTGGCGGGACGGTTTCCTGGGCAGGCGACACCGCCCTAACCGCGACGGCCCAGGGGTCCGGCAGAGACTCCTGGACGCCCATGTCTGCGAACTCACTCGCCAGGGCTGCACCCGCGTGCCCGTTCTGGACTGGAGTGACTGGATTGCGGCGCGCATCAGTATCGGGGACGGTAGGCGTGTTCGTCGTCAACGAGACGGACCTGGTGGTCTGCGCAGGCTCCTGAGAAGACGTACTGGCGGCTTCGCTTCCCCGGCCGGCATCCGGCTGTCCACTCTGAACCAGCGCGCTGCCGGCGCCCTTTGCCTCCAGGCCGTTGGTCGAACTGGGCTGGAGACTCACTGACGGGTCGGGCGTGTCAGGGTCATCCTTGTCGGCTAGCGGTGGACCATCGTCGCCATCGTCGTCGCCCTCTTCCTCAGTAACGACGACCGACACGCGTGGGATCAGGACGATGCCATCTGGTGTCTGGGCGTCAGTGACGGTCATGGCGGAAACCACACCGCTCGAAACCAGCGCCAATGACAACACCAGCGAGAAAGAAGCTGCCACCAGTCTGCAAAGTGTGCTCATACTTCCCGCATTCCCACGAACTCTTCCTGGGAGTTCATGGAAAGCTCCTCCCTGGTTAAGGTTACAGCACGTCCGCAGGTCTGTACATCAGACGAAATCCTCGGAACCTGTCCCAGATTAGTAGGCGCCCGCATTTGGAGCGCGGGCATAAGTGCGTTCTACACCAGGTTGGTGGAGGCTGGGAAGCCTGAGAAGGTGGCGCTGGTCGCCTCGATGCGAAAGCTGCTGACAATCCTCAACGTGATGGTCCGAGATCTCAGACATTGGGACCCCGCACTCCACCCACCAGCCTCCACCACTTGACTCTTAACACAGTTGCTAATCTGGGACAGGTTCTTCCGAGCGGATTCTGTGTCGGTATCCTGCTCTATCGGCTGTCTCTACCACAGACCGGCCCGGTGGCCATCATCAGTCCATCGACTGGGACCAGTGTCTGTTCAACCGGATTGACCCCCATGTAGGCTCCCTCAAGAGCTAGCGCGCCAAGCAATGCGGGCGAGTTCTCCTCATTGAACAGAACCTGGGTCAGGATCTCCTTGCCGGCGAATCGCAGCCATGTGTATCCGATCGGCATTGTCCGCACCTCGCCCTGGGCAAACCGGAACCTCTGACTATCCACTGGCTCCACACCCAGCTCACGAAGAACAGAGCCCGACATCGACGTGATGCTGGCTCCCGTATCGACGAGCGCGTCCATCACGATCCAGCGTTCCCGCAACGGGTCTCCGATCTCGATCTCCACGCTGAATGTTCCCAAAAGTCCGACCTCCTATGACGTCGAAACGAGTATATCAGGGGTAGGGGCGGGGCAGGCTGCTGGAGCACTGATGGCGCTATTCAGTATCGTCATCGGTCTGAGTCATGAGATACGCCAGTTGGGAAAGCCCAAAAACGGCGATCCGCGAGGTCGACCCTTGGGATGTCTTCGGAACTCTACCCTTCATTCCTGACCGTCAATAGTTTCCTCTATTCGAACTGCTTGCCTTATCCAATTGGCTTCCATTTCGTCCGCCAATTGGAGCAGTCCACCTGCAGTGGTCCGGAGTAGGTGGCTAAAGGAGAATCTCTCGCGCCAATGGGACTCAGAGTCACGCACTTGATTGCGAAACTGCACGGCATCCAAGTTCCTCTGAGCAGCTTCTTGGATTTGACTTTCCGAAGGAAGCAACCCTATCCCAATGAAGTGCTCGCTGTTCACAGGGACGATTACACTGAACGGTATGTGTCCTTCATATTGCTCTAGCTCGTTCCACTTATCTACAGTCACTAGTTCTCCTCCGTGGAATCACTCGGCAGACTTCCAATTCTATCTCGCTCCCACGACTTTAAGCATTGCGAACGAGGACGAATCTCAACAGCCTTATGTCCAATAAACTGGCTTCAACTCTCTCTGGATCATTCTTCTGGCACACTCTTGAGCTGTTTCTGCAAGACCGTCGGGAAGAGGATCACGGCCAAAATCCAGATACCGGCGGCCCAGATATGAAAGCCGACAGCCCCCACGCCTCCCTGGGCGTCTGAGCGGCAAGCCAGAAGATGTAAGGATAGCCACTCTTTGGTCGTCAGACTCACAATCGGGCAAGCTACATCCACGTTTAGTCGTGACAGGGTTTGGGAGTTACATTCTCTGAAGAAATAGGGGCCGACATAACTAGCTGTCGAACCGGAGGCGCATATAGCCATCTATGAGATGACAGGGCAAATCGACGCCGAGGTCAAGGCGTACCTTCGACGGATGGAACTGCGAGGAATAAATATAGGCTGTGGGATCGGGCCGTTATGAGCCCGGCTACGGCACTGATGCCAATTGCCATCACCGCCTCGATAAACGAAACTAATAGCAACGTAACTTTAGCCTTCATACTATTCACCTCCTCTTCGTACTTGGGCTTTCGCCCAAGCGTCCTAAACTGCCAATCTGACAATGTAGACGTAAGTGCGCGTAAAAGCGCAAACACTAAGGAGGCAGTGAAGACAAAAAGCATGGTCAGTACCGTGCCGGCTCCCGGGACCCCTAAGGGCCCGATCCCACAGCCTTCAATACCATTCTAGTCGATCTCCTTGTACTGTCAACTATCCCCAGAAAGGTCTGCTTTAACCAGGTCAGGACTAGGAGTCTTGCCCTGGGGTTCGGCGCTGCCCTGATTAGGGCCTCGATCTCGTGATGCTCCATGAAGCCCAGAACGCCCCTACTCCGAGCGCAGCCGCCTGAGCTCCGCTTCCAACTCCGCCACACGAGATTCAGCAGCCAGACGGGCAGCCCGCTCCTGCAACCGGCTAGCTCGCTCCTCTTCTCGCCTCAGCAGCCAGCCACCGGAAGCTGGGTCCCAGAATCTCAGGTCTCCATCGATCCACCAGATGTCCAGATCGAGCACATCGCTGTGGGACCACAACCGACCATCGGACTCCTGTCGGATCTCGAATCGCCTGTACTCGCCATCCTCCAGGTACTCCCCCACCAGCGGCTCACCGTAGAACTCACCACCCGTCGCGTCGTACCTCCAGTACTCCAACACTCCCAGTTCGGCGTACAGGTCACGCTTGCGACCGAGATCGGCGGAAGCGGTGCTCCCAGACCCTATCTCCAGCACGAAGTCAGGAGCCTTACCAACCTCCCACAACAGATACGTGTTGTTACCCTCCAGAGACAGCGACTCCAGGGCCGACTCCGACAGGTCCAGCGCGACGTAGCAGTCGGGGGAGACTGAACGCCGGGGATCGCCTTCGACGTAGTACATGAACGTATTCCCGTTCACGTGCGCCCCCGGAACGTCCCTGTAGCGGTCTTCCAGGTCGCCCACCACCCTGCGAAACAGGGGCGACTGGTACTCTCCGTCGGGCAATGGCATACCGTCCGTTTCGGGATAGATGATAGTGGCGGCTCGAGTGGTCATGGACTACTCCTTTGCTCCTCCCAATTCTATCACCCCGATCCCGGGCTACTATAGCCGAGAGCCTCATGAGACTGTATCAGTTTGGTTGGCAAGGACTTCCCCCTCACCCCCGGATCAGGTCCGGGGCAGGCTCTAACCCTCTCCCTCAGGGAGAGGGGGCATTTGATCCCACAGTAAGGCGCCGACCAAGTTGATACAGGTACGAGCCTCATCCGACGGTGGCAGCCACCGCAATGGTGTAAAATCTCACAGGTCGTCTCTGGCTTTCTTAGGTCGGGAAAGGCCAGGGCACAGTGCGGGTAATACTCTCCCTTTGCTTCTACTGTCATGAGATGAGGGATATCATTAGTACAGTGTCCAGATGGTCCTGATATATGGCGACCTGCCGCGAACTCTGGATACCGGCCCCGTATCGGAGTACGGGGTGACGTTCCTTCGTCGGTATGACGGCTGGTGCGGGTCAACTGTCGTTTTTGAACTGGACTCAGTATTGGATCCTTGGGCAAGTAGACCGTGACCCACGAGGCTTTGCTCTCCATTGGGGTTCTCATCATCGTCACCAAGCTGGCGGAGGGGGTGCTCGGACGCTTCCACCTCAGCGCCATCGTGGGGTATATGGCGACTGGCGTTGTACTGGGTCCGGTAACGGGGTTGGTCGAGCCTACGGTGGAGCTTCAGGCATTCCTGGGCATTGGCGGCTTCCTGTTCTTCTTCCTGATTGGGCTGGATGAGATCGACATTCGCGGTTTCATCACCACTATCCGCGGACGCTTCTTCGTGGCCGCGACCATATCGGTGGTTGCGTCACTCCTGGTCTCGCTCGTGGTCACTTCGGACGTCTTCTTCGACTTCGGACTGGGTCTGAAATTCACCGATTCGCTGGCGCTGGCGGGCATCCTGTCTCTCTCCAGTCTGGGCGTGGTGGTGAAGGAGCTGTCAGACCAGGGACGTCTGCGGGAGCCGATCGGAATCCAGATATTCACCACGGTGATCATCGCCGAGCTGCTCGCGATGCTGGTGGTGGGCTTCACGATAGGAGAGCACGACCATGACCTGACTCCGTTCAGCATTCTCGAGCTGATGGGAAAGATCGCTGCCTTCACCATCATCGCGTGGCTGCTTTCAGTCCGGGTGTTCCCTCCGGTCATCGTTTTGCTTCAGCGCCTTCTCAACGTGCCGCACCTGTCGTTCGGCCTCATCCTGGGGATACTGTTCGTGATGGTGATAGCGGCCGAGAACATGGGACTTCACGGCAAGCTGGGGGCGCTGCTCATCGGGGCCGCGCTGTCCGGGCTGCCCCACCAGGTGCGCCGAGACGTTGTGCCGGGAATGAGAAGCGTGGCTGACGGGCTGTTCGTGCCGCTGTTCTTCGCGTCGGCCGGACTGCACCTGGACCTGTCTTTCATGGAGATGCCGTTCTGGGCGATTGCGGCCCTTGTGACCATACCGCTGGCGGGCAAGTTCGCTGGGGCGTTCATCGGCGCGTTCCTGGCGCGACTGGACAGGCCCTTCCCGCTGGCGACGGGACTGATGGCCAAGGGAGTTGCTGAGATCGCCCTGCTGCTGGTGCTGCTGGACACTGGCATAATCGGAAACGACGTGTTCTCGCTCCTGTCCATGGTGATGTTCCTCTACATTCTGCTGACTCCCCTTCTGATCCGGTACGCCATCAACCGGACCGGGTCGTCCGAAAATGCGAACATTCCCGATCCGCTGCCTCCATCGCTCGTGCGCTTCGCGCTGGACAGCGTCAGGGTCGACGACATACTCGACCGCACCCACGTGCATCCCGAGGCGGGAATGTCCGTCCGGGAGTTTGTCGACCGGTGGGTGCTGCCTCACCAGCAGGACTACGTCGTAGTGGACAGGAACGGCGAGTTTTCGGGAATCGTCTCACTGGGTATGCTTCGATACCTGCCCAGGGAGGTGTGGGCTCATACGCCAATAGGCGACGTGGTGCGTCACATAGCGCCCAGGGCATGGGACGACGAGCTGGTGGAGGACGTTCTTCAACGCATGACGGAGACTTCGGTAACGGCGATGCCCGTGGTGGAGCGGGAATCGGAGAAGTTCCTCGGCATGGTGACAAGCCTGGAGATACTGGAGCTGATTACGCTCGATGCGCGTGGCGTCAATTGAGTTGGCGGACCGCTACTGGGGCGGTTACCACATGATCGGGAAGCTGTCGGGGGCGATCTACGTCTTGCGGCGCTTCCCTGAGTGATTTCGTAGTGGCAGCAGTTTCGCTCAGGAGACTGAATGCCGACAGCTACACCAGTCCTGCGGATGATAGAATGCCTCAAGGGTCGACCAGTGCGTAACCACTTAGCTGTGAGAGGTCCGAGATGACCGGCAAGACGACTACGCTAACTGAGAGGGGAGGAAAGCTCCAACACTTCCCGGAGTATCCGCCGCGAGACGACATGCAGAACTGGCTACACCTCTACGAGACCGCCATTGTGACCTCTCTGGGGATCCACTTCGCCGGTGAACCAGACGTAACGGTCGCATGTGAGGTGCCGGTCAGCCCCGGACTGCCTGTGCGCGACGACGTGCGGATACCGGACCTGATGATGGTGCGCGGCGGCGACCGTGAGCTAATCGAGGAGCAGAGAGGATACGCGATAGACCGGCAGGGCAAGGCTCCGGACTTCGTGCTCGAGGTGGCGTCACCCACGACCGGCAGGACGGACTACACTGACAAGCGGCAGGACTACGAGCGCTTCGGTGTGGGAGAGTACTGGCGCTTCGACCCGAGCGGTGGGGAGTACCACGATGCGGCACTTGCCGGTGATCGGCTGGTGAACGGCGAATACGGACCAGTATCGATAGAAGCGCTGGAAGAAGATAAGCTTCGCGGGTACAGCGAGGCGTTGGGACTGTACGTGTGCTGGGAGGATGGGATGCTGCGGTTCTTCGACCCGATTACGGAGAGCTATCTTCGGACTCACGCCGAAACCGAGGCTCGCGCAGAGACTGCCGAGGCTCGCGCTGATATTGCCGAGTCCCGCGCTGCCGAGCTTGAGGCGGAGCTTCGGCGACTGCGTGGTGAGTAGTGGCGTCCAAGCCGGGGCGGCGTGAGCGTCTTTTCCATATCTAAAGTTCATCTGGATGAAAGGAATTTGGCATGACTATCAGCAAACAGACCACCTATGAGGTCAAAATCGAAGACGTTGAGTATCTGCGGCACGGCGACAAGCCCTTTCTGGCTCGCCTCTTCAGGCCGCAGGGAGACGGGCCCTTCCCGGTAATGGTCGAGCTTCACGGCGGCGCCTGGGTGAACGGCACCCGTGAGAACGGCGATGTCGCCAACGAGGCGATTGCACGGAACGGCGTCATCGTGGCGGCGCTGGACTTCCGGGTACCGCCGGAGGCGTCGTACCCCGCATCGCTGGCCGACATCCACTATGGAGTCCGCTGGTGCAAGGCCAACGCCGAGAGCTGGAACGGAGTTTCTGGCAAGATCGGCGCGATGGGCACCTCCAGCGGTGCGCACCAGGCGATGCTGCTGGGTATGAGGCCTCACGACTCGCGCTACGCGGCGCTGTCGCTCACCAATGGCGCGAGCGACGTCGACGGCGCCCTGGACTGCGTGATCATGGTGTCGCCGGTGATCGATCCTCTGGGTCGGTATCACTACGCCAAGGGTCTCCGGGAAGACGTCAAGCCTCCCGAGTCGATAGGCGCGAACACCGTGGCGATGCACGACATGTACTGGGTGACCGAAGAGGCGATGGCAGAGGGCGCTCCGGCGCGAATCCTGGCCGCTGGCGAGCGCACGGAGCTGCCGCCCACGCTGTGCGTGGCGCGCGACTACGAGGCATCGCACCCGCGTCCGGACCTGGACGAGTTCATCAGCCAGTACCGCAACGCAGGCGGGCGGATCGACGTGACGATCTTCGACGGAGAGGGCCCAGGGGTGCTGGCAGACCTCTCCTCTGACATCGGGCAGCAGGCTCTTGAAGAGATGACCGCGTTCATCGAGGAGCACCTGGCGTAGCCAGCCCAAAGCCTGTAGCCAATACTGACGGCGGACCGGTCCAATGGGGCTGAGTCCGCCGTTGTGTTCACAGGGATACCAGTCCGACATCTCCAAAGTGATCGCGGCGTTGACAGACCCTCATGCATAGACTAGGCTGAAAGTGCAACTTGGGAGGGTCGACCTTTTGACCCGCTGTAAGAAATTACACCCGGTTGCCTTTTACTTTCTGGAAGGCTTCCTACTCACCGTGTATGTCGTCTACCTGGATGAGTCTGGCAATCCAGGCTCATTCAGGAATAGCCAGGATCACTTTGTAATCGGCGGCATTGCTGTCCATGAGGGTCAGATTCGACAGCTTAGCGATCGCCTCGATGACATCCAGTCCAGGTTCTTCACCAGCGTGGGAATACCCAGAAAGCGCTCCTCGTCATTGACCGTTCCAATGAAACAGAAGGTAAGTATCGCTCCCTGATCTCTGACTTCAAGAGCTCAGGAACTAGTTTCGGATATCTCGGCAACATCGTTGACATTCCTTACTTCAGCCAGTCTGGTGACACCCGGCTGCTGCAGTTGGCGGACTTTGTAGCTTATGCTGTCTTTAGGTACTACGAACGCGATGACTCTCGATTCCTGGACGAAATACTGCTGCGTTTCGATGCCAGAACAAGGTACTCAGAACGTGACGGACTGAAGCACATCATCCAGACTTCTGAGAGATGCCAATGTGTAGCCTGCGCTTGGCGGGATCGCTTGTAGGCGCAATCGGAGATGAGAATATGCTGCTGGGGGCTGCGGGACGGATACCTGGGGACTGGCGGAACATCACGCCGGGACTGCTGGCGGAGGTCGCTGACGAGGGGTTCGGGGCGCTGAACGTGGTCGTTCAGGATCCGGTCTCCATGACGTCGGAGGACATCGCCCGGCTGAAGGGGATGTTCGAGGAGGCCGGGGTACTGGTGGGTCAGACCAACGGCGCCTATGGAGGCGGACTGGTGAGCCCGGACCTGGGCGAGCGGGAGGCCGCGGTCGAGTTCGCGAGACGCATGTGCGGACTCACGGCCGAGCTTGGATCTCCGAACACGTACCTGCGACCGGGCAGCCTGAACTCGAGCGGGCCGTGGATGCCGCATCCGGGCAACCGGAGCGATGAGGTGTTCGACAGGCTGGTGGACTCCTCGCGGAAGTTCTGCCGGGCGGCGCAGGACGAGGGTGTGATGGTCGCGGTGGAAGGCGGGGCTGTCTCTCCGCTCTACTCCGCGCGCCGTGTGCGGGACTTCATCGAAGCGGTCGGGTCGCCGGTGCTGGGATTCAACCAGGACCCGGTGAACTTCATCGGCAGTCTCGAGGACGCCTATGACACGACCCGCATTCTCGACGAGTTCTTCGACCTGACCGGAGAGTTCACCATCGGCGCGCACGCCAAGGACTTCACGGTCGTGGACCAGCTCATGGTGCGGTTCGAGGAGGCGGAGATCGGCTCGGGTATGCTGGACCACGTGACGTTCCTCCGGGGGATGCAGCGCGTGTGTCCTGAGGGTCACGTGCTCATCGAGCACCTGCCGCCCGACCGCTACGCTGACGCCGCGGTCGAGTACCGGAAGTACGCGCCGATTGCAGGTATCGAGTGGGACAATCAGACGGGAGAGAATCATGGCGAGTCTTAATGAGAAGCGTGTGCTCGTTACGGGGGCATCGACCGGCATAGGCCGCGCAACCGCAATTCGGATAGCCTCTGAGGGCGGACGCGTCGCGCTGTTCGACGTCAACGACTCCGACGCCGAGTCCACGCTCAGGACGATTGAAGACTCCGGCGGCAGCGCCCGCTTCTGGCACGTGGACGTGACCGATGAGGGTGAGGTCAGCAGCGGCGTTGACGAGGCCGCCGAGTGGCTGGGTGGCGGAATCGACGTTCTGGCGCATCTGGCCGGGATTCTGAAGGGGTCCGGGCTCGAGGTGACCGATGTTGACGAGTCGATCTGGGACCCTGTGATCGAGGTCAATCTCAAGGGGTCTTACATCGTCGTCAAGCACGTCGCGAGGCACATGATCCCCGCCAAGAGCGGCGTGATCATACTGACGTCGTCGGGAGCCGGGGTGGTCGGAGGAAGCTCGTCCGTGGCCTACGGGGCCAGCAAGGGTGGCACTCACGGGCTGGCGATGACGCTGGATGGGCACCTGTCGAGGCATGGCATCAGGGTCAACGACGTGCTGCCTGGGAGCTTGGATACGCCGCTGAAGGTCGGTGCAACCGAGGAGCAGCTCGCCAACACGGGCGACCGCGACAGGTACGACGACATCATGGCCGGACTATCGTCGCCCGATGGGGTTGCGGCGGTCATCGCGTTCCTGGCATCGGACGACGCGGGGTATGTCCGGGGCAGTGTGAGGACTATCTAGGTCGGGGGTGTTGGGGGGCGTTGCGGTCGGCGAGAGTGTTTCACTGGCGGCGTCGGCGTGGCAGCCAGGCTGACAGTGATGCTGAGACTGTTCCAGATTTTTGGGCAGTTCGAGAGGCAACCGTCCTTCGACAAGCTCCCGCCACTGCGGATTTTCAACAGGACGAACGGATGCGGGCAAGATGCCCGCGCTCCAAGTGCGGGCGCCTGCCAATCTGGGGCTGGTGTGCCTGGAAACCGATTCTGTTACCCTGCCCGACGGATACTTGGTGAGAACAGTTAAGCAGTTGGCGACAGAGGTAAATCCGTGATGTCGACCGATGGGAGAGTGGCAGCCGCGAAGGGACCTTTGGCGGGAGTTCGAGTCCTGGACTTTACGTGGGTCCGGGCGGGGCCCTGGTGTACGCGCTGGCTGGGAGCGCTGGGCGCCGACGTGATCAAGGTCGAATGGCCGGAGAGGCCCAGCACCAGGGGGGCCACGAACACCACTGTCATCCACACGACCCCCGATGGCCTGCCGATCAACCTGAATACCGGCGGCCACTTCAACGACACCAATGCCAATAAGCGAAGCATCACCATCAACACCAAGACCGAACTAGGGATCGATCTCATACGGCGCCTGGTGGCCATCTCGGACATCGTCGTCGAGAACTTTGCCTATGGGGTCCTGGAGCGGTGGGGACTCAGCTACGAGAACATGAAGAAGCTCCGGCCCAACATCATCTACCTGTCGATGTCCGGGTTCGGGCACACGGGGCGGGACCGGGGCTATAAGACAATGGGGCCCATCGCTCAGGCCCTGTCTGGTATGACCCACCTGTCCGGGCTGCCAGGCGAACCTCCCGCCGGTTGGGGGTGGTCGTATCTGGACGATACGGGCGGCATGTACGGTGCAATATACGCCCTGAGCGCCCTGTATCATCGCAACGTTACCGGCCAGGGACAGCACGTCGACAAGTCCCAATGGATCACCGGAGTGGCGCTCAACGGCCCTGTGTTCCTGGACATGCAGGCCAATGGGCGTACGGCAATGCGGGAGGGTTACCCGCCGGGCAACCGGAGTCACTGGCCGGGCACCCCCGTTGTAAGCAACTACAGGGGCAGGACTGCGGCACCTCACAACGCCTACAGGACCAGCCCCGGAGGGTACAACGACTGGTGCACCATCGCCTGCTTCTCCAACGAGGACTGGCGGAGGCTGGTAGACGTAATGGACTCCCCGTCCTGGGCTACCCACCGGAAGTTTGACACCCTTGAGGGTCGCCTGGAGCACCAGGAGGAGATGGACCACGGCATTGAGGCGTGGACGAAGACCCTGGGCAAATACGAGGTCATGGAGCGGTGCCAGGCGGCGGGAGTGCTTTCCATGCCTGTCCAGAGCACCCAGGACAAGGTGGAAAACGACCCACAACTGCGATATCGAGAGATGTACAAGGATGTGGAACATCCGGTATTGGGTACCTGGCCCCTCCAGAATGCACCTTTCAAGATGTCGGAGACACCGGCGGTCAATAGCAGGCCAGGACCGCTGATCGGCCAGCACAACAGGGAGGTGTTCGAAGGTATGTTGGGCATCAGCCACCAGGAACTGGCTGACGGTCTAGGGGACGGCACCTTCTGGCCGAAGGACCTGAGCACTGACCCCTACCC
Organism: uncultured Dehalococcoidia bacterium; assembly: GCA_964537915.1. Taxonomy (GTDB): domain Bacteria; phylum Chloroflexota; class Dehalococcoidia; order Lucifugimonadales; family UBA1123; genus VXRN01. The sequence goes on from CAZIDM010000014.1 coordinate 18,909, forward strand.
GTATCTGAGCGAGATGATGGACCCGGACTCGCCAGCAGAGTGGGACGGAAGTGAGGCGGGGCCGAATCCCGTTCCGGCGCCAACCGGCGTCCCGGGCCCGGACCCGACGGGCGCTTACGCAGGGTTGCGGGTGCTGGAGCTTGTCGACGAGACGGGCCAGTGGTGTGGCAAGCTGATGGCTGACATGGGGGCGGACGTTATCAAGGTCGAGCCGCCCGGAGGAGAGACCGCCCGGACCGTAGGGCCATTTTACAAGGATGTTCCTCACCCGGACCGGAGCCTGTCCTTCTGGCACTACAACACTTCGAAGCGGGGTATTACCCTGGACCTGGAAACCGACGATGGTCGGCGACTGTTCCGGCGGCTGGCGGAAGAGGCGGATGTGATTCTGGAAACCTGCCGTCCCGGATACATGGCCTCGATGGGGTTGGGGCACCAGGACCTGAAGAAGGACAACCCTGGCCTGGTCATGTGTTCTCTGACACCCTTCGGTCAGCAGGGGCCCTGGAAGGACTATAAGACCAGCGATCTGCTGCACCTGGCCGCCGGCGGGCAGATGGCCTCCTGCGGCTATTCTGAGGAGGACGTGCCCGACGCGCCACCCATCGCACCTGGCGGAGGGCAAGCCTGGCACATAGGGAGCCACTTTGCCTATATCGCCATCGGGGCTGCCCTGGTGCATCGGACGGTGACCGGCCAGGGGCAATACATCGATGCCTCCATCCACGACGCGTGCGCCCTGACGACCGAAGCGGCTGTGAACGTATATATCTACGGCAATGAGATAGTCCGGCGGCAGACCGGCCGCCATGCCTCGCCAACGCCCACCGAGACCACTCAGCACAGATGCACGGACGGAAATTACGTCAATGTCGCCGCTCAGATCCTGAACCGGCTGACCTCGGAGCGTCTGGACGTGCTGGGGGAATGGATGGACGAAGTAGGACTGGCGCGCGACCTGCTGGATGAGAAGATGCGGCACCCTGATGCCATTACCGATAACGAGCTGTTCCTCTACCTCATCGGCAATATCACCCGGGACGAGGTATATCGCGGCGGGCAGAATCGGGGCTTCAACATAGGTGCGGTCTGGTCTCCCGACGATGTGATGAAGGACCAGCATCTCGAGGACCGGGGGTTCTGGGCAGAAGTGGAGTATCCGGAGCTAGGCGAGAAGTTCCGACACCCAGGTCCCGCCGGCATCTTCAACGACTCACCCTGGGGTATCTCGAGGCGGGCGCCTCTGATCGGCGAGCACAACGAGGAGATCTTGTGTGGAGAGCTGGGCCTGACCAAGACGCAACTGGCAACTCTGGCTGAGAGAAGCGTCATCTAGGCACGCTATTCCCGGCCAGGCGAAGAAGCGCCCGTAATCGCCTCGTGGTCGTCGCTTCCTGCCCTGACGGATCGCAGGCCGCGCCCGAAAACACTACACTCCATCGTCGGTCGACTCCCCGCCAGGTCGTTGCCTCTCGAATCGTCCGGTGTATTGTGACTGGTCACGGTACTCCACCGGCGTCCTTCCCAACGCGATCGTGTCCGGCGGTACGAGTCCGCCAGAGAACACCCACTTCATGGCGTCCTCGGTCGTCATGTCTGTCTCAAAGAGGTCGTCCTCGTTGACCATGGCCATGTTCCCTGACGTCGGGTTCGGTGCGGTCGGAATGTACACGATTGCGAGAGACTCCCCTGTACCGGGCTTTGAGACCCTGGCCATCACGAATCCCAGTGCCACCAAACCCTCTCTGGGCCACTCGATGAAGACCGCGCGGCTGAAGTGAAACTGCGAGGTGGCCATGCTGGTCCCCTGCCGGGTCGCCCCAACCAACCACCTGATCACCGGAATCCTGGACATTGCATCGGTCAGCGATGTGATGACGCCTCCGCCCAACTTCGTCGAACACATCAGTCCCACCAGGTAGAACGCGATGATCGTCAGAACAAACCCAATGCCCAGGATGTTCGGGACCCCAAGAGCTCCACCGGACAGTCGTCTGACTGCGCCCTCTACCCACGGGACCACGGCTGAATCCACAAGGTTCACGAGGTACACGACAACAGCGACCGGGATGATTATTGGTAACAGTGCGAGGATTCCAGAAACCACCCTCGACTGGAAGTGGACTCCGGCCCGCTTCAGCATGTGTGGACCACCTCGGGCATTAGCATCCCTTTTAGGTGCGTGATGTGTTGCTTGGCACATTCATACAGCCGGATTATGTATAGATGCGGCGTGTGTATACGATGCTATATGAAGGGCGTATGAAGTTAGAAAACATCACACTCTAGGGTGATATGCACGATTGCGTCAAGTGTCGTTGTAGGTGTAGCAGGGTCTTTTCATCTTCGAGTGTCACCTGTGTAGTCCGTTCGTGGTGAGCTTGTCGAACCATGAATGGACGGCCCTTCGACAAGCTCAGGGCGAACGGATGCGGCCAAGATGCTCGCGGGATAGGTCTCAGGGCGGGTGGGTTAGGCCTCTACCGGGTGGTCGCTGTCCATCCACTCTGCGTAGGAGCCGTCGTAGAGTCTGACGTCGTAGCCGGCCTGCCGCATGGACAGGTAAGCAAGTGAGGCGCGGACGCCGCTGCGGCAGTATGCCACGACCGTGTCGCCGGGCGTGATGCCGACTTCCGCCAGCCGCCGATTCAACAGCTCCGGCTCGATGAGCAGCCTTCCTCCGGCGCCGGCCATCTCGGAGTGAGGTAGATTAACAGCGCCGGGGATGTGCCCGGGGCGAGGGTCCATTTCCGGCAGTCCGCGATACTCTTCCGGTGTGCGTGTGTCCAGGAGCTTCGCTCCGCCGGTGGTGGACAGATTGTCCATCGTAGTCCGCACCGATGGGTTGAGGCGAGGCGTTAAGGCTCTTGGCTCTGTTGGGACGGGGCGGTAGAGGACCTCGCGGCCCTCTTCCTTCCAGTCCTCGAACAGCAGGTCCATCACGTGAACGTTGTCGAGGCCAAGGTACTCCAGGACCCAGGCGGCCATGGCGGCGTTGCGGCCATCCTGGTGGTCGTAGAGTACTGGGGTAATGCCGTCGCCCAGTCCTGCCTCGCCGAAGGCGGCGGCAAGCTGCTCCGGCGGACCGAGTCGTCCGTCCGCCCCCTGCAGTTTCTTGAAAGGGACGCTGACCGCCCCTCTCAGATGTCCCATCAGGTAGCGCATGGCCGACCGGGGGTCGATTATCAGGTACCCCGGCCGGTCGATGTGTTCAGAGACCCAGTCCGCGGAAACGAACGTGACCATTAGCCGACCATTTCAAAGTCAGTCTCGACGGCGGTCTGGTTGGCCACCGACTGGGTGACGGGAGAGCCCTCCACCGCCAGTCGCCAGATTTCCCGCAGGGTCTCATCGTCTGCATCGGCGCGTACGAAGCACTTGGCCGATATCTTGCCATAGCCGGGGTTGCCCTCGTCCTCGACGCCAGCCCACTTGCGTATGTTGTCGAAGTAGCCTTCTACGGCAACTTCCAGGTCATGGACGCGGACGCCCTTCTGGGTGGCGTTGACCACGAATCCGACAGTCATGCAGCTTCCGATAGCCGACAGGAGCTGCTCGTGGGCGCTGGCGGCGACGTCGGTGGCGGTCAGGTCGCCGGGTTCGTCCATGTCGACCTGGTGATTGCGCATGTAGGCGCGCGCCCGCATCCCGTCCTGCCAGACGACCCGCGACTTCCACGGCCCGGTTACCGCGTTGAACACCTCCGGGTCACGAAAGGAATCCAGGACTTCGGCCAGCTTTTCTCGGGGCAGCCCGTTGAGGTCTCTCTCTTCCGCCATTTCCAACTCCTTTGTGAACGCCGATTGATCTCGATTCGGCGAGAACTCTAAACCATCCCGGCACTACCGATACTCAGCCCGCACCTGTTCGGCGCCGGCTGCGATTACCTGCATCTTCCTGAAGGCCATCTCGTGGGTGTTGACGTTTCGTTCGGCGAAGGTGCCGAATCCGCAGTCGGGATTGAGGTAAATCTTCTCAGGATCGAAGTAATGGAGAAGCTCCTTGACCCTGTCGACGATCTGCTCCGGCGATTCGATGTCGTCCGACCGGGGGTTCACGACTCCAAAGCCGATCTCCTTCTCGTTACGGTACTCCTTGAAGACCTCCATCTCCCCGGCCCTGGGCGTGGCGCACTCCAGCACGAGCTGGTCGATGTTCATCTGGGAGAGGTATGGAAGCATCGGTCCGTAGTTGCCCTCGAGCAGCACCTCTTCCCGCTTGCTCCAGTTGCCGCGACAGATGTGGACGCCGGTCCTGATCCCGGAGATTCCCTCCAGGGTCTCGTTCATCAGCCGCACTGCAAATTCGAGCTCGTCCGTGGGGTCGCGCCGGTTGGGGAGTGCGGCGCACATGAAGGTCTCGGTGCTCTCCTCGCCGAACACCACCTGGCTGAGGATGGGCTCGTCCAACTGCACAAAGTCGCAGCCCTGGTCGCGCAGGGCGACGATCTCCTCCCGGAGGATCTCAACCACGTCGGCGGCGAGGTCTTCAGGCGTGGGGTACACCGAGTCGGAGAGGCCCTCGAACCAGCTTGAGCGTGTCAGCATGTATGGTCCGGGCAGAGGAATCTTGATCTGCCGGTCGGTGTGTTTCCGCAGGAAGGCCAGCTCATCGAGGGCCAGTCCCTGTCGTTTCCCGAGGCGGTCGACCGCGATTGGGCTCTTGATGGCGAAGGCTGGGACGTCGAGGGCCCGCAGCATCTCTTCCATCCGGGCGCGGTCCCGCGAGTAGTCCATCACTTCCGACACCTTCATAAGCTGCATTCCGTTCAGCTTGTCGGTGACGAAAGAGTAGAAGTTGTCCCGGCGCAGCTCACCGTCGCTGATGATGTCTACACCGGCCTCCTCCTGAGCCCGGATGCAGGCCAGCACTTCGTCGTCGGCCAGAGCGTTGAATTCGTCCAGGGTGATCTCGCCGGCTTCCTTTCGGCGCAGCGCCCTGATCAGCTCAGTGGATCGGGGCCAACTCCCAACGACCGTTACGGGGAACAAGGGGGTGTTTGCCATCAGGTCTCCTCCAACAAGATGTGCGTAGCGCGAGGGTCTGGCTCCTACCCTCGCAGATGGCCCCAGTGTATCCCAAGGGGGAAGTCCGAACAAATTGGGGGGCGGTTGGTCTGGGACATTTGGGCGGTGGCAGCGGATACATTGCGGATCACTACCCGGTTCGGGTTCTTGCACGCTCAATGTAACGGCAGGCAAGTTCGGCTACCTGCTATGTACCAGTGTCGTAGGTCACAAGCCCGGCCCGGATCTCCCGGCCAAATAGGGGAGTCATAATCGTGTGCCGCAACCACATGGACGGGCCCACGCAACCAATGTGGACTCCGACCTGCCCTGGGCCCTGTTGCTCTCCAGATTACTAGTCCTCCTGGCCGAATTCCCTGAGCAGTTCCCAGACTTTGAGGGAATCTTCCTCCACTCCAAAATGCTTGGCCCTTCTCAGGTACTTCCTGTGCTTCTCCTTGACGCCGAGCAATAGTGCGAGTTCCGAAGCTGCCAATAGAGTGGAAGTCTCCTCAGGATCCAGTTTGAGGGAAGCTTCGAAAGCTGATAGAGCCTCCGCCAATTTTCCTACCTTCCAGTACGCTGCACCCAAGGTGCTGTGGTATTCCGAATCCAAAGGGCCACACTCCGGAGTCACGTTTCGCAGGTGTGTTACTGCCTCTGCCGATCTGCCGGTATGGTGCAGCGTTGAGCCGATTTCGGTCCAGGGGAGGATCCAGTTGGGGTTCAACGCCGCTGCCACCCGTAATTCATCCAGTCCCTCGTCAACAAGGGTCGTCCTGCCAGTCCACATGGCCGCACCGGTCTTCATCGACCCCAACGCATAGTGATACATCGCGTTCAGAGGGTCCAGTTGTATCGCTTTCTCCAGTTCAGCCGCAGCCTCGGGAGGGTTCCCCTGCATTTTCAGTTCCAATGAGAGCCTGTAATGGGCATAAGCCTCAGGGTTATCCGCATCCGCCTCATCAAGCGACGGTCCTATGGGCTTCTTGGTGAGATCATCCTCCCCGGCAAGGCGGGCATTTAGATTGGCCGAGAGAATGCGAAAAACCCAATCCAACCCGAAGGGCACCAGATCCTTCTGCCACTCGCCATCTGTTTCCTGTTCGATCAGGGCTGCAAGCAAGGGATTCGCTACGCGGGCACCAGTGCCCAGATCCGCCAGCACAATGAGATCTTTTGCACGGCGGGCGGGGGGAACGAACTCATCGATAAGATGATAGGTTGCCAACGCGTACTTCTGTAATCGCCCAATGGCCTCTTCCACTGCATCACTATCCATGTGCTCGGCCAACAGGTCGGCGATATCGCTGACCCAGTAGAGGGCATGTAGTTCAAGTGCTACGTTCGGTGAAGTTGACCCTTCAATCCTGCCAGCCAGCACAGTCGCTGTCTTAGTGAGATTGTCATTGGATGGCCGTGTGCCATCGTACATCCAGCCGTCAACGGTGTGATTGTCCACCCCGACCTCTTCAGCGAGATCCTCAAGTGTGAGCCCGGCCTGCTGGCGCTTGTGATTGAGATAGTCCCCACGTCCCATCCGGTTAGCATAACCAAGAAAGTTCAGAGCTTCGGGAGACGCCCCTGCAATATGCAGGTGGGCAGCCACCCGTAGGGCAAGATCAATGGAGGCGAGTCTTACGTATGCCTGCCATACCTCAGACAGATTGCTAGACAGTACCGGCATCGTCCTTCGGCGCATGAACGATCTCACTAGGTCCCAATTGTCCGCATGCCACTGAAGCATGGAGGCCAGCGTTGGCGCCAAAGCGTAGTTGTCCTCCCTCACCTCCTGCGGCGCAACGAACCCGGAGTCTGTGAGTACTTCCGCTATGTTTCCGATGATCTCTTCTCTGGTTGAATCCTTCACCAGATGTTTCAGGTCGGCAGCGTAATACCGCCGCGCAGTTCTGTCCCGAAGTGTCTCAGGTCTGATGCCCAGCTTCCCTACCAGAGCTCCAAGTATCTGGCCACTGGTGGGAAGATGGGGCATCACTTCGTGTTCAGTCATATTGTCCTCGTACTTATTACCAGTCATAATGGCCGTCCCGCCGCGTGAACCTGTCAGGGTCGACCGATACCTCCCTCAGCGCAGCCTCAACACCGATTTGGTTTATGGGATGGCTGTACGAGTGTGCTCCGCCTACGTTGTCGAAGAAGCGGCCGGCTGGGTCAACCATAAGGTAGCTACCGACCATCATCTCATTGCTTTCCGGTACCACCTTGATGCCCAAGGACTCCACGTATCGATTGCGTTCCACGTAGTGGTCAAATTCGTCATGGGTGATCACAAAGGGATCAATCTGGGCATCATTCTGTCCCGTGATCGGAAGTACCTGGAGCAGTTTCCATCGTTCTGGACCCGCTCTGCCAATAAAGGCTGTCATGTCCTCGTCGCAATTCATCCGCGTGACTACAGTGTTGACTTTCACTCGGATGCCATGCTCTCTCAGCATATCCGTGATTCGCAGATAGTCCGTCTCGCTCAATGGACCGGCCTGCGTGGTTCTTCCCATGAGTTTCAATTTCTCCTCATCAACGGTATCTATGCTAACCGCCGCCCAGTCCAGACAGCCATGTATGCGGTCCAACCATTCTGAGTGGATGCGACTGCCGTTGGTGACAATGGACGTGGTGAGACCCAGTTCCTTGGCTCGTTGTATCAGGTCAGGAAGCCATGGGCAGAGGGTGGGTTCCCCGCCAGCGAAATTGATTTTGTCGAACCCCGCCGTGGCCAGCGCTTCTACCACGGTCAGGCATTCCTCACGGGGCAGATGCCCCTTGGGGAGCGTGTTCTGTCCGATGTCTTGAAAGGTGGCGAAACAGAATCTGCATTTCATGTTGCATGGCTTCCACAAATGGAAGTTGACAGAGGGAATTTGCGTTGCGATGTTCATTTTGACCTCATGGTGTTCTGTAAGTTGCCAACATTGCTTAATGAACATCGTAGGATTGTCCACAGGGCCAGTCAGCCCTAGTCGGGTGGACAAATTACATTTCTTAGGTGTCTCTGGCCACCATTTGGGTGATTGGAGATGGGATTCCGGAAGAGTTCAAGATTCTTTGAGGCCTCAGTTAAACTGGCGATGCTTATCGGAGGGAGCATCAGGACTGTCTAGCCCGGCATCAGGTTCGTCGCTCAGGTGATGGTCGTAGCTGGTACAGGCCTGGGCGAAGTCATAATCGTGGGCGCGGCGGCCTTGACTAACGCGGAGGACTTACACGTATGGTAGACAACGGCAATTCGCAGAGCGGCGCGCAGCGTCCGAACATCCTCTATATCCAGTCCGACCAGCACAACCCCAACATCTCCGGCTGCTATGGTGAAGACACTGTCCGCACTCCGAACCTGGACGCGCTGGCAGCGAGGGGCACGGTTCTTACTAACGCCTACTGCGCCTCTCCTATCTGCGTACCGTCGCGGATGTCCCTGCTGACGGGGCAGTACCCGTATGAGAACGAGGTCTGGTGCAACACCCAGATACTGAGTTCGGCGATTCCGACCTACGCCCACGCCATGGGAGCGGCGGGCTATCGACCCATACAGATAGGTCGTCTTCACTTCGTTGGCCAGGACCAGCTTCACGGGTTCGCCGAGCGCTACGTTGGTGACCACAGCCCAAACTACATGGGCAGCATCCGCCCGGTGGACCACGGAGATCTTGAGGGAACCGCTGGACCGCAGCGTGTCGCGCTCGAGAAATCGGGCTACGGCCAGAGCGCATACGAGGTACACGATGAGTACGTGACCGCGGCGACGGTGGACTACCTGAACAGGCTCGGCATCAGGAAGCGTTCCGGTTTCGAGGTTGAGCCGTTCTCCCTGTCCGTTGGGATGATGCTTCCACACCAGCCTTTCGTGGCGCGCAAGGAGGACTACGACGAGTATGTCGGCAAGGTGCCAATGCCACGGATCCGCGAGCCCTATTCGGACGATCTCCACCCATACTTCCAGTGGTGGAGAAGCAGGACTGGCATAGAGGAGGTGTCGGACGAGGAGATAATGCGCTGCCGCACGGCGTACTGGGCTCTCGTAACCCGGACGGACGCGCTGATTGGAGAGATGCTTGACGCCCTCCGGCAAAACGGGTTCGAGGACAATACGCTGGTCATCTACACGACTGACCACGGAGAGCAGGTGGGCGAGCACGACCTGTGGTGGAAGCAGACCTTCTACGAGGACTCGGTGCGGGTTCCCACCATCGTCTCATGGCCGGGCGTTCTGCCCGAGGGGGAGCGGTGCGACCGCGTGATAAACCAGCTCGACCTGAACGCGACAATGCTCGAGGCGACCGGCTCGCCTTCGCTGCCGCGCTCGCACGGTCGGAGCCTGATCGGTCTCCTGAACGACCCTGAGGGAACGTCCTGGGAGGATGTGGCTTTCTCCGAGTTCGTGATGTATGCCCAGCGGGACGGTCTGCCGTTCGACGTGCATTCACCGCCCGACGGGTCGGTGCAGCGGATGGTCCGCTACGAGGAGTGGAAGCTCAACTACTACCATGGCATGAGGCCACAGTTGTTCAACCTGGCCGAGGACCCGCAGGAGTTGAACGACCTGGCTGAGGACCCGGCCTACAGCGCAATTAGAGATGAGCTCGTCGCACGGGTGCTGGACGGCTGGGACCCCGACGAGGTCACCAGCAAGATGGCGATGGCCCAGCGTGACGAGCAGGTCATGAGGGAGTGGGCCGAGACGGTTGACCCACCCGACACATACAGGTGGGACCTGCATCCTGACATGGACTACGTGGACGGGCCGTAGTCACGCATCGTAGAAGGGAGGACGGCGCAGTTATCCGGTTCACCAGGTCTGGGAGCGGCGTCGTTCGTTCACACTCTGCGATCCCGAAAGAACGACCTGCGGAGTGCGTTCATCTGAGGGCACGGGGCAGGCTCTAGTACCGTGTCCAGATGGTTCTGATTTATGGCGATCTGCCGCGAACTCTGGATACCGGCCTTCGCCGGAATGACGGCTGGGGCATTTGCAAAAATGCCGGTCAGGCTCCACCATGTGACGAGGTGTTACGTGGAGGGGAGTTTGTGCCATGAAAGTTGAGCGACGGCGGCCCGATAAGTCCCATTCGAATGGGGGTACGCAGACGAACGGCCACGTTACGGCCGCTGAAATGTACGACGTGCAGGACTCCTACGTCCGATTCAACCAGAGAGACCACATGGGCTCTCAGATGATCTGGGATGCCCGCTCGAAGGCTGAACGGGACAAGCTGAAGGTCAAGCAGCGACAGCTCACGGAGAAGGGGCGCGTCGGATTCGAGGCCACGGCGTGGGGCCTGGAAGAGGCGGCGGACTCGCTGCTGAATCTGATGAACTTCTCGAAGAACCAGTCGGACAGGCCGGCCAACGCATGGCAGTCCGAAGTTGAGCCCTCACCCACGGGTCGGCCCGAGACCACTCCTGAAGAGGCGTCGCAGGTCGTGCGGAAGGCTGCACAGATGTTCGGTGCAGACCAGGTCGGCTTTGCTGAGCTGGACCGCCGGTGGGTGTACTCTCACTACTTCGACGAAGAGACGAAGGAGGCCTACCCGATCAAGTTCTCCGATGAGCCCGGGTACGAACAGCACGACCGGCCCACTCGTCTCGAAGACGGGACCCGGGTCATCCCCAAGGAGATGAAGTACGTCGTGGTGATGCTCCACGAGTGGGGCAAGGACATCGACGGCACGGAGTACGCTCCGGCGCTTCTCACCGAGGGACTCAGCACGCTGGCATACGCCCGGATGGCGCCGACGCTATGGATGACGGCCGAGTTCATACGGGGGCTGGGCTACAACGCCATCCCGATGGCTAATGACACCGCCTTGAGCATCCCGCTGGCGGTTGACGCGGGTCTCGGTCAGCTTGGGAGACACGGCCTGCTGATCAACCCCAAGGTGGGGTCGCGCTGCCGTATCTCGAAGATCTTCACCGACCTTCCGCTGGAGGCCCTCGGGGCCGTGGACTCCGGCATCACCGAGTTCTGCAACGCGTGTCAGAAGTGTGTCCCGAAGTGCGGCACCAAGGCCATCACGACGGGCGAACGAAGCTTCGAGCCGCTTGCAAAGAGCAACGCGTCGGGAGTGCTCTCGTGGAAGGTGGATGCTGAGAAGTGCAGCACGTTCCAGATCCGTGTCGGCAGCACGTGCAGCACGTGTGTCCGCAGGTGCGCCTGGACCAAGCCGCCCAGCAAGATGTACGCGATACCGCGCTTCTTCATCAGGAACTTCCGGTGGAGGTGGCTGAACAAGACCTGGGTATGGCTCGACGACCTGGCGGGACACGGAAAGTTCGACAAGAAGGCCAACGACTTCTGGATGGCGAACCGCTGACGGGGCCGTCTGAGACACGCTCGGAGCGTATCCCGGTCAGGTACAATATGCTCCCGGCGTTACGCGCAGACAGCGTCTCCGCAGTTTCATTCCAAAGGAAGCAAAACACATGACACAGGCAGATACGCCACAGCCACCGTACTATGCGGCGATCTTCTCGTCTACGCATACTGGCAATCATGAGGGCTATGCTGAGGACACCGAGACGATACTCGAGCTGGCCAAGCAGCAGCCGGGATTTCTGGGTATCGAGGCCGCGGGCGACGATGACCTGAGCATCGCCGTATCGTACTGGGACAGCGACGAGTCGATAGGCGCCTTCAAGCAGCTCGCGGAGCATCTCGTAATCCAGCAGCGGGGCCGCGACAGCTACTACAGGAGCTACAAGGTGCGCGTGGCGCGGGTGGAACGCGACTACGGGTTCAACGCGTAGCCCGGCAGATTCCGACCTGGCTCGTAAAGTCCCACCTGCCGCGCCAGCTACCGGCGCACGTGGGATTCAGCAGTTCGTTGTCCCTGGCTCGGCATCCATCAGTTGACGTATATGTCCTCGTTGAATCGGGTCCATGAACTGAACACCGGGAATGGCAGAGGGAGGACGCTGTTTGGGTCGTTGATCCTGAACTCTACGCCGCCGCTGTCGAAGACGTTCCTGACTGAGATCGATACCCCGGCCGTAGGGACGCAGTCTGTGCACTGGCGGGGGAACTGCTGCTCTGACGTTGCAGCCAGCGGGACCAGGGTGATCTCAGAGTCGTCGCCGGTCCATTCGATGCGGTAGTCCCCTGCCCTGATCTCCCACTCGTTGACCGCGTGACCGCCCTCGGCGTACTGACCCCAGATGCTGAGTCCGTCGTGGAAATCCAGGATGACCGCCCTCCGCGGGCTCTCATCTTTCGAGGGATCGAACTGGCGGAAGGACCGTCCCTCCAGCTCCGACTCGATGCGCTCGGACGTGTCACGGTCCGCCGGATACGGATCAGCGTCGCACCCGGCGAGTGCCGCTGCGAGCCCGGCCGCGATAATCACGACGCTGGCAATCGGGCCAAGTATGAACTGCCAGATGAACGCCATGTGGGGTCTAGGGGTAGAAGGTCCGGTAGCCGATGACATTGGCGAACGCCCCAATCACAGCGCCGACGACTGCTCCAATCACGGCTCCGATAACTATGCCGAGAATGTCACCCAACGCCCATCCGATGGCGCCGCCGAGTACCACTCCCACGATGGCTCCGAACTTGGCGTCACTGGCTTTAGCGCGTTTCAGCATGGGTGTCTCCTTTCAGCGTGATCAAGTCACGCCACGGTTACGCGGCGGCCTTCGTCGCTGGACTGTTGGATGGCGTCGATCAGGCGATGCAGGCTGATGGCGTGGTCGAAGTCGGGGACCGCGGGGACTGCGCTGGACGTGCCTCGGATCGACGCTGCGAACTGGCTATATAGCTGGCCCACGTTGTATGCCGACCCGTCAGGTATCTCCGGCGCGGGATTCAGCTCCGCGGGCGGAGTCAGGTCCTCGAGGTCGTTGCTGCCTCCCCTGGCGCCCCGGATTCTCACGTTCTGCAACTGGGGCGAGTCCATCGAGACCGCCACCAGCGTCCCCTCTTCGCCAGAGACCTCCATCCGGTAGCCGCTTCCCGCCCAGGCGGTGTTGCTGACCTGTACCGACGCCACTGCGCCGCTCTTGAGGTTGCCGCTGACTAGGATGTTGTCCGGCGAGGTCACAGGCAGGTCCTTGCCGGTGTCCGTCTCGTGCCAGGTTTTGGCCTGTGTGCTGACCACGGAGGCCACGTCAGCGAACTCGCCGACCACACTGCACAGCGCGTCGATGGTGTGGCCGCAGGCGATGGTCAGGGTGTTCGCGCCAAGCTCGACGTCGCGCTGCCACGTTCGTCCTGATACCCGAGACAGCACGCCATCGCGCATCAGCCGCACGTGACAGGTCATCACCCGTCCCACGTACCCGTCGGCCACGAGGTTGCGCAGGTGGATGATGGCTGGGTTGGCCCTGGCCTGCACTCCGACCGCCGTCTTGACGCCCTGCTGACGGGCGACCTCGGCCATCTCGACGGCCTCGGCGGTGGTGCGGCCCAGAGGCCATTCCGTGAAGGTGTGCTTGCCTGCCCGCAGCGACGCCATGGTCGGCTCGTAGTGCGACGGCACCCGGAGCGAGATCGTGGCGGCGTCGATGCCGGCGTCGGCCAGCATCCGGTTGTAGTCGTCCCACGAGCTGCCTGCGTTGAACGCCGCCTTCGCCTCGTCCGCCGACTCCTGGCGCCTGGTGCAGACGGCTGCGAGGTCGAATTGGGAGTGCGCCTCCAGCGCGGGCAGGTGCGCCCTCGGCGACCAGCCCTGGTGGATGTTCGCACCGATCAACCCAATCCGAATCGGCTGCTGCGTGGTCATGGCTTACCTCCTGGTATGTGTTGAGACATCGTAGAATTCGTAATCGCGATCATTGTACCCGGCGTCTTACACGAAGAAACTGGAGGCCACCTTGTCCACGAAGTTCTGGCCCATGATCTTGTAGCCTTCAGCGTCCGGGTGCAGGTCGTCTGGCAGCAGGTGAGCGAGATCCGGCCCGAACAGCTCAAGCCCGTTGAGGTAGTGGAGATTGGCGTCGCCCATGCCCCTCAGCGCCTCGACCGCCTCCGCCACTTCCTGTCTCATGTCCTCGAGGGTGAAGCCCACGGCGTTGAGAGTCGTTTCACGCGGCGGGGAGAAGATCGGAGAGATGACCACGAACGGGGTGTCGGGGTGCTTCTCGCGCACTATCTGCACGAACCCGATGATGGCAGACCGGAAGGTACGGATGCTCAGGCTATTCGCACCGTAGATGTTGATGCCTGCCTTCATCGAGAGGAAGTCTGCCGGCAGGTCCCGCATCATCCGTGCGATCATCGGCTCCAGATGGCAGTTGCCGCCGTAGCCCAGGCAGGTCAGGTTCAGTCCGTGCCTGCGGGCTGCCACTGCCGGCCAGGTGAAGCTGGGACTCTCAGCCGTGCGGCAGTGGGTGATGGAGCTTCCGTAGGTGACCCACTTCGGACGGGTGTCCTCGTATGGGCTGATGGAAGCGTCCTCGGACACCTCCAGACCTCGCAGTCTGAACTCCCCATGCTGGGGCAGCCAGAGCTCGAGCAGCTTCTCCCCTGCGGGCAGGCCCTCAAACCGGAAGCCAGTCTGTCCTGACAGCTCAACGGAGCCCTGCAGCTCACCGTCGCAGTAGAGGTCGACGCTGCCGGGCTCGTCGGCAGGCTCCACGTATCCGGCCAGGAAGTCGGTATCCGAGTGGCAGGAGATTCTGACGCCCGCGGGCATGGCGGCCCGCTCTCGCAGGGCATCCGGCGGGAACAGCGAAATCTGGTCGAAGGGGATTCGCCACGGCATCCGCCAGTCTGCCGAGTCGTTGAATGATATGGCGCCCTGCCAGCTTAGTCTTTCGTCGTCCGGTCGCACCTTCTGGGTCATGGTTTTTTGCCTTCCGCGTGTGTTCTGGAACTAACTCCAGCAGGCTGCCCCGAGTGTCCAGTCTGGATAGACTACTACAAAGGCGTACGTTGCGACCCTGTCCAGTAAGCGGCCGCCACGCAGGAGGCTCCCCTAGAAGCCTGGCATGTTTGGTCTTTCGCCGAGGAGGAGGGCTCCGCCGTCGGCTAGGGTTGCGGGGCGCATGGCTACGTGGGCGGCGACGGTGTGTACGTCGCGGAAGAGTCGCTCGACCGGGGAGGATGTGTATATGGAGTCGGTGCCTCCGGCTCGGTACACCCGGTCGACCGCGTCGACTGAGGAGGTTCCTGCGTTGGTGCAGGCCAGGCGGAAACGGGCTCGCAGCTCCGAACTCAGCGGCTCGCCGGCTGTGATCTTCGACCACACCTGTCCCAGAGTGTCACGCAGGTAGGCGCGGGCGCTGCCGACGAGGGCTTCTGCGGCGCCCAGATCGCCCTGCTTGTCGAAACTGACCGACGCCGGACGACTGCTCGGCAACTCCTGCTTCGCACCGATGATTTCGATGAGGCTGTCGACCGCGCCCCGAGCTCCGCCCAGCGCAACGGACGCCATCGCGGCGACCACCATTGCGCTGTAGGTGTAGTGACGGCTAGATCGAAGATTCGGCGCTCGCAGCGGGTGCTGGGACACCAGACGGTCGGGAACGAATACGTCGTCAATCGTGTAGTCGTGGCTGCCCGAACCCCGCAGGCCCGTTGAGTGCCACGTATCCAGGATGCGGCAGTGGCTGATCGGCGTGTAGAAGACCCTCCAGGCGGGTATGTCGTTCTCCATGACCGGCCCCTGGTCGTCGTGGAGCCAGCCGCCGCTGGCCATCCAGTCGGCCTGGTGACAGCCGCTTCCGAGAGGCCACTGACCGGACACACGCCATCCGCCGTCGACCCTCGTCGCCTGTCCATGAGGCACCAGGTTGCCGGTCACGTTCACCGGCGCGCCCGGCGTGAAGACCTCTGTGACAGCCTCGTCCGGCAGCACCCTGGCCGTCCAGAAGTTCGTGGATGCGATTATCATCGTCACCCACCCGACAGACGGGCTGACCGTGGACAGTGTCTCCACCACGAGGGCTGCGGTGAGCGGGTCGACCTCCAGGCCACCCAGCTCCCGGTCGAGCAACATGCGGAAGAACCCCGCGTCGGCCAGCCTCGTCGCCAACCTGTCCGGGAGGCGGCGGGCGTCGTCGATTTCATCAGCCATGCTGCGAATATCGGGGAGCAGGGAGTGGGCCGAGTCGATAAGCGCCTCTCGCTGGGTGCCGTTGGCCGCGTCGGACTCGTTGTCGTGCGTAGGACTCATTGCTATCTGCTCGCCTGGCGCGAGAGGTGTGTCGTGATCATCTCGCGGTAGGCATCGAGGCCGGGGACCTCGGCGCCGGGTGTCTTGGCGCGGTCGTCCCAGGTGCGGACTCGTACCATGGACTGCCAGTTGGGCGACTGTGTGAAGTCTCTCAGTTCATCATCCGACATGGGGCCGCCCTGAAGGCGCAGGGACTCGACGCTGACATCGGACAGTTTCGCGGCATAAGCTTCGTCCGTGGCGACGAGGTAGCGCTTGGCGGCGACATGGCCGCTGACGATGTCGGCGACGTCATCGGAGAATCCCAGTTCCCTGAGGACCTGGGCTCCGACCTCATCGTGTTCGACGACGCCAACGCTGGTCACGTTCCGGCCTTCGGCGGGCCAGATGTGGCCGATGTCGTGCAGGAGCGCGGCGATGATCTCCTGCTCGTCTCCACCGTCTTCGCCGGCAAGGTGGGCCGCCTGCAGTGCGTGCTCGAGCTGCGAGACAGGCTCGCCGTGGTACTCCGCCTGGCCGGAAGTGCTGAGAAGGTCGAGAACGCGGTCGGCCGTTGCGGCAGGGTCGGTGGTCATCGGGGGCTCCTATTGGGGTGTTCTTGGGTAAGAGATGTGGATGGTTCTTGATCCTTACGGGGGATCAGAGGCGAGCTAGATCAGTGGCATGATGGAAAAGTCCAGAGAACCGGCCTGCGATTTTACAGTACACCGAAACTCTTAGCCCACAGGAGTGTATGTAAGGGAATTGCGGGGCGCAATAGGCGGACGTGGATCCATTCTCAGGAGCCACGCACCAATTGCAGCGTAATAGGGAGTGCGGAGGCCACCTAAGTCTGACGAAAAACAGAGTAAACTGATTGAAATGTAATTATCATGACGTATGTACTGGACAGATGACTAGTACGAATGTATAATTGCAGGCAAATGATGAGAGGGCTGTGTGCAATGAGCCTCACCGTAGCGGATCTAGCGTTGGCAACAGGCAAGGACGAAAACTACGTGCGTCAGCACATCCGTCGCAAAAATCTGCAGGCGATGAGGGAAGGACGCAGAGTGTTCGTAGAGGAAGCAGAAGCGGCTAGGTGGGCCAAGGAACGGGGGCTGCCATTCAGCCTAGCAACCGGAACACTGCAATTGGACAGTGAAAGCGGCACACGCACGGCGCGTATGATTGTACTGGCGATCCGAGGAACCGAGGGAATTTCAACGAATGTGTTCACCCTAATTCGCCACCGAGATCGCAGATCGCTGGGACCTTGGTATAGAGAAGAAGGCTCGAACTGGTACTGCGAATCGGTTCCTGTAGAGAATGCTGGAGCAATTAAAGGCCTATCACTTTATCGCTTCGATGGAGCTATGGCAGAGTGCCAAGAACTCGTGAAGCGAATCCTGCGGGAAGGTAAATTAGACATTGAAGGCCACGAAGTCCGATTCACCCTGAAATCTAAGCCGCAACGACATTGGGCCTATCAAGAGCACACTTCAAATGGTGACGAATCGCTTAACAGCCCATTTAGCAATAGCAGTGCGGAGATAACCGAATACTGGTGCTTTGACTCAGAAACTGAAGAACAATGGACTACGGCTCTACAGGCCGCGTCGGGGGATGCCAAGAAACTCGTAACAGCCTTACATTTCCCAATCGACGAGAGGTCTGACCGCGTAGGCAATCTTATGGTAGCCAGTGCCCAGGACGCAGTAGAAAGCGAAATCACGGCACGGCATGACAATCGGTTGATTCTCAGAGTTGCTAGCAGGGATTGGTCAGAACCGCCACCGGGCGCTTATCTGGCCACTGTGTGGGCGGATTACAGCGGCGATAAGGTAATTCACCAATCAATGGAATTAAGCAGTTCGGAAACAGTGCTCAACCACGAAACTGACGTCGATCTCATAGGCTATGAGATCTATCGTAATGGGGACGGCGTGTGCATAGACCGGTACGAGGCGTACCTCATCAAGGAGATCAATCTTCAAATCTCAATGTCAGGGCCATCAGTGGAACTAAACATCTTCAGACGGCAAAAGGGATACTCAATCAAGAGACAGATAGAATCCAACTCGATTGCTTCCACCGTCAGCGTATCCGGCGAGACCAGTGAAGAACTTGATCTGGCAATCAGGAAGAAACATCTGGAATACATAGCGGGGAAAGCTGCACGAGCGGCACGCGATGATGGGGGACTCTACAGATTCAGCCCGGAGAAGGTTGACGAAGCTGTCGGTCACATAGAGCAACTGGTTCGGACTAATGCGAGCGCGGAAGGACCTATCTACTTTGCTGACCCTTTCCTCACGTTGGAAAGCCAGACCGAGTTCAAAGCTGTGACGGCAATTATCGTAGCAGCCAGAGGACGACCCTTGTACATTTTGTCTGGACGCTGGAAGGTCAGTCAGGAGATGAACCTTCCAAAGGCTCTTGTCTCACAAGTGAAGTTCCGCAATGTCATAGTCATAGGAGCGGATGGTCGTAGAAGACCGGCATTTCATGATAGGTACCTGATCACTCCTGCTGGCGAAACACTAATCACGCACTCAGTGAATGGCTGGGAATCAGACGGCGTAACATTCAGTAGCCACGCCTATGGAGTCTACAAGGCTGAGGCCGAAAATTTTTGGTCCCTGAACGCGGGGTCAAATGGAAATAACGTCTTGGTCGAAGAGGTGAACCCATGGTAGATCCAACCCTTGGTCAAGCTCAAAAGGACGATTGGGCCTCAATGATAGCGTGGCGCATAATAGGTGCGAATGAATCGCCCCTGAATGCCTCCCAGCTTACACGTCTGATTAACGGCGTGGTGAGCAAATATGTCCCCGAAAATGAACAGAATCGAACCATACAGAGTATCAACAAATGGTACGAAAGCTGCGATGGTCGGCCGACACTGGTAGACGAGACTAAGGACAAGGTTGACCAGCTTGTATTATGCGGTGCAGCCCAGCAACTACTCAAGGCAACACCAGCCCCAGAGCATGACACGCTCTTCTGGGCAATCGGTGCCATTAACGTGGAAGCAGCAGCAGAAACCATTCGTGCCTCATGGTCACCAGAACTCGTCAACAGGCTACTGGAGTACTCCATAGGTGCCCTTCGAATACTTTGCGATGAATCAAACGTGATAGATCCCAGTGATGCCTCGGGGTTCAAAGTAGATAGTGGAAGAGCATACGTTAGTCCGGATTACAAACTGGATCGGGTTCAAACCCTTCTCAGAACTGATTGGCACCGCCCCAACATGTACCCTGGCGTGGCAAGGGTCATACAGCTCCTGATGACGATCAAGCCAGAGCAGTTCCCCAAGCTGGTCGAAGAGGCGGATCATCCCACGGTCCAGAGATGGGCTCTGTTCGTAGTGTCCCAGTATCTTCGGACTAACCAATTGCAACCATTGGCCTGGCTCCTAGGCAAACCTTCAGAGCCCTTGATCTCCATAGCGTTAGTTCACGCGCTTGAGACCATAAGAGAGCTAGGATGGGAAGCTGAACACCCCATGCGAAGTAGTAAAGAGCGCGAAGAAGCGTATGCGACAGCCTCCCAACTACTGTCAGGTCTCGTGAACCAACTGGCCGAGTATGAGCCTGCTGAAAGTGTACGTTGGATCGCGGAATTGTACGAACACGGAGTTCTAATGGCCGGGGTGATCGATCATGGGTCAGGTAGTCACGATCTAGGTGAAGATCTGGAGGAAAAGTGCATCAACCAACTAGTAAGGTTGGTGCAGCAAAACTGGGACAGAGACTTACTCCTAGCGTTCAAGTCTAACTTGCGTTGGGGCGGTGTCAGCGAGCAAAACCTACCGCTGGGAACGGTAGCTTTCAAGGTCTGCGAAGACTATCCCGACCGGGCTGCCGAATTGGCGAGAATAGTGCTCGAAAAGCATGCCAAATACATCGGTGAGATAATAGCCAACAATGAACGCGCCTACTACACCCTAACGGAGCGCAGGGCAATAAACTGGATGCGTGGACTGGGATCTGCACTTGCCATTGCTCTCCCAGATGGTAGAAGCCCGCTGGATTGGGCGGTCACACGATGCAATCAGCTATCGCTGAGCACCTGGGACGCTGAAGATCAGCCAGAAGAGTTCCGTCTCGCCGGTGACGTAGCCCAAATCGAATTGACTGTTGCAATATATGCTGTGGTAGCAATGCACGAAGCTGGGCGCGATATTGACCCCAAAATGGTAAGAAACTTAGCCAATAAGGCATGGGAACACTGCCACTTTCTCGGCAAGCAAGAAGTGTATCGGCGAGATGAGCCCGAACTCGACGAGCTAGCTGCACGTGTTGCAATAGCACTGGGCAGCCCAAGTGAAGAATGGCTGATAGTCCAAACTAAGAACCCGCAGCTTGGGCCTCGGGGCCTATGGGCCATTGTGGATTCCTACATAGAAAAGGATGGCTATCCTAGCCTCGCGTATGAACTGATGAGCAGCATAGCGGCCAGATATCGAAATATTAAGAGTGCGGAAATCTCCACAATTAGATACTTGGCCTTGATCTGGCAACGTCTGGAAGCTACCGAAGCTTCACTCAAGACAGCAGAGACAATGCTGGAATTCCATCATACGGCCCTGGAGCGCAGAGACTACGTGACGGCGATGAACCTGCTGATTCTGGGTGCACGTACGGGGAAAGCGACCTCGAAAACGAAGCGAGACATAAGGTCGCTCTATGAGTACCTCTGGCATAACGACACACCCGAAGAGGAAGTCGAACTTAGACGAAATGTCGACGCGATACTAGCGTAGAAGGGCAAGGACCTAGCTTAGGGGCACGATCGTCCCAGACTAAGGCACCGGAGAGCTCGCTGACATCCAGGGAACGCTCGTGATTGACAACGACGATGGTCGACACTCCTACGTCCTCGATTACGAGTACGTTGAGGTGGGCTGAGAACCCCCTACCGCCTCCGATTCCAGCCTCTTCTGCGCCCGGAGCGGCTGGGACGCTTGGCGTGGTATTCGTGGTCTCGCTGGGTGCCGTTGGCCGCGTCGGACTCGTTGTCGTGCGTATGACTCATTGCCAGTCCTGCATCAGTAGTCTAGGGTTCGAGGATTCTCTCCAGTCGGACCTGGTTGATCACCAGGAGGTTCCGATAGGCGGCACGTGCTTCGGAGAGAATTCTATGCGGGTCGTGCTGGTATTCAGCCCACACTTTCCGGGTCAACTCGGATATTCGCCCGAGCCCTGCTTCCGGTACGGACGGATCGAGGGAGTCGAAGTTCCCCTTGCGCATCCAGATAGACGCTTCAGAGCGTTCCGTGGCCTCTGCAAGCTCCGTGATAGCAGGATCAGACTGGCAGATACCCCTGTTCCGAAGGTAGAGCACAGCCAGGTCCTCTTCGCGTGTCCACTGCCGTTGTGTCATCTGCTGCCTCCAGATTGGGTGGTGGCCTGAAGACGAAGGCCGAGGGCGCTAACCACTTTGAGAACGGTCGCGAACTCCGGGTTACCATCGGTGGAGAGTGACTTGTACAGGCTCTCCCTGCCCAGCCCTGTCTCCTGCGCCACAATCGCCATTCTCCTGGCGCGTGCGATGTCACCCAGGGTCGCCATGATCAGGCCGAGGTCGCCATCTTCCAGAGCGACGTTCAGGTATGCCGCCATGTCCTCCCCGGTCTCCAGATGCTCAGCAGGGTCCCATGGCATCGTCTTCGTCTTTTCCATAGCTGCTTTCTCCTACGGTCTACAGTCCACGTGCCAGCTCACGCGCCCTTCGTATGTCTCGACTCTGGCTGTCCTTATCGCCTCCGGCCAGAAGGACTACCAAGGCCTCACCTTGTTGTACGAAGTACACCCGGTAGCCTGGTCCATAGTTGACCCGAATCTCGGATACCCCTTCACCTACGGGCCTCACGTCTCCGGGATTACCCAGGGATAACCGACGTATGCGACTGTCTATTCGCACCCTCGCCTGTCTATTCCGAAGCCTTCTGAACCAGCGGGCGTAGACTTCGGTTTGGCGAATCTCGATCATCGCGCAAGTGTAGTCTACAGGATACTTTCACGCAAGGGTGTTATGAATATGGGGCCACAGACTTAAGAGCAAGGCTGCCGTTCGCTAATTTCACTCAGTTTATATAGGAAAGCGAGCAGTCCCGCCTTATATAGCATTCATTCGGGAGAACTATCGGTACTACCGTCCTATGTTCAATCAAGTCCTAATCTTGAGCTTGTTGTCTTAGAACAGGAAGTGTTACAACGGTCGGAGGCAGGTTACCTCCCCCAATGACCCCCAAGTACCAGAACTGGCGCGAGTACCAAGAAGTCGTAGCTGAGGCTTTCAGGAATCTCGGCTGCACAGCCGAAGTCAATAAGACTGTGTTCGGTGCTCGTGGCCATCATGATGTCGACGTATACGTGACATTTGAGCAATTCGGGCAGAAGTGCTCTTGGATCGTCGAATGTAAGTTGTGGTCAAGGAAGAAGGTTTCAAAAGCTGCTGTTCAAGCCCTGTACACCATCGTTCAGAACACAGGCGCTGACCGAGGGCTGATATTCGCCGAAGGAGGTTTTCAGTCGGGTGCCTACACCGCAGCTCAAAACACGAACATCCTTCTACAGGAGTCTCTTGAGGACTTTAGACGCACGGCGCACCTAGAACTATCCCGCACTCTACTCATTCGTGAAGATTCCCCCGATCCGGATGCCCCACCCGTCTACGTCTTTCCAGACGGCTTCCACCCCCGTCATCTGCTCAAGCATGGCAGTAGGTTGTTTGTCAGCAACTGGGGTGCTCCGCAAGCAGGAAACATCGCAATTATCAATCCAGAGGATCGAGCGATCGAGGGGATTATCGAACTAGACAGATACGAGCACAGCCGGCTAGCCGACGGGAGAACCGTAGTCGAACAATATCTACCTGGGAATATTGCTTGCGCTGAAGGCAAGTTGTTCGTTGGTCAGGTGTTTTCGGACGTCGTTCTCGTCATTGATATCTCTACTAAGTCGATAGTAAAACGGATACCGATTCCCGGTGGGGGCGAAGGAGCAATCGCAGCCTCAACTGACGGTCGGCACGTCTATTTCGCCAGCAACAGTGTTCCCTTTCTCTTTATTATCGACAGCGCAACATACAACTATGAAGAGGTTGCATATCCCCTGGGCGGACGAGGCAGTATTTGCGTTCTTCCTCATCCAAACAAGTCGCTCCTCTACATCGGAATCCAGCGAGGCGGCTCCTACCGTGGTATCAAGTATCGGGGAGGAAACTCCTTCCTTGCGGTTTACGATCTGGATCAGCGCCGCTACGTTGGAAATCTATATCTCGCTGAAATTAAGGGCGAAGTAAGCGACGATTCCATTCCGGTCTCTCTGACTTACGATGAGGAACACTCATGTCTCTTCGTAGGCATGATGCAGTCATCGCGAGGAATCTGCCGCATCGATGAACTTGGAAGCGAGATTGTAGACGAGTTTCGTTTCACGCCGAATCCTCGGAACGAGCATTTCCGGTGGGTTGATCCTCTCTCGCAAGCCATTTATCGTGACAAACTTCTATCAGTGAACCGAAACAACTTGGAGCTTGTCACACTTGACAAAGAGACTGGCCACGTCGAATGCGCCGTATATCTTGGGGACGCACCTAATGGACCCCATTCAGTCGCGGTGTTCGGTGATCTTGCTGTCATCAGCTACCCAGGACGGGAAGGCCTCATCTTCCATGACCTAGTATCTGAGCGGTGAGCAGGCCGCTGCACTCAGTCCATCTGTTGAGACTCCGCACCCGCCCTCCCTATTCAACGTTGTATGGACTGGCAATGTATCCCGAGTGTTCGGATGAACTCGGCCCCCTCACGAAAACTCCACAAGAAGCTCACATGTGTGTTTAGATTGCCCAGCAATCCTCAAGGAGAAATAGCAGTGCCCAACATCGTCTACGTACTGACCAATCCAGCAATGCAGGGAATAGTGAAAATCGGCATGACCGACAGGCCAGATGTACAACGCAGGATGAGAGAACTGTACACGACAGGTGTGCCGCTTCCCTTTGACTGCGTGATTGCGCGAGAAATCGAGGATAGGGAGGCCAATGATATAGAGTGCGCACTACACACGGCATTCGGTCCATACCGAATAAACTCATCACGAGAGTTCTTCGAAGTGGATCCCGAGCAAGTCGAGGCTCTATTACGGGTAATGCCTGGCCGAGATGTCACGCCTCAAGACGTTGATCAGTCGTCTGAGATTCAGCCAGAAGACAGGGAGGCCTCCGCCGAGTTCGAAAGGCGTCGGAGCCGGACCAACGAGTTCGAGTTCCTCGAGTCTCTTAACGCCAACGGTGCGGTTGTTTACAGAAGTGTACTGGCACTTGGGAAACAGAACGGAATGAGAATTAGGTGGGGCCTCAAAGGATTCTCACTAAATGCTATTTCCGATGGCGCTCATGTGGTGGTTTGCTACGGCTATCCCCCATCGTCGTACAATCAGAACATCTACACCGACTTCGACTCGGTGGCAAGGAAGTCAAATGTCCCCGAGGATTCTGTGGAACAGCTGAGAGTCGATGCGCTGAATACCGGCTTGTTCGTGCCCGCGGGCAGGGTTGGCAATCTTGTATGCCAGACTGACCAGAGTTGGGACGAACCCAAGTTGGCCGCGCTAACCGCATGGCTGAGAACGGTCGTTGAACGTATCCGCGAGTTCGAAAAGGTTAACCTAGCTAAAGCAGATGGGGAATCTTCCTGATCTTTTTATTCCTTGGTCGAACAGGCACAGTTCCGCCTGTAGAACTTACCGCGCGGAGCAGATGTTGCTGTCCTCCAGCGGACACTGCGGCCAGGGAGTCTCCTGCGATGACTGCGTGTGCGTAGGCAGTGCAGGCGCGGATGTCGTCCAGCTCGAGGTCGGGATAGTCGGCGAGGATTTCTTCGGGTTGAACGCCCTGAGTGAGAAGGCTCAGTATCAACTCCACGGACACTCGCATGTCGCGGATGATGGGCTTGCCGCCAAAGACATCTGGACGGGCAGTTATCCGCTTCAGGAGATCCTGGTCGATAGTCATGCCCTTCCCCTCCCTAGTTCCTTGAAACCGCCTTCTACCGTGCTTTCCAACAGCATAGCACCGGCATGATGCGGGGTCACTTGGCGGACCTGACCGGTAGGCACGTGTGCCGCACCGGCCAGTCTTTGATCATCTGCTGGCGCGGGATAATGACCCCCTAGCGTCTTCGGCTCCAGCCTCTGCGGCGGCCGGAGCGGTTGGGACGCCTGGGGCGATTGTTGGAGCGCTTGGCGTGGAATTCGTGGTCTCCCTGGATGCGCCGGACCACGCTTGTCGTTGCATCGCGGTCGAGGCGAGTGTCACGTCGCGGGAACAGCCTGTCGACGTTCAGGTCATCCAGGGTCCCGACGTAGTCCACGGTCCGCCCTGAGACCCTGCCCACTCGCGACTTGTCATGTGTCAGGATCACGACACGATTGATTCGTTTGACGGCGCCGCGCTTGGACAGGAACCTCTCGAGGGGCTTCACCGCTCCGTTCACCTGCTCGCTGGGAGAGCGTCCCCTGCGGTCCTCGATGGGACGGTCGGACTCGACGCGGTTGCCGTAGTTGTCGTACTTGTCGAGCTTCCAGGAGTCCCCTTTCACGTACACAGTCCCGTTGAGGAACTTCGTCTCCATGGCGCAGACCCCGTGCGGGCCGACGAGGATCTGGTCGACCTCACCTCCAGGGCCTCGATAGCCCGAGATCAGCGTCCAGCCATCGTCCAGCAGGTCGGACAGGCGCGAGGTGACCCTGCGCTCCCCCTCGTTTCCGGCCTGCCACACCCGCTCCTCGTCAGTGGACTCCCCACGCTCGGGTCGCTCGGGCTCGAGCCAGCGCATGCTGATCTTCTCGCGCGACGGCTGCCTGGGGGCACGAGTCGGGAAGAACAGCGCGATGAATCCGATCGTAACCGGAATGCCCAGCAGCACCTCCCAGTTGCCGGGCATCGCGAGGTACGCGAACGCACAGGCGACCATCACGACGATGCATAGGAGGAACAGCACGCGCCACTTATAGATGCCGTCGGCGAGCTTACGCAGCCAGCTCAGGGCATTCCAGTCGAGGAGCTCCTGCCGGTATGCCGTCATCCGGCTCTCGTACTCATCCTCGATGCGCTTTTCGAGCTCTGCGTTCGCAGTCTCGTACCGGGCCATCTCGAGGTGGTATTCCGGGTTGTTCTGGCGCTCCTGCAAGGCGATCATGTCGCCCGTGTGGTCTGACAGGACTATCGTCTTCACTGACAGCTCCTCGCACACGGGGGGTGAATCAGTGTGAACGACATTTGCAGGCTTGCAGGCAGGGACATCGGCTTCGCTACCCGGTGGTGAAGATCTCGTTGGCGAGGTCCATCGCGCCACGTGCGAACGGTATGCCGGCGTACAGCGTCATGTGGCCGAAGACCTCGATGATCTGGTCCTGTGTGAATCCGATGTTCAGCGCGGCCCTGATGTGGCTGGCCAGGGGGCCTTCACGTCCCAGCGCTGCCAGGCACGCCATGGTGCAGATGCAGCGGCTGGCGAGGTCGAGCCCCGGCCGGGTCCAGGTCGCGCCCCAGTAGTACTCTCCGGTGATCTGGCCCAGGTCCCTCTCGGCCTGCGTCGGCTGGTTCGCGCGGGTCGGCGAGGTGGTGCCCATGTAGCGCTGCCGCAGCTCCTCTCCACGCTGGAACAGGCTGTCGGGGTCTTCGTCGGTGTCGTGGACGCGTGACGGTGTGAAGTCTATTCCCCTCTCCTCGAAGACCTCCTTGCAGATCGTAAGCGCCTGGATGCCCGCTGGCGCGGCGCCGTACCAGGTGTCGTGGATGATGAGTTCGACGAGCTGCTCCGGGGTGAGTCCAACGTTCAGCGCGTTTCCCAGGTGTCGCTTGAGCTGGACCTCGCGGTTCATGACGATGAGGCACGACAGGGTGATCATCTCCCGCTGCACCGGAGTTAGCGCCGGCCGTCTCCAGATGGTGCCGAACAGCGCCTCGCCCAGTATTCGCTCCAGGTCCGGGGCAAGCTCCCACGCCGCCGGGGCCGACCCGCTGGAGATCTGCCCTCCGCCAAACATCCTCCGGGTCTCCTGACCGCGTTCGAAGCGGTCGTCCAGTTCACTCATTGCGCGCCTCCTTGGTGTATGCCCGACTCCGGACGACGTTAGTGTACGTCGGCATCCGTGAAGGGGCAATCATTTCAGAGTTGTCGGCAGGGTCATTAAGTTTTCGCCCGTTCACCCTGAGCCTGTCGAAGGGCCGCCCGTTCATGGTTCGACAAGCTCACCACGAACGGACCAGTAGGCTCACCACGAACGGACCAGTCTGGAGACATTACAGGACGAACTGCTCCGTAAGTTGGCAGAACGGTACTCTCGGCTGATTGTGAACCAGCATAAAGTATGACTGATCTAAACGGAGTGATTGATAGTCTAATCTGTATGGAACATCCATGACTTTCAGGCGGTCGCACTGGGGCAGATCGACCTCCCGGTTGGACCATCGCGAGTAGGGGGGACTCGCCATGACCACCTCGACAGAAGTAAAGCACAGGGTGAACGGCAGTTGGACCCCAAGGCCTGGGGACAGGCTGGTGAGGATACCCAGGCGGGCTGACGTGGAGGGCATTGCGTTCTCCATCAGGAACGGGCGCAGGTCTCGCAGGAGGGGTCTGTCTCCACCCCTGATGGTAATCTACGCTTTCGTCGGCCTGGTGCTGCTCTCGACCCTGGTCCTGGCGCTTCCGTTCACCCACACCTCGGGGGGCGGACTGCGCCACCTCTATGTTTCAGCCTTCACTGCAACTTCGGCGATGACGGAGACCGGACTGATCATAGAGGACACGACGACCTACTGGACCACCACAGGCCAGATTGTGCTTGCGGGGATCATCTTCGTGGGCGGCCTGGGGTTCATGACCCTCGCGACCTTCGCGCTGGTCCTACTGGGACAGCGCATCACCCTTTCCCAGAGACTGATGATCAGGGAGAGCTACGGCGGAGACAGTGGCGGATTCGGACGGGGCGGCCTGGTCCGCATGGTGGTGGGGATCGCCTCGTTCGCGGTCGTCGCACAGGTGCTGGCGTTCTTCGTGCTGTCCCTGAGGCTGATGTGGGTGGACAACCTGAACTCGCAGACCGCCATCCAGGCGCTCTTCCGCGCGGTGTCAGCGTTCAACAACGCCGGGTTCTCCATTGCCCCGCAGGGAGGGACGTTCAGCTCGGACTGGACCGTAATCGGGGTAACGGCCCTGATGATCTTCCTCGGCGGCATCGGCTACCTGGTGCTGTCTGACGTAATCACCCGCCGCAGGTTCGGGCGCTTCAGCCTGACGTCCAAGCTGGTCATCGCGTCCACTGCCGTGGTCCTGCCCCTCAGCATCGGGACGTTCCTGGTGCTGGAGTTCAGCAATCCAGGGACACTTGGAGGCCTGTCCACCAGCGAGAAGTTTGCCACGGCAGCGTTCGAGTCGGTCAGCGCAAGAAGCGGAGGCTTCTCATTGATCGACCACGCCCAGACCGGTCAGGCAGCCAAGATGTGGACGGTCGCCGTGATGCTTGTGGGAGGAGCCTCGGCCTCGGCAGCGGGAGGCCTCAAGATCAACACCATAGCTGTGATGTTCCTGGGGATATGGGCCGCCGTCAGGGGCAGGAGGCACGCCTCGGCGTTTGGGAGGGAGATTTCGGGAAGGCAGGTCATGAGCGCGCTGGTGATCGGAGTAGTCTCAGTGGCGGTGATCTTCGGGGTGCTCATATCGCTGACGATAACAGACGGCGGACAGGACCCGCTCGACCTGCTATTCGAGGGGGTATCGGCCTTCGGCACCGTCGGCCTGAGCTCGGGAGCGACCTCGCAGATGTCTATGCTGGGGCAGTGCGTGCTCATGCTGACAATGCTCGTCGGAAGACTTGGCCCTCTGACGATCGGCCTCGCCATGGCCCAGGGCCCCGAGGTCGAGCAGTACCGCCTGCCGAAGGAGTACGTGGCTGCGGCGTGAGGGGTTCGTAGGTCTCTACCGGTCGCGCAGTCGTCTGAGCTCCTCATGAGCGCTTCCTGGCGAGCAAGCCGGAGTAGCGTGGTGCTGCCGGTTGTTGTTCTAGCGGCGAGAGGCCGTGGTCTCGAACGGGGCTGTTGAGCCGCGGAACGTGGACCGCAGCGCAGGCGGAGGGGTGTTCTCATCCTCGTGCGGGTCCGTGTAGAACTGGGCGCAGTAGTACCTGAAGGGCATGATCTTGCCGTCGGAGCGGCAGAGGCGGGGGCGCGGCACGTACTGCTTGCGGCTCCAGATGACCACGTCCTGCAGCACGTCGTCCTCCTGCTGGGCCGCCATGAACTTGTTGATCAGGGGGGCGCGCCACTTCATGGGAAGCAGTCCCAGGCCTACGATCTTCCGCTTCGGCCTGCGTATCTCCCGCGCCTGAGAGACCAGCGTCAGGTCTATGAGCGTGCCGTCGACCGGAGTCGCCAGCACCCACAGGCGCAGGTCCATGCCGATGGAGTGCTCCCGGACCTCGACGTACGAGTAGCCCAGTCCATAGATGCGAGCGTGGGCTGAGATATCGAAGGTGAGGCTTGCAAACCTGGCGATGGTGCGGACTCTCTTGAAGTCGAAGCGAGACTCGAGCAGGTGGCCGTCTACAGACACTTCCTGTACGGGGTCGACGTTGTCGTAGCCGTGCACGTAGCGTAGGTGGGCGATGTCCACCGAGTTCTCGGTGGTCTCCTGCGGGTGGCCGGGAAATCGAAGCGTGTTGATCTCGAAGTCGCACCAGCCCGTTTGGTCAGGCGACTCTGCGGGCAGACGCCACTGCGGCTCCCGACCGCCGATCCCCCACCAGGCGAAGATCAGCCCGTTGACTTCGTGTGTCTCGAAGACGCGCAGCCTGGCGGTCCTGGGCGCCTCGGCGTAGGGAGTGGCGACGCACTGGCCGGCGGTATCGAACTCGTAGCCGTGGAAGGGGCAGACCAGCAGGCCGTCGCGAACGCAGCCGCCCGCCTCGGGCCCGAGGTCGGAGCCCAGGTGCGGACAGATGGAGTCGGCGACACATACGCGCCCGCTCCGGTCGCACCAGATGACGACGTTCACGCCCATCCACGTCTTCTGGACGAGCCCCGCCTTCATTACGTCCTGGCGGGTCGCGATGAAGTACCAACCCTCGGGAAACGGGGGAAGCGATGAAATATACGCAGGTACTTTGCGCCGGGTCACCATCGTTCAGCACTTCCTGTGGGAACTTTTGGGTTAATCGCCCCTGTTTCCTGTAATTACACTAATGCCCCTGTTCGCATTATAATAGATATCGTATTCACTTCTCGGTCCACGGGCGAGCAAGCATAAGCGAGAGTAATTGATATGGTATAGTAATATCATGGATGCTAATGAGGGACAAGGTAAATGACTGTCACAAAGGATGCCGTTAAGACCCAGGTGCTCAGCCTGCCGGAAGAACTCATCCTGATGCTCCTTAATGAGGAGAGCGGCTACTTCTACCAGGTGCCTGGCTGGGACCTGAACTGTGCCGTGGCCGGCGCCGTCCTCGCGGAGCTCTCACTCGAGTCTCGCATCGACACCGACATGGACTCCCTGTTCCTCCTGGACGACACGCCGACGGGCAACTCCACCCTGGACCCCATCCTGGAGGAGATAGCCAGCGAGTCGTCGCAGCGTAACGCGCAGTACTGGATAGAGAGGCTCGCTCACAATTCGGAATCGATTATCGATTCCACCCTCGACCGGCTGGTCCGACTGCGTGTCCTCGAATACCACGACGGCGAATTCTGGACGCTGGCCCCCAACGTGGAACAGACGGTGCTGTTCGACGAGACCCAGGAAGGGACCGGGCTGGAGTTCGTCAAGACGCGGATCAGCAGGGAGATCTTCAACAGCGAGATTCCCGACCCGAGAGACGTCATCATCATCTGTCTCGTCAACACCTGCGACGTCTTTCGTTTCATGTTCAACCTCGATGACGAGGCGGAGAAGCGTATCGAGTTCATTTGCAACATGGACCTGATAGGCCGGTCTATCGCCGCCGCCGTCTCCCACAACATGGCCGGTCCGGTGCTCCGACACTCCCGCCTGAGCAAGAAGATTCCGACCGCCTCCCTGACCAGGTTGATGTTCAACCGGCACATCCGCACGGGAAACGTTCCTGCGCTCTTTGCGGACCTCGCAGAGAAGTACGGCCCGGTGTTTGAGATCAGGCCTCCGTTTTCGGAGCCCATGATCGTACTGGCAGGGCCCGAAACGAATCGCTGGGTACACCGGCGGGGGCGCCTGCACCTGAGAGCCAAGGACTACTTCTCAGACTTCGAGAAGGTCTATGGCGCGTCCGGGGTACTGCCCTCCCTCGATGGAGGTGAGCATTTCAGGCTCCGCAAGGCGCTGTCGCCAGCCTACTCTCGGGGAAGACTGGCGGGTCAGCTGGATAAACTCTATGAGTACTCACGGAGATTCATGGCCGACTGGAATGCCGGGGACGTCTACTCTGCGACTGATATGTCCCGCCGCATGGTGAACTCGCAACTATCGCAACTCTTTCTCAGCATTGACACCCAGGACATCATCGATGACTTGATGACGTACAAGCAACGGGCGCTCACGGTCCACATCATTAAGCTCTTGCCTAAATTCATGCTGCATACCCCGGACATGCGGCGCAAGGCAAGGGCTGTTGACACGTTGCTGGAGCGGGTCCAGGGCGTCCATACGACCGCCCAGCGGGCCGGTGCTTATCGCGACCTGGCGGATGACCTGCTGAGCCTGCACGCCAGCGATCCCCAGTTCATGCCGGAGTCGAATCTGCGCTTCGCCCTTGCCGCGGCGTTAATTGCCAGTGTGTACCTCGGCGACGCGTTCAGCTTCGCGCTGTACGCCATGGCGTCGCAGCCCGACATATATGCCAAAATCCGGGCCGAAGCCGATGCGCTGTTCGAAGACGGCGACCCGGAAGCGGACGACTTCAGCCTCTCCAAGATCGACGTCACCCACCGCTTCCTGATGGAATGCCTGCGTCTCTACCCGATCGTCCCGATGTCCTTGCGACACGTGATGAACTCGTGCGTAGTCGAGGGCTACGAGCTGCCGGTCGGATCGAAGATCGTGATTGCGCAGACAGCGTCGCATTTCATGGACGATGTCTTCCCCAACGCCTCCACTTTCGACATAGACCGCTATCTCCCGCCTCGCAGCGAACACCACAGTCCCGGTTACGCGCCGTATGGTCTGGGCACGCATACATGTCTTGGCACCCGGTGGATGGAGATGCATCTCGCCGTAGATCTGCTGATGGTGGCCCACTACTTCAACATCGAGGTATTCCCTCCAAAGTACAAGCTCAAGTTCAGCCCGCTGCCGTCGATGAAACCGAGCAGGAATCTGAGTTTCCGCATCGTCGAGCAACGGCGTGAGTTGAACGTCTAACGTGACGTTGGACCGCGAGGGAGCGCGGAAAGAAAGGCCTAGACCGGTTTTCGAGCCAGGAAGCAGTACAACGGCGTGAAGACCCCGGCCCTGCCGCCCGCGACGTAGGCGTCGGCAGTACGATCCATAAGCCTGAGGACATCTGCGGAACCCTTCGGAAGTATTCTCAGAGTCTCAGCAAGCCTGGATGCCCCGATGAACGCCTTGCGACCCTGGGGGGTCCTGTAGATGGCGTTTCCCATCGTTCCGTACCGGGTCTCCATAGGCTGATACCACGGAATTGTCGAGTCGTTCTCGTCAATGGCGTGGTCCATCCCCTCGATCACCTGGAACCCCGCTGTTTCTAGCGCCGCGTTCACTTCCACCATCGTCGCGATGTCCTGGAGCGCGATGCCCTGCATCAGATCATGCTTGAGAGCCTGGTGCCGATTATCGTTGGGATCGAACACGTCAGTCATGCACATTTCCTGACCCCAGAAGAGTGCCCCGGGTTTCAACACGCGATAGATCTCAGCGAAGGCGCCCGCCTTGTCCGGGGCATGGCACGTCGATTCGATAGCGTAGCCGCAGCCGAAAGTGTCGTCTGCGATGACGTCCATATCCATGAAGCTGCATGTGACGTAGTCTATCCTGTCGTCGAGTCCAGCTTCGGCATCCAATGATCTCGCTCTGTCCAACTGGTGTTCGTTACTGTTGACCCCGACGACCCTGACACCGGCTTCGCGGACCACGCGCCGCATCGGGCCACCGATCCCGCAACCGATATCGACTACCGACATGCCCTCTTCCAGTTCCAGGCTGGCGATCATCAGTCGCTGATGCCGGATCTTGGATTCCTCCAGGCTCTCGCCAGACGACATCGGGGCGAAGTGAAGGGATTCGCCCCAACCGTACACCATGAACTCGTTGCAGAGGTCGTAGTACTCCTTGACCGTTGCGGCGTGGTCGTACTCCGCTGCGTTGGCGTTCTCCTCAGACGCTCTGTCGATCCATCCATCGAAGTGCCGCACACGCTGGGCAATGTCCGATCCCCGGTAGGAGGTCTTCAGTCCACTGTAGAGTTTGAGGAGTTGCATAGATCTCTACAGTTTGGCCAACGCGAGGGTGTCTTTCCCGCGCGAACGCTGATGGAGCCGAGCAAGAATCTGAAGTTCCAGGTCGCAGAGTGGAGGCGCCAGACACGCGTCTGACCTACGATGCACCCTGTCCCTCCCCGAGGCGGCCCTCGATGGCCTCGTCCAGCTCGTCCCAGTAGCGTTCCACCATGGAGCGCAGCCGCATGTTCTGGTAAGCGCCCCAGACCACCATCGCTGGCAGCACCACAAGCGCGGAGACTATCAGCGAGTAGACGATCGTGATGGTCGCGGTGATGCCGAACTGCTGCGACGCCTGGAGCGGCGAGGCGATCAGCACTCCGAACCCGAACGCGGTCGTCAGCGCGGAGCCCAGCAGCGCGGAGCCGGTGGTCGAGAGCGTCCTGATCGCCGCCTGCTCCGGGTTGCGCAGGTGCGCGAACTCCTCGCGGTAGCGGTGAATCACGTGGATGGTGTAGTCGACGCCGATGCCGATAGACAGCGCCGTGATGATCGACGTCACGAGCGTGTAGGGAATGTCCAGGAGCGCCATCGTGCCAAGTACCGAGATGAGGACGAGCAGGATTGGCGCCACGGCGACGAACCCAAGTGCAGGCTGGCGCAGCGTTATCCAGAAGAAGATGCTGAGTATGCCCAGGGCGACCGCGACGGTTGCGCCGATCGACTCCGTCTGCCCTTCCGTGATCTGGTCCGTGACCGCAACCGCGACGATGCTCTCCGAGAGAGCCGTGATGGTGTCGTCTTCGCCGAACCAGAGCGCCTCTATCTCTTGCTGCAGATTCCGGGTCTGCTCGGGTTCGTGCGTGTAGGTCGGGAAGTGGAGCAGCATCGTATCGACGCCTGCCGGATCGTTGACCAGCAGCCACCTCAGCTCGGGCTCTCTTTCAATGAGTTTGTCGATGAACTGCTGCATCAGCACAGGGTCGAGTTCCACCCCGGGCGAAGCCTCATCGAAGAGCGCTGCCAGCTCGGGATCGTACTTGTCGCCCGGCTCGCCGGAGTCGGTGGTCCAGTCGTGGACGAGCCTCTCGTATGAGCCGGTGAGAGGCCCTCCAGCCGCGCGAGGGCGGGTCTGCTCGTCGTCGAAGCCGTTCGTGAGGTCGCGCAGGTTCAGGAGTGTCCTGCTCGCTGTGACCTCCGCCTTCACCAGTACGGTGGCGACCTCTGTCGAGCCGCCGACAGCGGCCTCGAGGGTGTTCATGTCTTCAATCACGCTCCCGCCCCTGGGCAGGACATCCTTGATGCTGAACTCGGACTTCAGGTCCGTAGCGGCGAATCCGAGCACGACTGTGATCCCGACTACGACGACGAGGAACGGCGCGGGCCAGCGAGTTACCCACCTCCCCAGGTTTTCCGCAACGGGGTTGATGCCGGGAAGTGCGTTCGAGATCGGGCGCGCCGGGGACAGCGTGCCACGCGCCTCACGCCGGCGGTCGATGATCGTGCGTCCGGCCGGGATCAGCGTCAGCATCACGATCAGGCTCAGGCCCACACCCAGTCCGGCGACGACTCCGAAGTCGCCAATCACGCCGATCGGCGAGAACAGGGAGGCAAGCAGGCTCGCGATCGTGGTGACGGCTGCCAGCATCAGCGGAATCGTGACGTTGCGCAGTCCTGACTGCACCGCCTGCACGACCGGCAGACCGGCCAGTCTCTGTTCACGGTAGTGCGAGACCGCCTGGATTGCGTAGTCCACCGTGAGGCTGATGATAATCACCGGCACCATTGCGGTGAGAGAGCTGGGAGGACCTATCAGGGACAGTCCGTTCGGACCCAGCCATCCCTCTGCTCCCACAACCCACGTAATCGACAGTATGAGTCCCAGCAGGGTCAGCAGCATATCCGAGAGGGTGCGCATGAAGACGATGAGCAGTACTGCGATGAGCAGCAGCGCAAGTCCGATGAGCGGGGCCATTCCGTTCTCGGTGGCCTCCCTGTACTCGTCCTCGACGATGATGGGAGACAGGCTGCTCACGCTCAGGGGGCCGTCATTAGCGGCCGCAATCTCATTGATCTTCCGTTCGGCGTCCGCGATCCTCTCGTCGCCCGTATCGTTGAGGCGGATGTTGGCGACTGCGACAGGCGAGCCGTCGGTGTCGGCGCCGGTCATCGCTTCGAGGGCCGCACCAATCTCCGGGACGCTGCGCACGCCGTCGATCTCCGCCTGCGAGACCGACTCGAAGCTGCCGGTCTGAAGCACGGCGTTCACCACGTATGAAGGCGCGAAGACCGGGTCGACGGGCACCAGGAGCTGGGCGATCTCCGGGTCGCTGATGACCTCGTTGATCAGCGCGTCCATCTGGGCAAGCCCACTGGGAGTGAGCGCATCGCCTCGGAAGATGAGCGTTACGATGCTGACTTCACTGGAGTCGCCGAAGACCTCTTTGATCTCATGTGTCGCGTTGGCGATGGGATGTCCGGGCGGGAGGAAAGCCACGTCCGCGCCCTCCGTCGGCGGGACACGCATCGTAGCGCCCACGGCCAGCACAACGGTCATCACGAGGAGCACGGCTATCGTTATCCATGGACGGGCCGTGACGAGCCGGCTCAGCCTGTCGAGTACCTGGTTCATTGCGCCAGCCTCTGAAGTGATAGTGAGGGAAATCTATTCATTTATCCCAGTAGCGTAATCTGTAATATATGACAGTCCGATATTACAACCGACTACAAACCCTGTAAATGGATTTGAGCACCATCGGCTGGGCCAATCGTAGCGGATTCAGGCTGACTCTACGCTGCCGTGCAGCAGGTGGCGGTGCATGTTCTGAGGCCGAAGAGGCAGCTGCGGCAGGAGCATAGCTGCGCCTCGTCGTCGTCGTGGTCCTCGCCCTGGATGCCCTCAAGGCCCTCACGGACTAGCCACGGCACCAGCATCAGTGCAGTTACGGGGTCCAGCCACCACCAGCCCAGCAGCGCAGTAGCGACCAGACCGACGAGCAGGGTGAGGGAGAGGTACGAGCAGGCGATGGTCTCCTTCGCCTCGATGGCTATGGACTGCAGGTTGCCCTTCGCCGCCACCTGCAGCTTCCAGATGGCGATCAGGGGCGTGACGAGCACGGAGAATATCGCGAGCCCGATGCCGATCAGCGACTCCTCCGCGCCGGTCCGTTCTGCGAGGGCCCATGCCGACCTGAACACTATCGCCGCCGACAGGGCTATGAACGTCCAGCCGATGAACCGTACGATCCGGCGCTCGACCTTCTCGGCGTACTCGTGGTCATCGATGCCGAGCCTCCAGAGCACTAGAGAAGCCGCAGCCACCTCTATATAGCTGTCTGCTCCAAAGGAGACCAGCGCGATGCTGCCCGCTGCGATCCCAGACCACAGCGCGATGACCCCTTCCACGACGTTGTAGAGGACAGTCACTACGAGCAGGAACCTGGCGAACTTAAGCAAAGGCGTCGCTCCCCGTCGTCGAGTTCGGGGTGGCGCGGACGCACGGGAACCCTGTCACGGCACGACCAGCACAGTCGCACCTGGCTATCGCCATTGCGGCCATCTCCTACTCCATCGACCGCATTGTATCCCATTGTTAGACCGGCGACGCGGTAACCTCGTACATCGTGTACTTCCCGATCGTGGATGTCCCGTTCGTGGCCCTGGCGCTCTCCGTCGGACGCAGGCTGTGGGGGAAATCAGGTGGACGACCGTACTAGACACGATTGCAAGTTTTCCCATTCGTGCCGGTACCATAATGGAATCACACACGCATCGAGTCCATTTCGACAATCGTTTTCACGCGAGATTTAGTAAAGATCGGTGAAGGGTGTGTATAATGTCACGCAACGTCAGAATTCAGTATGTACTGACACCTTTGTGTCATGTACTTCGTAGATTAAGCAACCGGCGAGGAGGGTACAGTGAGTAGATTACGTTTTGTGGCATTACTGGTTCCGGTGGCGCTCGTAGCCCTGTTTGCGGCGGCGTGTGCCAGTGAGGAGGCCCCCGCGCCTGCTCCTACCCCGGACTTCTCGGCCCTGATTCAGCAGGCGATGCAGTCGCAGCCGACAGGTGCGACGCCGGACGAGGTCGCTTCCGCCGTGCAGTCGGCCCTCGCGGCACAGCCCGGCGTGACCGAGGCACAGGTCGCCGACTCCATAGCAAAGGCGCTGGCGGACCGCCCCGGAATCACCGAAGCGCAGGTGGCCGACGCGATAGCCAATGCCATTGCGGAGAGGCCAGGCGTCACTGAGGACCAGATGGCGAGCGCCATCGCCAACGCCCTCACACAGCAGACGCCCGGACTCTCAGAGGCTGAAGTCGCCGCTGCAATAACCAGGGCGCTTGAAGACCGGCCCGGAGTCTCCCAGGAAGACATCCAGATGGCCGTCTCAATGGCGGTCGAGGACGCGATGACCCCCGAGCCGTTCAGGATCGGCGTCATGGACTCCCTCACCGGTGTGGGAGAGTCGTACGGCAACCCGATCGTCAACGCCAAGCAGCTCGCCGTTGAAGAGATCAACGCAATGGGCGGCATCAACGGCCGGATGCTCGAGCTGATCATCGAAGACTCCAAGTGCAACGCGCAGGACGCGATCACCGCGTACAGGAAGCTGACCGACGTCGACGGCGTGAGGATCATCCTTGGCACGACGTGCAGCGGCGCGATGCTCGGAGCGGCTCCGCTGGCCGAAGAGGACGGAGTCATCATGCTCTCCCCCTCGGCCACCAACCCTGACATCTCCGTTGCGGGCGACTTCATCTTCCGCACGGCGATAAGCGACGCGCAGCTTGGAGCGGATGCCGGTAACGCAATGTGGGTCGACGGGATCAGAAACCTGGCGACCATCACCGAGACGACCGACTATGCCGAGGGCGTCCGCAGGACCAGCGTCGAGCAGTTCCAGAAGCTTGGCGGCCATGTGGTTGGCGAAGAGCGCTACTCATCCGACTCGACTGACTTCAGGAGCCAGCTCACCAAGCTCATAGGTCTGAACCCGGACGGGCTGCTGCTTGCCGCCCAGGGCGAGCTGCAGGGTGGAACGATCATCAAGCAGGCGCGCGAGCTGGGCTACGATGGCCCGATCTACACTGAGAGCGTACCCACGGGCGCTACCGCGCTCGAAATAGCCGGGGAGGCAGCCACCGGCGTCAGGTCGATCATCCCCGCGGACCTCGACCCGAACAACCGGACCGCGCGGGACATGATGGACAACTTCCGCGAGAAGTATGGTTACCTGACCCTCGCATGGTTCCTTGGATCGGCCTACGACACGGTGTACATCGCCGCCGAGTGCCTTGGACAGACCGGAAGCGACCAGGACGCCAACGGCTTCCGAAACTGCATGGGGGACATTTCCCACAGCGGCACCATCGGAGTGGACTACAGCTTCGACGCCAATGGCGACGTGGTGGGCCTGGCCTACGCGGTGGTGGAGATACTGCCCGTGGCCGAGCGCAATGACGAGAACCTGGGCTACAAGCCCCTCGGCCCTGCCCCGAGCACTTCGATGGCCATGGCGGCCATGGACGACGGCATGATGATGGACGATACGCCGTTCAGGATCGGCGTGATGGAGTCTGTCACCGGTCCGGGCGAGACCTACGGCAACGTTGCCGTGCAGGCGAAGCAGATGGCGGCCGCTGAAATCAACGCCGCAGGCGGCATCAACGGTCGGATGCTCGAGTTGATCGTCGAAGACTCGAAGTGCAATGCGCAAGACTCGATCACCGCTTACAGGAAGCTGACCGACGTTGATGGCGTGAAGATCATTCTCGGAACGTCGTGCAGCGGCGCGATGCTTGGCTCGGCCCCGCTGGCTGAAGCCGACGAAGTCATCATGTTCTCCGGCCTGGCCACAAACCCCGACATCGCCGAGGCGGGCGACTATATCTTCCGCACCTCGCTCAACGACGCACAGCTCGGTATCGACACCGGCAACCAGATGTGGGAGGACGGTGTCAGAAAGATTGCCACCATTTCTGCGACCACGGATTATGCTGAAGGCGTCCGCAGGAGCACGGTAGAGCAGTTCAAAAAACTGGGCGGCGAGTTAGTCGCCGAGGAACGCTATATAGAGGATACAATTGACTTCAGGACCCAACTCACAAAGCTGATAAACGCCGAACCGGATGCTATTCACATTGCGGCACAGGCTGAGATCAGCGGAGGCACCATCCTCAAGCAGTTGCAAGAGTTGGGTTACGAGGGTCCCCTCTACTCCGAGATCGTCGTTGTCGGCACGACAGCGCTTGAGATCGCTGGAGACGCCGCTACGGGACTGAGAGCGGTCATCACTGATCTGGATCCCGGCAACGAGACGGCGCAGAATGTGCTCTCCAGGTTCCGTGCCACCTACGGTTACGTAACGCTGCCGTGGTACCTCGGCTCTGCGTACGACGACGTGTACATCACCGCCGAGTGCCTGAAGCAGACGGGCGACGACCAGGACTCTGCCGGCTTCCGCGACTGCATGTACGGCATCAGCTGGAGCGGCACGATCGGAGAGAACTACAGCTTCGACGAGAGGGGCGAGGTTGTGGGACTGGCCAACGTGGTCGTCGAGGTTCTGCCTCTGGCTGAGCGGAACGACGACAACCAGGGTTACAAGGTGCTCGGTCAGGCTCCTTCAATGATGATGGGCAACTAGATCTGTGTTAGTGTCATGGGGCCGACCCGCGATAGTTCGCGGGCTGGCCCCATGTTCAATAGTCCCTTCTACCCTGACATGCACACTCTGGCCTAGCCCCCTCTCCCTGAGGGCTGGAGCCTGCACCGGACTTGATCAGGGGGTGAGGGTGAAAACCTCGAATACCCACCTCTCTTAGCCCATCGAGGGACAATGTGCTCAGCTTCCGAGGTCGCCATAGCACGACTCTGGCAATAGTGCTGACCGTACTGGCCGTGCTCTACGTCGGCTGGAAGATCACGCAGTCTCCCGACCAGGCTTTGCAGTTCGCCTTCAACGGACTTGCCGTCGGAGCCGTGTACGCACTGCTCGCGATGGGATTCACGCTGGTGTACAGCACCGTCTGGTTCTTCGACCTGTACTACGGCGCTGCCGCAGCGCTCGGAGCGTACGGGGTCTTCTACCTCCGCTCACACGACACCCTGGGAGGGCGCTACGAGGTCAACGAGCCGGCGCTCAACATCCTGTTCGCCGTGGTGACCGCCGGAGTCGTCGCGTGGTCGTTCCACACGAGCTTCGGTTCCCGGCTCCGCCGCAGATTCAGTCCGACTGTGTCCAAGGTTGCCGCCCTGGTCATCGGCGTTGCCGCGGGAGCGTACATGGGGTTGGTGCTGAGCTTCCCCAAGGATATCCACACGGTGCTCAGCCCGGCCGTCGGCGTGCTGGTGGCCGTGCTTGTGGTGTGGGTCTTTTACGCCGTGTACAGGAGCGTGCTTCCGAGGGCCACAACCATACCGGTCCTGGCAGTCGGCGCGATAGTCGGAGTCGCACTTGGAGTTTACTGTGCGATAGCCGTATCCGGCTCCCCGGACTGGGGACTGTACCTGACCTGGGGCGTCTCCTGCCTGCTGGCTGGCATCGTCGGGCTCGCGCTGTACAGGGGACTGTACGTGTACATGCGAGAGCGGGCGAGGTCCCCGCTGGTCATGCTCGTGGCCACGCTGGGCATACTGCTAGCGATCACCGCGTTCACGACGATCATATTCCAGAGCGCGCCGCGACCGCTGCCCGACGCGTTCGGCAGCACCCCGTGGAAGATCGCCGGCGCGAACATCAAGGGCTTCAACGTATTCACCATCGGCGTCGCGCTGGTCGGGTTCGTATTCCTGCTATTCCTGCTCAAGATGACGTCCTTCGGAAAGGCCGTAAGGGCGATTGGCGACGACGAAGAGGTATCGAAGGTCGTCGGAATCAACACGACGGTGATCATCGCCGTCGTGTTCTTCATAGGCGCGATCTACGCCGCCGCCGCGGGCGTGCTGAGCGGACACGACACCGCCATCCAGCCCAGGATGGGCCTGCTGCTCCTGCTGAAGGGATGGATCGCCTCTGTGGTCGGCGGCATAGGAAACATGTACGGCGCGATAGTCGGCGGGTTCGTGCTGGGGCTGATCGAGCAGTTCGGCATCTGGGACCTCGCGGGAGAGTGGAAGGACGCGATCTCGTTCGTCCTTCTGATACTGTTCCTGTCGTTCTGGCCCAA
This sequence comes from uncultured Dehalococcoidia bacterium, assembly GCA_964537915.1. Classification (GTDB taxonomy): domain Bacteria; phylum Chloroflexota; class Dehalococcoidia; order Lucifugimonadales; family UBA1123; genus VXRN01. The sequence continues at coordinate 60,634 of CAZIDM010000014.1, forward strand.
CGGCCTGCTGCCGAGGAAGTAAGGGATTCGTGGCAATTGCATAACCCCCTCTCCCTCAGGGAGAGGGCTGGGGTGAGGGTGAAAAGGTCTTGATTCCAACCTACTGGGATTCATCCTCACCCATCTGGATTCCGGCCTTCGCCGGAATGACGGGTAGGAGCGTTGATGAATAGACAGATGTTCAGGGACTTCACTCTCCTGTTCCAGGACCCACGAGCCTTCTGGCAGGCTGCCAGGGGCAACGTGCAGTTGTGGGCCAACCTGTTCGTCATCGCATGGGCCATCGGGTTCATGCTGTGGCAGGGAGTGGGATTCGCCGTCACCGTGGGCACTGTCTTCGCCATCTGGGCGATTCTTGCCGTGAGCCTCAACCTCGTCGTCGGATTCACCGGACTGCTGTCGGTCGGTCACATAGGCTTCTTCGGCATCGGCGCGTACGCGATGGCGATTCTGAGCTCCAACCCCGAGTACGAGCAGCTCCGCACCGAGGCGATACCCACGTTTGCGTGGCCGTTCTTCGCCGCGCTGCCCGTCAGCGTTCTGCTGGCCGGTCTGGTGGCGATAGTCGTGGGCGTGGTGTTCAACCGGTTCAGGGACGACATCTACGTGCTCGTCTCGTTTGGATTCGCGATCATCGTGTTCAACGTGATCCTGAACTGGCGAGGCCTGACCCGGGGCGCGTTTGGAATTCACGAGATCGCCCGCCCCGAGGTGGGAAGCTGGGCGTTCGACGGAGAGCTGGACTTCCTGGTCTTTGCGCTGGTGTGCCTCACCATTGTCATGCTGATTGCGTGGTTCATAGTGACCTCGTCATTTGGACGGGTGCTGACCGCGATTCGCGAGGACGAGCAGGCGATAGAAGTCTTCGGATACCAGGTTACGCAATACAAGCTCGCTATCTGGGTAATATCGGCCATGATGGCCGGACTCGCGGGAGGCCTGTTCAGCAGCTGGACCAGCTTCATAGACCCCTTCTCGTTCGTCCTGCTCGAATCGATACTGCTCATATCCATCGTGATTCTCGGCGGACTGGCCACGATCTGGGGCTCCCTGCTAGGCGCGATGGCGTTCGTACTGCTCGAAGAGGGGATGCGCTTCCTGCCGTTCATGCCGGTCGAGTACATCGGCCAGGCCAGGCAGGTGGTGCTCGGCATACTCCTGGTGCTGCTGATGCTGTTCAGGCCGCAGGGCCTGGTTGGGAGGTACAAGCTATGACCGCGACCCACACGGATGACTTCATCCTGGAGACCTCAGAGATCTCCAAGCACTTCGGGGCCGTCAGGGCGGTCGACCGGCTCTCCATATCTATCCCCAGGACCGGCATGACCAGTATCGTCGGCCCGAACGGCTCGGGAAAGTCGACCCTGGTCAACCTGCTGAGCGGCACGCTGCCGCTGGACGGCGGGATAGTCATAATCGACGGCGTCGGCCTGAGGGTCGTCAAGGCGCACGAGACGCCTGGCCACGGCATCACACGCACCTTTCAGGAGGTCAGGCTGTTCGACCAGATAAGCGTCTGGGACAATATCATGGTGGTGCTGACCGAGAGGAGTCCGTTCCGCGCGCTGATGGAGCGCAGCAAGCAGAGCCACCGAGACAAGGCGCAGAGCATACTCGAGAACGTCGGCATGTGGGAGAAGCGCGACTCGCTCGCGATGGACCTCTCATACGGGCAGCGCAAGCTGCTCGAGATAGGCCGCGCCATGGCGCTCGAAGTACACACGTACCTGTTCGACGAGCCGTTCGCAGGTCTGTTCCCGCAGATGCTGGAGCAGGTCAAGGACATCATGAGGCTCATGCGCGACGAGGGACGCTCCATCATCTTCATCTCCCACAATATGGACATCGTCCGGGAGCTGACCGACCACCTGATCGTGCTCGACAGCGGCAGGCTGCTCGCAGAGGGAGACGTCACAGAAGTCCTCGCCAGCGACGAGGTGATACAGGCCTACCTTGGGACTTAGAGAGTTGTGAATGGAGAATAGTGAATTGAGAACTGAGACCCATGACGGGTGAGGGTGAAGGCTGCTTGAGCGCAAGTTACAGGATACCCGCCCACACCCCCTGGATTCCCACGTTCGCGGGAATGACGGCAGGGTTGGGGACATAGACAGATGGTAGATACCCAGACAGGCTCAGAGGCGGTCCGCGAACCGCCCCTACTGGAAATCGTAGACATATCAGTCCACTACGGCGCCGTGGTCGCGCTCGACCGGATATCTCTCGGCGTGAAGAGGGGCGAAGTCGTCGCCGTGATGGGCCCGAACGGCGCGGGGAAGTCGACCGTGCTGAAGGCCATTATGGGACTCGCTCCCGTGGTCGGCGGCGACGTCTACTGGCGACAGCAGCCGCTGGTCGCGGCCACGCACGAGATAGTCAAGGAAGGCATCGCCTTCGTTCCCCAGGGCAGACGGGTGTTCACCCACCTCACCATCGAGGAAAACCTCGAAATGGGCTGCCTATATCTCAACGACACCATCGAGAAGGACCGGCGTCTGGAGTCGGTCATGGAGCTGTTCCCGGTCCTGTACGAGAAGCGACGCGACCTCGCCAGCCAGATGTCGGGCGGACAGCAGCAGATGCTGGCCCTGGGACGCGGACTCATGGCAGGCCCAGAGGTGCTGCTGCTCGACGAGCCGACGCTGGGACTCGCGCCGATAATCGTCAGCGAGGTCTTCCAGAAGGTCTCCGAGATCAGCGACAGGCTGAACACGACAATCCTGGTGGTCGAGCACAACATCAAGGGAGTGCTCGACATAGTCGACCGCGCCTATGTGCTCGACAGGGGCAGGGTCGTACACGACGGCACCCCGGACTCGGTCAGGGACACCGACATCCTCACCCGCGTATTCCTGGGACAGTACACCCCCGCCGAAGAAGAGTAACGCCGTCGGCTATTCGCACACCCCTTGTAAAAGATTCACCCCCGTTGGTCCGGTTCACAGCCGAGCATTGGGCTGAAAGGGACTACGGGGGTGATGATTTTCTAATCTCCGCTCTCTGAAGTGAGCGGAGAAGAGAGTGAGCGTCTACCTCGCCTCGCTGTCGGCCTCGAAGCCTGCGGGACGATGCGCGCCGTCGCAGAATGGCTTGTTCTCACTCTGGCCGCAGCGGCAGAGCGTCACCACGTCTCCATCGACGGAGTACTCGTTGCCCTCGACGTCGACAATCTTGAAGTCTCCCTGGACCAGCAGCGGCCCGTTCGCTCTCGGTGTGATTGATACTTCTGCCATGTGTAAACCTCCATACGCATTAGATGTCCTGCAGGCGGATTCTATCACACACCCAAACGCCGCTTTATAGCCCTGGTCAGCTCAGGCACCACCTCATTCCAGTCGCCTAGTATCCCGAAGTCGGACGCCCTGAATATCTGCGACCTCGCGCTGTTGTTGACCGCGACTATCGTCCCCGACCTCTGTATCCCCACCGTGTGGTTGAATGGCCCGCGCAGCGCGACCGCGATGTACAGTTCCGGGGCGACCGCCTTGCCGGACAGCCCTATCTGGTACTGGCGCGGCAGCCATCCGAGGTCGCACACGTCCCGGGTCGTGCCGATTGACGCTCCAAGCACCGACGCGAGCTCGCGTATTGGCCCGAGGTTCTCCGGCCCTCCGATGCCCATGCCGACGGCCACGACCCTCGCGGCGTGCTCAAGCTCGGCGCCCTCCGCCGACTCGTCCGACACGCTCCTCAGCACCCTGACCCCGGACGATTGGACCGTACCGACGTCGATCCGGTTGACCACTGGCTCGATCGACTCGTCCGGCTCGCACGCTGTCAGGATGCCGGGTCTCACCGTCGCCATGTTGGGAAGCGTGCGCGACAGGATTGGCGCGACGATGCTCCCTCCAAACGCGGGCTTGAGCTGCGACAGCCGACCCTCGTCGTCGATGTCGAGTCCCACGCAGTCGCCTGTGAGTCCAAGCTCCAGCCTGCCCGCGACACGCGCCGCCAGGTCGCGCCCGTTGGCCGTCGACGGCACCAGCACCGCGAACGGCGAGTGAGCATTGATCGCCGCAACAAGCGCCGACGTGTGCGCCTCGGTGTCGTACGAGTCCTGTCCTGAGCTTGTCGAAGGGGCGAGTCCCTGCCCGCCCACGACGTGCACGGTGTCCGCTCCGTACGCGGTGAGCTGACGGATGCGCCCATCGTCGTCGTCCCCTATCAGCACGGCCTCGACGTTGGCGCCGATCTGCGACGCAAGCTCGCGCGCCCGTCCGAGAAGCTCCAGCGTGACGGGCCGCACCTCGCCGCCTATGACCTCCGCGGTCACCCAGATTGGCCCTGATCCTGAGCCTGTCGAAGGGCCGCGTTCCAGCCTCGGTCCCCTGGCCGCTGCCGTTCGTCCCGAGTCTTTAGAAGGATCGAACACTCCCCGCTCCTCCAGGAATTCCATCATCTGGGCCACTGCTTCCTGGGGCGGCAGATCGCGGACGATCGTCCCGAGTCTCGTCGACTCCAGCGAGAAGATCTCGTCGACCCACGTCGGAGAGCCGTCCAGCCCGAATGGCGATATATCGTCAGTCAGGTCTGCTGCCGTGAGCGTCTCGATCGGCCTGGATGCGGCCTCGGCCATCTGCTCCCGCCTCGGGTAGACCTCCTCAGCTGCGCCGTCGGTGATTGTCACCAGCGCAGGCAGCGGGCACTCCAGCTCCTGGTAGCCCTCGTCAGTCAGTCGAGTGGCCGAGATCGATCCCGCGTCCGGGTCCATGTCGAGCTTCGACACCGCCGTGATCTGCGGCACTCCGAGGATCTCCGCGATCTCCGGCCCGACCTGTCCGGTCTCAGCGTCGGTGCTGTTGCGACCGCAGATGACCAGGTCTGGCCCCTCGCGTTCGAGGGCCAGCGCGAGCGCGCGGGACGTCGCCAGCGTGTCGGAGCCGGCGAATACCCTGTCGTTGAGGTGTACAGCGCGATCCGCGCCCATCGCCATCGCCTGGACGAGCGCGTCCGACGCCTGCGGCGGCCCCATCGTGAGCGCGACGACCTCGACCTGTCCTGAGCCTGCCGAAGGGGCGCCGTGCTCCTCCTTGAGCCGCGCGGCCAGCGACAGCGTGAGTACGTCGTACGGGTTGACCTCGTTCGGAACGCCCTCGCGCACCACACGTCGCGACTCGTTGTCGAACTTCAGCATCGACACGACGGGCACCTGCTTAATGCAAACAGCGATTTTCATGGACATTCCTACCCGCCCCGAATGCGCTCCCGGACTCGCTCCCTGAACCCGGCAGGAGCCTCGGAAGCGGACGTAGCGCGCAGCAGGTCGATCGTGGCCCTCAGCGTCTCCACGAACGCAGTGCATGGCCCGCACCGTTCGAGGTGCGACCTGATCCTGGACGACTCGCCCGGGCTGAGATCGCCATCAATGAAGTCTGAAGACGCCTCTCTAACCTCGCCGCAGTCGAGCTCGCGTCCCCTGAATAATCTGACCAGTCGTGAGATCATATTTCCGTAAACTCAGTCACAGCCCCAATTAGAGCGATTAAACTCTATTCCAACCCAACCAGACCGTCAATATACTCATATAGTCCCCTCTCCCTCTGGGCTTACAGGGGTATGTGAATCAGTAAGTTCGTTCGTCACCGGATCAAGTCCGGCGCAGGCTCTGAGATTGTCGAAGGACACC
>CAZIDM010000015.1:0-10289 GCA_964537915.1 uncultured Dehalococcoidia bacterium
TGCCGGACTTGATCCGGTGACGAACGAATTGTGGGTTTACCTACTCCTGTAAGCTTCCAGGAGAGGGGATTCGTTGGGTGGTGCTTAGGGACTTTCTAAGATTCGGAGGTCCGTTGCGAGGTCAGCTTGCCTCCAGGGATGAAAGGAATCGGGGAGCGTTGACGATTCTTGTGCCTCGGTACTCCTCGAGAGGCAGTAGATGCCGGCGGTCTCCGGTCACGAGGTAGTCAGCCGAAGCCTCTGCGACGCACTCCAGGATACGGTTGTCGGCGTGTCCACCCTCGATCACCTCTGGGAGCAGTGAGGGCTCGACCATGTTGCCAGCATCACTCAGGGCCGTCAGCGCCTGCTGTATGCGCTCTTCGCCCCAGTTGAACTTCCGTCCAAGGACCCCCGCGACCTCTCCCAGAATGAACTCCGTCAGGTAGAGTTCGAATCGTCCGCGGAGCGCAAGTTCGAGAACCAGGCGTTCGTTACCTGGGAAGTTCAAGGCGGAGATGATGACGTTGGTGTCCAGGACGACTCTCATCTACGGGTGGAATTGACCTCGTTCCTGTACTCTTCCACCAGCCGGAGGACATCCTCGGGGCCAATGCCTTCTGCGCGAGACTGCTCCTCTCCGTACTGGAGCAGCCCTCTCCACTCGACCTCCTGGATGTAGCGGTCGATCGCCTCCCTCAGGAATTCACTTCTGGAGCATCCCTGCTGCTGGATTGCCTCGTCCACCCGATTCGCCATTTCCGGCGACAGGGAGAAGGTGATCGTCCTGGTGGTCCGTGACATACTAACCTCGTCTTACTGGGTCTTACTAATATGCTGGGGCATCGGCCAGTCCCCTGTCAATCGGCTTTGGAGTTGTGACTGTTGATGCCTGTAGATCTGGCATCGTGTGTCAGTCGAAGGACTCTGCCTCCTGGCGAACAGACTTGACGTGATAAGAACGTATGTACTATCCTTAGCGCCAGACTCAATAACTGAGCTTAAATGCCATGACACTCTCAGAATTCATCCTGGAAAACACCGACGACGGTCTCGACATGGCCCGTCTGCTCATCGACGTGATGAATGGCTTCGTCCGTGGCGTTACGCTCGGTCACAGACTCACCGCTGCCAGGCTGCTCACCATCTACGGCTTCCAGGACGCACGCGACTTCATCGACGAGAACACCCTTAACCCTTCTGGCGATAAACGACAGTGGGTCATCAGCGACCCCGAACTCGCCAGACTCATCAGGGCCAGGACCAGTGACGGTCAAGAAGTCTGCCTCTTTCTCATAGATGTCATGGCAGGCAGAGTCGAGGGCATCCATGTCGGACACCGCCTGTCAGCGGCCAGAGAGCTACTGAACCGGGCGTTCGGCAGGAGCCAGGACATACCGCTGCCTAATCCTCCACGCAGGACCGCGCCCCGGGGAACGATCAAAAGGACAGATCAACAGGTCGAGCCTGCGATCGTTCATCCCGTTGAAGATCCGCCGAGGCGGGAGCCTGTCGAAGGACAGTCGGTACCACCTGCCCGAACACAGGTCCAGACCGAGACAGGCCAGCAGGCCGAGTCTGCGACCGTTAGTTCCGGGACCGAGTCCGGGGTAGGCTCTGACCCTGTCGAAGGACAGTCAGCTCCACCTGCCCAAACACAGGTCCAGACCGAGACAGGCCAGCAGGCCGAGTCTGCGACCGTTAGTCCCCGGATCGAGTCCGGGGTAGGCTCTGACCCTGTCGAAGGACAGCCAGAACCTGAAGCCAACGACAACTTCGACCCCGAAATGTACCGGATAGCGAGCAGGTGCATAGACCCCAATTTCGATCCGTTGCTCGGAGCCTCAGACGATGACTACCTATTGAACTACGACGGCTGCGACAACAACAGCTGCCCATTCCACGGGGACCCCGAAGACCATGACTTCGACCCCAGCGGTTTCTTCTACTGATACCGACGCCCCTCGCAATCACATAGGCCTATCAGCACCCAGGAGAAGGGGCTGTTGGATGGTGTTTTGTGCAGTCCTGGCACCAACTGTCACGAGGGTAGTTGTTCGAGGTTTTCGCCCTCACCCCCGGATCAGGTCCGGGGCAGGCTCCAGCCCTCTCCCCCAGGAGAGGGGGTTTGCTGGTTGGTGTTCGTTTATGCTTCTAGTGGTAATTTCTGTGGCATCATGGCGGTCGGGAGTAGGCTGCTGAGTATCTGTGAGGGGTATCGATGAACGGGGATGACATGGTGGGGGCGCCGGCTGCGCGGGGTGAGAGGCTGGACTGGGGGGATGTGCCTGTGGGGGTGCGTGAGAGGGTTGAGGGGTGGCTGGGAGGCAGGGTCGTGGAGGCGGTTACTCAGCCGGCGGGATTCTCTCCGGGTGTGGCGGCTCGTCTTGTCGTGGACGGCGGACGGCGTGTCTTCGTCAAGGCGATCGGGCCTGAGCCCAATGCTGACTCGCCGGACATTCACCGGAGTGAGATCAGGGTGGCGGCTGCGCTGCCGGGCGCGGCTCCGGTTTCCCGGATGCTGTGGTCGCACGACGAGGGTGCGGGCGGCTGGGTCGTGCTGGCCTTCGAGGACATCGACGGTCGACACCCCGTCGAGCCGTGGCAGGCGGATGAGCTGGACAGTGTCGTCGCGGCGATGGAGGAGATGGGCGAGATGCTGACTCCGTCGCCGCTGCCGGAGTCGATGGTCGGGACCGCCAGCAGCAAGTTTGGGGCCAATCTCCAGGGCTGGAGACGACTTCGGGACGAGCGTCCGTCGCTGCTCGAATACGTTGACGACTGGTCGCGTCGCCACATCGATACGCTGGTGGCTATCGATGAGACTGCCGGGGACGCGCTGAGGGGGTCTACTCTCCTGCACAGCGACATCAGGGCGGACAACATACTGCTCACGCCGGAGCGCACGTGGTTCGTCGACTGGCCGCACGCCTGTGTCGGCCCATCGTGGTTCGAGGTCGTGGGACTCGCTCCCAGTGTGACCATGCAGGGTGGACCTCCGCCGGAAGAGGTGGCCGCCCGGCACTCGGCGTATCGCGCCGCGGACGGGGACGCCGTTACTGCGGCGGTGGTGGCTCTGGCGGGATACTTCACCTACCAGGCCGTCCAGCCTCCGCTCTCGGGTCTTCCCACGCTGCGCCCATTCCAGGACGCACAGGGTATAGTTGCAAGACGGTGGGTGGCCCAGCGCACGGGTCTGCTTTGAGGATACGAGCCGGTTGGGGAAGTGAGACCAATATGATCCATGAATGACGGGAAGCAGGGGTTCTACTACGGCTGGGTAATCGTGGCGGTGATGGCCGTATCCAGGGCCGTGACCATGGGCATGGGATCGCTCAACTTCGGGCTGTTCATCAAGCCGATGGGAGACCAGCTGGGGATCGGACGCGCCAGTTTCGGGTGGGCTCAGACGGCCCGCCAGGCTTCGAGTTCCGTCACCAGCCCGGCCGTCGGCTGGCTGCTCGACAGGTACGGCGCGCGCGTCATGCTGCCTGTCGCGGTGACCCTTACGGGCGTGTCCATGATCGGGCTGGCCTATATCAGCCATGCGTGGCATCTAATCGCCCTGTTCGCCGTCATGGGACTCGTCGGGCTGAGCGGCCCCGGCGCGCTGGTCACGGCTGTGCCGGTGCTGAAGTGGTTTGTGGTCGACCGTGGCAAGGCCGTCGCCTACATGTCCATGGGAGTCCCATTCGGGGCGCTGATCTTCATTCCGCTCACGCAGTTCGTCATAAACGTCGCGGGCTGGGAGATGTCCTGGATTGTCCTGGCCGTCATCGGGATGGGTGTGGTCATTCCGCTCACCGGCATATTCGTGCGGAGGCAGCCCGAGGACATCGGACTCCTGCCCGACGGAGCCGTGAGACCGGACGCGGCGGAAGGCGATTCCGGCGCGGCGCGAGCGGCTTCCGAGGAGGTCTCGTGGACCGTGTCCGAGGCGATACGCTCGACGACGCTGTGGAGGCTGGTGATCGTGTTCAGCGCGGTGTCGCTCGCCACCAGCACGGTCGGGCTGCACAGGATCCCGTCGTTCATGGACAAGGGACTCGATCCGACGCTGATCTCGTTCGCCACAGCGTTCGACGCCGTGTGCGCGGGCATCTCGACCTTCTCATTCGGGATGCTGGTCAGGTACATCCCAGCGCGGTATCTCGGCGCGACCGGCTTCATGATGCTCGCGACGGCCAGCGTGCTGACCATCTACGCCAACAACATCCTGATCGTGTTCGTGTCGATGGCCGTGTTCGGGCTGGGCATCGGCGGGATGATGTTCCTGCAGAACTTCATCTGGGCCGACTACTTCGGGCGAGAGAGCGTGGGCAGCATCCGCGGGCTGGTGAACCCGATCAACCTGGTGGTCGGAGGTCTGGGAGCGCCTGTGGCGGGGTACATCCACGACTTCACCGGCACGTACGATCCCGCGTGGTGGGCGGGAGTCGCCCTCATGGTCTTCGCCGCGCTGCTTACCATCGTCACGCCTGCGCCTACGAAGCCGGTGGCCGGTGAGGGGGAACGAGTCACGCAGGCGTCTTGAGGTCCGGTTAGATTCCCGGACCCGAATGGGAGCGGGGCACTAAGACGCCTGCGAAGCGACTCTATCCGGCGGGCAAGGGTCGTGCGCGCTGTCCGGGGCCGCCGGAGCCTTCTCTCAGGTCTTTGGCCGTTGCCTCGTCGATGCCCCTGGGCCAGCGGCGCTTGAGCGGGTCGCTGACCGTGAAGGTGAAGTTGCCCACGCCCTCGACTCCAATTTCGATGCTGTCTCCGTCCTGCATCGCGCCGAGGCCCTGGTGGTTGGTGCCCATGAAGAGCACGTCGCCGGGACTGATCTCCTCGATTGCCGCAACGTACTCGATCGACTCCGCGATGGAGTGGGCGAGGTCGTCGGTGTTGTAGTTGACGCGCAGTTCACCGTCGACGCTCAGGGTGACCTGCAGGTTCTCAGGGTCTGCGATTTCGTCCCTGGTCACTATGCAGGGACCCAGCGGACAGAAGGTGGGGTGCGACTTGTGCTCCGCGATGGGCAGCGTGTTGGGCACGCGGTCGCCTCTGCCTCCGGGCATTCGCGCCGAGACGTCCACACCGGCGGTGTATCCAAAGACGTAGTCCATCGCCTCCGACGCGGGGATGTCCTTGCCGCCCCTGCCGAAGACCAGCACGAGCTCCGCCTCATGGTGAAAGATGTTGGCGTCAACCTCGGGGAGGACCACGGTACCGCCAGGACCCAGAATGCTATGAAGGCTCTTAGTGAATCCCCACATCGGTGCGGGCTCCCGTGTGCCGAACTCGCGGAAGTTGCCGCCCATGCAGAGGATCTTTCGGGGCTGCGGCAGCGGCGCCTGCAACTGTGCGCCGGCGACCGGCGTGCCATCGGCCGCGCGGGTCTCAAGCTGGGACTTCAGGTCATCGTAGTTTGTGATCAGATGGGTAATCGCTGCCTGACCACCGCCGGGGCAGAGGTCGCCAATGTCTACCACGCCTGAATCGGACAGGATGCCAGGCTGGTTGTCGTTGTACATCACGAACTTCATTGAATCCACCTTGTTTCGTCATGACCTACTGACTGGCCGCTGGCGTGATTGTCCCATGAATGGAGGACCAGAACTGACTGAGCCTACAGCACGATGGTACAACTTTGGGAGCGTACAAGTAAGTTCAGCCTCTTCCCTGTCCAGGGCCTTTGGTGTCAACTCTCGAATGAGTCCAGGCGAGGACATGTCCCAAGTGCAGAGAGTTGCTCTCCTAGTCTATCTCATGGAATCTATGATACATACATCAGTACCCATCGGAGAGTTGCCCGGTAGACGGGAAAACCGGCCCTCCGATCATTACAACCCCAGGGACGCTTCAGGCGTCCCTGTATTTGTTTAGGGCCTGGTGGGAATGTCATCCTGACCTATATGGACTGTGGTGCGTTCTCACATGATACTCGGATGCTGTGTCAATCTGGCAGGAGGCTCAATGGGCCGCTGCCCTTCGACAGGCTCCCGCCACGGCGGATTTTCAACAGGGCTAACGGATGCGGGCGAGACGCCCGCGCTCCATATGTGTACCTACCTAACTGACACAGGTTCTGATACCCGCTCACGGCTACCCTCTTGAAACTGGGTTCTGTAGACTGCGTGAAATTGCTGAGGAGACTGCGGGAGGGCGTTCATGGTCGAGAGGAAGAAGGTTGTCATCGTTGGGGCGGGGCACAATGGGCTTGTGGCTGCCGGGTACCTGGCGCGGGCGGGGCTGGACGTGGAGGTGCTGGAGCGTCGGGACGTGGTCGGTGGCGGGGCGGTCACGGAGGAGTGGTTTCCGGGCTTTCACATCTCGACCTGCTCTTACATCTGCCACATCCTCCAGAAGAAGGTGATCGACGACCTGGAGCTGAGGAAGTACGGGTTCTACGTCTACTCGCTGGACCCGGCGCGGATATTCCCGCATCCCAGTGGCAACGTGATCCGGCTGTGGCACGATGACGCCCGAACCGCGGACGAGATCAGGGAGTTCTCTCCGCACGACGCTGACGCATGGTCTGAGTGGGCCGACTTCTGGACGCGGGCGGTGAGGATTCTCAGCGACTACTACCTGTCCCCTCCCCCGTCACTGGCGGAGCTCTCTGTGAGGTTCCGGGATGAGGGTGAGGAGGAGCTGCTCGAGACGCTGCTGACGGTGCCGTTTCGCGACCTGATCGACCGGTACTTCGAGTCGGACGAGGTGCGGGCCATGGTCGGCACAGGCTCGTTCGACATGGGCGACATCAGCGCGCCGGGAAGCGCGTACATGAGCGCCCTGTACAGGTACGGCGCCTACCGGGACGACATGGAGAACTACGGCATCGTGCAGGGAGGCATGGGGGCAATCACGCAGTCGATGAAGGGGTCTGTCGAGGCGAGCGGCGCGGTGATCAGGACCGGCGCGGAGGTCAGCAGGATCCTCACGGAGGGCGAACGGGCCGTGGGGGTCGAGCTAGCAGACGGCGAGGTCGTCACTGCCGACCTGGTGGTGTCGAACGCCGACCCGAAGCGGACGTTCCTGGGACTGCTGGGCGACTCGGGGCTGGACGAGGACTTCATCGAAGACGTCCGGGCCCTCAAGACCGAATCGGCGTCGGCCAAGATGCTGTGCTCCCTGAAGGAGCTGCCGGACTTCTCCAGATACCTTGGGTCCGAGCACGACCCCAAAGAGCTGGCGATGATCGTCCTGTGTCCGTCGATCGACAACCCCGAGAAGTCGCTGAACGACTCCAGGAACGGCAGGATTCCCGAAGTGCCGATGATCCAGGTGCAGATTCCGTCCGTGTACGACGACACGATAGCCCCGGACGGTCAGCACGTGCTGTCGATGTGGGTCTACTTCCTCCCGCCGCACGTCGCGGAGGGCTCGTGGGAAGACAGCGGCCGGGAGTTCGGCGAGCAGCTAATCGACCTGGTGTCCGGGTATGCTCCCAACCTGAGAGACGCGATCGAGGACTGGACTATCCTGACCCCTGAGGACATCGAAGACCGGGTCGGGATGACCAACGGCAACATCAGGCACATCGACATGGTGCCGCAGCAGATGATGTCGAGGAGGCCGCTGCCTCAGTGGTCGGACTACCGCACCCCTATCCGGGGCCTTTACATGTGCGGATCGGGCACGCATCCCGGCGGCGAGGTGACCGGCGCTCCCGGCCACAACGCCGCGCACGTGATCCTGGAGGACCTGGGTCTGGGGAGCTGAGCCAGGGGCGGTCCCACAGCCGTCCCAATCCACTGGTCCGCCATCGGACACGGTGTACTGACGGGCCTGTCGTCGTGGTCTATCTTACCTGCCTGCGCCGGGGTTCACGCGCACGGTGCTATCGTGCCATCATCAGGGTACGCAGACACCAGCAGAACAGTCTTGAAAATGTAAGAGATACATAGTAAATTTCTGATATAAGTAATCAACAGAAGAGTGTGATCAAGTGACCTCTGTAGCCCACAAGATCATGAAGAGCGTATCCGAGCGAGGCGAGGGCAGTTGGGTATGTACGCCCAAGGATTTTCTTGGTTTCGGCAGCCGTGAGGCCGTCGATCAGGCGTTGTCGCGCCTTGTTAAGGCTGACAAACTGCGCCGGGTAGGCCACGGGCTTTACGACATGCCGAGAGTGAGTGACGTGCTGAAGCGGCCTGCTCCGGTTGACTGGGACGCCGCCATCGCAGCACTGGCACGGCGGGATGGCATCCGAATTATCCCGGATGGCCTGGTGGCCGCTAACGAGCTCGGGCTCACGAACGCAGTGCCCGTGAGAGCCTCCTATGTGACGGACGGCTCCACGAGGACGCTCAAGATCGATGGACGAACGGTACGGTTCCGACACGCGAGCCCTGGCGTCATGCAGTGGGCTGGAAGACCGGCGGCTCCCGTAGTCCAGGCGCTGAGATGGCTTGGCCCTGACAAGGCCGCAGACCCGCAGGTCATTTCGACTCTGAGGCGGCAACTCCCGGAGGATGTGAAACGGGACCTGGTGCAGAACAGTGCTGCTCTGCCCGGATGGGCATTGCCGGTTGCGCGAAGCATAGCGGGCGATCAGGCTGTTGCCGTTTGAGTGTGGCACTTGAATCGTACGAGTCGTTTCTCGCTCTTACGGAGCGAGACAGGCGAGATGTATTCGAGGCGGCAGCGAGTCGTCTCGATACGCTGCCCAGTTACGTAGAAAAGGATTTCTGGGTCTGTCTCGTACTGGAAGTGCTCTACAACCGGCTGCCAGCCGGGCATCCGAGGCTGCTCTTCAAGGGCGGAACTTCCCTGTCCAAGGCCTTTGGGCTCATTCAACGGTTCTCTGAGGACATAGATGTCGTCGTTAATCGTGACGACCTGGGTTTTGCGGGCGATGGTGACCCAACGATTGCTGGAGCTATTTCAAACAGGGCGCGGAACGACCTCTTCGGAAGGCTAAGGGAGTCATGCAGTAGATATATCCTCGTAGACCTGGCGGATGAACTGGCTTCATCGATTGACCAGATCGTGGAGGGGTGTCGGATCGTCCCGGATGAGAACGACGTTGACAGACAAACGTTACTAGTCGAGTACCCCACCCAGTATCCGGGCAGTGTTGGTGACTATGTGGCTCCGCGCGTGAAGATTGAGGCGGGAGCGAGGTCGGGGCTGGAACCGACCCTGGACTGTACCGTCACCCCTATCCTGGCCGACGAATTGCCTGCATGGTCGCTTGAGGTGGGAAATATCCGGGTGATCTCGCCGGAGCGGACCTACTGGGAGAAGCTGCTGATTCTGCACGGTCTGCACTGTGGATACCGTGATGAACAGAGGCTGCCATCTGACAGGGATCGGGTCTCGCGCCACTATTACGACGTTGCGATGATCACTGCGACTGAGACAGGCAGTTCTGCATTGACTAACATTGAGCTGCTGGATGCGGTGCGGCATCATAACCTCATCGCATTCCGCCAGGCCTGGAAGCGATTCGAAGAAGCCGTTCCGGGATCGCTCCGACTCGTGCCACAGGCTGAACTTAGCTCAGTGATAGAAAGCGACTATGGAGCCATGGAGGGCATGATTCTCGGAGAGGCTCCGACGTTCGACTGGGTCATGGAACAGACTCAATATGCCGAAGATGCGGTTAACTGAAAGGGAGCCGACCTCGTCTCTCAAATCTGTCGCGCAGCAGGTCATGGAGCATCGTCTTGATCTCAACGGTTGCCTCTTGTGCGGTCATTGGCTACTCCAGCGTGGCCACTTGAATTGCTCTGCCTGTTGATGGATCACAGACCTTCTCTTCGGCCATATACCGGTCGGGGAATAGGGAGAGGGTCGAATTGACCAAGGCCTCTCCCTGGATGCCATCCACCGCGTCAGTTGAGAACCGAGTTCACTTCCATGGGATAAGCCTCAATATACATTTCATCAGGAAGTATCCTCGTCACCCAGAATGAGAGCCATCCAGTCTTCTGGAGGCCCCTCCCTAAGAATCTTCCTGATACCTCGGCGGCAAAGATCTTGACCTTCCGAGAGCAATAGAAGTGTTTTCCCATCACCACTTATGGAGCCAGTGTGAACAGCTCTTGATGACTTTCCGTAGGCATTGTTCAGATTCTTGCGTATGTTCCGCCTGTCCTCAGAGTCCTTGCCTAGGTGCCAAGCGCCACATAACGAAAGTCGCAGGCCGATTTCCCCGTGATTATTAGACAGGCGAATCTGGTTTACATACAGTGCCTCAAGGGCAATCCGAAGATCGATGAATCTGTCCACCAAACCCGCACCGTCGTCCTTTGACCTCATCCATCGCGTAATGGCAATGCGTAATGTGTCGTCTGAATCCAAAGACATGACAGATTTCA
>CAZIDM010000015.1:10299-64114 GCA_964537915.1 uncultured Dehalococcoidia bacterium
TGGACAACTGTTCTTCAGAGAGCATCGGACCGGTTCCCCCATCTGGATAAAGAGTACCCACTTCCTCAGAGAGTCTATCCACAAGACTTCCAGATAGGGTGTGTGGCCATGTTTCGAAAGTTTGTCTCCCGGATGACCACCTGGAACCGCCGTAGCTGTTGACGAGCCCCGTAGGTCCGATGTAGTGATTCCAATACGGCCCCACCTCTACGTTGGTGTTACTCTCCAGTGAAAGGGCCTGACAGACGGTGTCGAAGTTAATGGTTACTTGAGCACCTCCAGCAACTGTCTTCCGTGAGCCCCTTCCAGGGGGCCGGAGCAGCGCGGGAGAAGCCTCGTGGTCAATGTAGAGGACTGTTCGGCCAAGAAAGTCTTCGGCTCTTGTCAAAAGCGTTGGCAAGTGAACGGGCAGTTCATCGACAGATAGGGGTAATGCCTCTAGGTGGACGCCTGAAGTCGGACTGAGGCTGTCAGATAAAGCTATACCGTTAAGCACAGAGGCAGTTCGATATTTCACTGTCTCACCTTCAAGCCAGGCTGAGAATTGGTTCACGACGGTTTCCGGACCAAGTATCGCGGCACTCTTGATTGTCGATTCTGCGAAGCTATCTATGGTTGACAACCAGACGGTGGTGCGCTGATTCTGATCAACCCAGGTGAAAGAACTCTCATGGAGTCCTCCCGTGGGAAAGGTGTGGCCGATTTGGTCGGTCTCTGGGTCAATGTAGTCTTGCAGGAGACTGCGAAGCTGGACCTCGATCTGAGCGAGCAACCCCCTGTCGATTCTCAATATGGCTTTCAGTGCCCTGAAGTGCTCTCGGGCATTCCATTCGCCTGTGCCTGCCATTTCCCGTAGCTGTTCTGCAGTCACTATCTCTTCAGGACGCGAAGCATAAGATGTACTAATAGCCCGATGACCTAGCCACTCGGTGTGGCCAGCATCAAAGGTGACATCTGCCACTGCTGTACGTAACAGATTCTTCAGTTCATCCATTTTTGACCCGGTCGACATATTTCGGTGTTTTCTTCCTCTGACTTTGCATAGAACGTCTAGGTTGCGCGCCGGATTGCCCCGCCACTTGAGCGGTTCACCCTCCTGTGAATGCATGGCAAGAGGACAGGCGCGTTGCGGGCATAGCAGTGCAAAGTCTGCCAGATTACGGCAGCAGCTGCCGAACAAGGCCGACAGCTAGCTTAATCGTCAATTACTTCATTCGGTTGAGGTGAGTCTCCTGAGCTCAGGGGAAATGGGCAGTAGGTATTCGCTATGTCTTGGCGTCCCATTGATTTGTACGCTGAAGCGGTATTCCCTCTGATCCGAGAAATCTGTTCTCTTCTGGAAGGGCACAGTGGTTGCCTGATGATCGGATGGCAAGTTGTCGATCAGACAGCTCACGTCGTTGGAGTAGAGGACGGGTCCGTGATATACCCAGACTACTTTGTCTCCAATCTCGGGCGGCCTCAGATATCTGGCGAGAATGTCAGTTGCGCCGAGGTCGACGTCTGACCATGATGAGTGGGCCGCGAAAGAAGCCCCGAGCTCGCGCGCGAACTCAGAAGGGTCTGAAATCTCAGTCACACACTCTGCCGAAAAGGCTCTGCGCAGCGACTCGATACCGTTCGCTGAAGTCGGTTTCAGCGATGTACAGAACAACCACGAGTCACTAACTCCGTAAGTTACATGCCCCGACAGCGATGGGTTTGCGGCTAATTCGTACTGGCCATACTTGCTGAAGAACGGGCGGACATCTTCATCGTATCGGCCCTCCTGCTCATCTCGGATACCTTCTCCTTCCCCTTCGTAATTGCGATAGGACTCCAGCGTACCGAGCATCAGATGTGTTGCTGTGGGTATCGCGTGTTCGCTTTTGGAGAACTTTAAGATCGGCTGTGTGGAAGTCGAAGCGTTTCCGACTAGGTTGACACGAGAAACGATGATGGTAGCGTTCGCGGGCTCGCCCACTACAAATATTGACTCAAGCTCAATTTTCTTACATTCCAAGGCGCGTTTCAGATCCTCAGTGATTGTGACTGGTATTCTCATCAGTTCTCGCCTCTGTCCCAAATCCGGTCGCCCTCAGTACTGAGGACGTAGTGGAATAATCCTGCTTCTCCAACTCGTTGGCTTAGAGTCATGAAGGATAACTCAGGCTCAGTCGAGGAACTACGGCATGGAGGCTAGGCTCCCGGCTGCCATCTGGAGGCAGTCAGACTGTCGACATGGCCCACGTTACCGAACTCTAGAGCCGCTAATGAGACTGCTACAAGCCCCGTCATGGCTACTCAGCCGGGGCGGTTTTTGTAGACTGCCTGATGTCGTTGAGGGTTGTCTTTGTGATGTGGAAGGCTCGGCTGAGGGAGGGCTTCCATGGCTGGTGGGAAGAAGGTTGTTGTCGTTGGGGCGGGGCGCAATGGGCTTGTGGCTGCGGGGTACCTGGCGCGTGCGGGGCTGGATGTGGAGATGCTGGATCGGCGGGGCGGTCACGGAGGAGTGGTTTCCGGGCTTTCACATTTCGATGCCGTACCGGTTTGGTCGGCAAGGATTTCCCCCTCACCCTAACCCTCTCCCTCAGGGAGAGGGGACATTCGATCCCACAGTAGGGCGCCGACCAAGTTGATACAGGTGCCAGCAGCATGAGATTGTCCCAAGTCGGTAGGCAGTTGTCCTTCGACAAGCTCAGGACGAACGAATTGTCGATTTACCTACCCCTCACCCGTCAAGGGCTACAACGAATTGTCGATTTACCTAGCCCTCTCCCGTCAAGGGAGAGGGGGCATCCGGTCCCGCTGTGGGACCTGTCCGGGCTTGGAAAGCGTGGGTGTCGCTATTTGGGCGACGGCCGGCGGTCTTTAGGGCGTGTCTGGAACCTCGAACTGGTCGTCATAGAAGCGCGACATGAATAGCAGCCCGTCGTGGCGCACTGCCCATGTATGCGCGTACAGGGTCTCAGAGGACCTGATGTTGGGGAAGACGTAGTTGATCCAGCTTCCCGCGTCCGCGGCGGCCGCCATCTCCTGTCCGATCTGCCGTTCGCTGAGAGTCGCAAGGTCGTTCAAGGCGGTACCTATCAGGTGTTTACCGAGCGGGGCGACGCGGAGAATGTCGTTCTCATCGGCCAGGGTCAGGCCCCATTGGCCGTCCAGGCTCTCCTCTGAGTTGTACCAGTCGATTGTGGCCTCCAGTCCGTTGTTGTTGTAGTACTCGATGGCCTGCTGCACATACTCTTTGGTCCGGCCTGCAGGGTCCTCAACGGGCACGTAGTAGCCGGAGGCGAAGAGCATTCCGTCCCGGCGCACGGCGTATCCCACCTTCGGGACCTCCTTGAGCGTCACCGGGTGGGGCCACAGGTACTCGACCCAGACTCCCTCTGTCGTGGCCTTCGCCAGCTCGTCTCCCAGCCTGTAGCCGTCAGAGCCGACCACGTTCTTGATGTCGGTGCCGATGAGGTGCGGCAGCAGTGGGTGGATGTGATAGACGTCACTGTCGTCAGTGGCGAAGAGATACCATTCGCCCTCGAAACTGGCGACGCTGTTGTAGTAGTTGAGCAGGGACTCGAGGCCGTCGTTCTCGTAACGCTCAATGGCCCGGTGCACGTACTCGACCGTGTAGTCCCTGGGGTCGGCGTCGCGCCAGGCCGGAGGGCCGGACTCGGGCTCACCGGCGTAGTAGCCGGAGGCGAATATCAGCCCGTCGTGACGGACGGCCCATGTGACCTTCTGCTGTTCCTTGCGGGAAATGGGATGGGGCCACAGGTACTCCACCCACGCGCCGTCCTCAGTGGCCAGGGCTATCTCCTTGCCCAGTTCCTGCCCGTCGGAGCCGACCACGTCCTTGATGTCGGTGCCGATGAGGTGAGGAAAGATGGGATGAGCGAGGTAGAGGTCATCATCGCCGATGAAGAACAGGTAGAACTGTCCATCCAGGCTGTCCTGGCTGTTGTAGTAGGCGATGGTAGCGTCGAGGCCGTCCGCCTCGTACCTGGCTATGGCCTTGTCCACGTATTCCTGTACGGAAGCGGCTACGTCTTCCACCAGGACCGAGTGGCTGGCGGAGAACACCAGGCCGTCGTGAAGGAGGACGAGGACTCGTCGTGGTTCTTCCTGCTTGGTGACAGGGTTAACGCCCTGGGTCGTGATCCAGTTACCTTCCTCGGTGGCAACATCGACCAACTGTCCGAAGCTGGAGAAGCGAGACCCCGGGCCAACGAACTGGCCCTGCAAAGCGGGTATGCTGCGATACACCAGCAGAGTGTTTTCGTCTGTGTCCACCAGAATCAGCGTCCGGCCGTTTTCGGAGCCGGCCTCAGACCTGTAGAACTCGACGGTGGCGTCCAGGCCGTTCTGTCCGTAGTAGTCGACGGCGCTCGTTACGAAGTCCCTGGTCAGGGCCTCGTCGTCCACAGGAGCCGGTTCGGGCGCAGGCACCGGAGTCGCTGCGGCAGCGGGGACCGCGGTCGGCTCTGGCATCGGGGTAGCCGTGGGCTCAGGCATCGCCGTGGCGGTGGGGACCGCAGTCGGTTGCGGCATCGGGGTAGCTGTGGGCTCAGGCATCGCCGTGGCAGTGGGGACCGCAGTCGGTTGCGGCATCGGGGTGGCCGTGGGCTCAGGCATCGCCGTGGCAGTGGGGACCGCAGTCGGTTGCGGCATTGAGGTGGCCGTGGGCTCAGGCATCGCCGTGGCGGCGGGGGCAGCCGTCGGTTGCGGCGCTGAGGTGGCCGTAGCCTCTGGCGCCGAGGTTGGGAGGGGAGCCGGAGTCGGAGGAGTGTCCTCGCCGCAGGCGACTGCAAATGCTGCGATTGCAGCCACAGCCAGAAGCACCAACCATGTGTTCACACTGGCTTTTGTTCTCCGGTACTTCGGTCCCGCCCCTTTGGCGCGAGATCTCCCGTTGTTCACTGTTAGCAACATTATGTATCTCCCTGTGGTCCGTTCCGGCTATCCGGCAGTACTAGTGGTCGCTAGTCGCGGATATATTCGGTTCAATTTGCACTAAGAAATTATCACACATGTATTTGCGTATATGAGAGCTTTCATTACCGATTTTGGCCTGGAATGTGAATCTTTAGCACGCTATCTGTCCACGCGGCAACTGATGATGTCTATGCCGTGGTACTTGCGGTGGTGTACTGAAGCGGCGTAGTGGCGCAGGATCCTGAAGGACAGTTCCCCTTCATCTTCCAGCGCCTGGTCCTGGCCCAGGTAGGCGATGCGATTCTCGATGTTCTCCTCGATGGCGTCGTTCGACGCGACCACGACTTCAAGCTCGGCTGAGCCGCTATCCGGTCGAATTGTGGCGACCAGCCTTCGCTCCTGATCGCCAGGAACGACTTTTTCTTCCCTGAGCAGGCTCAGGATGACCTCCTCTCCTACGAGGCTCAGACGGTTCTTGCCCTCCTCCGTCCAGGAGTGGCTGTCGGCGAACTGCCCGAGAAAGTCGCCAATGGCTGGCAGAGAAGACTCGGACAGGTCGGTCCGGAGCTTCCTGGCTCGAAAGCCTGAAAACTCACTGACCAAGGTCATGGCTATCGCCGACATGCTGCCGACGACAATGGTATTGCCCAAAAGGTGGCTGGTAATCCCTTCGAAGTAGCCGCTGAAGACCCCGGCGGACAGGCCCAGAACCATAGAGACCCCGGTGATTGTGGCCTTCCTATGATCGACCTGGCCGTTGAAGACCGTTTTCGCTCCCTCTACAAAGAGCAGGCCGAAAATGATGATGTACACCGCGCTGACGACCGGACTTGGAATTGCGGTCAGCGTGGCAAGCAGCTTGGCAAAAGAGGCGACCACGATATTCAGGAGGCCGAGACAGATCCCGACACTCGTGGCTGCCACCCCGGTAAAGCCGATGTAGACGACGGTGGTTGCCCAGGGGGCGACGGGCAGGGTTCCCAGGAGGCCGGAAAGCAGGGTGCCCACGCCGTAGACGTTCAAGCCACCCTGTACAGAGCGGAAGTCGATGGCCGGCCGGTCCCGCCTGGTAGATCACCGACAGGTCCGCCACCGCTTTCAGGAAGGCGGTGAGCTTCACAAGCACGAAGACCGGGAGCAGGCCCCAGAAATCGGCGCCGAAGTTGAGCTCCAGCCCCGGCCAGGAGAAGTTGGGCAGGCTCACCCATGGGGAGTCCACGATGATGCCGACATCGTAGAAGCCCAGGGGCACGGCGACAATCAGACCAACGGCCACGGTCATCGGCAAGACCCACATACGCCAGACAGGAGCATCCTGCAGGGAGATCAGGACTCCGGCGGCCAGCGCCGCGATTCCAGGCAGCAGGAACAGGAGCATGGACTCGCCTTCCGGCAAGACGACCGCCCTTCTGATGATGAATGGCACGGCGGAAGCCGCCACCAGCATGACCGTGACTCCGCTCACAGTCTGTGTGAATATCCGGTGCAGGGAGGCAAGGCGCAGGGTCAGGACATACTGGATCAGGGTGGAGACCACCAGCAGACTGGCCAGCAGACCCGGTCCGCCGGCGTGCAGCGCCAAAGCGCAGACGGTCAGGAACGGAACGTTGAAGTTGGTGACAATGAGGCGGCCTGAACCCAGATGCCGAAATCGGAGGCTCTGCAGAATCATGCTGACCCCGGAGACCGCCAGTACGGTGAATGTCACCCAGGACAGATAGGCTTCCGACTCACCGGATGCCCGGACGACCAGGGCAGCCAGCATGACGAGGCTGACGGTGTTGGGGATGAATATCTGCAGTGCCGAGGATATCGTCAGTAGCGGAGGACACTTCTCCTCCGGTTCGTAGCGGATTTCGGGCCGCCCATGAACCCTTCTGAACATTTCCCGCATGATAGGTATAAAGATAGCCAGGGGACTCTGCGAGGACCTGGGCCCGGATCATAGGCCGCTCCGCGCAGAGTCTATTTGCGCACAATGACTCCGCAGGCCAGGCGGGCGCCGGTGTGCGACTCCTCTTCTCCGTAGGGGTCCGGCTTTTCGTGAACGATGATGGCTGAACCATCGTCGTCGAATACGGAATGGCGTGGACCCGTGTCCAGAGTGATGCCGCTGGTAAAGAAGTCGGCGCGCGCTGAACCGTCAGATGCGGCGTAGATGTTGGGCAGGTCGCCCCCGTGTCCGCCACGGGACCCGCCACGGTTCCACCCCGAATGGACAAAGCCGTGATCGGCATCCTCGGGATTGAAGTGGTCGCCGGCGTAGCTGAAGTCAGGGGTGCAGGCGCCGGTCTCATGAATGACGAATGCGTGACCGCCGGGGGACAGCCCTCTCAGGTCGGCCATGACCAGGACTCCGGCAGAGGACTGCTGGAATGTCACGGCGCCCATTGGGTCGCCGTCCGTGGATGCCAGTACGGCCTCAGCGGCCAGGCCTGCTGTTGGTTGGTCCTCGCCACCAGAACGGGCGAAACCCAAGACCAGAGCACCGATGATTACAACTACCACAATCAGAATCGGCCCTATGAGTATAGGAAGTCCCAGTCTAAGAAGCATTCGGGCACCTCCTCGGTCAGATTGACTTGGTGGGTGTAGAGGGTATTGAGTCCGCCGCAGTTGGTGTTTGGGTATTATACAACCACCTTAACCGGGCGCGAGTGGGGTGAGCCTGCGTCAGTTTGGCAGGCAGTGTTCTCACCCCCTCACGCCTCGGCGCATCTGCGACCCTCAGGGAGCTGACAGGGGTGGGTATTCGAGGTTTTCGCCCTCACCCCAGCCCTCTCCCCCAGGAGAGGGGGTTCGTTGGTGGCCCTACCCCTGTCAGCCCTGAGGGAGAGGGGACACTAGATTCCGTAGGGAGGCACTCACCAGATTGACATAGCTTCGCCCGGGTTAGGGGCTCGCTGTAAGACACAGGTAGAATTACCATGTCCGCGAATGGACCTTGCCCGAATCGGCCAGGGGAATCTGAAAGGGGAACACATAGATGCACTGCGGAGTGATGGTCACCGGCTACAACCAGGGTGACTGGCCCCGTCTCATGGAGGAAGACTACAGTCGCCCTCCGACGATACCGGACGCCAGCAACATGGACGACACCCTCTACATGGGGGGACTGGTAGAACCGCTGGGGTTCGACTCGATCTGGGCGACCGAGCACTACGGCTCCGCCTACTCCATGCAGCCCAACCCGCTGCAGTACCTGGCCTACTGGGCAGGCCGCACCAGCCGGGTCGACGTGGGCACGGCGGTCATCGTCGCGCCGTGGTGGAACCCTGTCCGGCTGGCCTCCGAGCTCTCCATGCTCGACATCCTGCTGCAGGGCAGGAGGCTCCACCTGGGCATCGGACGCGGAATCGCGCCTCACGAGTACGCATCGCTGGGCTATCCGATCGACCAGTCGCACAAGTACTTCTACGACGTGATCAACGCGGTCAAGGCCGCTGACGGGGCGGAGCGGTTCGAGTTCAAGGGAGAGGTCTACGACATCCCCCCGACAACCATACGGCCACAGGCCCGCCACAAGGGAGAGCTCACCAGGGACATCAAGGTGGCGTTCAACACAGAGGCGTCAGCGAGAATGGCCGCCGAGAACGGCCTCGGGCAGATGTTTGTCGCGGGCGACGACGTCGACGAGATGACGGGTAAGGTGCGGAGGTTCAACGCGATCCGGAATGAGCTCGGACTTCCGCCAGACCAGCCGACAACTCTCCTGTGGATGTACTGCGCCGAGACCTCAGAGGAAGCCGAAGAGGGCTGGACCTACTTCCGCAACCAGCTCCGGGCGGCCCAGCACCACTACTTCGAGTGGAACAATCCGGGCTACGAGGGCATCAAGGGCTACGAGGAGTACCTGAAGCGCCAGAGCGCCGACGTCGGCACGGCGGACGCCAGTTTCGAGGCCCGGCGCAAGACGCAGCCGATCGGCACGCCGGACGAGATCATCGAGAAGATCCGCGCGCTGCAGTGGACCATCAGCCTCGAAAAGGTGGTGATCCACATGTTCTACGGCGGGATGCCAAGGGACAAGGCTGAGAAGAGTCTGCGGCTCTTCGCGAAGGAGGTCCTTCCTGAGGTCCAGGCGATGCCCACGCCGGTAAACCCCGAGTCTATGGGGTGATTCGGGGCAGTAGTCGTACCTTTGCTCGTGACCGAGGCGGCTCCACTGGTCAATTATGTGGATTCTGGTACACGGTTATCGGATGAGGGAGTCTACAGGCTGCACTCCTACTTCGATAGGGAAATCCAACTCGAGGGCGAGTTCCGAATAGCCCGGAAACGGGCATCTTCAAGACAGTCAAAGAGTAGTAACAGCGCCGTCAGTCGGTGAAAGACGGGCGGGTAGATATGGCTCTACCACTCTTTGAAGTCATCCTGTTAGTACGCTTCTTCGGAGAACATGTGAAATGCCTCTGCCACACGGGAAGTGATGTCCCCTTCGGCTTCCAGTATCTGCGAAAGGTGAACGAGGGCAAGCCCGTATCCGAGCCCGAGGTTGCCCAGCCACACGGCAAGCTGTATATAACTCAATTCGCTCTCATCGCTACGAATGCCTCCGCGCTCCGCTGGCAGCATTAGGCTCTGTGGCGTTGGATGGTCGAACGTTGCAAGCACCCTGTTTCTCGCCTCATCATTCCACCAGTGGTCATCCATTTCGTCCAGTCGGACCGATGAGGGCAGGTGCTTCCAGACAACAGCCATCTGCTCGTACGCCGACCTAATCTCTGAGGCCATCACGTGCTCTACACCGGGTTCAAATTCCCAGCCACTAATCGCTCTCACGTGGAGGCAGATCTTCCGTAGACGGCCGATCCAATCAGGTTCGTCCTCCTGAAATTTGCGAGTTGGAGCGTCAATCGCCAGATGTATACGAGAGAGCTCTTCAAGTTGGTCACGGCATCGCTCGCACTGAGCGCGCATCTCGTGGGTCCGGTCACTATCTATTCCTTGGGTGTTCATCTCGGTCGATTATCATATTGGTTGGGGATCACCAACCTAGCGCGGTCACGCAATTCTCTTGTCACTGCACGAATCTCTTGCAGATGAGCCAAGGTGGATTCAATCCGCCCGTGTTCCACTCGTCCGGACATGGGGCACAGTGCTGCGTACGCATTCATGACGGCCACTTGATTAACCAGGTAATCCATTAAGCCAGCGAACGCATATTCATCCTGAACCGTGTTCACAGAGCTGACACCTCCCTGCCACGAAAGTCCTCTCCAATCCCCATCGCCGTGACGGAAGTACTTACTAAGGTAGTCGTACCAGGCTTTGCCCCCATCAAGAGATGCAACCTTGTCCGCCTGTTTCAGACTACTTCCCTTTTCGACCTCAGCTTCCAACATTCCGCTCGTCTCCTTTATCTGAGTGAGCAGTTGTTCGTGACTTACTTTGCCCTTCGACATCCCGATTATGGTTCGGTAGTAGTCGGCGATTATGTATCTGTGAAATGCTCTCTCTCCGTGCTCTGGCTCAAACATCAGGTTGTGGAAGACGAGCACAACCTGCCCGGCACACTCGAGAACAGGCCGCATCTGCACAGCAAGGGAATGGACGTTGTTGCTTTCGTTAGCGCGGAGCATTGCGATCATGTGTAGTTTTGCCTTGCGCAATAACTGCGCGCATATGATTCGGAAGACCCCAGTGGGGTGGCCTTTTAGAACTACTCGTGCTGAGGCCTCGTCGCCTTCAACATCAACATTCAGCCACTGTTCGGTTGCCTCCACCGCATCGACTAGTTCTGCCAGCAGGTTAGCCATGCCAGTGCGATAGTGGCCCACTTCTTTCACTTGCTGCCAACGCCTGAAGTTGGGGTGGCCTGGAGATGGAGCCCAAGGGCGCTGACTACCTTGAGCACTGTCGCGAATTCGGGGTTGCCGTCTGGGGATAGTGACTTGTACAGGCTCTCCCTACCCAGTCCGGTCTCCTGTGCCACCAGCGACATTCTCCGGGCGCGGGCAATGTCGCCCAGGGTCGCCATGATGAGCCTCAGATCACCATCTTCCAGTGCGACGTTCAAGTAGGCAACCATGTCCTCTTCTGTCTCCAGGTGCTCGGCCGGATCCCACGGCATCGTGTGCGTCTTTTCCATAATTGCTGCCTCCTACAGTCCCCGCGCCAGCTCCAATGCCCGGCGAATGTCCCGGTCCTGGCTGTCCTTGTCACCTCCGGCGAGAAGAACGACCAGGGTCTCTCCTTGCCGGACGAAGTAGACCCGATAGCCTGGCCCATAGTCTATGCGAATCTCGGATACACCTTGGCCGACGGGTCTCACATCTCCCGGGTTACCCAGGGACAGCCGACGAATGCGGCTGTCTATTCGCACCTTTGCCTGCCTGTCTCGGAGCCTCCTGAACCAGCGGGCGTAGACCTCGGTCTGACGAATCTCGATCATCAACTAACTGTAGTCCACAGGATACTAGGGCGCAAGGGAACTGTCGCTGCGGAGTCTGTGTCAGTTTGGTAGGCGAGGATTTCACCCTCACCCTAGCCCTCTCCCGTCAAGGGAGAGGGGAATTGCAGTCAGCGTCGCGGTTCCGACTAAGTTGATACAGGCTCGTCGCTGTGGAGTCTGTGTCAGTTTGGTAGGCAGTGTTTTCACACTCACCCCCGGATCAAGTCCGGGGCAGGCTCTGAGCTTGTCGAAGGACTCCCCACCCCCTGGATTCCGGCCTTCGCCGGAATGACGGTTTAAGGACTCCCCACCCCCTGGATTCGCCGCGGCGAATGACGGTTTGCAGATACATACCCCTGTCAGTCTTGAGGGAGAGGGGACTTTAGATGCACCTATCAGGATGACACAGGTTCGTCGCTGTGAGGTCAGATTGCTGGGGCTATTTCTGATCCTGGGGTTACTGGGGTCTGTGAGCGGACCATGAGCACGGGTTCACCGGACTCTCTGACGACGGCCTCTGCCACGCTGCCCATCAGCAGCCGGTCCACTCCTGAGCGACCGTGACTGCCCATTACTATCATGCTGGGCTCGACGCCCCGGGCCACGGCGGTTATCACGTTCGAGGGTCTGCCCTCGTGGACGCTCACCTTGGCAGCCAGTCCCTCTTCCTCAAGCCGCCGCACGATGCCGTTCAGGTACATTCTTGCCAGGGCGTCCAGCTCTTCCCTGCCGCCTGATGCGTCCTGGCCGCCGACGTTGCCATCGCTGTAGATGGTCTCGGGCGCCGGCACCACGTGGAGCAGGACCATCTCCGTGTCCATGGCGCGACAGAGCGCGACTGCATACGGAAGAGCGGTCTCGGCAAGCTCGGAGCCGTCCAGCGGCACGACAACGGTGCTGATGACGTCCTCGATTGTCCGGTGACGGCCTGCCCGCTCAGGCGTGACTGCCAGCACTGGCACCGGCGATTCGTGCATCGTCCTGTAGGTCACGCTTCCCAGGAGGCCGCTGCTCAGCGCGCCGCGTCCCCTGGTCGACATCGCTATGAGATCGCAGTCGGAGTCCGTTGCCATGCGGACGATGGTCTCAGACGCGGGTCCGAAGCCCACCATGCTCTCGACCGATATCCCGCGCTGCGAAATCGCTCCGGCGAGCTCGTCGAGGCGGCTTCTGGCGTCGCTTTCGACTTTCTCGATCGGAGGGCCGGCGATTGCCTCGGCGGTCGGCGACGGATGTCCTCCGATGCCGCCTCGTATTCTGTCGAACAGCGCACCTGGCGAGTTGTCCTGGCTGATGGCAGTGGCAAGCACCACCTGCATGTCGAGGCCCTGTGCGAGCTGCGTGACGAGGGGAATGATCCCCTCTGAGATCTGGGTGCTGTCCAGCGGGACAAGGGTTTTTGTGAACATGTTCCTTCGTCTGAAAGCGGTGCTGGTCTTAGGCTCTAGTCGTCGTCTTTGCTCTCTCGTGTGACGCTTCGGTAGGGGTGTACCCAGTTGGCGAGGGCCTGTGGGTTCCTGGACTGCACCCACAGCCGTCCGCGGCCTCTGAATCTCAGCAGCAGCTGGTCAGAGAACAGGAACGACCGGATCGACCGGCCGCGGGTGACGTCGTAGCTCAGAGATGGCTCCCACGCCACGGCGAATCCGTTGTCCACAACGTATGTGCCGTTAACCTCCACCTCTTCGATGTCTCCGTATCCGGTGAAGAACAGGAGGCCGCTCCCCGATGCTTTCAGGATGAACAGCCCCTCGTTGAACAGCCCTCGAAGTCCTGAGAAGCTGGAGTCTATGTCGACTCCCTCCTCCGACGCGAGGTAGGCGCTGTCCTCCATGAGTATGTCGCCTTCGCGGAGGTCGACGGCGACTATGTCGCCCGGCTGGCCGGGGGAGAACCCCACGGTGCCTGGGAATTCCTGTGCCTCGAACACGTTCTGGAAGAAGCTCTCGCCGCCTAGCACGGACCTGCGCAGGCTCTTGAACACGCCGCCGCGAGCCGAGGTGGAGAGCTGAACGGAGTCGCTCATCCAGGCCATGGCGCCGGACTCGGCGACGATCGACTCGCTCGGGTCCATCGTCACCTCGAGCACGCTGTAGGCCGGTCGGTTCTGTATCTCGTACCTCACGTTACTCCTTCCTTGGCGGCAGCAGCCCGGCGAGGCTGTGTGCCCATTCGTCAGGGTTGTGGCTCTGGACGTACAGCTTCCCGCGTCCTCTGAAGTCCAGCGTTATGCCCTCGCTCGCCAGGAACGACTGGAGACGGCTTCCGCCCGCCTTGCCCAGCGAGTATTCGAGCGAGTCCTCGAACGCCACGACGTGTCCGGTGTCGACGGTGAGTGCGCCGTCGACTTCGATCTCCCGGATGGCCCCAAAGGCGCTCACCAGCAGCTGGCCCATGCCATCGACCTCGAGGAAAGACAGCGACTCCCCGGAGAAGATTCCGCCGAGGCCCTGGAACTGGGTGTCCAGGCCCAGGTTCTCAGACGAGCCGACGTAGCTGCCTCCGGCGCATACCCACTTCCGGTATCCGGTGCAGTCTATGACGGCCATGCTGCCCGGCAGCTTTGGGGCGAGGCCAACCTCGCCCTCACTGCCGTCGGTAGTCCGGTACTCGGAGAGAAAGAAGCTCTCCTGGGCGAACAGCCGCCTGATGCCTGAGAGAAGCCCTCCGGACGACCTCGTTCGCGTGGTGACGTCGACGTCGATGTTGCCGGACGCGCGGAACATACTGCCGGACTCGGACATGAAGCTCTCGCCGGGTCTGATCCTTACAAGAGCGGCCTGGAATCCTCCGCCTCCGGTTATTCTGCAGATCGCCATTTCAGGTGTTCCTTTCCACGGGCTGTCAAGGGTTGGGCCGATGCTGGGCCGATCACTGCGGCAGGAACGGTATGAGCCAGTTGGCGACTGCGTCCGGTGTCCTGGTCTGGAGGTAAACCTTGCCGTGTCCGGTAAAGCGCATGGCGAGGCCCTCGCCCGACGTCAGGGTGTTCTTGAGTCCGCCCATGCCGCGTATCGTGTAGCTGACGGTGGGTTCCCATCCGACGACGTGGCCGGTATCGACGGTGAAGCCGTCCTCGACCTCTTTCTCTATGAGCGCCCCATAGGTATTGAAGAACAGGTCGCCCTGGCCGGTGCACTCCATGAGAAACAGTCCCTCGCCGGAGAACATTGCCCTGAGACCGCCGAACCTCGTTCTGAGATTGATTCCGGGAGTGGACGCCATGTACGCGCCGCTCGTCAGGATGAACGAGTCATCAGCCAGCGACCGGTGACCGATGTGACCCGGCACCCTTGGCGAGAATACGACCTCGCCGCCAGCCGGGTGGGTGTACTCGCCGACGAAGAGAGACTCACCGCCGGTTATCTTCCTGACGAGAGCGCGCAGGAATCCGCCGAGCAGTCGTGCCTTGACCTGGAAGCCGTCAGACATCCACGCCATCGAGCCGCCTTCAGCGAGGACACTATCGCCTGGTCCAAGGCTGACGACCAGATGACCGTAGTCCGGGTTGCCTTCAATCTGGAAATCCATCCCGCCTCCTGACTCCGGCTGGGCTAGTTACGACGTTGGTGTGGGCACGGTGGTGTTCGTGTCGGTTGGAAGTGGACGTGCGTGTAATTCCAGTATCGCACAAGAATTCGTCCAACTGGTGAATTTCGCGACATCGGAGACTGTATCAGTTTGGTCGGCAAGGACTTCCCCCTCACCCTAACCCTCTCCCTCAGGGAGAGGGGACATTCGATCCACAGTAGGGCACCGACCAAATTGATACAGACTCTTGGGAGGCCAGGGTGCTGGCTGCACGTTGAAGAATCACTCATCAGGCGGAATCTACTACGGCTGGGTTATCGCAATGGCCGGGAGTGGCGCGTACAACGGGTTTGGCGTATTCATCATACCGATGAGCGAGGAGTTCGGCTGGAGCCGGTCGGCGATCTCCCTTGCCGCGACCTCTGGATACCGGCCCCGTATCGAAGTACGGGGTGACGTTCCTTCGCCGGTATGACGATTGAGATGGATTGTTCGTCACTTTCTCCTGGATGTGGCACTGTTACAGGACAGCCCTAAATCGGCCCTTTACGTGCAGCTTTAAGCTGCCTGAGGCTAGGGCAGGCGTCTGATCTTGGGAAGGGCCAGCGCGGTGACGATGCTGACAAGCAGCAGCACCGCTCCGTTGATGAAGAGGGCGCGCGTCGCTCCAAACGCGCCTGCCAGTGCGCCGACTCCCATGTGTCCCGCAGGGGCCACTCCGATGCTGAGCACCCACGACCCCATCGCCCTCCCACGCTGCTCGTTAGGGACGACCTCCTGCATGAGGGTCTTGTAGAGGGTGTCCACCACAGCCGCGCTGGCGTTGATGAGTGCGAGCACCACCACGAAGTAGATGAACCCACCGCCGAGGCTGAATGCCATTTCGCCGAGACCGAATGTGCCGGCTACGATGAAGATCATCCAACCCTTGTACCTGAAGCTGCTCAGACCGGTGAGCAGTATCAGACCGATGATTCCTCCGCCCTGGCGGAAGGAGCTCATTATTCCAAGTCCGACTGAGCCGACTCCGAGTTCGTCCCTGGCGAATACGGGCAGCAGACTCTGATGAGTGAATCCGAATATCTCTGTGATCGCCGCCAGGATCATCAGGGTCAACAGGGTGCGGTTGGTGCTGATGATCTCTATGTAGCCCTTGAGGTTTTCGAACACCGATTGTGGAGTCCTCACCGCTGCCTGTCCCGCCTCGCGCGCCCAGAGCAGTATTGCGGCGGATGCTCCGTACGCGAGACCGATCGCAAGGTACTGGAAGCCAATGCCCGCGATCTCGATTATCGCGCCTGCAATAAGTGCGCCAAACACTCCGCCCAGCCGATTGCTCAGGGCTGTGAGTGACATGCCGTTGAGCGCGGACTCGGGTCCAACTATGTCGTAGGTGTACGCCTGTCTGAGCGTCAGAGTGAACGCCCACACGCTGCCCATCACGACGGTCAGAACGATTATCGGCCAGACCTGTTCGTAGCCCAGAAACAGCGGGACCGCTGTGAGTGCGGCAATGACCGCTCCGGCAAGCGTGATCCATCGTGTGAACACCCGCCTGTCGACGCGGTCGGCGACGGCTCCCGAGACCAGCCCAAGGAAGAAGAAGGGCGCCATACGCGCCGCTGACGCCACTCCGACCAGAAAAGGCGAGCCGGTAAGGTCGAGCACCAGCCAGCCGAGGGCGACGAACTCCATGCCCATGCCCACCGACTGAACGGTGGTGGACATCCAGAGGAACCTGAAGTCGCGGTACCTAAACGATGCGGCCCAGACGGGGCTTCTTGAGAAGAATGAGGACAAAGCCATATCCGCTGGGCGTTCCTGCCATGGGAGATAGTGGTGCCGAAGGTCGGACTCGAACCGACACGGGATTGCTCCCACTGGTTTTTGAGACCAGCGCGTCTACCATTCCGCCACTTCGGCACGGTGGGTTGTTCACGGCTAATGTAGCACAGTGAGGGGGCGATTCAATCGCCCTGGGAGGTCTCGTTAGGGACGTCAGGAGCCGCTAGTCACTGGCGCATTGTCGTGAAGGCAGTGTGAGAGTCTGCCAACACGCGATTGCTGATGTCAACTGTGGGCATCGTCAATACAGTAAATTGTTGCGACTGAAGAAAAACTGTAAAGACGATTTGAGGCTACACAACCTATAGGATGTGTCTGTCCACGATGTAGTCGCACTGAACGCCGACTCTTGGTCTCTCTCATGCCTCTCCCAAGTGGCTGCTGTGAGAGAGTCCATTGGCGACGATTCATCTGTGCCGAGAAGTGCCCGGAGTATTTCAGCCTCTGGGAAGAGCCCCCTGAGGCAACTGTCCAAGAACTCTCTTGTCGAAGGCGGCCCAGCCGCTCTCCGGCTCCAGGCTGGGCCACTCAAGTTCCATTCCTTGGTCAATGCAGAGATTCTGAAACTCTCTAAGCAGGGCTTGGTTGGACCTGACTGCCCTCGGTGGCTCTCCTTTGTCAACGCAGAAAGCTGCGAGTAGTCCGGCTGCTTCACCTATGTTCCACTCAATGGGGTGCAGCCGGTACGCGCCGTTGGTAAGGTGTGTAACGCCCAGGTTCTTGCATGCTGGCAAGAGGTTCTCAACCCTTTCGGGAATCAGCGATCCAAGCGGGATCTGGAAGGGTAGGGACTCGAGGTGTATTCCATGGTTGCCCCCCGTGCTGAAATGGAGGTCGATATGGTACACGCCGACGCCAACGCTGTCGTCGAAGTATTCGGCCGTAGAAGTGCCCCTTGCCTCGGCACCGATGTGGTTCTCGGTTACTGTGAAGAGCGACTTGATGCGCCTGCCCTCTCTAATGTACGGATACTTCGCGAGGCCGTCCTCGGTCCCCATCACGTCCGGAGCCAGATACAGACCGGGATATCCCACACCGCCGTCTGGCCTCGGGGCCTCAGTCTGCATCCAGTACAGGAAACCAAGCGACTGCTGCCTGGACTCTTCCAGGTACCGTTGCACATCCTCTTCAGGCTTGTCGATTATGTTGGCGTTGACGTAATCGTTCTGGGTCCAGATGACCAGTGCCACCTCGGGAGGTGCGATACTTGCCGGGTAGTGACGCGGGTAGATTATTCTCCTCCAGTGGAACCACGCGACCTGATCTTCTGCCTCAGTTTCGTGTGCGAACAGGACGCGACGCTCGATTGTCCGGTCCGTAAATCCACTCTGTTTTTCCGGATCCACGAATGAACTTGCATGCAAAACCGGGCGGTCCCAACTGAATAGGGGCATCCCCCATTCCGGGGTCAGCGGTGGCTGATAGTCTTTCCAGTAGTCATACTGAGCGGGTCTATTGATGGTGTGGTCCCCATCCGGGTCGTACCCCATGGCAAAGACCCAGGTCAGGGCCTGAACGTTGTCAGGCTCCGTGTCGCCTTCAAGGGCGTTGGGTTCACCAGACTCGCTCTGGGACTCGAACCCGGCTACGTACTCCACGTTAGCCATAGGAAGAAGGTCGCCCAGTTCTGTTGCATCGAGGATGTAGGAAGCCTCGATTGTCTCTTCCCTCCCTGTCTCCATATCGATCAGCGTTACAGCTCGGACCGTGTCGCCGTCCGTATCGACGGCAATTGGCTTACGTCGGAGGCGGACCTCCAGGTTACCTCTGGCACGGGGAAAGGCCAGCATCTGTTCGAGGACAGCGACGGCAACGCGCGGCTCGTGACAGAGCCTTGACACAAAGCCGTTACCCGGATTGAGAAATCTGTCTGAGCGGGCCCCTGCAGTCAATGGGTAGTGGTCACGGTAGTACTGACGGACCTTGTTGCGGTAGTCTCGGTATCGCCCCGTACTTCCGAATTGCTCGATGTTGGTGTGTTCGTCGGGCGGAACTCCTTGAGCCGAGAGTTGCCCACCGATCCAATCAGTCTCCTCGGTCAGGATCACCCTCTTGCCTAGACTCGCGGCTGACATTGCCGCGGCGCAACCTCCAGTGCTCCCCCCGACAATGAGGATGTCTACTTTCGAATCTCGTGAGCCGTGAGGTGCCGAATATGAACTCATCCCAACCTCCTAGTGTTTCTGATCAGAACCGGCCTGTACTACTCCCCTCTTAAGCGGGGAT
The DNA here is from genome assembly GCA_964537915.1 of uncultured Dehalococcoidia bacterium. Taxonomy (GTDB): domain Bacteria; phylum Chloroflexota; class Dehalococcoidia; order Lucifugimonadales; family UBA1123; genus VXRN01. The sequence continues at coordinate 29,207 of CAZIDM010000015.1, forward strand.
CGAGAATGTCACGGAGGGCGTCTCCCCAAAGATTGAAGGCTATGACCGTTAAGCTGATTGCAATTCCAGGTGAGAGGACGATCCAGGGCGTTTGCCGGGCGTACTCTGCGCCGAACTTGGACAGCATGCTCCCCCAGGCTGGTGTGGGTTCGGGGACGCCAAGGCCCAGGAAGCTGAGTGAAGCTTCCGTCAGTACAGCTGCTCCCAGCAGGGCAGTTGCAAGCACGATGAATGGAGCAACGGCATTCGGCATTACATGAACGAAGACGATGCGCGAGTCGGTGGCCCCGATCGACCGGGCGGCTGAAATGTAGTCTGTTTCCCGAATCGAAATGGTGCTTGCACGGACTACCCTTACAGCCTGAGGGATCATAACGATTCCGATAGCCAGTGTCGTGTTCATCAAAGATGGACCGAGCGCAGCTACGACCACCATAGCCATCACGAGTGTTGGGAGGGCCTGGAGCACATCAACGATGCGTTGAACGAGCAGGTCCAGCTTCCCCAGCAGGAAGCCGCTGGCTAGTCCCAGGGCACCTCCGGTCAGGCACCCAAGGGCGATCGCGCCGAAGCCGACTATCAACGAAACCCTAGAGCCGTACACTATTCGGCTGTAAAGGTCCCGCCCCAGATTGTCAGTGCCCAGCCAGTGCTCGGAGTTCGGCGGTACGAACACAGCGAATGAGTCCTGCGCAATTGGGTCGTGTGTCGCAAAGAGATTAGCGAGTATTGCTACCAGAAGTACAATCGTTAGGACTGCGGCCGAAGCCGCGCCGAGCGGCTTTCTACGGGCAAAGCGAGCGGTGGAGCGGGTGGCATTTCCCCAAGATTCGAGTGCTGACGAGGTACGTTCGACTGTCTGCATTACTCATTCATACCTGACGCGAGGATTGAGCCACCCATACAGAAGGTCGGCTGCAAGATTCGCCATGACGACCAGGATACCGGTGAGCATCACGAGCCCCTGAACGACCGTTAAGTCACGATCGATTATGGCGTCGGACATGTATCGGGACGCGCCGGGCAAGTTGAAGACGGTTTCAATGACTACCATAGACCCGATCATCAGCGGGACCTGAAAAGCGATAACCGTTATTACCGGGATAAGTGCATTCTTGAGAGTGTGGCGAAACACGACAACACGCTCTGTTAGCCCCTTGGCCCTGGCAGTGCGCACGTAGTCTTCTCGAAGCACCTCCAGCATGGACGACCTCGTCATGCGCAGAATGAACGCAGAGCTGTTGAACCCCAGCACGAGAGCGGGGAATATGAACTGCGACATGTTGGCCTTGAAGTCGTCGAACGGCGAAACATATATCAGGGGAGGGATCCAGAAGAAAAAGTAGATCAGAGCCGTCACTATGAGGATCGCTACCCAGAATGAGGGCATAGACAGCCCTAAAAGACTGATGAATCTAAGTGACTGGTCCAGCCATCCATCCTGGGTCATCGCACTGACAACGCCGAGTGGAATCCCTACGATTACGGCGATAATCAACCCCATTATTCCCACCTGTAGAGAAACGGGGATTCTGCCCTTAATAATGTCCCATGCTGGTACCTGGTATCTCAGGGATTGCCCGAAGTCGCCAGTGAAGACACCCTTCAACCAGGTGGCATACTGAATTGAGATGTGGCGATCGAGGCCAAGCTTCTTGCGGATCTTTTCCCGTTCTTCGTCGTCTACTCGACCCACTTGGGCGATAGTAACGTAGACATCCACGGGATCCCCGGGTACTACCCGCAGCATCACGAAGATAACAATGGACAGCGCAATAAGAGTGGGTACAGCGAGTAGCAGCCGTCTAATTACGTACTGTTGCACGCTTCCTCCCTCACACTGGGGTAGGTCAGCTTATGAAGAGCCGATGAGAACCTGGGAGGACCTATCGGTCCAACCAGAGTTGTTCGAATCGGCTGTTGTTGTGTATGACCTGACGCTTGACGTACCCCTTAACGTCCGGCTGCATCACCTGCCAATCCGACTGAAATCCGATGGCCTGCCTGGGCAGAGCGTTCTCAAATATGTAGCGATCTACCTCATGGACCATCTTCAGCCTGGTCTCGAAGTCGAGCTCTCGCGACTGCTCGAGTACCATCTGCTCTAGCGTCTCGTCGCAGAACCCTATGACCGGGAATATCGAGCCGTCACAAGTGAAGTATCTGAGGAACGGGTCGTCGGCTTCGTCAACAACAAACCCGTCCGAGTCTCCGCTGATGTCAAAATCACCCGAACGGAACCGCTGTGCTTTGACGCCAGGATCAAGGGGTACCGCCACAGCTGGAATGCCGATCTCCTTGAGCTGATCAACTAGCCACTGTCCAAGTGCCTCTGCAGCGACGAACGGTCTGTGGTGTATCTCCAACTCGCGATCGAATTCGTAGCCCGTTTCCTGAACAAGCCTCCGGGCCTCTTCACGATCTGGCTTTCCTATGAGTTCGAGTGATTCGCTCTCCGGCAGACCCCACGTGCCGTACGGTTGGCGGAGGTTGGTCGTGGATGGGACCGCAGCACTCTCGTGGACGATTCTATTCCACGCGTCGCGGTCCAGAGTTAGCAGAATAGCCTGTCTGATGCGAATGTCATCTAAGGGTGGCCTCTGAGTGTTGAAAATGATTGTTTCGTGAAGGGTTGTTACTCCGCCCTTGACTACCAGATTCGGACTGGAAGACTGCAGGTCCTTCAGAGTGGTTGGGTTCATATCGAGGGCATTGGACAGGTCGACTCTTCCGGTGGCCAGTGCTGCTATGCGGGTAGAGCGATCAGTAATGATCGGGAACTGAATCCCATCAAGGTACGGTAGCCCTTCCAGGTAGAAGTCATCGTTCTTCTCCATGATGAGGACTTCGCCTGGACGGTAGGCCTTGAACTTGAACGGGCCAGCACCAACAGCTTCGGTTTGTAGCCTTGTAATTGGTTGGATGTGCTCAGGATAGATGGGCGAGAATGCAGACGCTAGGAAGCTGATTAGACTGGGCTGCACCTGCTTCATGTTGAACACGACGGTATTGGCGTCAGGAGCGTCGACCGAGTCGACGCTTACCCACCAGGGCTTTCGCGCGTTAACGTCAAAGGTGCCTCCAGTAGGCTGATCGAGAATCGTGTCCGCGGTCCACTTTACGTCCTTGGATGAAAACGGTTCGCTGTCGTGCCAATTGACGTCTGACCTCAGGTTGACTGTAAGTGCCAAGCCATCGTCGCTCCATGACCAGCTTTCGGCAAGGTCGGGCAGAATGGTTGGCGCACCTTCGGGCGCAACCTGAGGGTCGTAGTAGAAGAGTTGGCTGTGTAGATTCTGGAACGGCCAAGCGACGATGAACGTCGTCACTTCGAGAGGACTGAAGTGAATTGGAGAGCGGAGCAGGTAGTTCACCATGGTCCCGCCGTACTTTGGTTTGTCCTTGTCTTCTTCCATGATGACTCTGCGTACGACTGTCGGCACTACCAGAGGGGCTATTGTAGGGACAGGAGCCGCAGTAGGGGCGGGAGCAGCCGGAGCAGCGGCGGCAGGCTGGGCGGGTTGAGCGGGAGCAGCAGCAGGCCCCGTCTGAGCCATCGCAGCGGGCTGGGCTGCTGCAGCCGGCTGAGGTTGCTGAGGGGCGCTTGGCTCCTCAGCCGAACTGCATGCCGAGACAGAGAGTGCAACGATCACTGCCAGTACAGGAATTAGTAGTCTGCGAAGTTGGGAAAGTTGCATTGCCTCAGGACCTCCGTACACTGATTGGTAGAATCCCTGTATAAGCGTGATTCAGTAAAAACGCTTCACATAATCGCTAGACTATTATGGAACACAAGAGGTGTCAATAGCGCAAAAACTGGTTATTGCAGCCTTCACTGAATGCCCTCCTCACGCGTCGAGACTGGCATGTGTACGCTGGTCTCTCGCTCATCTGGCACGAGGTCGAAGTCTGGGATGTAACGTGTCAGTAATTGTTCAGTGACATGACCATCGTTCCGTTGTTCTCTGAGAGGCCGGGTGTGCTATCGTACGACGTTCTGAACGGACGGCGTTCGTTCCTATAAAGGAGTGTCACAGATGACTGACAAACCAATACCACCTGTGGCTGAACAGCGGCCGCACAGCTTCACCCATCACGGCATCACGATCGAGGATCCCTGGCACTGGCTGCGCGATCCCAACTACCCGAAGGTGGACGATCCAGACGTGCTGGCGTACCTGACTGCTGAGAACGATTACTTTGACGCGTTGATGTCGCCTCACAAGGGGCTGACCGACGCGATATTCGAGGAGATCAAGGGGCGCGAACAGCCGGACCGCTCCAGCGTGCCGTGGAAGGAAGACGACTGGTACTACCAGTGGCGCTACGATGAGGGAAGCCAGTACCGCGTCTGGCTGCGCTGGTCTGCCGACGGCCCCAACGCCAGAGAGGCTCCGCCCGCAGACGTGCAGACGATCCTGGACGAGCCGGCTCTTGCGAAAGACTCCGAATACTTCAGGCTTGGTTCGCTGTCGGTGAGCAACAGAGGCTCTCTCCTTGCGTACAGCACGGACGTCGACGGCTCCGAGCGATTCACGATGGTGGTCAAGAATCTCGAAACCGGTGAGATGCTGCCGGACCAGATAGAGGAGACCATCGGGGCCGCTATCTGGGCATCCGACGACGCCTCGTTTCTCTACACGGTGGTGGACGAGAACTGGCGTCCGTGGCAGGTGCGTCTGCACGTGCTCGGCGACCCCACGGAGAATGACACCATCGTCTACGAGGAGACCGACTCGGGCTTCTTCGTCGGTGTGGAACCGTCTGCCTCGAAGGAGTACGTCATCATCGGGTCTGGAGACCACGTGACCTCGGAAATGAGGCTGCTGCGCTCCTCCGATCTTGGGGGCGAACAGGTCCTGGTCTCCCCGCGTAGGAGCGGTCACGAGTACTACATTGACCACCAGGGTGACCGATTCGTCATACGCACGAACGACACCCACAAGAACACCCGGCTGGCAATAGCGCCGGAGGACGACCCCACAGAAAAGTCCTGGGCGACACTCGTGTACGCCTCCGACACGCACTACATCCGCGGGTTTGCGACGTTCCAGGACTTCATCGCCGTCCATGAACGCATCGAGGGCCTGGACCACGTTCGCCTGATCGACCGCGCAGGCGACTCGACGTACATACGCTTCCCTGAGTCGGCCTACAGCGTACATTTCGGCACGAATGCTGAGTTCCACACGAGTGAGCTTAGACTACAGTACTCGTCCATGGTCACCCCGGACACTGTGTTCGACTATCACCTCGAAACCGGGGAGCTAGAGGTGCGTAAGGTCATTCAGATCCCAAGCGGATACGACGCCTCCGAGTATGTGACTGAGCGCACTTTTGCCGAAGCGCGTGATGGCGAGGAGGTTCCAGCGTCGGTCGTTCGCCGGAAGGACACGCCTGTGGACGGTACAGCGCCACTCTACCTCTACGGCTACGGCGCGTATGGAGCCTCTATCCCGCCTTCGTTTTCCACGACGTACCTATCGCTCCTGGACCGCGGCTTCATCGTCGTCATAGCGCACATTCGTGGCGGTGACGACCTCGGATACCACTGGTACGAGGCAGGCAAGCTGGACAGGCGCACCAACACATTCAACGACTTTGTGGACGTCGCCCGACACCTGATCGAGGAGGGATACACCAGCGAGGGACGAATCGCGATCGCTGGGGGCAGCGCAGGCGGACAGTTGATGGGGGCCGTTCTTAACCAGGCTCCCGAGCTGTGGGGAGCCGTCGCAGCTCACGTCCCGTTCGTGGACGTACTGAACACGATCCTGGATGAGACTCTGCCGCTCACACCCATCGAGTGGCCGGAGTGGGGAAATCCAATCGAGGACAAGGCGGCGTTCGAGTACATTCGCTCGTACTCTCCGTACGACCAGCTTGAGGCTCGCGCCTATCCTCCGATACTCGTGACAGCCGGATTGAACGACCCCAGGGTGACCTACTGGGAGCCTGCCAAGTTCGTGGCAAAGCTGCGGACGCTGAAGACGGACGACAACGTGCTGCTTCTCAAGACCAACATGGGCGCGGGCCACGGGGGGAGATCAGGTCGCTACGAGCAGATGTACGAGGACGCCGAGGAGTACGCGTTCATCCTGAGCAGTCTGGGGGTGGAGTAGTTGTTCTTCCAGCGCCGCAAGTGGGCTTGCACGCGTTGACTCAGTTTTGGGCAGTTGGTACAGTCGTAATTGGAAGAGACGATTCTCGTTGTAGCTTCTCTGGAAGTGTCGAACACGTTCAGTTAGTTTCCCTGATGTGGGCTTTCGGCATCAGAAATCAGGAATGGTAGTATGGGATTCATTCACGTAGACGTAGAAGTATCCAATCCAGCAATCCCGGATGTGAGCGAAGTCGTACGAGTGCTGGTGGACACGGGCGCAACGCTAAGTGTGCTGCCTGCGGACATGCTCGACCGGCTGGGTATCCGACGAAGACAGAGGCGTCGCTTCCAAGGATTCGGCGGCATGATTACACGCGAGATAGGAACGGTCAACATTAGATACGAAGACGCCGAGGCGGGAGTGTCCGCAGTGTTCGGGGCTGAGGATGACCCTCCGATCATGGGCGTCACCGCGCTCGAAATGCTGGGCTTCGAGGTGGACCCGGTAAGCGGTAGGCTGAACCGGGTGGATATGCTGCTGTTGTAAGTGAAAGGGGCTGGTCGCCAGTAGCGCAACTCAGCCCCTAACCTATTTTGCGGTGGGTGATTGCCTAGTCTGCTGGGACGGGTTCTACTGCGCTGGCGCTGAAGGCGGGCATCACCTGTTCGGCGAACATCTCCATCTGCTCCTGGATGACTGCCTGCGGGGTGCCGACCGGCTGGCTGACGCCGACCCGGTCGAGTCCGGGGTAGGCCGCCTCCACCTTCTTGAGCTGCTCGATGATCTGCTCGGGCGGTCCGGCCAGGAATCCGCCTCCCTTTACCGCGTCTTCGATGCGAGGCAGGTCGGCAGTCGGAGCGCGACTGGGGTCTGACATCGCGTCGATCTGGTCGTCGCTGAGCGCCCGGACCAGACGGAGGGGGCCGAACATCTTGAGGTTCTCTTCGTAGAACCCCGCCGCCGCCTTGATCGCCTCCTCCTGGGTGTCGGCGATGTAGTAGTGGAAGCCGATCGACAGGTTTTCGCCGAGCTCTAAGTCGCGTCCTACACGGGCATTTGCGTCACGATATGCCTCGATCACGCGGTGCATTGCGCCGCCTTCGGCAACGCCTCCGCCGATCATGCCCTTGATGCCGTGCTTGGCCATGAAGTCGAGTCCGCGTTGGGTTGCGCTCTGGATGGGCTGCCAGCACTCTACCGGAAGGTTGACCGGGCGCGGCACCAGTGTGATCTCCTTGAGCGTGTAGCCCCTGTACGGCACCTCGGGCGGGATTGTGTAGTACTCACCCTTGTGCGAGAACGACTCCTCGTTGAATGACTGGAAGATGATGTCCACCTGCTCCTCGAACAGGTTGCGGTTGGCCTCCTGGTCCATGAGTGGGGCCCCGAACGTGTCGACCTCGCGGGTGTGGTATCCGCGCCCGACACCGAAGACCGTTCGTCCACCGGTGAGGATGTCCGCCGTTGCGTAGTCTTCGGCGAGCCGCAACGGGTGCCACATGGGCGCGATGTTGAACCCGCAGCCGATGTTGATGCGCTCGGTCACGTGAGCGAGGTGGACGGCCAGCATGAGAAGGTTCGGGATGCACTCGTACCCCTCGGGCTGGAAGTGGTGCTCGGCCATCCAGAACGTGTCGAACCCGAGCCTGTCCAGGGTCTTCGCTATCGCCTCCGCCTTGTCGTACGCTGTGACCAGGTGGTCGTTGCCGAACAGCCTGTCGTTGACCGCTACTCCTCCGTAGCCGACGTTTTCCATATCCACGTGACCGGCGTAAAGGCTGTCAAACTTAGTAATCATGGCTTTCCTCATTCCTCCCGTACGGGGCTTTCATTTTCGGGTACAGTCTACCCTGTTTTGCGTTTAAGGTGTGCATAGTCGGGTGCTACGATCGACACCCTACTCGTACACTGACCACCTGGAGAGAGACCTATGCTCGCGTCCGCAACATCAATTACCGAATTCATCCCCGGTCCGGTTCGACTGGCAGTAGACCGCAAGGGAGAGGGGCCACTGCTGGTGCTGCTTCACGGAATCGGGGGGAACCGAACGAACTGGCGGGACCAGATGCCGGTGTTCTCCAGGCACTTCACCACTGTCGCCTGGGACGCCCGTGGCTATGGGCTCTCAGACGACTATGCGGGCGACCTCGATTTCAAAGACTTCGCCCGCGACCTGGAGCGCGTTCTGGACCACTACGGGGCTCAGAAGGCGCACCTGCTCGGCCTGTCGATGGGAGGGCGGATCATCCAGGACTTCTACGAGATGTACCCGCACAGGGTTCTGTCACTCGTCCTGTGCGACACGCGGAGCGGGGACTTTCACCAGTCGTGGGAGGCGCGGGTCGAGTTCGTCAGGCTGCGCAAGGAGCCGCTGCTCCAGGGCAAGACGCCCGCGGAGATGGCTCCACCCGTCGCGGAGACGCTGATCGGCCCGACCTCGTCGAGGGAGGCGTTCAACCGGCTGGTGGACAGCATGGCCGCGCTGCACAAGGAGTCCTACATCAAGACGATTGAGGCATCGGGGCTCCAGCCTCAGACCCTGAACATAGCCTCAATCGGCGCGCCAACACTCATCGTGTGCGGCGAGTACGACCGGCTGACGCCCCCTGAGGTCAGCGAGGGCATGCACAGGAAGATCCGGGACTCGGAACTCGCAATCATTGAGGACGCCGGGCACCTGAGCAACATCGAGAACCCGGATCGATTCAACGAGGTAGTGCTGGACTTCCTGCTGAGAAACACGGAACTGGAGTGATTCGCCAAGTTCCTGACTTCATGATGAGCCGTCGGCGGGATTGGGCAGCCTTGCCAGGATGGAAGACTGCCAGTAGAGGCCCCACCTGAGGCTGGCTATTGAGACTGTCCCGCACTTGGAGTAGCATAGGGCGTGGCAAATTTACATCCTGGAATTCATGAATTCCTGAAGCATAAGGAGAGCTCTCATGGCTGACACTGAATGGGGCCAGATATACAAGGAAATCGGAGCGCAGCCGGTCATCAACGCCATTGGCAGCGTTACACTGCTTGGTGGTTCGACTCCTGTACCAGAGGTGACTGAAGCTATGGAGGCGGCAGGTGTCGCCTACATCCCGCTGGTCGAGCTGGAGGAGAAGGCCGGTCGAGCGATCGCCGACATGGCAAACGTGCCCGCTGCGTGGATTACCTCAGGAGCCGGATCGGCCCTGACGCTGGCAGCCGCTGCAGTCATGGCAGGGGACGACGACGACAGGATCCAGCAGCTTCCTGACACCACCGGGATGAAGAACGAGTTCCTCATCCAGCGGAGACAGCGCTACTGGTACGATCGCTGCCTCGAGACCTCCGGCGCCAAGCTCGTCGAGTTCGGTTCAGACGAAGGCACGACGCGGGAGGACCTTGAGAACGCCATCGGCCCCAACACGGCGGCAGTCCACTTCTACGCCGTAGAGCAGGACCCCGATCCCAACGTGCTGCCGCTCGAAGACTGCATTGAGATCGCCCGCGAGCACGGGATCATGGTCACGGTCGACGCGGCCGGACAGATCTACCCTCTGGACAACTTCGGCAAGTACGTGCGCATGGGCGCGGACTTCCAGTGCATAGCTGCCAAGTACATGGGAGCTCCTCAGTCGACCGGGCTCGCGCTCGGCACTGAGGACATGATCCGCAAGCTCGGATACCAGTCGTTCGTCGGATACGAGGGACGCCGGATCAGGGGCATCGGCAGGCCGCACAAGGTCGACCGGCAGGAGATGATCGGCGCGGTCGCAGCGACCAAGCGCTGGCTCACCATGGACCATGAGGCGCGTCTCGCAGAGGTCGAACAGCGCAGCCAGACCATCCTGACGCCGCTCAGGAACATCCCCGGACTCAAGGCGGAGATGATCGACAACATCATCGGCCACCAGCCGTTCGGCGTTCACCTGGAAGTCGACCCCGACGTCGCCGGATTCACCGCGCAGGAGCTGGTCGACAGGCTGAAGGCTGGAGACCCGCCGATCTGGACGCGCGTCCGCGAGGGCGAAGAGCACATCGACATCCATGTCTTCGGACTGTACGAGGGCGAGGAGCAGGTAGTCGGCGAGCGCATTGCCGCCGAGTTCGGCCGCTAAGAGACTTTTGCATAACCCCCTCTCCCTTCACGGGAGAGGGCTGGGGTGAGGGTGATTGCCGCCCGACGGCAGCGCATGTCTGGTCCACTTGAAGGAATACGCATTGTCGACCTCACCCAGGTGCAGGCCGGGCCTTCGTGCACCCAGCTGCTTGGATTCCTGGGCGCCGACGTCATCAAGGTCGAGCAGCCGGACGTCGGCGACAGGACTCGCCACGAGCGGGCTATTTCCGAAGACGTAGACAGCTTCTACTTCATCGTCTTCAACGCCAACAAGCGCAGCGTCACGCTCAACCTGAAGTCTGAGCGAGGCCGTGGTATCCTGCTGGACCTCGTCGCCAAGGCAGACATCGTCGTCGAGAACTACGGCCCCGGGCAGATGGAGCGGTTTGACCTCGGCTTCGACGTTCTCAAGCAGGCCAACCCGAGGATCGTCTACTGCACGATCAAGGGGTTTGGAAGCTACGGCCCCAACTCGCATGTGAAGAGCTTCGAGCACATCGCACAGGCGATGGGCGGCGCCATGAGCGCGCAGGGAGACCGGGATAGCGAGCCGACCTTCGTTGCTCCGGGAGTCGGCGACTCCGGCACCGGCCTTCACGCTGGCATAGGCATGTTGGCTGCGCTGAGACAGCGCGACGCCACTGGCGAAGCGCAACGTGTCGAGGTCGCGATGCAGGATGGCATCGTCAACCTGATGCGAATTCGCATGATCGACACGTTCAACACTGGCAAGCCAATCCCTCGCGAGGGCAATCGCACGTGGGGAGGGCCGTCGGTCGTATATCCGTGCAAGCCGGGCGGCCCGAACGACTACGTGGCTCTGGTGCTGGCCGGAGACGCGTGGGACTCGGTGCTGGCGCTATCCGGGCGCGCCGACCTCATCGGCGATCCGCGATACGCCACGGCTGAGGCCCGCCAGGAGCGAGGTCGCGAGGTCGAGGAGATCGTCAGCGCGTGGACGCGCACCGTTACCAAGTTCGAGGCCATGGAGATCTTCACCGACCTGGGTTACCCGGCCGGTGCAGTCCAGGACTCACTGGACGTCCTCGACGACCCCCACCTGAAACAGCGCGAGATGGTCGTGGACATGCACGACCCCGTCCGCGGCGACTACCAGGTGATTGGATGTCCCATCAAGGTCGAGGGCAACGACATTGAGATTCAGCCACCCCCGCTACTCGGCGAGCACACCGAAGAGGTACTCGCCGAGGTTCTCGGCATGACCGCCGACGAGGTAGGCTCGCTTAGAGAAGACGGCATCGTCTGATCGGGCTGGACTCCAGCTCTTAACGCTCAGCCAGCCGCGACAATCGCCAGGTCAGGGTGCGGAAGCGGTGGCTGCTGTGACGCAACGACTTCCTCCTGTTCCTCTGACGTCAGCCGCTTAAACCGCTCCCCCGCGAAAAGCACCTTCGGCAGCAGGCTGATCTCTCCTGAACTCGGCGCGGTGTGCATCGGCTGGGACAGCACCCACCAGAGCGACCTGTCGATGGCCTCCTGCGCCCGGTGCGGGTCGTACCAGGTGTGCAGGTCCCGGGACCCCGATCCCCATCCGCCGCGTGCGATCATCTTGATGGTCTGAATGCCGATGTCCCTGGCGGCGCACTCGGCGAGCAGCGCCTCGGAGTCGCGCCGGTAGTCGGCGTCCCTGGCCATCGCCGGATTCAGCGGGAACATGACAGTGTCGAAGTCGAAGCGATTCAGGCTTTCGAGAATCGTACTCGGCACGTGGGGGCCGTGACCGGTGATTCCGAGCCACTTGGTGAGGCCCTGCTCACGCATCTCGACAAGGGTCTCCAACGCTCCGCCGTCGGCAGTGGCCAGGTCCAGCTCGTGCATGTTCACCACCGAGTGAAGCTGGAAGAGGTCGAAGCTGTCAACGTTCATCCGCTTCATGATGCTCTCAACGTCTCTCCATGCCTCGTCTCGGGTACGGAACCGGGTCTTCGATCCCAGGAACATCTTGCTCCTGAGTTCCGGCATCCAGGGAGCTACACGCTCCATCGACTGCGCGTAAGACGGGGCGATGTCGATGTGGTTCACGCCGTGGTCGAGCAACAGCTCAATCGCCCGGTTTGCTTCGTCCTGATCGAGGTATCCGACTGAGTACGCCCCGAAAGTAACAACCGTACTCTCATGTCCTGTTCGTCCGAGTCTGCGTTTTTCCATTACGGCGGTCCTCCTCAGTGCAAACCTGCGTGTCCGGCGATGCGCGCCGGTTGCTGTGATAGACTTTCTCTCTCTTGAATCCAGATAGTGGAGTGAGCATACAGAAAATGTCCCAAGTATTCGACATTGCCGACCGGTACGTTGAGCGCGTCGCCGAGATGAGCCCGATCAGTGCGACCTACATGGGCGTGCCCAGCCACGACCACGAGATGAACGACTTCTCGCCAGAGATGCACGAGGCAGGAGCCCAGCTAGACCGCGACACGCTGGCTGAGCTGGAGTCCGTCCAGGTCGAAGACGAGCGCGATCGCATCGCCCGCGACGCGATGCGGGACAGCCTGCAGCTCAACCTCGACCAGCACGACGCCAACCAGCACTTCAGAAGTTTGAGCATGATCCACAGTCCCGTTCACAGCGTCCGCCAGGTGTTCGACCTGATGCCGCGAGAGACCGAGGAGCACTGGGGCAACATAGCCTCGCGCATGGCGCGCATCCCGGCGGCTCTCGACAGCTACCGGCGCACACTGGAAGAGGGGCTGAGCCGCGGCCTTGTCGTCGCCAGGCGACAGGCGAGTGAGACTGCGGCCCAGTGTGACGTGTGGACTGGGGCGGTCGAGGGACACGAGTCGTTCTTCGAGGCCCTGGTCGAGTCCTTCGATCAGTCGGGTGTCGACTCTGCTGGGCTCAAGTCTGAGCTAGCCGCCGCTGCGAGCACAGCCGAAGAGGGAGTGGCTGGAATGGCCCGCTTCCTTCGAGAGACTTATGTGCCCGGCGCGTCCGAGCGGGACGCTGTAGGTGAGGAACGGTACTTACTCGGAGCCCGCGGCTACAACGGCATCGAGCTCGACCTCAGGGAGACCTACGACTGGGGTTGGGAACAGCTCGCGTGGGTAGAGTCCGAGATGGCTGAGACTGCCGAGAAGATTGCCCCCGGTCAGGGGGTCGAGGCCGCAAAGGAACTGCTGGAGACGGATCCAGACAGGGCAATCGAGGGCGAGGCTGAATTCACGGAGTGGATGCAGGAACTACAGGATCGCACGATTGCCGAATTGGACGGCACCCACTTCGACATAGCCGAGCCTGTGAAGAAGATCGAGGCGTTGATCGCGCCTCCGGGCGGCGCGCTGGCGATGTACTACACTCCTCCGTCCGAGGACTTCTCCCGACCGGGCCGCACGTGGTATCCGACCGGAGGCAAGACGCGGTTCCCGCTGTGGGGCGAGGTCTCCATCGCGTACCACGAGGGCGTTCCCGGACATCACTTTCATCTGGGTACGACGGTCGCGTTATCGGAGAAGCTTTCCAGATTCCAACGGCTTCTGGGAGGGACGTCCGGTCAGATCGAGGGGTGGGCGCTGTACGCCGAGCGACTGATGGGTGAGCTAGGCTACCTGGAGAACCCGGACTACTACCTCGGGATGCTAAGAGCGCAGGCGCTCCGATCTGTGCGCGTAATCATAGACATCGGGATGCACCTTGAGCTCGCGATACCGAACGGGCAGGACTTCCATCCCGGCAAGGTGTGGACTCGGGAGCTCGGCCTGGAGTTCATCAAGCTGAAGAGTCACTTCCCCGAGGATTTCGTAGCCAGCGAGGTCAGCCGGTACCTCGGTATCCCTGGACAGGCCATCAGCTACAAGGTCGGCGAGCGCGAGTGGCTGGCAGCCCGCGAGGAGTCGAAGCAGTTACAGGGCTCCGCGTTCGATCTCAAGGAGTGGCATACGCGCGCACTGTCCATGGGCCCAATGGGCCTGGCCCAGATGCGGGAAGAGTTCCGGCGGGAGTGAGGCATATTCGGCATAAGCGCACTAACGCCGACGATTTAGCAGTCTTCTGGAGCGTTCCGTCTGGGTTCTGTCAAACGGGTTTGGCGAACTGTTCCACTTTTAGTTCGTCAACTCTCTTCTCTGCGTGCCAGAGATCGTAGGCCATCTGCATACCCAACCAAGTCTCCGGACTAGACCCGAATGCCTTTGATAGGCGCACTGCCATGTCTGCCGAAACTCCCGTCCTTTCGTTGACCAGATCAGACAGCTCTGCCTCAGACACGGCTAATCCTTCAGACGCTCTGCTCACAGAGAGACCAAGAGGCTCCAGACACTGGCGCTTTACGATTCCGCCAGGATGTGGGGGGTTATGCATGGGCATTTGCGCTCTCACCTAGTGGTAGTCCAGGTAGTCTACATCGAATACGTCACCATCTTCGAATCGAAACGTCACTCGCCAATTGCCGGATACAGATACCGCATAGTGACCGGCAAGATCGCCTCTTAGGCTATGTAGCCGGTATCCAGGTAGATCCATGTCTTGATGAGTGCGGCTATGGTTGAGCGTAAAGAGAATGTCGCTTAACTTCCCAACGTGTTCAGGAGGCAACCTGTGCCTGTCTCGACCGCTGAAGAGGCGCCGGAGTCCACGATGTCTGATAGACCGGATCAAACTACCAATCCAGACTCTACGTGGTAAAGTTCGACTTCTCGCTCAATCGGTTACCGGGACCCCAGATCACACCCACTCGTCGTCTGGGGGCCAGATGTTGGTGGCGCCTCGGCCGGCGCCCTGGAGTCCTGAGTCCTCGCGCCAGTCGGCGGTGGCGTCGCGCCACTTGATGAAGTGCGGCGCCTGCGTGTGGGCGTGGAAGGCGTCCTCGTCCTTGTAGACCTCGTACAGCCAGATGCGATTCTCGTCCTCCGCGTCCTGTATGACGTCGAAACGCAGACATCCCGGCTCGTCGTTCACCGAGCCCTGGGCGTCTCCGATCATCTCCTCGATGAACCGGTCTTTGTAGCCTTCCTTGATCTGAATCGGCGCGATGATTACGTACATGTGGAACTCCTCTTTACAGGACTCGACTTGCGGCAGACACGGCCGCGCCCGGCGCGACTTCGTAACCGACCTGGGGCAGCACGGACTCCATTGCGGACAGCGCGAGCAACACGTAGTCCGGGCGGCTGGACTCTCCCATGAGGCCGAATCGCCAGACCTTGCCGTCGAAAGCGCCGAGACCCTTGCCTATCTCTATCTGGTAGTCGGCCAGCAGCTTCGCGCGTACCTCTGCGTCGTCCACGCCCTCTGGTATCCAGACCGGCGTGACCTGCGCGAGCCTGTAGCCTTCAGGGGTGACTACGTTGAGTCCAAGCGCCTCCAGCCCGGCTCTCAGCGCCTCGGCGTTGCGCTCGTGACGGGCGTAACGGTTCTCGAGACCCTCTTCCAGCACGACACGCAGCCCCTCGCCCAGTGCGAGCACCATGCTGACTGGTGACGTGTGGTGGTACACCCTGGGGTCGTACCAGTAGTTGGCGTTCAGGTTGAGGTCCAGGTACCATGACGCTGGGGGCGTCTCGCGCGACCTGATGGACTCCATCGCACGCTGGCTAACCGCGACTGGCGACAGTCCTGGCGGACAGCCGAGGCACTTCTGAGTCGCGCTGTAGCAGTAGTCTATGCCCCAGTCGTCGAATGCGACCTCGTTGCCGCCCAGCGACGTCACGGCGTCCACCATGAACAGCGCGCCGTGCTCGCTGGCAAGCCTGGACATTCCCTCCAGCGGCTGCTTGATGCCGGTGGACGTCTCAGCGTGGATCACGGCGACAAGCTTTACGTTGTCGTTCTCCCTGAGAGCCTCTTCGAGCTTCTCTTCCGGGAACGGCTTTCCCCAGTCGGAGCGCAGTGCGACGACGTTTGCGCCGACGCGCGTAGCCATGTCGACCATGCGCTCGCCGAAGTACCCGTAGATGCACACGATCACGGTGTCGCCCGGCTCCAGGATGCTGGAAAGACCGGCCTCCATGCCCGACGATCCGGTCCCGGAGAGCGCCATTGTGTAGGCCTCTTTCGTCTGGAACACTTCGCTGAGAAGTCCCGAGACCTGGTCCATGATGTCGACGTAGTCTGGGTCCAGGTAGCCGATCATGTTCTGCATCATCGCCTGGAGTACCCGGTTATTGACCATCGACGGCCCCGGCCCCAGCAGTATGCGGGGCGGCACACCAATCATCGAGTTGGACTGCTCTTCAGTCATGAGGCTCCTTTATCCGCGATTGTACCG
Organism: uncultured Dehalococcoidia bacterium; assembly: GCA_964537915.1. Taxonomy (GTDB): domain Bacteria; phylum Chloroflexota; class Dehalococcoidia; order Lucifugimonadales; family UBA1123; genus VXRN01. The sequence goes on from CAZIDM010000015.1 coordinate 45,621, forward strand.
GTCGTCGAACCGGATGATATCGTCTTCACCGAGATAGCTGCCTGACTGCACTTCGATTATTTCGAGCGGGATGGTGCCCGGATTCTCAAGCCTGTGAGTTTCGCCGACCTTCACGTATGCCGATTCGTTCTCGAACAGCAGCGACTCGCCGTCGTCCTTGACGATCTTTGCTGTCCCGCTGACGACTACCCAGTGCTCCGACCGGTGGTGGTGCATCTGCAGCGAGAGCGCCTGTCCGGGATCGACTGTGAGGCGCTTTACCTGGAACCGCTCGCCGAGGTCGAGGACCTCGTACCAGCCCCAGGGCCTGTGGACGCGGCGATGGTTCTCGCGTTCGGGCCTCCCGTCGGCTTTGAGCTGCTCGACGAGCGCCTTCACGTCCTCGACCCGATTCCGGTCCGCCGCGAGCACGGCGTCGGGGGTGTCCACGACGATGACGTCTTCAAGCCCGACCGCCGCGACGAGCCGGTCATGCCCGAATATCATCGAGTTCCGCATCTCGTGTGTGTAGACGTCTCCGCGGACCACGTTGCCGCTGTTGTCTTTGTCGCTTACGTCCATGATTGCCGCCCACGAACCGACGTCAGACCAGCCGGCGTCGATTGGGACGACGAGCGCGCGGCGACTGCTGTCTGAGCCCACTATGCGCTCCATCACGGCGTAGTCGATAGTGTCAGGCGGGCAGGACGCGAAGGTGTCGGAGTCGGGGCGGAAGAAGAGCCCGTCCTGCGCTCCGCTCTCGTGAGCGCTGCGGCAGGCTTCGGCAATGTCGGGCCTGAATCGCTCGATCTCCTCCAGCCACGCCGACGTTCGCAGCACGAACATGCCGCTGTTCCAGAGGTACTCCTCCGTCTCGAGCATGGACTGCGCCGTGTCCGAGTCGGGCTTCTCCACGAACTCGGCAAGCTCGTAGGCCGACCCCGGCGCAGACCTGAAGCCGTTGAAGAACTCGCCTCCCCGCCGGATGTAGCCGTACCCGACACTGGGGAAATTCGGAGTGATACCGAAGGTGACTATGTAGTCATGCTCCGCCATTTCAGCCGCGACAGCGACAGCTCGCTGGAAGGCGTCTACGTCGGAGATGACGTGGTCTGCGGGCAGAACGAGCATTACGGGATTAGAGCCGTTGCCCGACTGCTGGGCGAGTGTCAGCGCTGCCAGGGTGAGCGCGGGCGCGGTATTTCGTCCGACCGGCTCGAGGAGGATCGAATCGGGCATGCGGTCTATCTGCCGGGAGTGCTCGGCAACGAGGAAGCGGTGCTCCTCGTTGCACACTACAATCGGGTCGGCCACCCTGTCGATGCCGTCGAGTCGCAGGACGGTGTCCTGCAGCATCGAGCGGCTGTCTGAAATGGACAGGAACGGCTTTGGGTAGAACTCTCTCGAGAGCGGCCAGAGCCTGGTCCCGGACCCTCCGGCAAGAATAACGGGATGCAATGTCATGGCGAGATTCAGTCCCTCGTGGGCATACAGTGCTTGCGCCTGATGCCTCTGCTAAGCGCGGGTCTCACAGTCCATACGGTACTGCTAGACCGACGCCGATGCAAGAGATACGACGGCAGCCCGTTCAAGACTATGAGTCACAGACTCGGGAGAGGGTTTCTCCAGCGGAGGCCGGGAAACCTGCTGAAGTCGCTGTCGTTTGAGTGGACCTCGGCCTGATATTCCATCGCCAGTGCAGCAATGTGCGAGTCCGTTACGAGATTGGCACCGACTCCTGCGGCGTTTAAGCTTCGCCTGAAGTGGTTCATGTGCTCAGCGCCGGGATTGATTGACGTGATGTGCGGAAACTGGAACCACTCCTGGACGTAGTCGACCGCTTCATTTGCCGTTACGGGATGCACGAGCACTCTCGGGTGGGTCATCAGCCTAACGAACCCGACCGAAACGACCCAGGGAATCCCAACTCGATCCATACCATTGACCAGGCCTTCCCACCACTCCTTAGCGGCGGCATGGTCAGGCGCGCCTTCGTTGTGAGCATAGACCAGCAGGTTGAGATCGGGAACGATCAATCTCAGGTACGCCCTGCGAACTCGTCAGCTTCAATCTGGTCGTTAAGTTGGTTCAACCTCAGGGGGTCGATGCCGGGCATCAGCCCGCTTCTGTTTGGAACAACCTTGTACCGGGGTGCAGGAGTCCGCTCTTCTGAGGGTGACAAGCCTCGACGCAAAGTGTCGTTGACCACCTGCTTGAAAGAGATGTCCAGCAACCTGGCGCGTTCCTTCAGTGAGTCAGCAATATCGTCGTCGAGTGTGAGAGTGGTCCTCATGCAGACATCATAGTGAGTCACCAAATTGATGTAAAGATGCCTTGGGAAGGGAGCCGACTGAGAAAGCCTTCCTGAGGAGTCTTGAAAGGTGTTACATCCCCAGTACGACGCTGACGATGGACTCTTCCATCTTCAGGGCGAGCTCGGTTGCTTCGTCTATGCGGACGTGGTCGCCGGTGGTGGCTACGTAGGCGACTCCCAGGATCCTGCCGACCCTGAAGTCGATTATCGTGGCCGTGATGGGATGCCCCTGCCTGTTGTAGCTGGCCCGGAGTCCGACGGCCTCGTCGAAGAGCCCCTCGGGAGTGAACTGGTCGGCCCCCACCAGGATCTGGTCTTCCCCGGCGTCGGCGCCGATGTTGTTGAAGAAGTCTCTCAGGAATACCTCGTGCATCCAGGCATACACACCTTCCGGCGTGTTGAAGAGGTGCGCGACGGAACCCACCAGAACATCGGCGCCATCTGCGTTCTGGTCCACCGATGGAGACCAGAACTCCCGAACGAACCCGTTGACCCGCCCGATCTCTTCGAATCGCTCTTCGGTCGCACCGGGAAACCCGTGAACGGCCATCTTGGTGTTGTCCAGCTCTTCTTCCCTGGTCTGGGTGTATGACTCGTACCTGCCTGTCAGGCTGTTTTCGGGCAGGGCCAGCCTGGGCAGGTCCGATTCGCCAATGCCGAACGTAGCTTGAACCAACTTGGTGGACACATCGGCCTCCGGTTCTGAGTGACCTGTCGACTCAGGCGATTGTTGACCTCAGAATCAGCCTGTGTCAAGCGCGAATAGGACAGTAGGAAGGAGTCGTGCTGCGGCCTGCCTTACACCTGATGGGTGATACCTGTATAATGGCGCCGTACCGAAAATCCACCTCATAGAGAGAGCTTTGAATGAACGACAGAAATGAGCCGAAGCGCGGGTTCACACGGCGACAGTTTCTCAAGGGCGTTCCCATCGGAATCGCCGGCGCTGCCGCGCTGACCGTGGTGTCCAGCGGCTTTGTGTCTGCCTTCGTACGGCGCGGGCGGAAGTCCGACCTGCCCGAGGACTCGATCTTCGCCCCGGACAAGAACAGGTACCCGCAGGCATAGACCTCGTTCAGGCACGGTCGATAAGCGAGCGCGCTCGATGACGGCACAGTCGCCTCTCACCACGAATCCGCTGTACGAGTCCCGATTCGCGAACCTCTGAGCAGGGATGCAGTTCAATCCCTAGTTGAAGCGGCCTGCCACAGGCCGGCGAACATGATCATGACGGTCAATTCCACGATCGCCACTCTCCTCGTTACGGTGCTCACCGCGCTGATTCTGATCGGCTGCGGGCACAGTCCACAGGCCGACCCCACTGCCGTTCCGCCCCCTACGCCCACTCCCATTGACGTTGCCGGACTGCTCGCGCGTTCCGGGGAGGCGACCGGCGCCCTGGACACGTTCCGCTTCCAGCTAGAGCACAACGGGGCGGGAGGTACGCCGCTGGCGGAGTCGCTCACCGTAACCGAGGCTGACGGCACCGTAGTCAGCCCGGATGCCGTGTCGGTGGAGTTCGCCGGGACGCTCGGCAACTTCGCGGTGCGCTCCAGCCTGATTACACTTGGCGACGACAGCTACATGACCAACCCTCTGACCGGGGCGTGGGAGCAGGTTGCACGCGAGGTCAGCCCGCTGGGATTCTTCGATCCGCAGCGCGGCATCGGCACGATGATGACAGAGGTCAGGAGCCCCGTGCTCGTCGAGAAGTCGGACGAATCGTACGTGATCGAGGGCTCGCTCCCGGTGGAGGCCCTGATACCGCTGCTCGGCGGCAGCCTGATGGAAGGAAACACGGTTGACGTGCGACTCACCATCGGCGCGGACAGCCTGTTCCTGCAGCGGGCGATACTGGATGGACGTCTGACGGTGACTGAGCCCGATGGTGTCGTACGCACCATCACACTTTCGGAATTCAACGAGCAGGTCACGATAGAACCGCCGGGATGAGGGCCTTCCGGGCTTCGCCATACCTCGCTCTGCTTCCCGTGTTCGTCGGTGTGTTCATAGCGGCCGACGACCAGACCGTAATCGTCACTGTCCTGCCCGAGATCATGTTCGATCTCAGGGTGCAGATAAACGAGATAGACCGCGCCTCGTGGACCATCACTGGATACCTGCTCGGTTACGTCGCCGCGATGCCGCTGATGGGGCGCATGTCCGACGTGCTGGGACACCGCAACCTGTACGTGGTGTCGATGCTGATCTTCATGGCCGGGTCTGTCGTGGCGGCGCTGACGACCAGCCTGACGTGGCTAATCGCCGCCCGTGTCGTGCAGGCGATAGGGGCCGGCGCGCTGGTGCCGATCTCGATTGCCATCGTCGGCGACCTCTTCGAGCCTGAGCGCAGGGCTGCCCCACTGGGACTCATGGGCGCGTCGGCGGAGGCAGGCGGAGTCATCGGCCCGCTCTGGGGAGGGCTGATCAGTAGGTATCTCGACTGGCCCTGGGTGTTCTGGATCAACATCCCACTCGGCGCGCTGGTACTGGTGATGCTGATGCTCATGCTGGGGCCGAGTCCCAGGTATCCCGCGCGCATCGACTACATAGGAGGCGGGCTGATAGCAATCAGCCTGTCCACGCTGACTCTGGCGCTGTCCAGGATAGATGCTCTTGGCTGGCCGTTCGTGATCTACCTTGCGGCGACAGTCGTGACATTCGGACTGTTCCTGCTGCGCCAGAGGACGACGTCAGACCCGTTGATACCGCTGGAGATGTTCCGGGCGGTCTCGTTCAGCTCCGCGAATGTGACCCACCTGCTGCTGGGAGCAGCCCTGATAATCGGCATGGTCACGGTGCCCCTGATGGCGAACACGGTACTTGGGCTGACCGCGCTCGACGGCGGTCTCATGCTGATGCGCATGACCATCGCCATACCCTTTGGAGCCGTGGCAGGGGGTTACGCAGCGCAGAGATTCGGGTATCGTGTGCCCTCTGTGGTCGGGCTGCTGCTGATCGCGCTGGGATACGCGCTCATGAGCGGCTGGGGTCTGGACATCGCGGACCCGGCCATGACGCTTCACCTTGCGATTGCCGGACTCGGATTCGGACTGCTCATCGCTCCCATCGCGCTGGCGGCGACCAACTCGGTGGACGTCGGCCTGCGGGGCGCCGCCTCTGCGGTGGTGACCGCCATGCGCATCGTCGGAATGACGTTTGGACTGGCCGCGCTGACGGCCTGGGGCGTCGGACGTTTCGCGCAGCTAGTCGTCGGGCTTGAGCTGCCTCTGCCCGTGCCCGGCGAGACATCTGAGCAGGCCAGCGCCCGCGTGGCCGAATTCGAGCAGCACATCATCGACGCGGGCCTGTCGGTGTTCAGCGATTTCTTCCTGATCGCGATGGGCGTGTCTCTCGTGGCGGTGGTGGCGGCACTATTCATGGTCCAGCGGCGACTGTCTGACTGATCTGGTAGAATCGCCCTCGATTCGTTCGGGGGAGACCCTGTTCTCTACTTCATCACGAGAGCCTATGTTGGAGGGCCAGTGCAATGTCAAACCACGTCAAAGGAGTGATCGCAGGCGCAAGGGGAGCGGCGGTAACCGTCGAGGACATCATTGTCCCCAATCCGGGTCCGGGCGAGGCGCTGATCAGGGTGCAGGCGTGCGGCGTCTGCCACACCGACCTCCACTACCGTGAGGGCGCGATCAACGACGAGTTCCCGTTCCTGCTCGGACACGAGGCCGCCGGTACGGTCGAGAGTGTAGGCGACGGCGTGACCAACGTAGCTCCGGGCGACTTCGTCATCATCGCGTGGCGCGCTCCCTGTAGCAACTGCCGCTCGTGCCTGCGGGGCCGACCGTGGTACTGCTTCGACAGCATGAACGCGTCGCAGCAGATGACGCTTGCTGACGGCAGTCCGCTGTCACCGGCCCTCGGAATCGGGGCGTTCACAGAGCTGACCCTCGTCCATGCAGGCCAGGCGGTCAAGATAGACCCGGCGGCGTCCGCTGGCGCTGCGGGACTGATTGGATGCGGCGTCATGGCGGGCCTCGGCGCGGCGGTCAACACCGGTGGCGTCACTCGCGGCGACTCGGTTGCCGTCATCGGATGCGGCGGCGTGGGCGACGCGGCCATCGCCGGGTCCAGACTTGCGGGGGCGCACACGATCATCGCCGTAGACATCGACGACCGCAAGCTCGAGTGGGCCAGGAACTTCGGCGCGACTCACACCGTGAACTCGTCGCAGACGGACGCGGTCGAGGCGATCCGCGAGCTGACCGGCGGGAACGGCGTCGACGTGGCAATCGAGGCAGTCGGAAATCCAGTGACGTATGAGCAGGCGTTCTTCGCGCGCGACCTCGCAGGGACCGTTGTGCTTGTCGGCGTCCCAAGTCCTGACGTGAAGATCGAGCTTCCGTTGCTCGAGGTCTTCGGCAGGGGAGGCTCGCTCAAGTCTTCGTGGTACGGCGACTGCCTCCCGACGAGGGACTTCCCGATGTTCATCGACCTGCACCTGCAGGGTCGCCTGGACCTTGAGGGTTTCGTCTCAGAGACGATAGGCATTAACGACGTCGAAGAAGCCTTCCACAAGATGGAACAAGGCGAGGTGCTGCGCTCGGTAGTGCTCCTGTAACACTTCCTCGTCATTGACAAGAGAGGTCCCCGACTTCACTTCCCAGCCGTCATTCCCGCGAAGGGGGGAATCCAGTGGTGGGGCGCGGTCGGGATGCTTTCATCGGAGAGATTCTCATGCTCAGCCAGCAGACCACATACGAATTCAGACCGGTCGGAGACGGCGACAAGACGGCAAAGACAGACCTGTTCTACAGGGAGGAGATCCAGCTCGCGCTCCGCAACAGGGGAATGCCGCTTGAGGGTCTGCACTACGACGTCACACCGACGGGGATGCACTACCTGCTGATCCACTTCGACATTCCGGTTGCCGACGAAGAGGCGTGGACACTCGAGATCGGCGGCCTGGTGAACAACCCGGTCACGCTGGACATGGACGACATCCGGTCGCGTCCGCAGGTCACCATGCCGGTGACGATGGAGTGCGCCGGCAACGGCAGGGCGCTTATGGAGCCACGCGCGATCAGCCAGCCGTGGCTGCTGGAGGCGATCGGGACCGCTGAGTGGACAGGCACTCCGCTGCGTCCGATTCTGGAAGAGGCCGGAATCGCCTCGGGGGCGATCGAGCTGCTGTTCACCGGGACAGATCGCGGCGTACAGGGCGGCGAGCTTCAGGACTACCAGCGGAGTCTCACCATCGAGCAGGCGATGCGCGACGAGGTGATGCTGGTGTACGGCATGAACGGCGCGCCGCTGCAGCCCCAGCACGGCTACCCGCTGCGCCTGCTGGTGCCTGGCTGGTACGGCATGACCAGCGTGAAGTGGCTGTCGCGCATCGAGGCCATCGACCACCAGTTCGACGGCTACCAGCAGATGCGGACGTACCGCTATGTGCAGTCCGCCGATGAGGTGGGCGAGCCGGTCGACCTGATTCGCGTCCGGTCTCTGATGGCTCCTCCCGGAGTGCCCGACTTCCTGACTCGCACCCGTCTCGTGGAGGCGGGATCGCACCGGGTCGTGGGCAAGGCGTGGGCCGGCAGGCTGGATGTCACACGGGTTGAGTTCAGCGGCGACGGCGGCGAGACGTGGTCAGACGCCGACCTGGGGCCCAGGGTGGGCGACTTCGCCTGGCGCTCGTGGTCCGCAGAGTGGGAGGCGACACCCGGAGAGCACGTCCTCTGTGTCCGCGCCACGGACGAAGAGGGCAACGTCCAGCCCACCGAGCAGCCCTGGAACTACCAGGGCATGGGCAACAACATGACCCACCGCGTGGACGTCCGGGTGGAGTAGCCGGGGGGCTAAATCGGAAGACGCCTGGCTCGTATCTGCCGCTCACCGACCGAAAGGACAGAGCCTGATTCCAGGTGATCTGTGAATCTCTCGAATACCGACTCGAGTTTTCGGTTCAGATTCTCCGAAGTCTCGTCTTCAAGCCTGAAGATGATCACGCTTGGCAGGGTCTGGCGACTGACCGCAAGCAGGTAACCGAATCCCAGGTCCATTGTGAGTACGATCCGTCCCTCAGTTCATCCGCGTGCAAGGATTGTCGCGTCACTCGCTCGGTGCATTCCGTATTCACGAACGTGAACCGCGTCGTGTCCCGACTCCCTGAGCCATTCCACCGTTCTGAGGGACACACCCATGTCAGCCAGAAACCTCATTTGGAGGGCGAGGCTAGATTAGGATCGCTGTGTCCTCTCTGGCAAGAAATGCGGCGTACTCCAGTGACTGTGTAATGTCCGCGGGTTCCAGGTCTGGATACTCTGAAAGGATGTCACCATAAGATTTCCCGTGTGCGAGAAGATTGATGATCAACGAGACGGGTATCCTCATGCCCCTGATGCAAGCCTGCCCCTGCATGACTTCGGGAACGAAGGTTATACGGTCCAACTCACGCATATTTCCACTCGCTTACTTGCCGTTGGAATTGTGTTCAACTCTGGTTGTCGACTTGATCTATGAAGGCCGCTGGCCTGTCACTATCTTCAGGATGGCCGCGCCGTGCTGTTTGATGGTTGTGGGACCAACGCCCTTGATATTTTGCAACTCGGCAGTGTTGGCGGGTTTTCGCTTGGCTATCAGTGCGATGGTCGCATCATTAAAGATGGTGTACGCGGGTGTGCGTCGTCTCTGCGCTTCACGGTTGCGATAACTCTTGAGAGCATCCGTGATCTGCTCGCTGGTTGGCCGTTGATCTGATAGCTTCGCAGCTACGGTCCTGCCTATGAATCCATTCAAAGTGTCGGCGACACTTTGGGAGCCCCCTTCCTGAATGTCCACTGGTCGATGGGGCTGTGAGATTCCGTTTGCTACTTTACTGATTAGCCAGTGTCTGCCATTGGTCAGCACCGCAACGCCGTGTTCCATGTGGGAAGCATAATTCACAAGTTGGCCCATGTACCGAGGGTCATAGTCACGGTCGAGCCTCTTGACCTCGATAAATGCAAAGGGACGACCATCGTCACGCAGAAGTGCGATGTCAACCCTCATGTTTCTGCGTGACCTTTGCTTATCCTCCACCCGGTACTCCTTGATGACCAAGTCAGGGTTATATACGTCCCATCCTAGCCCTATCAACATAGGCTCTACGAGGTACTGTGTGGTGTTGGTTTCGTTGTTAGCGCAGGCATCTGCATGTTCCGAGATATTTTTGATTACGAGTTCCACCGCATTGACGAGTACTTCTGGTGGAGGAGGGCTGTCCGGTTTCGGGGACGCTTGATCCCAGCCCGTGCCGATCTTACCGCTATTGCTTTGCTTCTGATAGCAGTCCGGGCACAGCGGGTGATTGGGGCGTCTGGTCGGTTTGCTACAGTCCTGTTCTGCACATATGCGCATGGTTTCGTCCCTAGTGTAGTCGATTCGCAGCCAGCATGGATAAACAATGAAGCATCCAGTGGGTGTGTGGGCTCTGGCCTTGTCGGATGGGAGTTCCTATCGCTCAGGTCACCATTATAATGCTAGGCGTAAGGCCTTCTAAAACTTTCTGGTCTCGCCGGTTGGACATTGGCGAGCTAGGCTCTATCTCGGCGAGGAGTTACAGAGAACGTCAGACGTACTCTACGTGACCTGCCATGTCTTCAGGCGTCTTGGTCTCGTAAATCTGCATGAGGCCATTGAGAACCCTTGAGATCGAGGAAGACTGGTGCGTGTAGGCAATGCCTGCGTGGGAAATTCCCTGACTATTCAGGCGAAGGAAGTCATTGTCATGGGTAAAGAGTGTCCGGCCGAGACCTGCAGCAAATTCGAGGTGTTCGTCGTCCGACCTTGACAGCATGCCCATCTCAGGGGCTGACGCTACATCGACTCCACGCCTGCGCAATCCGTCTATGACGGCTCTGGAGACGTTTTCGTCGGTGTAGAACCGTATCTGTCCGGCCATTCGTACGATGCGACCAACTTATGCTTTTCCCGCTGTGTGGGCGCCTTCTCCAGAGCTGCGTTAAAGGCTTCGACATCGCGAATGTCCCGGTCTACCTCTTCCCTGTGAGCGGAGTAGTAGGTTAGCGCGGCGTCTATGTCGGAGAGGGCTACGCTGTACTGGTAGGAAATCTCGCTCAGCGTCAGGCCCATGTGCTTGTGCCAGTAGACGATGTTCCGCACCTTGATCCGCCTGCCCTTGATGTGCGGCTCGCCCCCCGCATGGCCGGGCTTGATCTCGATGCGTCCACCGACATATGACTTAACAGAAGCCGGCTTCATAGTGCATCCCCTACAGAATAATGCTCAGTGGGTTCTCTAGCAGGTCCTTGATGGCGTTGATGAACATTGCGCCTTCGGCGCCGTCTACTATGCGGTGGTCGGCTGAGAGGGTGGCGGTCATCATCTGGCGGACTACGATCTGGTCGTCGTCATCGACGATCGGGCGCTTCTGCACCGCGCCGACTGCGAGCACTGCCGACTGCGGCGGCTGGATGATCGCCACGAAGCTGGAGACTCCCATCATGCCCATGTTGGATATCGCGAAGGTGCCGCCCGCGTACTCCTGCGGAGCCAGCGTGCCCTGCTGGGCGCGATCTGCGACTTCCTTGCTGGCCTGAGCGACCTCTTTCAGAGACATCTCCCCGGCGCCGACGATCGCGGGCATTATCAGGCCCTCTTCGACCGCCATCGCGATGCCGACGTTGATCCCGTCGTTCATCCTGAGTCCGCCGTCTTCGTAGAAGGCGTTGAACTTGGGGAACCTCTTCAGCGCGATCACGCTGGCGGCGATGATCAGGTCGTTGACCGTGGCTCGCACGCCGTCCGCCGCCATCACCTGGTTGATCTGCGCCCTCAGCATCATGGCCTCGGTCATGTCCACGTCGGTGTTGACGTAGAAGTGAGGCTTCTCGCTCTTCGAGCGGATCGTCACGCGGGCTATCTGCTGTCTCATGCGTGACAGCGGGACCAGCTCGGGCTCAGGTCCAGCTTCGGCAACGGGTTCGGGTTCGACCTCTGCGACAGGTTCCGGCTCTAGCTCAGCCTCTGCAACCGGTTCTGGTTCTGGCTCAACTTCAGCGACCGGTTCCGGCTCGGGTACAGGTTCGACCTCTGCGGCCACCGGCTCTGGTTCCGGTTCCAGCGCCGCGTCGAGGCCTGCTTCGATCACTCGCAGGACGTCTTCCTTGACGATGCGGCCGCCCGGACCGCTGCCATCGACGTCTGCGAGGTTGACACCGGAGTCGTATGCAAGCTGCCTGGCGACAGGCGTTGCGAAGACTCTGCCAGCCGGCGCGGCAGGTTGTTCTGCTGGAGCTTCCTCCACGGGTTCTGCTGCGACACCGTCTGTCGAGGGTTGTGTGGCTGCTCCGAGCGGAATGGCCGTGACGGGCTCCTCTTCCTCCTCGGCAGGCTCTTCCGCGACCGGCTCAGGGGCAGGCTCCGGCACCTCGGGTTCGGGGTCCGGCGCGTCTGCCACTGCCACGTCCCCTTCTCCGACCAGAGCGATCGCCTCTCCCACCGGCACGGTGGAACCCTCGTCGACAAGGATCCTCTGCAGGACGCCCGACGCGTACGACTCGAATTCGACGACCGCCTTGTCGGTCTCGATCTCGGCCACCGGCTCGCCCATCTCCACGTTGGAGCCTTCGGCCTTGAGCCAGCGCACCACTGTGCCTTCCTGCATGTCATATCCCATCTGGGGCATGGTGAGTTCAGTTGCCAACGGATTCTTCCTCTCTGGGGTCTGGATATGACAATGTTAGGATACCGCCGATGTAGACGGTAGGACTTGAACGATGTTCAAATCGCGAAGTTCCTGGAGATCTCATCGACCACGCGACTGGCGTCTGGGATTGTCGCGGCCTCTATCTCTCCCGAGTAGGGCGCCGGAACGTCGAGTCCGCCGACGCGGACCACCGGGCCGTCGAGGTAGTCGAACGCCGCCTCCTGGACCTCGCTCGCGATCTCGCCCGCGAAGCCTCCGGTGCGCCACGTCTCCTCGACTATCACCGCGCGGTTGGTCTTCTTGACCGACTCCACGATGGTGTCTACATCGAACGGCCTGAGCGTTCTCAGGTCGATGACCTCCGCGTGCCTGCCTCGCTCAGCGAGCATGTCGGCCGCTTCCAGCGCGATGTGCGCCATCCGGGAGTAGCCTACGATGGTCACGTCCGCGCCCTCGCGTCGGACTGCCGCCTTTCCGAACGGCACCTCGTAGTATTCGTCCGGCACATCTCCCCTTGTGCCGTAGAGCAGCGCGTGTTCTGCGAAGACGATCGGGTTGTCGTCCTTGATCGACGTCCTCAGAAGTCCGAGTGCGTCGTAGGGAGTCGATGGCACGGCGACCTTCAGGCCGGGCACTGAGGCGTACCAGCCCTCCAGGCTCTGCGAGTGGGTCGCGGCGAGCTGCGCCCCTCCCCCTGTGACCGTCCTGATGACCATCGGCACCGTGAGCTGGCCGTCCGACATGTAGTGGAACTTGGCAGCGTGGTTGATGATCTGGTCCATGGCGAGCATCGAGAAGTTGATCGTCATGATTTCGACGATCGGCCTCAGGCCCACGAGCGCGGCGCCGACGGCGGCGCCGACGAAGCCAGACTCCGATATGGGCGTGTCCCGGACTCGCTCAGGACCGAAGTCCTTGAGGAACCCTCGCGTCACGGCGTATGCGCCGTCGTACTCGCCAATGTCCTCTCCGAGGAGAAAGACACTGTCGTCCTGCTCGAGCGCCTCACGCAGTCCCTGCGCGATAGCCTCTCTTACGATGATCTCGGCCATGGGTTTTCTACTTTCTCAGGCGTATACGTTCCTGTACAGGGAGTCCATGTCAGGCAGCGGACTCTCCCGGGCGAACCTGACGACCTCTTCGATCTCGGCTGTGACCTCAGTGTCGATCTCGTGCAACTCGTCCTGCGTTATCAGTCCCTCGCCGAGGGCGAACGCCTTGAACCTGTCGATCGGGTCGTTGATTCGCCACTCCTCGACCTCTGAGTTCTCGCGGTAGTTGACCGGGTCGGCCATCGAGTGTCCGCGATAGCGGTAAGTCATCGCTTCGATGAAGTACGGCCCGTTGCCTGCCCTCGCGCTCCTGATCGCCTCGTTGGTCCACTCCCGAACTTCCAGCAGGTCCATTCCGTCGACCTGCATGGCCGGGATGTCGTAGTACTCGGCGGACTTGTATATGTCGCGTCCGGCGGCGTGGGTGCGGTCGACGTGGGTGCCCATGCCGTAGAGGTTGTTCTCCAGGAAGAAGATGCAGGGGAGCTTCCACAGAGAGGCGAGGTTGAGCGACTCGTGGAACTCGCCCTCGTTCACGGCGCCGTCTCCGAAGAAGATCATGACGACCCCGTTCTCCTGCTTCATCTTGATGCCGAGTCCGATGCCGACTCCAATGGGCATCTGACCTCCGACGATGGCGTGGCCGCCCATGAAGTGGAGGTCGGCGTCGAACAGGTGCATCGAGCCGCCCTTGCCGCCGCTCGACCCGGTCGCCTTGCCGCACAGCTCGGCCATGCACGCCTTGGGGTCCATGCCTCTCGCAAGCGCGTGGCCGTGGTCCCGGTAGTGCGTGATGACGTAGTCCTGCGGCTCGAGCGAACCTACCGCGCCCACGGCCACAGCCTCCTCACCGATGTACAGGTGGAGAAAACCGCGAATGAGACTCTGCATGTAGAGCCGGGAGCTGGCCTCTTCGAACTGCCGGATGAGAAGCATCTTCCGGTAGTACTCGGCCACCTGCGCCTTGTTGATGTCTAGGGCAACTTTCATGGGATCCTCAGCGAATTGAGAATGTCGAATCGGGAATGGTGAATCGGAGTATTCTCAATTCGACATTCACTATCCCTGATTCCACACTCACTCCTAGATGTGTATGGCCTCTCCTTCCGCAGCGAGAGCGGCCTCTTTGAGTGCTTCAGATATCGTTGGATGTGGATGCACGAGCCATCCGAGCTCGGTCGTCGTGGCCTCCAGGAGCCGGGTCATGCCCAGCTCGCCGAGGAGTTCGGTGACCTCAGCGCCGATCATGTGCGCGCCAAGCACCTCGCCGATCTCGGCATCGACCACCAGCTTGATCATTCCCTCGGACTCGTTCAGCGCCAGCGCCTTGCCGCTGGCCGCGAGCGGGAACTTGCCGATCTTTACCGTGTAGCCCTCTTCCTTCGCCTGCTCCTCGGTCATGCCGAAGCTGGCCACCTGTGGCCTGCAGTAGATCGCGCTCGGAATCTGGGCGTAGTCCAGCGGCTGCGGGTTGAGGCCTGCGATGTGTTCGACTGCGGTCACGCCCTGCGCCGAAGCCACGTGAGCGAGCAGCATCTTGCCTGTGACGTCGCCAATGGCGTAGATGCCCTTGACGTTCGTTCTCATCATGTCGTCGATTGGAATAAAGCTGCGGTCGGTCTCGACTCCGACGGTTTCGAGGCCGATATTGTCGGTGTTCCCCTCGACTCCGACGGCCACGAGGACGATGTCTGCGTCGAGGATGGAGTTCTCGCCCCTGGACAGCACTGAGACCTTGGCGGTGCCATTGTTGACGGCGATGCCCTGGACCTGCGCGTCGGTGGCCATCTGGATGCCCTGACGCCTGAAGGAGCGTTCGAGCTGGGCGCTGATCTCCTCGTCGCCGTTCGGCACTAGTCTCGGGAGCAGCTCCACGATGGTGACGTCCGCGCCGTACGCCCGCCACATGTAGGCGAACTCGCATCCGGTCGCGCCGCCGCCGATGATCACGGCCTTGCGTGGCGCGCGGTCCAGCGCGAGCGCCTCGCGGCTGGTGATAACAGTCTCGCCGTCTATCGGAAGCGCTGGTATGTGTCGCTGTCTCGCGCCGGTCGCGACGATGACGTTGTCCGTTGTCAGCGCCTTCTCGCCTTCCGGGCCGTTTACGTGGACAGTCGTTGCGTTCGTGAGCGAGGCGGCGCCCTGGATGTGCTCGACGCCGTTCCTGCGGAGAAGCGTCCCAACTCCTCGGGTGAGCCGGTCGACGACCCTGCGGCTCCTGTCGATGGCCCTGGAGAAGTCGGCCTTCACGCCATCGACTGTAATGCCGAACTCCTCAGAGTGCTGGATGAGGCTGAGCACCTCGGCGTTCCTGAGAAGCGCCTTGGAGGGAATGCAGCCCCAGTTGAGGCAGATGCCCCCCAGGGCATCACGCTCGACAACGGCGGTCTTCATGCCCAGCTGACCGGCGCGAATGGCAGCTACATAGCCGCCCGGGCCGGAGCCGAGCACCACAACATCATATTCGGCCAACAGTCACCCCTCTATCGATTACGCACGTCCACCACAGAGTCTGACAGACGCCGCAAGTCATTTTACACCATAGCTAAGACTCGTAACAGTTGGCGCGAGTTCGTCGAGGAGTGAGTGAAGAGGAGAGAGGAGAGCTCGGAGCGCGGGCGGGACGCCAGCAAACTACCAATCACTCACGAATACCAGCCAATGCACCCTCTCCCGGGGCTGTCAGGGGTAGGTATTTGCAGACCGTCATTCCCGCGAATGCGGGAAGCCAGGGGGTGGGGTGTCCTTCGACAAGCTCAGGACGAACGAATTGTCGGTTTACCTACCTCTGTAAACTCTCCCGGGGGTGAGGGCGAAGACCCAGCCCCACGCCACCCCAGCATTCACCATCCAACGCCCACCGTCACTCCGGCGGAGGCCGGAGCCCAGAGGGGTAAGGGAGGAGGCAGAAGCTACGCGCCGCCGTCCGGTCGGGGAGGCGGCTCTATCCCGTGTTCCCGAAGCAGATCCTCCAAATCCTTGCGTGCCTGGAGCTCGGACGCTCGACCGGTTTCTGCTTCTTCACGAGCCCGACGCTCAGACGCCAATTGCCGCTCAGATTCCTCAAGCGCATGTCGAGTCTCATAGGTGTCGGGCAGATACTCACCTGATTCAGGATCGAAGAACCGGAACCACTCAGCATCTGCATGAAGCTCAAGGCCCAGCACCTCGCTCACTCCGACGTGCCTGCCGTCGGTCTCGCGTACCTCGATTGACTGGTACTCGCCATCCGCCAGCAGGTAGCCGCGAAGACGAGGCTCGATGAATCCCTCTTCAGTGGGGTCGTACAGCCAGTACTCGCGCACGCCGAGGTCCCGATAGAGCTCGTACTTCTCCACCGTGTCACGTCGCACCGACGTCGAGGACATGATCTCAAGCACGAGGTCGGGCACTCGTCCCTCGACCCAGGTCAGAAAGGTGTTGCGCTTGTGCCTCTTGTGAGTCTGTGTGACCACGAAGACGTCAGGTGCAACCACACTCGACGGGACCCCTTCCTCGTAGTAGAGGAACATGTCAGCGCCGACCCAGACTGTGGGGTCGTCCTCATACCAGCCGGTCAGGGCCCCGTGAGCGTAGGTCAGCGGGAAGAGTTGGTACTCGGACTCTGCCAAGGGTTCGTCATCGTCAATGGGATAGTGGACTTCAGCGAGATGAGTCGCATCTTTCTTAAGTTTGGGTGTGGTCATCATGAAACCTCCACCTGATGGCGGATATAGGATATCATATGAGATGAACTGCGGAATGCGTATCTGTGGCTTGTTGAAGCCAATCGTGCTCTGTGGGACATCTCGAGCATCTCAATTCACGTTCTGTTCCCGCACTGCTTCAGGTTACTCTACTGCCTAGGCCGGTGTTACAGTTATCATTGCAGGAAGTATTGGAGGCCGACATGGACGTGAAAGAAGCGGTGCAGACCGCGAAGGATTATCTGACTGATCTCTACGAGGGAGAGCAGATTACTAATGTCGGCCTCGAAGAGGTAGTATTCGAGAACCTGTCGAATAGCTGGAAGATTACCATAGGCTTCTCCCGGCCGTGGGATCACAAGAATGCCCTGGTCGCTACGCTAGCAGATGCGCGCTCGCGACGCTCCTATAAGGTACTCTCCATCAAAGATGACAGCGGCAAGGTTGAATCTCTCACGGACAGAGTGTTGAAGGCGGACAACTGAGCCCGTGGCGACTGAAGGACTCTTCATTGACGCGAATCTGCTTGTTCTGTTCACCGTAGGCAGCGTCGGCAGGCACCTAATCGAAAAGCATGGGCGACTGCGCGAGTACACGGCGGAAGACTACGACCTACTGCTCAACCTGCTTGGTAATGTCGACCGAGTATTTGTAACCCCAAATACTCTGACCGAAACGTCCAATCTGATCGCCCAACATGGTGAGCCAGAGCGGTCAAGCTTCTTCGATAGGCTGCGATACATAATCCATGAGAGCGAGGAGATAGTCGTCGCCAGCGCTGAGGCGGCAGAGAATACTGCATTCAGCAGACTTGGGCTGACCGATGCAGCCCTGTTGGAAGTGGTCACGGATGAGACTCCGTTGCTCACTGTGGATGGCAATCTATATGACGCGGCCCTTAGGAAGTCGGATTATGCAGCCGTGAACTTCTGGCACCACCGAGGTATGTAGCCCTCGGGTCGGCTCACTGCCCCACCAGCCCCAAAATCCCCGATATCCTCCGGGCCGTCTCCATGAAGTGCCCGACCTCGTCGGGCTTCAGCGGCCTGCCCAGGACCTTGCTCTCGCGGTAGGAGAGCCACTTCTTGAGCACCTGGTAGCCTCCGAGCTTGTAGCTCCACACGTTGGCCGGGACGTTGCTCCAGTAGGCGCGGCCGCTGAGGTAGACGTCGAAGGTCGTGTCTCCGAGTTCCGAGATGGCGTCGCCCATCGCCTCGCGCTCGTCTGCGGTGTACGGACGCTCGACGACACGACCCTGCCCCGGCATCACCGCCTGGCCTGAGCCGAAGTGGCCCCAGCCCGCCGTGATCTCGAAGAAGTCGCCCAGCCCTTTGACTTCGATAGCGCCGCCCGAAGAAACCTGTCCCTGCTTGGCCTTGCCCTTCTGAACCTGGTTGGCGGGCTGATTGAGACGGAAGACCTTGGGCTTTAGCGTCGCGCCGACGGCGTTGAGCAGGTTGCCGAGCGCCAGGTAGGTAGAGAGCTCGTCCGTAGCGGCCCCCGTGGACTTCGCAAGTCGCAGCGCCGAGAAGTACTCCTCGACGATAGAGGTCAACTTTGCAGCATTCGCAGGCATGGCACTACTCTACCGCAACGAGGCCGACCGATGAAGGCATTAGCACATCCAACGAACTTCATCACCAATCAACAGTCCCCTCTCCTGGGGGAGAGGGTTAGAGCCTGCTCAGGACTTGATCCGGGGGTGAGGGCGAAAACCACGCCCAGAGCCACCCCAGCCTTCACCACCCAACATCCCTCTATCACCACTCAACAATCCCCCTCTCCTGGGGGAGAGGGCT
>CAZIDM010000015.1:64124-64425 GCA_964537915.1 uncultured Dehalococcoidia bacterium
CCCACCCCCTCACTAACCCACACAAACTCCCTTTATCACCTAACAACACCCCCCCTTTCGGGGGGTTGGGGGGGGGGGGGGGGGCCAAAACCCCGCCCCACGCCTCCTCAGGACCTCCCCAATCGACTCCAGAACAGAGTCCACCTCGACCAGCACATCATTGTCCCAGTACCTGAGAACCTCGAATCCCCGAGATTGAAGCCACTCAGTTCGGGCCGAATCGTAGCCCTGTTGGTCCTGATGGTGCCCCCCGTCGAGCTCGATGATGAGACTGTGTTCCCAGCACACAAAGTCCACGATG
>CAZIDM010000016.1:0-61432 GCA_964537915.1 uncultured Dehalococcoidia bacterium
CCCTGAGCCCTGCTGCATGACGACAGTGCCTATGGGGTCGCCCTCCGCGTTCCTCATCTCGGCAGTGTAACGTGCATCGCCCCAATTGCTGCCGTCGTTGCTGCACGCCGCGGCCACGAGCATCAGCGCAACTGCCAATGCCAATGCGAGACCGAGGTCCCCGATTCTTGCCTGCATTGCGATACCACCTCAGATAAGCGTCGCCATCATAGTACAACAGGGAGTACAGACGAGAAAACGCGGGCGAGCGTCCTCCAAGCGCATCCTCCTGAGACTGTATAAGTTTGGTCGGCAAGGATTTCCCCCTCACCCTAACCCTCTCCCTCAGGGAGAGGGGACATTCGATCCCACAGTAGGGCGCCGACTAAGTTGATACAGGTACCATCCTCCTCGCCAGGATGCACTACAGGATAACCTGACTCTTAAACTTGTCAAAATCCGCTTGGACCGGCACTACTCCGACGGCCGCACGCCCTCGAAGTACCTCCGAGGATTCTCGATCATCATGCGGTCTATGACCGACTGCTCGATCCCGGACTCCAGCAGCCGTGGGATTATTGCGCGGCTGATCCAGAGGTAGCCGTCTGGGTTCCCCTCCCTGCCGGGCATCCCGGACGAGCCGATGCGCGACAGCACGATGTTCCAGTCGTGCGACAGCATCATGTTGGCGCCCTGGCCCTCGTCCAGGCGCTCCTTCAGGTAGTCGGTCCTTCCCTGCCACGGCGGCAGCTCCGGCCGTCCGAACGGGTTGTTGATGTCCCAGCCCAGCCAGACCCCGAGCCGCGCCAGCTCCCGGTGGTAGTCCGGGTCGAGAGTGTTGCTGAGGTGCCCGATGTACACGTTCTGAGGCTCGACGCCCTCCTCCGAGAGGATTCGCACCTGCTCCAGACCAATCGTCGAGTCGGCCGGCGTGTGCGTCGTGATCGGTATGCCGGTGCGCAGGTGCGTCCTGGCCGAGGCCCGCAGCATCAGCTCCTCGTTCTCGGTAATCGGGTCGCTGGTGGCCACCTTGATGATGCCGGCCCTGATGTCCGTGCCGTCGATCCCCACCTCGACTTCCCGCACCCAGAGGTCGGCGATGAGCTCCTTGTCCCTGCCCCAGAAGCTGCGCGGGATGTCCAGCCAGCAGCCGGTGCAGCAGATGAACTGCACGCCTGTCCTCTCCGAGACCTCCTTCATGAGCACGACGTCCCGGCCCAGGTCCAGCGGAGAGACTTCCACCACGGTGTCGATCCCGCCTGCCCTGGCCTCGTTGAACGACTCCAGCGCCATGTCCAGCGCCCGGTCGCGGAATTCAAGCTCCGGGTACGTCTGCCGGATGCCCGCGGACGAGTCGATCAGGTGCTCATGCGGAAGCGTGAACCCCAGGTCTGCCGTATCCAGTGGCCCAAGCACCGAGTTAATGGTCGCCATTCCACACCTCCAATCGGTCAGCGCAGCGAAGACTGCGAAGCCGGCTCTCACCGGATTCTACAAGTGTTGGCATCATTCCGCAGTGATAGAATCAGCAGGTCATCGTAAATGAGACATCGAGGTGGACCATGAGACTGGAAGGCAAAGTCGCAATCATCACCGGAGGCGCGAACGGCATGGGAGCCGAGGAGTGCCGGATCTTCGCCCGCGAAGGCGCAAAGGTCGTTATCGCAGACGTCATGGAGGAAGAGGGCCGTCAGGTCGAGGCCGAGATAGCCGAGTCTGGCGGCGACGCCGTCTTCATGAAGCTCGACGTCACCAGCGAGTCCGCCTGGGCAGACGCCGTCGAGGCGACCGTGGCACGCTACGGCAAGGTGGACGTGCTCGTGAACAACGCAGGCATCAGCGGAACGCACGATTCGGACACGATGAGCACCGAGGCCTGGGACACCCTTATGGACATCAACGCCAAGGGTGTCTTCCTCGGTATGAAGAGCGTGATCCCCGAGATGCAGAAGGTCGGTGGCGGCGCCATCGTGAACATATCGTCCATCAGCGGCATCGTGGGCCAGAACACCATCCACATGGGCTACAACGCTTCCAAGGGAGCGGTGCGGATCGTCACCAAGTCCGCGGCGGTGCAGTACGCGCAGGACGGGATCAGGGTAAACTCCGTTCACCCCGGAATCATGCCTCCGATGCTCACGTCCAGCGCAGCGAGCGACCCTGAGATACGTGGCACCATGGTGGAAACGGTGCCGATGCGCCGACTTGGTCGCACCGAGGAGGTCGGCAACGCCGTGCTGTTCCTCGCATCGGACGAGGCGTCATACATCACAGGAGCGGAGCTGGTCGTCGACGGCGGATTCACTGCGGTCTAAAGCAGCTCCCGCCTGAACGTCTCGACCCATCGCCTCTGGTGATGCGGCAGCCCGTTGACGCGGACAGCCATGGGCCGGACACTCGAGTAAGTCACACCTGACACAGTCGCGTCTCCCCTCCGAATCTGAGCGCCTGCAAGAGTATCCGCCAAATGTGCAGATAACAAGCCTGCGGTCTCCAATGTCTGAGAATCAGTCGTCCTGTCACTCTCACTTGTGATATCGGCGGAGATAGTGCTATCGTCCATTCTGACCGCACCCCAGAAAGTGACAAACCGATGACGGAACCGAGCCAGAGCACAGTCCCAACCGGTGACATCTCCCCGGCCCCCTCCCTGTGGGAACGATGGAGACTTCCCGGCCTAGTCGCTCTCGCAATACTGGGCGTGGCCGCACTTCTCTATACAGCGATAGGGTCGGTCCTCCCGCTGATAATCAGCATCATCCTGGCCGAGTTGCTGTTCCCGATCGTCTCATTCATTGAGACCCATTTGCCAGGCTACCGGCGCTTCCCCACTGCAGCAAGGCTCTCGGCGATTGCAGTCGTGTACCTGATCTTCTTCGCGCTGCTCGCGTTCTTCATCTACATCACCTTCCAGCCAATCGTCGAAGAGGTCCAGAAATTCATAGCGGATGCTCCCCGCCTGTTCGACAGTGCGAAGGCTACTTTCGAGAGGTGGTCTGAAGAGTTCAACCAGCAGGTACCAGAAGATGTGCAGCTCCAGTTAGAGGAGTGGCTCAAGTCGGCAAGCGGAATGGTTGGCGGCGCTGCCCTCAACATTCTGAACGCGACGATCAGCAGGGTCACCAGTACGATCTCCCTTGTACTTGGACTTGTGGTGGTGCCGTTCCTGCTGTTCTACATGCTGAAGGACAAGGAGGCCCTCTCCAGTGGCATGTACTCTGCCCTGCCTGATGGAGTTGCCAGACATACGAGAAACGCTCTCGGGCTCGCTCACGAAGTTATCGGCTCTTACGTCCGGGCGCAGCTCATCAGCGCCTCCATTGTCGGTGGAGGCGTATTCTTAGGTCTCTTCCTCCTGGACGTCGACTTCGCAATCACACTCGGGCTCATTGCCGGTGCGCTGGGACTCATTCCCATTATCGGAGCGATCATCGGGGCCATTCCAGGAATTCTCGTGGTACTGGCTACCGATCCTGGCAAGCTGCCTTGGGTAATCCTCGTTTACCTGATCGTACAGTTCATCGAGAGCAACATCATCTCCCCCAGGATTCAGGGCAGGGCGCTGAGGCTCCATCCCATCGTCATAATGACGACCCTGGTGGTGGCAAGCGACATCTTCGGTCTGTGGGGAGTGCTCATCGGCGTGCCCATGGTAGCGATAGCGCGAGACATATTCATCTACTTCTACAGGGAGTGGAGCGGAGCGGACACGACCGCAGGCAACGTGGAAGTCACTACCGACACAGAAACGGACGAGGCACCACAGCAGCCTGAGGTCGAGAGTAGCTGACATATCGCAGACCGTCGTTCCGGCGTAGGCCGGAACCCAGGTGGCCGTCGGGTCCTTCGACAAGCTCAGAGCCTGCGCCGGACTTGATCCGGTGACAAACGAATTGTCGGCTTACATGCCCCTGTCAGCCCCCAAGAGAACGCTGGGGTGAGGGGGAATGCCTTGCCTACCAGACAGACACAGAATCTCCACCCCGACCCTACACAATCACCCGCGACTTCAGCGTCATCTGCGTGAACGAGTTCTTGTAGGGCGACTCACCAAGCCTCGTCACAATCCCCTTGCCCAGCTTGAACCTGTACCTGTTCGTAATCGGGTCCGGCACTCGGTGAACCAGGCTGTTTGCCGCCGCGCCGGGCCAGCGGGGATGCAGGAAGTTGGCGAACACGACTCCGGGCCGTACAGCGTCCGTGACGATGGCGACCGCCGTCATTGCGCCGCTTCCGCGCTCGATGTGCCCGTTGGCGTCGAGGTTCCTGAACAGGAAGTCGTCCCCGCCGACGAACGCGAAGCCTCCGGTCTGCACCAGGATGTCGTCCGATGCGATCCTGACCTCGTCTCCACTCTCCACACCTCGCGCCGCCGCATCGTCAGGGTGCATCTCGACGAAGTGCTCTGGCCAGCGGGCATGGATGTACGGCTTGCGGACGTCGTCGAACGCGGACTGCCACAGCTCGTTGATCCGCCCGTTCGTGACCCAGAGTTCGTCTCCGGTTGGAGTGATGCGCTCGTAGAAGTCGCTAAACCACTCCCAGGGCGACTTGTTCAGCACCGCTTTGCCCGAGTGCGAGTGGAAGTGCGTCAGCCATTTGGGATGGACCGTGACCCCTTCGGGAGGCCCGAGCTCCAGCGTGGAGTCGTGAAGCCGCTGAGTGCCCACCAGCTCGTTGTTGACCATCCTGATCGGCGTCTGGAGTCCGGTGGTGCCGAGCTCGCGGAGTTTTTCGTGACCCGACTTCCCCTCCTGCTTCGCCTTCACGACTAGCGGATGGTAGTTCAGCATACCGTTCCGGCTGAACCGGGCGGCCTCTTCGAAGATGTCGTTGGAGTCCCGCCAGTCGTACCCCTCGAAGCCCATCCTCTGGGCGAACCCGGCGATGATCTTCCAGTCGGGCATCGATTCGCCCGGCGGATCGTAGAACTTGGAGTACAGCCGGATCCGGCGCTCACCATTGCAGCGTGAGAAGTTCTCTTCGCCCCACGTAGCAGCCGGAAGCACCAGGTCGGCGATCACGTCGCCTATCGGGCTCCTCAGGTAGATATCCTGGTCGACTACGACCATCCCCCCGCTGTCGGCGCGCTGGATCAGCGCCTCGGACACCTCGTCGACGTCCGTGCTCGTCACCTGATGGGGGTTTTCACGGGTAAGCTCGATGAACCTGTTGGCGAACGCGTCGGAGGCCGCCATAGCCTGCGTCCAGGTCGTCCCGATCACCCACGCGAATCGCAGGTTGCCGTCCTCCACCCACCTGTCGAGGTCGATCGCCTGCCGCCTTCGTCCGGGGAGCCTGTTCGGAGAACCACTGCGCGGATAAGAGGCGGCGCCCATCCAGCCGCGCTGGTGTCCGCCAAGCCTGGAGATCACCTGGCCCGGCCGGTTGCCTGCTCCGCAGAGTAGACCAAGCGCGGCGTACGAGGCCGTGTTGAGGTAGTTGTTCGACCAGTAGTTGCCCTTCTCGAACCCGAATGACGTTCTGGGCCTGACGCCATCGACCGGCTTGGCGATCATCTCGGCGGCCTGCTGGATGAGCTCGGCGGGCACTCCGGTTATTTCGGCGGCCCTGTCCAGCTCCGCATGAGGCTGCTCGAAGAGCCAGTCCCGGTATCCCTCAAAGTCGGTGCCGAGCTTTCCCCATGTCGTTCGCCACTGCCACGGGGTGTTGCGGGTGCCCCGCCCCATGCCGGCGTCGATCTCCCAGTTGTTCGCTATCCAGTTCTCGATGAACTCGGTGTCTTCCCAGCCGTTTTCGAGAATAATTCGCGCCAGCGCGAGGTGCAGCACCGTGTCGGAACCGGGGATCACGGGCAGCCACACGCCGCCCTTCGTCTCTGCCCACGCGACGCCCGCTGTCTTACGGGGAAGCGTGAAGATCAGCTTCTTGTCCAGGTTGCCGGACATCATCCACTCAGTGAACAGCACCGTCTTCGTCTCAAACGGGTCTGTGCCGCTGATGAAGATGACGTCGGCCTCCGACCAGTCCTCGAACGACGCGCTGAACGGGATGACCCCGCTGTCGTCGAGACCGGCGGTGTCGTTGCCCGGCCCCGGCTTGTCGTGCGGCGAGTACGCGGGCGTGACTATCGACCGGAATGCGAGCTTCGATATGGCGTACGTGTTCTCAAAGTACTCGTAGGAGTACGTCTTCATGCCCCAGGCGGCCTCTCCGTGGGTGGCGAGGACGTGCCTGGAAACCCGCGCCATGATCTCAAACGCGTCGTCCCAGGAGATTGGAGTAAGCTCTCCGTTTACCCTGAGCATCGGCGTCTTGAGCCTGTCGTGCGTTGGCGTGTCGGGGTTGTATGCCTTCAGGGCCAGCGTTCCGCCTCGGATGCTGTGATTGCCCTTGCGGTTGACGACGTCCGCGTCTGGGTCGGGCTGGACCACGACGTGGTGAGGCTGGCCGTTCACGCTGACGATGTTGTGCTGGTTTGGACTCACCCACCCCTCGAAGGCATTCGACGGGAGGTCTATGCCGAACACGTTCTCCGTCGCCCTCGGGCCACCCTCGGTGCCCTCCGGCCACGTATAGACGCGATATCCGCAGCCAACGATGCAGTAGTCACAGGCCGTGGTGACCATGTTCGCGTCGGGCGGAGGCAGCGGGACGCTGTCCATGGGTACGTACTGGTCGGCGTTGTTTGCCATTCTGTAACCTCGCTGACTTCTCCATTCGTCATTCCCGCGACAGCGGGAACCCAGGGCGGACGGCGGGAGGCCGCCGGCACGCGCCTAACAGGAGGAGGCAGGCTTCAAACCTGCCCCCTAGACCGGCCGGACCTCGTTGTCGCCAAAGCCGTATATCAGCGCCATGACACCCGTGGCATAGATCTCGTCCCCACGGGCCTCCAGCGTTATCTGCGGGAGTCCCTGGGTGGAGTGGCCGGAAATCACCATTCCGTGACGGGTGAGATCGTAGGTGCTGAGATGGTTCGGACACGGCCCCATGACCTGGTGCTGGGCCTTGTAGCTTCCGAGCAGGGAGATCCCCATGTGAGTGCAGATTGTGTTGAATGCGACGACGTCACCGTCAGGGCCGATGCCACCCCCTGCCGGCTCACCCAGCTTGATGAGGTAGCTGTCGCAGTTGCCGTGGTCCCACGGATACCTGAACTGGACGGGCTCGCCGACCTGCAAATCGCTGAGTCTTCCGACCATCATCCCGTCGTAGGCCGCCACCTGGGCCTGGAATAGCTGCCCCGGCACCACGGTGGCAAGCGTAACCGTCCCCACCGCCGCCGCTCCCATGAACAGGAACTGGCGCCGTGTGACACAGTGTTCCAGTATCTGCGGCACCTTACGGGGCGTACCCGCCTGAAATCTGTCAGTCATGTCCGGCCCCCTCGCGCCGTCTCATTCGTGTGATCATGGGCCCATAACCGCGTACTCGGGCATGTCGGGAGGCTGAATGATGATCGGGTCTCCGGTGATGCTGTCGAGGAACGCCACAATGTCCGCCACTTCGTTCGTGGTCAGTCCCAGTGGCCGGACCAGCGGGTCCAGGTTCGGGTTCTGGCCTCCGCCGTCGTTGTAGAACTCGACGACCTCGGTCAGCGTCTCGAACACTCCGTTGTGCATGTACGGCCCGGTCTGCCCAACCTCGCGCAGCGGCGGAGTCCTGAACTTCCCTTTGTCCACTTCCTGCTTGGTTGTGTAGTAGAGTCCCAGGTCTCTATCCGCGCTGCGGTACAGCTCTTCTGTAACTCCCCTGGAGCGGTGCTGGAAGCGAAGCGTTATCTGCCTTAGCGGGTCAGACTCGAAATCAGGGTTCTGCGGGACGCCGGTGTTGTGATAGCTCTGATCGGTGAACAGCGTGCCTCCGTGGCACTCGATGCAGCGTGCCTTTCCGACGAACAGTTGGGAGCCGCGCAGCGCGGCGTCGGACATCGCGGCGTCGTTGCCTCTCAGGTAGTTGTCGAAGGGGACGTTTCGCGAGTTGACCGTCGCCTGGAACGCTGCCAGCGCGCGCAGCGCATCGTCGAACTTGGGCGACTCGGTCCCGAACACTTCCCGGAATCTCTCCACGTACTCGGGGATCTGTCTGAGCGTCTCTTCAGCCATGATCGGGTCCAGGTTGCCGGCTATGTTTCCCGTCCAGGCCGACTTGGCCTGTGCCTCGAGGCTCGTCTTCTCTCCGCCCCAGAACAGCTTCGCCTGGTATCCGGTGTTGATGATCGTCTGTGAATTACGCCAGTGGAGCGTGCCCGGATAGCCCAGCGACAGCGCGTTGCCGTCTCCCCATCCAGCATTCGGCAGGTGGCAGGTGGAGCAGGCCACGAACCCGTTACCCGAAAACCGTCGGTCGAAGAACAGGATCTTGCCGAGCTCGGCCTTTGCCGAGGTCATGGGATTGTCGTCAGGCATTGTTACCGGAGGCAGCACGCCGAGACCTCGACTCCTGAGGTCGTCCGCCGATGGCCCCATCCTCGGGTCCCGTGTCGGAGTCGGCTCAGGGGGAGTAGCGGTAGCCAGCACGAACGGGGTCGGAGCGGGTTCCTGTTCGAGCGCGAACACGAACACCACCACGATCACCACGACCATGAAGGCGAACCATCCGCCAAACAGAAGGTACTCTGGCCTGCGAGGGTTCATCAGTTGACCCCCAGTGTTCGCAGCTCGTACTCGGGCAGATCGGGAGTGTCCTCGACTGCTGCCGGGCTTTCAAGGCTCTCCAGGAACGCCACGAGATCGGCAGCCTCCGCGTCGGAGAGTCCCAGCGGCCTCAGAGCGGGGTCCCTGTTCCCGGAGTTTCCTCCACCGGCGTTGTAGAACTCCACGACCTCGCTGAGCGACTCGAAGACCCCTCCATGCATGTAGGGGGCCGTTCTCGCCACTTCGAGCAGCGACGGGGTGCGGAACTTGCCCCTGTCGGCATCGTCGTCAGTGAGGGCGTACAGGCCCGGGTCGTCGCGCATCGTTACGTACTCGCCCACACCCCACATTCGGAAGTAGCGCCTGAACGTGATGTGTCGCTGAGGTTCCTCGAATATCGCGGGATTGTCCGGGACGCCGAGGTTATGGAACTTGCCGTCGGAGAGAAGGTCTCCGCTGTGACACTGGATGCAACCTGCCTTTCCCTCGAACAGCTCCAGGCCTCGGATCTCCTGGGCGCTCAGGGCGCCGGTGTCGCCGGCCCTGTATGCCACGTACGGATTGTCGGCTGACGACTCCAGCGTCTCCAGGTAGGCCACCACGGCGTTCAGCACCTTGCCGTACGAGACCTCCGACCCAAACAGGTCCTTGAAGCTCGCTTCGTATTCGGGCACCTGGTGCATTCGCTCAACCAGCAGCCTCCCGTCCAGACTCATGAAGTGGGCCTCGGCGATGTGGTCGCGGACGACGCTCGCGAGGTCTCCCTGCGCGAATCGCCCATCCCAGTCGTAGTACGGCATCTTGCTGGCATTCAGAAGTGTCGGCGTGTTTCGGAAGTACGGGTTGCCCCTGCTGTACCCGGCGGACAGCGCCTCGCCGTCCGTGTACGAGTTGTTGGGGTCATGGCAGGTTGCGCAGGACGTGGACCCGTCCCCTGAGAGACGACCGTCATAGAAGAGCAGACGGCCAAGCTCGACCTGTGTGGCGGCCAGCTTCAATTCAGGGGACGCCTCGACGCCACCAACTGCCGGCTCTCCCTCGTCAGTCGCAGGGCCGAACGTGAAGTAGACCGCCGAAATACCGGCAACCGCCAGGACGACCGCGACAAGCGCAGTCACTGCAACGATTCTCTTGATTTCCACAGCCACGTTGCCCAGAGTTCCCATTCCTGTAAGTCAGAAGCAAGCGTTCCGATCCAAGGACATACTAGGACAGGCAACAAGACAATCAAATGCCACCGTTGTACTAATTTGCGCCCCGAGCAGCTCAGTCCAGCTTCAGGAGTCCCAGGCGCAGTGCATCTACCACGGCTTCGAGCCTGGTGGTCGCCCCGAGCTTGCTGCGAAAGTTGCGTATGTGGTTGCGAACGGTATGTGGGCTTATGTGCAGGTCCGCAGATATTTCAGACACCTGGTTTCCAAGTGCGACCAGTCGCAGCACCTCCAGCTCCCGAGGCGTCAGCGAGGGTACGTCGGCCTGCTCTGGGCTATCAGAGGACCTGTCCGACACGATGTCGTAGCCACTCCGGGTCAACTCATGCCTTACCGATTCAGCAGCAGCGTCAAGCCCTTCAGACTCTGGCCCGTCCGAAAACAGATGAACCAGCAACGGGGCGTCATTGCCGCCGCCGCCGATAACCATTGGCGTCAGCGAGACCGACTTGCGAGCGCCTGACGCGCAGAGCATGTACAGACTGAGCGTGCCCGGTATCTGGCCCGCCTGCAGGCAGTGGATGGATGGACAGCCACCTTCGCACTCTGGAGTCAGACTGCCGGGCGCCCGTCCGACCAGCACCTCACTGCAGCGGCGTCCAAGCACCTGGTCCGTCGAGTATCCCAGTATCTGCTGGGCGCTCCTGTTCCAGAAAAGTATCCTCTGCTCCACATTGACGGCGTACGCGCCAATACTCGCGGTTGAGAGAGTCTCGAAAATTGATTCTGGGAACAAGGTTGGCTGCCTCACAGTTGGTGCTGTGTGGCGACCGGTCGAAATGCCGTCTGCCACTCTGAAGATTGTACTCCTATTTTAGCGACAACTTCCCGATACCCGTATTAACGCGGGAAAAGCTGTATCAGCAGCCCATCGGCTGTATTCCACACCTCAAAATTTCGATTTTAGCCACGCGTTTTACCCGATTCAAGCGGGGAATTCATCGACAGCAGCGAATATCGAAAGTGCCGGATGGGATTACCCCATCACTTCCATGTCATAAGTCGCGATTATCCCGATTGCAACCTCATGTAAACGTGAATCAATTGATAACTAGCTACATTCTAAGAATTTTGCAACGAAAATACTTATTTAACACATTGTCAACATCAAGCTAAGGTTATCTATAATCTTAGGCGGCCTGCGAGCTCGTCGCCGAGCCATCTCCTCCCGACGAGTCTCCAGGTCACTGCATGCAGGTGCGTGTGGAGCGAGGGGGATTCCCAGTCCGCTGGGTAGCGTTCCGCCCGCACAGACCTTCGGGTCAACGCAAGAGTGGTCGTCGCAGACCATGATTGCGACAGAACCTAAACAATCAATCGCCCTTGTGCGGGCGCGTACACTGAAAGGCTACGCCGGAAGCCCCTGTAACTCTGCTGGCGCAGTCCGCTTCGGTACCAGCCCTGCGAAGGTCGAGAACATTTGACTACTAAGGGGAGTTACGGAAAATGGTGATCTCGTCGGCGCCTTCATCCGACATCAAGCCACAGATACAACATAGCCTCTGCCCACGCTGCGACGCGTCCCTGGTTTCCAGATATCACGAGCCGCAGTGCCTGCAGTGCGGCTACGTCGATTACAGCTACTCGCCGCCAACCAGGATTGGCAGGAAGAACCTGATGAGCTCCAGCACGCGCTACGTGTTCAGGTACATAGGCGAATTCCCGAAGTTCGCCGAGACGCTGGCACACGTCCAGGTGCGTCGACTGCGCAACCGCATCGTGTTCGGCGTAACGTGCCCGTTCTGCGAGGACGAGGTGGACATGGAGCAGACCTCGCTCAGCGGTAAGCGCAAGCAGATCCGCGAGGAGAGATACCGGTGTGAGGCCGGCCACCGCGTGTCGCTGATCCCGCGCAGGGACGGCAGCATGGGCTGGAAGTAGTACCGTCAGCTCATTCCGCGGGCAGTGATCTGGCGGCCGTTGAGTAGTTGAAGAGGACGGCTGTTGGCGCCGCCGCCTGTCAGTGCAGCGAGTTGCGTCACCTGCTCAGCCGAGACCTCCAACGCGTCAGCCATCACGTGCCAGCGGACGCCTTCCGTGTACGGAGGCGTGGTCAGCGAGCCGATATAGGAGTAGTAGCCCCGACCTTCAGGCAGAAAGTCGGCTGCGCCCAATCCCGATGCCGGGGAGGTAGCCCCCTCGTCACCAGGAGCGGAGTCGATGATCGCCTGGATGGCGGGGCTGGCCTCGCCCTTGCGGAACAGCACGCCGACCACGGCAATCCGACCTGACTGGTGCCTGTGGACCAGGTGGACCTCCAGGGCGAATCGCTCGCCTTCGATCGTGTGCTCGCTGGGATTGTGGGAGTGGGCCTCGGCAATCTGGTAGGAGCGTCCTTCGACTTCGATGCCGCCGCCGTCTTCGTAGCTGACTCTGATGACTTCGCCCGTGTTGACAAGATGGTCGGCCTGTCCACTGTACTCGAAGGCCAGTGTTACCTCGCCGCCGCTGACGTACCCGGTAATGTCGACAGGTGACTGCTGTTCCATTCTTCGTCTACCTCTGATCGTTGGTCCAAATCATGAGTGTGGTGAATTGCTGGGAC
The DNA here is from genome assembly GCA_964537915.1 of uncultured Dehalococcoidia bacterium. GTDB lineage: Bacteria > Chloroflexota > Dehalococcoidia > Lucifugimonadales > UBA1123 > VXRN01. The sequence goes on from CAZIDM010000016.1 coordinate 12,336, forward strand.
ACATACTTATATATAGTCAAGACTTGCTCGATACACAAGTAAGCGACTACATGGGCAGCCGCCGACCCGCCTCTCTGATGCCTTGCCTCCTCTGTTCAACGTCCGGCAGTACGCTGGTTACCAGCGCCCAGTACTCTGCCTGATGGTTGTGGTGAGTCAGGTGGGCCAGCTCGTGAACGACGACGTACTCGACCAGCGACGGCTCCAGCATCATGACCCGCCAGCTAAAGCGCAGGGTGCCGTCGGCGGCGCAGCTACCCCATCGACTCTTCTGGTCTCCGACCAGGATCCGCGACCTGCTCCCCCTGCCCAGCCTGTCCCACCAGCTATCGACGTCTTTGGCAAGTTGTACCTGCGCCCGTGCCCTGAACCACCCAACAATGGCGGCACGTATTCCCTCGTAACGAGCATCACCGGCTAATTCGGGAGGGGTCGAGACAACAAGCTTCGAGTCATCTAACTTCACGTGCGACTTCCGAACGTCGGCAGGCTTCACATCCAGGGTGACGTCTCGGCCCAGATACGGCAGCGTCTCACCGCTGACGAAGCGCAGCGCCTTCTCCCTGCTGGATCGCTCCTCTTTCAGCTTCTCGATTATCCAGGGAGCTCGCTTGAGTACGAAGTCGCGCACCTGGGAATCCGAAATCCTAGCTGGAGCGGCAACACGAACACCGCCGTCCCTGAGAGCAATCTCGACGGTCTTCTTACGCCGCCTGCTCCTACGAACGACGTACTCGATGGCGACGTCGCCGTATTGGACTCGGCCCGAGTCAGTCACTGTTCGGCCCGACCAGTAGAGTCCAGCAAACGCCTAAGCTGCGGCAGAAGCGTGGGAACGTCCTCTTGGATGATGGACCAGATGACGTCATCATCAATGCCAAGATAGGCGTGGGCCACACGGTTTCTTGTACCGATGATTACGCGCCAGGGAATGTGAGCGTTCTCCTCGCGCACCTCGTCCGGGATATGTGTTGCTGCCTCACCAATCAGCTCTATGTTGCGAAGCGTCGCGTCGTAGGTGCGAACATCGGAGACAAACTCATCCTGATTGAGCCCGTCAGTGAAGGCCAGGACCTTTTCGCCGAAATCGATCATGTCTTGCACATACAGACGCCAGTGGCGTGGTTCTGCATCACCTTCACACATCTACTGCTTCCCGCTCAACGTAGGGGCGCAACTCCTTTCGCAGCGCCTTGTCGGTCACAAGATCGACTTGGCGTTCCAGCAGGTCTTCGATGTAGAACTGCACGCCGAAGTAAGTCCTGGAAGTAGCCGGTCCATCGAATTGGACCAGGATGTCGATGTCGCTCTTCTCGGTAGCCTGGTCACGGGCAAACGAGCCGAAGAGGGCAAGCTTCGTTACGCCAAAGCGTTGTTCAAGCGTTGGCTTGTGAGTTCTGAGTATGTCGAGAACTTCGGTTCTGTTCATTGGGTTCACTTGGTCCGCCGCATCAGCTACCGTCATCAACGGCCCCTGATTTCCTCGATGTATTCGTCGACGCTGACGCCCTCGCCCAGCGCGCCCTTGTCCAGGATGCCACTGATACGGTCTACGGGATGTTCGACTGGTGTCAGCTTGTGAATGAGAAGTCCCTTCTCGGTTGGCGTGATCTCTACATCTACGTCGGGGGCCATTCCGTACTGATCTCTCAGGTACTTGGGAATGGTGATCTGACCTCGCTTGGAAATTCTCATTACCGTTCCAAATTCGAAGGCTTGCATACAAGCCCTTCCTGTGACTAATCCAGCTCGGAGGTCGACATTAGGGTCACTAGGATTGCTCAAAACGATCAGCAGCTTCAAACCCATCGTGTGTTACTTCGAATGCCTCATCTCCTCCATATCTGTCTAGGACGAGGCCCTCTTGCTGCAATTCATGCAACGCCTTCTCCCATCTAGCCTCCGACCTAGCATCTCCCATTTCGCCGAAACTCTTGCCATTTGCCAAGATTGACATACCCTTCATCGTTCTCACTTTAGCGATCATTCCATTGGAGCTTCTGGCTGCTTCAGCCAATAGCTCCATTGCATACTCTGAGAGCTGAATAGCATCAGTAGAGGGTGAAAGTCGATCTTCAAGAGAGTCTGGTACTGATGTCATTTCCTCTAACGAGCTGATCGCAGCTATGAAGTCTCCGGCAGTATGCCAGTCTGTCCCGTCTCGGTTAACTGGACACTCAGCGGCTTCCAACCTCTGGACAAGATCTTGACGACGTTGCGTGGAGTCGTCGAGTCTAATGACATGACGTCCACCTACATCACTGAAGGGTCTCAATGTGCCGAGTTCCACAAGGATTGTTCGATCTTCCGACCGCCCCATCGCCATGCCTGCTTCGAATAACACATTAGGCCTAGCTTGCCCAGTCAATTCAGTTTCATGAGGAAGCTCGTTGTCACCCCAAAGTGACTCATTAAGCCTCGCGTCATCATCTGGCGTGAAGAGTACGACGACTGCATGTGCCTTCGAGAAGGCAGCATCCAAGATTTCACCAATATATGGTGCTGTCCTGCCGGTGGCCTTAACAGCTTGAGACCACTCCAATGGATGGAGGTCAATAGCTCTCAAGAACTCGAAGAGGGCATCTCTTGCTGCAAGGTTCCTGCCATGCACGACGAAAACCTCGCGAGCTGTAGTAGCAGGTCTGATTTCCTGTTGTGGGAGAGGTTCAGGCTCTAATTCCGAGCCGGGAGGTTCGACTATTAGATCGCCCGTCACTTCACTCATAATGTTCCAGGGTATCTTGCCGAGATTCCCCACTCTTCTATCAGATTCGTAAACTCTAGTGCGGTCGATGTCCTCCCACCTTAGGGTTCTGCCGTTGATGACTATCGGTTGTGCTTTCCGATAATGCGAAAGATAACGCTGATCGAGTTCCTCAAAGGAGAGATCGAAAGCTGACTCTCGCCGTCTGTTAGATGGTTCCGGCTCCTTCGGCGTAATTCGAATGTGATAAAACTGCGTTGAACTGCCTGATTCCATGGGGTTCCTTGCGTTCGCTGCACCATCATATGTTGATTCCAAGTCGCCCCAGCGTCTTGACTTCACGGGTGTGCTGGCCCAGCCTGTGATCGTCGAGTCTCAACCAGATGAGGACGAGGGTATCGAGAAGAATCAGAAGAGGTCCTCCTCGGACTCGCGTGAATTCTCGAACCATTCGGCAGGCATGGGGGAGACGATGTCACCGAGGACTTTGATCCTACCCCGGTCTCGACCAAAGGGAGGCTTCAACCGGTCACGATACGGCGTCAGCCTGGCCACGGGGCGGCCGTTACTGGTAATGACGATCTCGTCGCCGCTCTTCAAGACTTCATCCACCAGGTTTAGGCACTCGACCTTAAACTCGGATGCCTTGACGGTTCGTCCGCCCTGCGGTCTATCTCTGTCCAATGCCATGTCACGTTCCTGAGCTGTGAGACTGTGTCAGTTTGACCGGCAGTGTTTTCACCCTCACCCCCGTATCAAGTACGGGGCAGGCTCTAGCCCTCTCCCTGAGGGAGCTGACAGGGGTAGGTATTCGAGGTTTTCGCCCTCACCCCAACCCTCTCCCCCAGGAGAGGGAGTCCGTTGGTGGCTGTTCATGCTTGTTTAACTACATCTACCTAACCGAATGAGCCTTGAGGGAGATGGGACTTTAGTAAGGGAGACAGGAACCCACCGAATTGACGCAGCTTCCTGACCTGTTCAGTCACACTTATTTTACCACCCCATCGCGTAGCCTATGTTGTTTTTGGCGGAGGCGGCGCCGGCTATGGTGCCGGTGTCGGAGTGGTAGCGGATGCCGAGGACCTTGCCGTTGGCCCAGTCGCCGGTCATCTCGATGTCGTGGCCGCGCTTTCGGAGCTCGTCGAGCGTCTTTTCGGGCAGGCGGGACTCTACTACAACGCGTCCGGGGAAGGCGTGGCGCGGGTAGAACGATGACGGGAAGTGCGTGGTGTGGACCGTCGGGGCGTCGAGCGCCTCCTGGAGGTCCATACCGAACTCGACGTGGTTCAGGAAGAACTGGATCGTCCACTGCTCCTGCGAGTCGCCTCCCGGCGTGCCGAACGCCATGAACGGGCCGCCGTCCCTGGTGGCAATCGTAGGGGTCAGCGTGGCGCGTGGACGCTTTCGGGGCTCCAGCGCATTGGGGCGGTCGGCGTTGAGGTAGAACATCTGGCCGCGGGTGCCCATCGGGAATCCCAGGCCCTTTACGATCGGAGAGGAGCCGAGCCAGCCTCCGCTCGGAGTGGCGGCGACCATGTTGCCCTCGGCATCCATGGCGTCCAGGTGGGTCGTGTCGCCGATGTGAGCGTGGCCGAATCCGAGGTCCTTGATCTCCCTGGCGGCAACTCCGAGAGCGCGGCGGTTGTCGTCGACTACGCCAATCGAAGTGTACTCGGGGACTCCGCCACCGAGGTCCCCGGGGCGCAGCTCGAGAGAGGCGACCTCGCCAATCTGTCCGGCCCTCATGTTGCCGTACTCGCCAGACAGGAGCAGGTCGAACGGGACGTCGTCCATCTTGGGGTCGCCGTAGTACGCCTCGCGGTCGGCGAAGGCCATCTTGGCCGACTCCACCCAGGCATGCAGGTACTCAGGAGAGTTGTGACCGTAGCCCTTGATGTCCAGCTCGCGCAGGATGGAGAGCTGCTGCAGGAAGACCGGACCCTGGGTCCAGGACGAGCACTTGTGCACGTCCAGACCGTTGTACTCCAGGCTCAGTGGCTCCTCGACGTCGGCGTGCCACTCGGCCATGTCCTCGTAGGAGAGCAGGCCCTTGTGCTCCTCGCCGCTGGCGTCCTCGACTGGGTTGTCCTCCATGAACCTGATGATCTTCTCGGCGATCTCGCCCTTGTAGAAGGCGTCGCGGGCGGCCTCGATGCCCGCCACCCTGCCCTTGCCCTTGGCCTCGTCCTCGGCGCGGCACATGATCCTGAGCATGGCGCCGAAGTCGGGATTGCGTTGAATCTCGCCTACGTTGCGCGCCTTGCCGTTGTTCAGGTAGATCTCGCCCGTCGTTGGGTAGAGATTGATGAACTTGTCCTCGCTCAGGCCGATGCGGTTGCTCATCGTCGCGTACACGGGGAAGCCGTGCTCGGCGAACTCGATTGTCGGCTGGAGAATCTCGGAGAAGCTCATGGTGCCGAAGCGTGCGACAGCGGTCGCCCAGGTGTCGACGGGAGCAGGTACTGTGGCGGGCAGGTAGCCGTCGCCGGGGATGAGGTCGATGCCGTTATCGCGACACCAGTCGATGGTGAACGCCTTGGGAGACCAGCCCATGCCGGAGATGGCGTAGGTCTTGCCCTCGCGGGCGGAGTAGATGAGGGTTGGGACCTCGCCTCCGATGCCGCAGCTCTGCGGCTCCAGAAGGGTCTCGCAGATGCCCATTGCGGCAGCGGCGTCGATGGCGTTGCCTCCGTTCATCAGCATCCGCAGTCCGGCAGTGGCGACAAGGTAGTGGCCAGCGGTCACCACACCGCGCTGTCCCATGATTACCGGCCTGGTTGTGAAAGTCGCCATGGTGGGGTCTCCTCCTCTGTAGGCCCGTCTCAAGGACGGCCCGATGGTTGGGGCAATCGTATAACTTGGGGCGAAGTTTGGCTATATGGCGATTGGGAGAGAACCTACCCTCACGATCCGGGACAAACGCATCACCCTGTACCCAGATGCTTGTGTGAAACCTGTCCTATAGCGGAGCCGGTCCAACCAGGGGCGGATTCCCATGACCGAGCAGCGTTAGCGCACGAATCAAGAGACTCCAATAGTGCGAGAACAACTATTATATTTGAGTTGTTCTGTATCAAGTCTATTGCTACAATTAAGGCACAGAAATTTATGCCCTGGGGCGTTTGGCCCGGGGCGTGAAGGCAGAGGTAATGGACATGGTACTACGCTCAGACAACTTCACGGAGCAGGCCCAGGAGGTCTTGCGGGAGTCTCAGGAGATCGTCCGCAGGTATCGCCACCAGCAGTGGGACGCGGAGCACATCCTGATGGCGCTGCTGGAGCAGGAGGACGGGATCGCCCTTGAGGTCCTGTCGGAACTCGGGGCGCCGACGGACGCAATCCGCGCAAGTCTCCACAGCGTTATGGACGGCGTGCCGAGGTCGGTGCAGCCATCAAACCAGATATTCATGACGCCTCGCGCAGAGGCGGCGCTGAGTCGCGCAAAGGCCGAGGCGGACCGCCTTGGGGACGACTTCATCAGCGCGGAGCACCTGCTCGTATCGCTCACCCAGGAACAGCAGGGGCCGCTTGCCGCCATTCTCAAGCAGTACGGCGTGGACACCGAGAGGGTGTACAAGGCGCTGCACAAGGTACGGGGCAGCCACCGCGTGACTGACCAGAGGGCGGAGAGCCGCTACCGGTCGCTGGAGAGGTTCAGCATAGACCTGACCGAGCTGGCGTCGACCGGACGGCTCGACCCCGTCATCGGACGCGAGGCAGAGGTGGCGCGGGTGATGCAGACTCTCATCCGCCGCACCAAGAACAACCCGGTGCTGATCGGCGGGGCGGGAGTCGGCAAGACGGCTATCGCCGAGGGCCTGGCGCAGTGCATCGTGTCTGGCAACGCGCCGGACGAGCTCAAGGACAGACGTGTACTCGCGCTCGACATGGGCGCGCTGGTGGCGGGCGCCAAGTTCAGGGGCGAATTCGAAGAGCGCCTGAAGGCCGTCATGGACGAGATCCGGGAGGCCGAGGGCGAGATAATCCTGTTCATCGACGAGCTGCACACCGTAGTTGGCGCGGGAGCGGGCGAGGGCTCGATCGACGCATCCAACATGATGAAGCCTGCCCTGTCACGCGGAGAACTGCAGGCGGTAGGGGCGACGACCGAGGACGAGTACCGCCGCTACATCGAGAGAGACGCCGCGCTGGAGCGTCGCTTCCAGCCCGTGCTGGTCGAGGAGCCCGATCCTGAGGTCGCCATCGAGATGCTGAGGGGTCTCCGTCCCAGGTACGAGGCCCACCACAAGGTGAAGGTGGAAGACGACGCGATCGAGGCGGCCGTGAGGCTCAGCCAGCGGTATATCTCCGACCGGCTGCTGCCTGACAAGGCAGTCGACCTGATCGATGAGGCGGCATCCAAGCTGCGCATCGAGTCGCAGTCGAAGCCATCCGACCTTGTGGAGATGGAGGCGCAGATCCAGAGGCTGGAGCACGAGGAGCTGGCGGCGTCGCAGCGCGCCGACTACGAGGAGGCAGCGGTACACAAGTCGGAGAGGCTGCGGCTACTGGACGAGTACAAGATGCGGACTGCTGACAGGGGACCTGGTCACCCTCACCCCAACCCTCTCCCATCAGGGGAGAGGGGGAATGGGGAGGAGATGGTCGTGACCGCAGAGCAGGTCGGTGCTCTGATCGCGACGTGGACCGGCATTCCTGTCGACCGGCTGCTGGAGACCGAGGCGGAGAAGCTGCTCCACATGGAGGAGCGGATACACCAGCGGGTCATCGGGCAGGATGACGCGATCACAGCGGTGTCGGACGCGATCCGCCGCGCAAGGGCCGGGCTGAAGGACCCGAAGCGGCCCATCGGCAGCTTCATATTCCTCGGTCCGACGGGTGTCGGCAAGACCGAGCTGGCGCGCGCGCTGGCCGAGTTCCTGTTCGACGACGAGCAGAACATGGTGCGCGTGGATATGTCCGAGTACATGGAGAAGCACACGGTATCGAGGCTGGTAGGCGCGCCTCCGGGGTACATTGGCTTCGACCAGGGAGGGCAGCTTACAGAGGCCGTTCGGAGGCGTCCGTTCAGGGTGATCCTGTTCGACGAAATCGAAAAGGCCCATCCCGACGTATTCAACATACTGCTGCAGATACTCGAGGACGGCAGGCTGACCGACGGGCAGGGGCACACGGTGGACTTCCGCAACACGCTGGTCATCATGACAAGCAACCTGGGCACGGGTGTCGAGACGCGTGAGGCGGTGGGATTCCTGCGGGATGCAAGCCGCGAAGACGATTCGGCGAAGCGCAGGACGGCGGTCGACGAGGCGCTCAAGAGGGTGTTCAGGCCGGAATTCCTGAACCGCATCGACGAGACTATCGTCTTCGATCCGCTCTCAGAAGAGGAGACGAGGCAGATCGTCGACATCATCTTCTCAGAGGTCTCGGGTCGGCTGGCAGACCATGGTGTCAGTATCGACCTGACGGACGCGGCACGTGACTGGCTTGCGAGCGAGGGGTTCGACCGGTTGTATGGCGCGCGTCCGCTGAGGCGCGTGGTGCAGAGGTCGGTTGAGAACCCGCTGTCGAGGCTGATTCTCGGGGGCGAGTTCGTGTCCGGGGACCACATACTGGCGGACGTGGACGGTGATGGTGGGCTATCCTTCGAGAAGGTTGAGGAGAGGGTGCTGGTGGCAGCTTCGTAGGAGCGAGAGAGCATGACACTGAACTTTCCAGGCGAACAGAAAGACGCTGTGGTCAGGGGCGTGCGGGTCCGGTATGTCGAGGCCGGTGAGGGCACGCCCCTGGTGCTGGTACACGGGCTGACGTCGTCGAAGGTGGTGTGGCGCGAGAACATCGAGGCGCTGGCTGAGCGTCACCGGGTGTATGCGATCGACCTGCCGGGGCATGGCGACTCCGACAAGTACGGCGTCGACTTCGGCGCCGAGTCCATCGTCGGGCTGATGCGGGAGTTCATACTTGGCCTCGGACACGAGCGCGTGGCTATGGCGGGCATCTCTCTAGGCGGCGGCGTCAGTCTGAACGTCGCGCTGGAGCACCCGGAGCTTGTGTCGAAGCTGGTGCTGTGCGGAAGCGGGGCGCTGGGCCGGGACATCGCGATGGTCATACGAGTCGCGGCCCTGCCCCTGATTGGTGAGTTCATGCTGGGTGGGCCGATCGATAACGTCGGGGCCATGACTCGAAAGTGCTTCTACGACAAGACCCTGGTGCCCGACGATGTGGTCGACGAGCTACGGCGCACTAACAGGCTGCCGGGGGCGCGGGAGGCGGCGCTGTCGATAATCCGCATGTACATCAGCGTGTGGGGAGTTCGGAGCGAGTACGTCGTTACGGACCGTCTGCAGGATATGGACGTGCCCACGATGCTGTTCTGGGGTGCGGACGATGAGATCATCCCGGTCGAGCACGCGTATCGGGCGGCGAAGCTGATTCCGGTGGCCGGGCTGCATGTGTTCGAGAGGTGTGGTCACTGGCCGCAGATGGAGCACACTCAAGAGTTTAATGGGCTTATGCTGGAGTTTCTGGCGGGATGATTGAGGCTGGTTAGCCCATGTCGTCCATGATTAGGCGAGCTACCTGGCGGCCCATTCGGACGCTGTAGTTGGTGCCCCTGTCTTCGGGGTAGATCTGGGTGGTGTTGGCGAGGTAGACGCCCTCGAATGGCGTCCGGTGGCTTGGAATGTGCCGGGAGTAGTCGACTCCGATCACGGGCTGGGCGCCGTCGACGCGGTGGTGGTAGCTGCGCTCTATCCAGTCTAACTCGAACTCTGGGTTGACCTTCTTCAGGTGGGGCAGGTACTCGTCGAGCAGATCCTGGTGCTCCATCCTGTACAGGGGATGGTCGGTCGTCAGGTAGTTGGACAGGTAGACGATGTGCTTGCCGCCGTAGTGCTCGGGGCCGATGAGGTTGGTGTGCTCGATGACGCCGACGAACGGGATGGACCTGTCGGCGACGTTCAGCCAGTAGACGTGGGACAGCGGCCTGTCCAGCACCAGCACGATCAACACGGCGGACATGTACCGTGCGCGGTCGAGCCTGGCCTGGTAGTCGTCGGGCAAGGTCGGGACGAGCCTGGTGAAGATCGGGGACGGGGTTGTGGCGAGTACCGCGTCGTATTCGATCTCGCGTGGGGCGTCGTCTCCCATCTTGACCTCGACACCGCGGACCTTGCCGTCTTCCACGAGGATACGGTTTACGGAAGCTGACGTGTGGACCTCGCCGCCAAGTTCTCTAATCTTGTCGGCCAGCGTGTCGAAGACGAGGCCGAAGCTGCCCATCGGGTATCCGAGCTTCTCTTTGACCATGCTCTTGCCGCGGGAGGCGACTCGCGTGTTGATCTTGCCCCACACCCAGGCCATCGTGACGTCCCGGTAGTAGTTGTCGCCGAACTTGCCCCGGAGCATTGGTCCCCAGAAGGCGTCGTAGACGCTCTGTCCGCCGTGACGTCTGAGCCACTCGTCGGCGGTGACACTCTCGTACTTTTGCCAGTCTTTCTGTCGCTGTAGGAATAGGGTCGTCAGGCCGAGGCGGATGCGGTCAGGAAAGCTCAGAGGCTTGAACTTGAGGAGATCGACAGGGGTTACGAAGTTGTAGATCTCGCCGTCGTGCAGGGTGCCGACGGTGGAGTCTATCCAGCGGATGGTGTGGCCAAGTCCGATCTCGTCGACGAGGTCGGTGATGTCGGTGTCGGAGGTGAACCAGTGGTGGTAGCCGCGTTCGAGGCGTTCTCCGCCGACGTCGAACGTCGAGGCGTGTCCGCCGATGAACGGCGCGCGCTCGTAGACGACGGCGTGGTGGCCTGCTTTCAGGAGATCGTAGGCTGCCGGGAGACCTGCGGCTCCAGCTCCGATTATGGCTACTCGCATGGGGGCACTGCCAGGGACGATTCACGTGCTGTCATTTCACCCTCACCCCAACCCTCTCCCTCAAGGGAGAGGGGGTACTTCGACCAGAGAGTCGTTCGTCCTGTTGAGAATCCGCCGTGGCGGGAGCTTGTCGAAGGACACTCCACCTCTGGGTTGCCGAGCGGCGAGCCACTTCGTGGATTCCCGCTTTCGCGGGAATGACGGGTTGAGGTGGAACATCGTGTCACTGTCACTATCCTCCGCTCTCGCGTTCTGCGGGTTGGGTCTGTTGCTGCTGGCCTTCTCGGGAGAGACGTCGGAGGGAGACGTGGGCAGTCCAGAGGAACACCTGGCCGAGAATAATCATCGGGAGCAGGATCACGGCGTGGACGACTACCGCGAATCCGCCTGCTGCGGGCCTCGCGGCTGACGACAGTGGACTCAGCACCAGCGTCTCGCGGGCGATGATCTCGAAGAGTCCGAGTCCGCCGGGAGCCGCGGGAACGGAGGCGCCGATGTTCGTTATCGAGGTCACCAGGACCATGTTGGCAGCCAGTTCCCAGAGGTTGACGTGTGCTTCGTGAATTCCGAACGGGAAGGCCATGATCCAGAAGACGGCGGCCTCGGTCAGCCAGATCGGAATGGACAGCACGAACAGCACCGCCAGCTTCTTGGGGTCGCGCAGGGGCTCCAGTCCCTGCAGCAGCATCCCGGTGAGCGAGTCGGCCATTGACTCCAGCCTGTTCGGGAGTGGTCGCGCGAGAAGCAGCGCGAAGGCACGGGCACGGGCCGGGTAGAAGGCAAGCAGCACGAGCGCTCCGAAGGCCATCACGAACGGGAGGCTGAATCCGAGCAGGAGTACGACTTCTGGCACTCCGAATCGCTCCCCGAACGACTGGACGAGTCCGGTGACCGGGAAGAACAGCGCGACGACTGCCACGAAGAACAGGAGCGTCAGGGCGTCGAAGACGCGCTCTACGAGTACGGTCACGAGGGCGGAGGCCTTGTTGATGCCCTCTCGCTCTCCGACGTAGTAGCTGCGTACGAGCTCGCCGAGTCGCATCGGGAGCAGGTTGTTTGCCATGTAGCCGATGGTGACCACTGGGTAGAGCCTTATCGTCGTAACGGGTTTGAGGTGTCTGAGCATGACGGTCCAGCGGAGTGAGCGGAAGTACACCGAGACCAGGTACATGCCTGCCGCAGGGATCGTGTACCAGTAGTTCGCGCCGCTCAACGCCTCCAGCATTCGCCCTATGTCTACTGTGAATACGAACAGCGCAAGAAGGACGATGCTGATGCCTATGCCAATTCGGTATTTCATGTGGGTGTCAGTTTAGCGGTGTAGGCGGGGGGATGTCAGGGCTGAGCGTGGTGTGGGGATTGTATTCGCAAACCGTCGTTCCGGCGAAGGCCGGAACCCAGGGGATTGGGGTGTCCTTCGACAAGCTCAGAGCCTGCCCCGGACTTGATCCGGTGACGAACGGATTGTCAGCCTACGGCTCGGCTCGGTAGTCGATGGGTATGTCGGACTTGAAGTAGAGGTAGGAGTCTTCGCTGCCGAGGCGGTCTCGGACTCCCTCGCGGTTCAGCCAGTAGTCCATCGCCCTGCGCCAGGATGACCTGTCGAAGATCGCTCCTACGAACTTGGACGGTGTTAGCTCGCGGTAGATGTGCTCGGGGAACCACCAGCGGTGCCTGATGCGCTCGGCCTTTCCGTAGAGTTCGGCGAGGCCATCGTCGGCGGAGTCGCGGTTGTTGCCGTGCACCACTACTACCGGCTCGCTGGGAGCGGAGTCGAACGAGTCCGAGTTGTACGTCGGGAAGCGTACGCTGGGTGTGCCGCGGAAGTACCAGACCCAGGGCCATGAGAAGCCCGATGTGCCGTCGATGGCGACCTCGACCTCGCCTTCACGGCTGGCCTGTTCGATCGAGTCCCGGAGACGCTTTATGTCTGGAGAGGTCTGCGTGTAGACGATCATCTCGACGGGGACGTCGCCGTTCTGGTAGGAGGCCATTGCTCCGGCTCTCACCGACAGTACTAGCAGAATCGCCGCGACCATCAGCAGCGAGATGCTGGCGACGTTCACCTTGCCCATCTGCCGGGCCATGTACACGGCCATCGCGACCAAGCCGACGCCCATCACGGCCAGCAGAGCCTGGATGCCGATGTCCATGAGCGTGTTTCCGGTCGGGCTGTAGAAGGCGAGGTTCCACAGTAGGACTATGAACAGGGGTACTCCCGGGATCAGCAGGTAGCCGCTGTGTTCGATTGCCCTGCGCCACTGGATCCTCTTCGCGACGTCGGTAAGGAACATGCCTGTCAGAACGATGAATGGCAGCGTGATGTTGACCAGGAGCCACGGCATCTTCTCGCTGGCTATGGTGTAGAGCAGGAACGTCATCGCAGGCCAGTAGACGAGGAACAGGCTGAACCTGTCGCGAGTGCGTAGGAAGTAGACCATGCCGATGATGCCGAAGAAGAACGGCAGGAACTCGTACACGGACGTCGTGACGAAGTAGTAGTACCAGGGCTGTCCGCCGCGACCCTCGCCCTGCTGGACGATCCAGTACCCGAGGGCCTGCCAGATGCCGCTCTTGATGCCGCCGTAGAAGTTCGTCAGGAACGTGGTGTAGAGCAGCGTCCAGACCGTGTAGAAGACGAGCGCGCATCTCCACCATACCGACCAGTTCCAGCGGAACCCGATGTAGGCGGAGAGCGCGATCATGCCGACGACGATCAGGAAGGCGATGACGTTGCCGCCGCCGACCGGGTCGCCGATCCTCGCGCTGCCCTCAGGGGCGGCGAGCACGAGTCCGGTCCAGCTCAGCAGCGCTGTGTCCTGGAGAATCGCGCTGAACGCCGACCACATCGGAAGCGTGACGGCAATCAGGAAGACCACGAAGGCCGCAGGTCGGGACAGGTCGGCAAGATCGATCTTCTGGTCCCTGTCCGAGTTCCAGAGGGTCCGTACGACCCGCCAGAAGGCCACCGGTGGAGAGACGCCCTGTATCTCCACCGGGCGGAGCGCGGTATTGATGTAGGGTCGCGCGGCCAGCAGCAGGCACCAGAGTCCGAGTGTGCCCACCACCAGGTAGGCAGACTCCTTGGTGGCGAATGCGAGGGCAAGCAGTCCGGCGGCGATGTACAGGTAGCGGTGGCGGGCCTCGTCCAGGTACTTCCACATGCACATGACGAGGCCGAACGTCCACACGGCCATGAGTATGTCGTTGCGTGCGAATCGGCTGAAGTACAGGATCGCGGGTGAGGCGAAGAGGAGCAGCGAGACGGTGAGCGCTCCGACACGGCCCAGTCTCTCCCTGAACAGCAGGGGCATTGCGATCAGGACGGTGCCCATGATCGCGTACAGGAGGCGCGCTGTTGCGTCGCTGTCTCCGAATATCAGGAACAGGGCGGCGTTCGCCTCGAACTGGAACGGCCCGTGCATCATCGGGTTGTGGATGTACTCGGAGCCGGTGAACAGGTTCCAGGAGTAGAGCGCGTGGAGACTCTCGTCGTGGTGCATGGCGCGTGCGCCAAGCTCCCAGAGTCGCATTCCGAAGCCGACCAGGATCAGGGCGGCGTAACCGACGGCCTCCCACCAGTGCAGGTCCACCAGCTTAAAGCTGGACATGGAGAAGAGTCGACGGGGACCCTTCACTTCACGGGCGGGCGACTCTTCAGGAGTTGTGATTGCGATGTCAGCCATTGAGCGCTTCTGTGAATTACTCTCGCAGCTTGTAGATGGTCACGTTGTCCTGCTGGAAGATTGTGTCCATGAATTCGGGGAATTTCTGGAGGCCGGGGCCGTCGTGGTTGAGGATCTCGCGCGGACCGACGTACACATAGTCTACGTCGTACCTGGACATCAGGATTTTCGCCCGTTCAGGATCGCTGGTCGAGTAGATGGCGGCGACGTCGTTCTGGCGGCCACCGATCGCCTCGTTCGATCCTCGCCACTGGATCTCGTGTCCGGGCCAGTTGAATACAGTCGGCAGACCCGTGCTGCGGGAGATGAGTCCGGCCTCGTTCCACTCTCCAACGGACTCCAGTATGGCAGCGTCGTCGGGCAGATTGTCCCTGATGAACTCTATGGCTGCGTACTCGGCCGGACGACTGTCGCGGACGTATGCGAGGCCGTCAAGTGTCGGTCGGTCGGCAAATCCCCCCTCGTCGACCTTTGAGGCGGCGGCGGCGGCTGGATAGTAGAGGCCGCAGATCACAAGCGCGATCGCAGCTACCGCACAGGCGGTGGAGAGCGTTCGCAGTCGACCGGTCAGTCTGGGCCTCAACGACAGCCAGTAGTATATGGAGTAGCCGGAAACGGCGGCCAGAAGCACCCACGCCTGGTAGTAGAGCTTGAACACGGTGTTCATGCGCTGCCTCGGGGCATCGAAGAAGTCGTCGACGTACATAAGCTCGGGTCCCATGATCAGGAGCAGGCCAAGGGCTCCGAGGGTCAGGGCGAACGCCTTGCCCGTGGGTCCACGGAGCCTGGTCTCGTGGATGGCCGACCACACTGCCATTCCGATAAGCAGGGCCAGCGGCAGGATGTGTACGAACCGTCCTATGGGGCCCTCAGTGTGTATTGGGGACTGCAGCCTGACCAGCATCCAGAGCAGGAACGGCAGGAACGCTATGGCCAGCGAAATGGCTGTCATGCGCCGCCAGTCGGGTCCGACGATGGTCTGCCAGAAACAGGCAACTATGAATGGCACTACGAAGACAAGCAGGGTGCCCCAGACCACGAAGAGGTGGAGGTAGCGCGACGGAGTCGAGACGGCTCCGATCCCCTGCACAGAGCTGGTGAACTCCAGGTAGTAGGGCAGATACAGCACGAATGCGAGTGCGATAACGATCAGCGGTGCCAGAAGATAGAAGTGAGTGGAGAGAAGTGAGGAGGGAGAGAATGATAACGAGTGTTTCTCACTCCTTCGTCGCGGGTAGGCTTTCAGCGCGGCGATCCCGACCAGCAGGGCGGCGTAGGTCGGCAGGTCCCACATGTTGGTGAAGGCCAGCCCTCCGAGCGAGACTGCCATGGCTCCAATCGTCGCGTAACCCCAGGGGCCGACTTTGCGCAGGTCGGTCAACTCAGTTCTGAAGAAGTTGAGCGCGAATCCCGCGAACAGCAGGGCGAACGGGATAGCTGAGACGTGCGGGTGGAGGTCTCCGAGCATGAAGCTGAAGAACGGGAACTCGTGGATGGTGTAGTCGATCTCGACGCCGTCCGTGAAGGTGCCAATGACCCTTGTTGCCCTGAACCACCACCAGAACTCGTTTGGAATCCAACTGTCCGTCGGCACGTCCGTCGGGCCGTCGAGGCCCTGTACTCCGAGCCAGTCGTAGAAGCCCTGCGACCCTATGGCGTTGGCGTACATGAACTCGAGAACGCCCTCGAGGTTCGAGACGACGATCAACAGGAGGCCGGCTGCGATGCCGGAGAGCATAGCAGCATCGAGGTGACCTCTATCGATACGTACCAGGCTCGCAACGAGGCACAACACGGCTGACGCTGCCATCGCTGGAATTAGCGCGAGGGAGAGGTTGTAGGAGAAGTTTGAGGCCACTCCCGACAGCTCGGTCACGACGCCCATCATCCAGTAACCGAAGTAGTAGTAGCTTATGGACTCGCCCCGCAGCCACGGGTCTTCGGGCTGGCCGGTAGTCGATTCCACGGACGCGTTCAGGAACGCGAAGTCCATCGGCTGCTCGGTGTGGTTTATAGCCGGGTCATAAGCCTGGAACAGCGCCCATCCCAGGAAGAAGACGAGGAACACGATCTCGGTGATCGCTATCAGCCGCCACCTGCGCCTGACGAATGCAGTCATCTCCTCCCGATGGAAATACAGCAGGACAGCCGACGATGCAACCAGCAGGAGCAGCAGTCCGAGCAGGGTTACTCGCACGCTGGGTAGCAGGTGCAGCACGCTCAGGAGCCAGGCGAGGTAGCCGATCAGCAGGATTCCGAGGGGCTTGCTCAGCCCGTATCCCCTGTCCGACAGCTTCGGCAGCAGGAAGTAGGCGAGTGGGAATACCGCCAGCCCGATGATCTCGACCGTTATTAGCCAGAAGAGTACGTTCAACATAGCCAGACGACATTATACGGGCAGGGGTTGGTTGGTACTAATCCTGCCTGCGGACTTGTGGGGGGTGGTTGCAGGTGCTACGCTCACGTCGGCATTTCGATAGCTATTGGGGAGGATCGTCCACACATGCTCAGGTTCCTCAGAAGAGGCGAGCGGGAAGACCGCGAGAGGACCAAGAGCGCTGTCCGCAGGACCGGACAGCGATGGTTCAGGCGCATGACCGGTGTCTTCCAGCGAAGCGAGATAGACGATGACATGTGGGACGAGTTGGAGGAGATCCTCATCTCCGCCGACGTTGGCGTTTCCACGACGATGAAGCTGCTCGACGACCTGCGCGATGCGGTCAGAGACAATGGCATAACGCGCCCCCACGAGGCCTTCGAGCTCCTGAAGGAGGCGATGATCGAGGCGCTAACCGTCGACGGCGCGGACAGCGTCATGGATGTCGAGGAGCCGCCTCTGGTCATCCTCATGGTGGGCGTGAACGGCGTGGGCAAGACGACGGCGATCGCGCGGCTGGCCAAGCTGCATCTCGACGAAGGCCAGTCGGTGCTGATCGGCGCGGGCGACACGTTCAGGGCCGCTGCTATCGAACAGCTCCAGACGTGGGGAGAGAGTCTTGGCGTCGACGTGATAGCGCACCGGCAGGGCGCGGACTCGGCGGCTGTGGCGTTCGACACGATCCAGGCTGCGAGATCTCGCGGAGTCGACGTCGTCATCATAGACACGGCGGGACGACTTCATACGAAATCCAACCTGATGACCGAGCTGCGCAAGATGCGCAACGTGATAGCCCGACAGGGTGTCTCGCGTTCGCAGCGGGTAATCCTCGCGATGGACGCCACTACGGGTCAGAACGGTCTGGTTCAGGCGCAGACGTTTCTCGAAGACATGCGCTGCGCGGGGGTCTTCCTGTCTAAGCTGGACGGCTCTGCCAAGGGTGGCGTCGTGCTGTCTATCACGCAGGAACTCGACCTGCCGGTGCTGTTCATTGGCACGGGCGAGAGCGCTGAGGACATGGCAGTCTTCGATGCACGTGATTTTGTTGAAGGCCTATTCGAGCCAGCTTAAAGCTGGACATGTATCCGTGCTACGCAAACTGACATCCACCGTATATTGACCATCCGCCCAGCACCTGTAAGAGGGAGAGAATAGATGACCACAGCTCAACAGACGTGGACAAGTCACAGCCGGGAACTGGCTGGCATTCAGACCACTCTCGTGACCGGCGGCAGCGGTGAGCCGGTACTGGTTCTGCACGATGAGACTGGCCATCCGGCGTGGATGCAGTGGCATGAGTCGCTGGCTCAGCACTTCAACCTGAACATCCCGATGATGCCCGGGTACGGCGGCACTGCACGGCTCGACTGGGCGATGAACATGCGCGACATGACGGGCTGGTACCTTGAGGCGCTGGACGACCTGGACGTGGGGCAGATCAGCGTGATCGGTTTCTCTCTTGGCGGGTGGCTGGCGGCGGAGCTAGCGACAATGGACCCCAGCCGGTTCAAGAAGCTCGTGCTGGTCTCCGCGGCGGGGGTGAGGCCGCCTGTGGGCGAGATCATGGACATGTTCCTGGTGACGGTGCCTGCGTTCCTGGATGCCAGTGTCAAAGACAAGGACAGCGTGGAGGAATTCTCCATAATCTCTCCTGAGGAGCCCACGCCTGAACTTCTCTTCGACTGGGAGGATATCCGGGAGGTAGCGTGTATGCTCGGCTGGCGGCCGTTCATGCACAATCCGACGCTGCCGCAGATTCTGCACAGGCTGAAGCGGGTACCCACGCTGCTGGTGTGGGGTCGGGACGACGCGATCATCCCGCTGAGCGCGGGTCAGCGGTACAACGAGTCTATTCCGGGCTCAAGACTGGCGGTGCTGGACGACTGCGGTCACAGGCCAGAGCTGGAGAAGCCTGGGGAGTTCGTTGAGGTGGTCAGGAGCTTCCTGGCTGGGGAGTAAGGCGTTATCCGCCGATTACAGGTACTGACAGCCTTCTGCAGATCTTTCCAGCCAACTGGTTAGAGATTTCGCTGTGGCGTGGAACCGCTTCAACTACACCAGTTTCCGGGTTGCACCATAGCGAATGGGAACGTCCCTCGCGCTTCAGGTAGCAGCCGTATCGACGGAGGTGCCGAATGAGCGATCGTCGCCTCACTCGATCGTGACCTTCTCCCGTATGGCGTCATCGGGAACTCCTCGCAGGCCGTCTTCCCTACGATCCTCAAGTATGAGGCCAATTGCGTCTGCGAGACTGTCCCTAGCTGAGTCCTTGGTTCTACCCTGCCCGTTTGCACCGGGGATTTCCGGGCAATAGGCGATGAACCAGTCTCCGTCTTTTTCTATAACGGCTGTGAATTCGTTTCGCATAATTCCACTCCTCGTCATCTACAACCTGAACATAGCAGTTTCGCTGCTCTGAATGCTGGACTCGCTGTCAATATCCGCATCAGTTCGCCTAACGACCAGGTGAACCAGAACCGGTTCACTTCAGGCGGTGGCGGGGGTTGGGGTGGTCGAGGACGGCTGAGTTTACGAGGTTGTCGGGCATTCGGCCGGTTAGGACGCAGGCGACCTCTCGGGCGGCGCGCTGCTCGAGCTCAAGGGTTGCCTCCTGGCTGAAGAAGGCGACGTGGGGCGTGATGATGATGTTGTCGAGTCCCAGCAAGGGGTGATCGTTGGCCGGGTGGTTGTCGACCATGACGTCGAGTCCTGCGCCGGCTATGGAGCCGTTTGTGAGAGCGTCGTAGAGCGCATCTTCGTCGATCAGCGGGCCGCGGGCGCAGTTGATGAGGAATGACTCAGGCTTCATCATATCTAGCTCGCGGGCGCCGATCATGTTCTCAGTCTCCGGGATGAGCGGCGAGTGGAGAGAGACGAAGTCTGATTCCCTGAGCAGGGTGTCCAGGTCTGTCTTCTTCGCGCCCCTGAGCGCACACTGCTCGGCGGTCATGAACGGGTCGAAGGCAAGCACCCGGAATCCAAACGCCAGCGCCTTCTGAGCTGTAGCCTGGCCGATACGTCCGAATCCGACAATACCGAGCGTCTTTCCTCTCAGTCGCATCATGCGCATGGTGAGACCGACACTCCCCCATCCGTCGCCCTTGACCGAGTTGTCAAATACCGAGACGCGCCGGTTCCATCCGAGAAGCAGCGCCATGACGTGGTCGGAGACCTCGTCGACGCAGTAGTCGGGTACGTAGGTGACGGCCATGCCGAGCTCGGTGGCTGTGTCGACGGCGATGTTGTCGACGCCGACTCCGAACCTGCCGACGGCCACGCAGTTGGGGGCAGCCTGCAGGACGGCCGGGGTCACCTGCGCGAAACAGGTCATGATGGCGTCGACGTCTCCGGCGAGGGATACCAGCGTGTCCTCGCTGCCGTCGGGGGCGACGATGGCCTCGGCGTCGGCCTCTTCTCTAAGGACCGTCTCCTCGGGTTCTGTGGTGGGCCATACGTAGTCGGTTATGAGTACCTTGAATGTTGACATGCTTTTCACCCTCACCCCAACCCTCTCCCTGGGGGAGCTGACAGGAGTATGTATTCGGGGTTTTCGCCCTCACCCCAGCCCTCTCCCCCAGGAGAGGGGGTTCGTTGGTTGCCGTTCATGCTTGTCTGTCCGCGTTTACCTACCCAGGTCAGCCCTCCAGGGAGCCTGGGAATGTTGTCTGGTTTCATGCCTGTTCCGCCCCTTCCCACCCCTGTTAGCACTCAAAGGAAAGGAGAGTGTTGATTGTATTTACAAAGCCATCGGCTTGAACATGCATCCTTCGACGAAGATGTCGAAGAAGTCGGGGGTGGTCTCCAGTTCGATGTGCTCTACTGTGGATGCCATCTCTTCCATTCGCCGGCGTAGTCGCGAGGACACGAGCATGATGGTCGCGCCTTCGAGGGCGGCGTTGCCGACCTTGTGAATGCGATCGGAGGGGACGTTTGCTATGAACCCGACAGCGAGCGCGTTGTCCACGTCGACGTAGTTGGCGAACCCGCCGGCGAGGTACAGCTTCGAGATGGAGTTTACCGGCAGTCCGTAGCTCCTCAGCACGATGAACTGTCCCGAGTAGTTGGCGGACTTTGCCTGGGCGAGCGCGGATATGTCGGCCCTGGAGAGGGCCATTCTCCGCTCCGGTGCGAATACGAACTCGGAGTCGCCGTTGTTGAATGCGCCGAGCTCGTTCATCAGGTCGCACCGCCGTAGCTCGGCGAGAAGGTCAACGAGTCCTGAGCCGCAGATGCCCTGCACTTCGGCGTTGCCGATGGTCTCTATCTCGACCGATCTGTCCCCAATGACTACCGACTCCACTGCGCCGTCGTATCCGGGCATTCCGTGGGTGATCTGGCCTCCCTCGAAAGCGGGGCCTGCGGGACACGAGGCTGCCATCAGCCGGTGGCGGTTTCCGACCACTACCTCGGTGTTTGTCCCGACGTCGACGAGCATGACATCGTCGTCCTCCTCGTCGATGCCGACTGCTAGCAGGTCTGCGGCGACGTCAGCGCCAACGTGGCTGCCTATCAGCGGGCCTCCGTAGACGTGGGCGCCCGGGAACACGCGAAGTCCGGCTTCGCGGGCCGACGTGCTCAGGGCAGTGGTGCGGCGGGCGCCAGAGCGATACTCGTCCTCGACGACCGATCTGTAGGGCTTCTCTCCTATCGGCTGTACGTCTATGCCGAAGAACATGTCACGCATGGTTGAGTTGCCCACGATCACGACTTCGTAGATCTGCCTTCGGTGGAAGCCGACCGCGCGGGCCATGTCGCCAATCTCGAAGTTGATGGTGGAGAGCATCACCTGGCGCAGCTCGCCGTGGAATTCGCCGCCGTCGTAGGAGATGCGGTGCATGATGTCGCTGCCGCCGAAGCGCTGCGGGTTCTCGAACGACGCTGTATGGACGATGTCGCCGGTCTCTAGATCGACGAGGTTCATAGCGACTGTGGTCGTGCCGATGTCGACAGCCAGGCCGTAGATACGGCCGCGGTAAGAGTCGATACGCTGTCCATCAAAGACGACGGAGTCGCCATCGCGTGAAGTCTGGGGGTCGAGGTCGACGTGCCTGCGGACGGAGTGGGTGAGAATACGGGGCTGGCGACGAAGGACGGCGAACTCGACGTCAGCACCCTCATCGATTACGCGGGCCTGGCAGGCGAGGCGATAGCCGCCTCTGAGAAATTCCTCGGCCGGAGTCAGCGGACTGAGAGCGTCTGCGCCGCGCTTGACCTCTACGATGCACTCGTGGCATTCGCCGGTGCGTCCGCAGGATGTGGGAACTCGGACACGGAGGTTGTCGGCGTAGTCGAAGATCGACCAGCCGGGAACTACGTCGAGCGCCTGCCCTGAGTGGTAGATCGGAGACATGGCGGTATTGTAGCACCAGGGGCTGGGGCTGAGAGGGGTGGGTGTTCGAGGTTTTCGCCCTCTCCCCCAGGAGAGGAAATTCGGTCAGGCGGGTCTGAGGGTGACTTTGTAGCGGCGCATGGAGCATGTTGGGCGCATCTCTTCGACGGCGGTTACCTCGCCCTGTTCGATTCGGGCGCCGACTTCCGGGGGCTGGCTGTGGTTAACCTGCCCCAGTGGGGAGCCGTCTTCGTCGTAGAGAAACCATGCTGTGGAGGGTAGACAGGTCTGGGAGGTCATGGGGAATCGTGTCTCAGGAGCCTTCGGTGATGAAGTCGGCTATGCGCTCGCCGATCATGATCGACGTGGCGTTGGTGTTGGCGCGTATACAGTCGGGCATTATGGAGGCGTCGGCCACTCGGAGGCCATCGAGTCCGTAGACCCGTCCGCGCTGGTCTACGACGGCCATGCGGTCTGAGTCTGGGCCCATCTTGCACGTGCCGGAGATGTGATGACTCGTTCGGACGTTCCTGAGCATCCAGTCGTCGAGGGCGTCGTCGGACGCGAGGTCGGCTTCAGTGGGGTCGACGAGCTCTTCGATCAGGTCCGCCATGGGACCCTCTCTGGCGATCTCCCTGCATATATGGACCGACTCTCTCATGCGGTCCATGTCGAACTGCGTGGAGAGCAGGTTGTAGTCGAGGTATGGCTGCACATGGGGGCTGTTGTTGCGCAGTCTCATCTCGCCGGCGGCCTCGGCCAGGTAGATGGCCGCGATCATGCCAATACCTATCGGATCCCTGTCCCAGTCAGTGTAGATCTTGTTCTCGGAGGCGCGGGAGATGGGGTGAATGAGCATGTCGTTTCTGAGAGACGAGCCTGTGGCGGTGTAGCGCAGGACGAACTGGATTCCGGGACCGGCCCTGTCGAACTCGTAACCGGCAACGGTGCGCCACACGAGCTGGACCTGTGGATGATCGCGTAGGTTCTGACCCACTCCAGGTGAATCGCTGACTACAGGGACTTCGACTTCGGAGAGATGCCCTGCCGGACCTACTCCTGACAGCATCAGCAGGTGAGGTGAACCGATTGCGCCGGCGGACAGGATGATCTCGTCTCCCAGGACCGTGCGGACTTCGCCGTCAACCTCTACGTCGACGCCAACGGCCCTGCTGCCGTCGAACACGACGCGGTGGACGAGTGCGTCGGCGACTATGGTGAGGTTGGGCCTGTCACGGGCCGGGTTGATGTAGCCCAGGGCGGTGCTCCATCGAATCCGGTTGGGGTTGTTGAACGGACAAGGGCCGACGCCGGTGGAGTCGGGGTTGTTGTGGTCGGGACAGTCGGCAAAGCCGTAGTCCCTGCACGCCTGGTACCAGGCAGTCTGGTCCGGCAGCATCTCTTCGGACGGGTACCTGCGGATGATTATCGGCCCGTCGCCGCCGTGGAAGTCGTCTGAGAAGTCTGTGTCGCTTTCTATCCTGCGGAAGAAGGGGATCAGCTTCTCGTAACTCCACTCGTCGTTGCCCCACGTTGCCCAATCGTCGTAGTCCTCGGGCACGCCCCGGAGAAATATCTGGGCGTTGACGGCTGAAGAGCCTCCGGTCGCCTTTCCGCGCGGGACGATCATGGGCGTGCCGCGGTCCGAGGCCTTTGCCACGAAGTGCCAGCGGTGGTCGCTTGCCAGGTTCTCCCTGGCGGTGACCCCGTGTCCGTACCCGTACCTGACATCCGGTGGCAGGTCGTCCAGTGTGGGATAGTCGGGTCCTGCTTCGATCAGCAGAACGGAGTTGTCTGGATTCTCAGTCAGGCGAGCGGCGATGACCGCGCCAGCGGAGCCGGCGCCTACGACGATGTAATCGTACTTCACGACGCGAGAAACTCCCTTGCAGCCGCCTCGAATTCGGCGGGCTTGTCCTGGGGCACCGAGTGCCCGGAGCCCTCTATCGTGACCAGTGCGCTGCCGGGTATGGCCGCGCTCATCGACTCGGCGACTTCAGGGGAGAGCACCTCGCTCTCGCCGCCCCTCACAACCAGCGTACGGCACTGGATCGTCTTGATCTCCTCTGCGAGGTCGTCGGGCTTCCAGTGCAGAGCAACGTCCCTGGTGCACTTCGGAGTCCAGCGGCCATCGCCGGTGCGGTTGAGGTTGTGCCGGACTCGATACCTGATGACCTCCGGGTCTGCGATCGGATTGGCCTCCACGGCGTCGGCGTACGCCTCTTCGAGGGTATCGAAGTCCTGGTAGAGCGGGTCCCATCTGGCCTGCCTGTCCGGGTCACGCAAGGAAGGAAGCGACGGGCCAATGTCCACTGGCACCAGCCTGTCGACCATCTCGGGATGGCGACTCGCGAAGGCGAGAGCGTTGTGGGCACCCATGGACAGGCCGATCAGTACGAACCGGTCGATACCCCAGTGCACGGCGAGCTCCCGCACATCCTCGACGAAGTCTTCCGTGCTGTACTGAGGCGGGTCCGGCCAGCCTGTGTCGCCGTGTCCACGCTGGTCCAGGGCGAAGATGTGGTACTCGTTCTGCAACGAGTTGGCGAGCAGGTCCCACGTATGGGCATGTCCGGTCAGCCCGTGGAGGAGCACCATGGCGGGAGAGCCGGCGTCGCCCCACTCGAGGAAGCTGAATTCGAGCCCTCGAACTGTTGCCTTACCCGGCCTGCAGCCTTCGATCTGTTCCAGTTTTGCGAGCATGCTAATCCACCGCGTCGAAGCGTTCGGACTCGGCAGGTCGGGACCACATCTCGTCTGCGCCGGCCATGGTCTGGACCCTCGCGGGGCTTGCGCGCCACGAGTCGTATATCTCGTTGCTATCCCACATGACGAGCGTGGTGATCTTCGTCGGGTCTGAGAGTGAAATCAGGGTTGTCCTGCTCACGAACCCGGGATGCCTGCTCTGGGCTTCGCCGTTGCCGTCGAGAAGCTTCCGCGCCGACTCTACAAGATCCGGTTTCGCCCAATGGTGGGTCAAGACGCCAATCATTAGCTACCTCGTTCAGGTCTGTGCTCCAACGTGGAGGCGAGTTTAACAGTGGGAAAATGGACGGTCAATTGGAATCCATGCCCTTTATAAAGTTCGTACTAGCCAATCAGTGAAATTGGGTGCATTTCCACAGACAATTGCCATTTACTACGTCTAAAACCATGCTAGAATGAAAAGGAAGGCAGCTTCACCGTTCCAATAGAGGGCTAATAGCGGCATGGCGTCAACTGCCATTCATACCCGTTTATAGAGATTTCATTGATTTTCGAGGCAGCGATATGTGCGAAAAGGTCTATGGAGGAAAATTCAAGGATGGATAGACTCGACGTGCGAATTGTCGCTCATCTCCAGAAGGACGGAACGTCAACCAACGCGGGGATAGCCCGACAGGTGGGAGTGAGCGAAGAGACGGTAAGACGCCGGCTCAAGAGGCTAATGCAGGACAACTACATCAAGGTGGTCGCGATTCCTGATGCCCGTAAGATCGGCTACGAGTCTCAGGTCCTGGTGGGCCTCCAGGTCGACGCAGACAAGGTGGATGCGGTGGCGGACGCCCTTGCCGACATGGCAGCGGTGTCCTGGGTCTCGGTCACAACCGGGTCTTTCGACATTTTCGTCTATGCGACCCTGAAGTCCTCGACGGAGCTGAGCGAGTTCCTGAGGCACGGTGTGGGGAAGATTCCGGGTGTCAGAAAGATGGAGACTTTCATAAACCTGGGGTCCAGAAAGCAGGAACACGGACTCAATATGGAGTCCGTAATTGTATAAGTTCTCTTAATCAAGAGATAAGTGTTACGAATCGGCGCTGTTTGACAGCGCCTTTTCGTTTTACGTAGTATTTGCATGTGAACTTGTGTCGGGGGTGACGGGCCATTGGCGCCGAATGGACACACTACCCTCATCCAGGCGTTTGGACAGTATGTCTCTAAACACGTCGTGACGATGAAGGGTGATAAGACTGAGACGAGCAAAGAACTTCAACGATTTGTTCAGTGGTGTGGGCCCCAGAAGTCGATGGGGGATGTAACCCCCTCGATGATCGGGGACTATGTGGAGAAGGTCATAGGATCAGGCACCACTCCACAGGCGCCTGAACGACTCCAGGCGGTCAGACAGTTCCTGTCTTTCGCCCACAAAGAGAAGATCATCGAGCGCAGGCTTGCCCAGCACGTTCGCGTCCGCAGGGCCAGACCACGACATGGGTCTGGATCGCTCCAGGAGGAGTCCCAGATCCAGTTGACCGCTGAGGGCCACGAGGAGCTCGTCTCCGAGCTCGAAACTCTCAAGGCTCGGCGCCCGGAACTCGCCGATGCGATCCGAAGGGCGGCTGCCGACAAGGACGTACGAGAGAACGCCCCCCTGGAAGCTGCCAGGGAGGACTCGGGAAGAGTCGAGGGGCGAATAAGCGAGATCGAGCAGACGCTCAATCACGCGGTTGTCGTGGACGCCGCCGCCATCGCCAGGTCGCGAGTTGTGAATCTCGGTGCAGTGGTGTCGGTGCAGGATGTTTCACCAAGCCGGAGGTCATCTCAGCCTGCGGAATACACGGTAGTAAGCGCATCCGAGGCCAAACCCCCCGAGAAGATCTCCAACGTCTCCCCCCTGGGGAAGGAGTTGCTGGGACGAGCGGTGGGCCACGAAGTGGAAGTCCAGACTCCACGCGGTACGATGATGTACAAGATCCTCAGTATCTCCTGACCCATAGCACATACCGGTGAACGACGTGAGGGCTGCGAATCGCAGCCCTTTTCATTTTGTAGGGACGGGGGTGGTATGGAGCAATCACCCTCACCCCCGGATCAAGTCCCGGGCAGGCCCTTAGGGAGAGGGGGATATCGAGAGAAACCGGAGTCTCAATGTCTGCCTGAGAGGGCGTTCGTGTATCATACTTTGGCTGCGGACTTGATCGGCCAGTCTGTGGTCTGCTGAATACAATTGCAGTTTTGGCAAGCTGAGATTACACCCTCACCCTAGCCCTCTCCCCAGGGAAATGGGAACTGAGGCAGCTACGTCTAACGAAAGTCCCGATCAACCGCAGAAGCACATACCAGAGGGAATGCAAATGGCAACGCAGAGCCTGTCCCCGTCCCGAACCGGGGTGACCGAGTCCGATACCAGGGAGATGGTCCACGACCTCAACAGGCTGGTGTCGGGCGAAGTGCGGTTCGACAAGATTAGCCGCATCCTGTACTCCACGGACGCCAGCATCTACCAGATCGAGCCCGTCGGGGTCGTTCTGCCAAAGAACGCCGAGGACGTCATCGCAGTCGTGGAGACGGCCAACAAGTACGGCGTGTCCGTGCTTCCCAGGGGAGGCGGTACGAGTTTGGGCGGCCAGACGGTGGGACACTCGATCGTCATGGACTTCTCGAAGTACATGAACAGCGTTGTCGAGCTGAACCAGGAGGAGAAGTGGGTGCGCACCCAGCCGGGCATTGTGCTGGACGTGCTGAACCACCAGATTCGCGACAGCGGGCTGCTGTTCGCTCCCGATCCGTCGACGTCCAACAGGGGCAACGTGGGCGGTGCGCTGGGCAACAACTCGTGTGGGGCGCACTCGATCATGTGGGGCAAGACGGTCGACAACGTCCATGAGCTAGACGTCGTGCTCTCCAACGGTCAGTCTTCCAGGCTCGGGGCGCTGGACGGCTCACAGCTTGAGACCATGATGAGGTCTGAGGGTCTCGAAGGAGACATCCACCGCAAGCTGTTCGAGATCGGAGAGGCCAACCGGGACGAGATCATCGCACGCTATCCCACGATCCAGCGGCGGGTGTCCGGGTACAACCTGGACGAGTTCGTTGGCGGAATGGGCTTCAACATGGCGCGGTTCGTGGTCGGCTCCGAGGGGACACTCGTGACGATCACGGAGGCGAAGCTCAACCTGGTAGACAGGCCCAAGGTGACAGGACTGGGCGTGCTGCACTGCAACGACCTGATCGAGTCGATGGAGGCGACGGTCGCCGCCCTCGAGCTTGAGCCCGCGGCGGTCGAGCTGATCGGATCGATGATCATTCGACAGGCGAAGTCCAACCTCGCATTCTCCAGGATCACGGACTTCATCGAGGGCGACCCGGAGGCGCTGCTGGCGATCGAGATCGCCGGGGACACCGAGCAAGAGGTCAAGTCCAAGATGGACCACCTCGGAGACACGCTGGCGGCTCGCAACCTGGGCTACACGTTCCTGAAGCTGATGAATCCGGCCGACCAGGAGAAGGTGTGGGACGTGCGCAAGGCCGGTCTCGGACTCATGATGAACGTGCCGGGAGACGCCAAGCCGCTGCCGTTCGTCGAGGACTGCGCGGTCGCGCCGGAGCATCTGCCGGACTTCGTGCGTAAGTTCGACGACATCGTCACGTCGAACGGCACTGAGGCCGGGTACTACGGACACGCGAGCGTCGGGTGCCTGCACATTCGTCCGCTCATCAACCTGAAGGACCAGGAGGGCGTCGACCGGATGGTGAACATCGCCGAGGAGGTCGGCGACCTGGTGATGGAGTACGGCGGCTCCATGAGCGGCGAGCACGGCGACGGCCTGGTGCGAAGCTGGTTCAACCGCAAGATGTTCGGGGACCAGCTCTACGAGGCGTTCCGTGAGGTCAAGCAGGTGTTCGATCCGAGCGGGATCATGAATCCTGGGAAGATCGTCGATGCCCAGGAGATGACCGAAAACCTGCGAATCGGCCCTGAGTACAGGCCGCTGCAGCCGTCTACAGGATTCGCGTTCAGGCAGGACGGCAGCTTTGCCCACAGCATCGAGATGTGCAACGGACAGGGCGCGTGCCGGAAGACACTTGGTGGGACGATGTGCCCATCGTACATGGCCACGCGCGAGGAGGAGCACTCGACACGAGGCCGGGCGAACGCGCTCAGGTCGGCGATGTCGGGCGCGCTTCCGGCGTCGGCGCTGACGGACAAGCGGCTGTACGACGTTCTGGACCTGTGCCTGGAGTGCAAGGGATGCTCGGCTGAATGTCCATCAAACGTGGACATGGCGAAGCTCAAGTACGAGTTCCTCAACCAGTACCACAAGGCGAACGGCCACTCGGCGCGCAACCAGTTCTTCGGCAACATCGCCACGTTCAGCAAGATCGGGACGTTCTTCGCGCCGATGTCCAACTGGATCAACAACCTGGGACTGACACGCCGGATAATGGAGGCCAACGTCGGCATAGACAGACGTCGGGAACTGCCGCCGTTTGCCAGCCAGACGTTCGAGCAGTGGTTCAAGGCGCGGGGTGGATCTCCCGTGTCGGCCGCGAAGATGGGACAGGTCGTGCTGTTCCCGGACACGTTCACAAACTACAACCACCCTGAGCTGGGACGCGCGGCGGTGAATGTCATGGAGGCGCTGGGCTACCAGGTGGTGATTCCGAAGGTCAGGTGCTGCGGGCGTCCGATGCTGTCGAAGGGGATGATGGACAAGGCGCAGGATAACGCCCGGTACAACGTGGAGCAGGTGCACGGGTACGTCGAAGCCGGCGCGAAGCTGGTGGGGATCGAGCCGAGCTGCATCCTCAGCTTCTCGGACGACTACACCGATCTGAACGGCGTGGACGTCGACAAGGCCAATGCCATCGCTGAGAACACGATGCTGGTGGAGGAGTTCGTAGAGTACGCGCTGGAGCAGGGGGCGACTCTCGACCTGGACGCATCGAAGCTGCCGGAGCGGATCCTGTTCCAGGGTCACTGTCACCAGAAGGCGCTGGTCGGCACTCGCGCGGCAATGGGTCTGCTCAACTCGCTGGACGGCGTGGAGGCCTCGGA
This sequence comes from uncultured Dehalococcoidia bacterium, assembly GCA_964537915.1. Taxonomy (GTDB): domain Bacteria; phylum Chloroflexota; class Dehalococcoidia; order Lucifugimonadales; family UBA1123; genus VXRN01. The sequence goes on from CAZIDM010000016.1 coordinate 42,021, forward strand.
GATCAACTCAGGCTGCTGCGGCATGGCGGGCAGCTTTGGGTACGAGGTCGAGCACTACGACATCTCGATGCAGATAGGCGAGATGTCGCTGTTCCCAGCGATCCGGAAGCAGGAGGGCGACTTCACGGTCGTCGCTGAGGGGATCTCGTGTCGTCAGCAGATCGCGCAGGGTACAGAAAGGCGGGCCAAGCACCTGGTAGAGGTGCTGGCGGAGGGGCTGTAGGGACCCTACACGGGCTTCTCTGTCAAGAAAGACGATTGACCTCAGTTAGGTAAGTAACCACTACCAGCTATAATGTGGTCCCATGCCCAGTTACCCTCACATTGATCGCTATCGTGCGGAACTCGAAGAGTTAATTCAGTTCGGCGGCTCGGATAGCGAACTCAACATCAGGGCAGCTTTCCAGAACTGCCTGGCCGACTACTGCCGAGAGCACCGTGAGAGACTTGCCCTGGTACCTGAGCTGCGCACGCTGTCGGGCGTAGTGCCGGACGGCACAGTGAAGGACACGCTGCGAATGGCGCGTGGGTACTGGGAGGCGAAGGACTCGGACGACAACCTTGATGCTGAGATCCAGAGGAAGTTCAACCAGGGCTACCCACGGGACAACATCCTCTTCGAGGACTCTCAGACTGCTGTCCTGATCCAGAACCGGGAAGAGACGATGCGAGTGGATATGAGCCGTCCGGGCGAACTCCACCGGCTCATCAGACGCTTCCTCGACTACGAACTCCCTCAGATCGAGGAGTTCAGGGGTGCTCAGCGACAGTTCAAGGACGACCTGCCCGCGGTGCTCGACAACCTGCGAGAGGCTATCGAGACGGCTGAGTCTGACAACTGGGAATATGGGGCTGCGGCCGCTGACTTTCTGGCGCTTTGCCGGCAGTCAATCAGCCCTGAGGTATCTGACGACGACGTCCGTGAGATGCTGCTGCAGCACATCCTCACGCGCGACATCTTCCTGAGGGTGTTCGGCGAAGACCAGTTCCACCGGGAGAACGACATTGCGCAGCGGCTCGACGCGCTTGAGCAGACGTTCTTCACCGGTGACGTAAGGCGTGAAGCCATAGATAGGCTCCGCTCATATTACGGGGCGATCGGACGCGCCGCCGACGAGATCGCCGACTACGGGGAGAAGCAGGCCTTCCTCAAGGCCATGTACGAAGACTTCTACAAGGCGTATAACCCTGCTGCCGCTGACAGGCTCGGGGTGGTGTACACGCCCAATGAGATCGTCGACTTCATGATCAGAGGTACCGACCACCTGCTGCAGAAGCACTTTGGGCGCAGCCTCGCAGACAAAAACGTTCAGATACTCGATCCTGCTACCGGCACTGGCACCTTCATCACCAATCTGATTGAGTACCTGCCTCAGGACAAGCTAGAGCACAAGTACCTCAACGAACTCCACGCCAACGAGGTCGCGATCCTCCCCTACTACATCGCAAACCTCAACATCGAGTACACCTACAGGGAAAAGACGGGACAGTACCTGGAGTTCCCGAATCTGTGCTTCGTTGACACTCTGGACAACATGGACTGGCAGCAGGCCGGCGCTACCGGTGGGGCCGTCACTCGGCAGGGCGCTTTCAACCTCGGCGGTCTCTCGACGGAGAACTGGATGCGCGTCCAGCTCCAGAACGAAAAGACGATCAGCGTCATTATCGGCAACCCGCCGTACAACGCTAACCAAACAAACTGGAACGAATTCAATCCCAATCGAGAGTATCCTGCGATCGACCAGCGCATCCAGGAGACCTACATCGCAGCCAGTGCAGCCCAAAAGACCAAGCAATACGACATGTATAAGCGGTTCATACGCTGGGCATCAGACCGGCTTTCCGATGATGGAATCATAGCCTTCGTTACCAATAGAGCATACATAGACGCGTATCAAGATGATGGTTTTCGTAAAGTTGCCGCCAGCGAGTTCAGTGACATTTATGTCTTGGATCTAGGTTCGGATGTACGTCGGAATCCCAAGATATCTGGCACGACTCACAACGTGTTCGGGATACAGACGGGAGTTGCTATTGCTTTCTTTGTTCGCCATAAGTTGAGGGTAGATACCTGTCTATTGCACTACGATCTTAGAGATGACAGTGAACTAGCACGAGACAAACTTGCATATCTTCGTGTAACCGAGTTGGACGATATTGAATTCAGGAATCTTACTCCTGATGAAAGGAGCAGCTGGCTCGACCAGGGAAATCCAGACTTTCGGGAGTTGATGACCATTGCAAATCGGCGGACCAGCCGCGGGAAAACGACTGAAGATGAGGAACCCCTGTTTAATACTCACTCCCTTGGAGTTTCCACTAACCGAGACGAGTGGGTATACGATGCAAGTGTTGCCAATCTCCGAGCTAAGGCAAAGTACTTCGCCAATGCTTACAACGACTTGCTGGACAGAGAGAACGCTTCATATCCTCCTGTCATCAAGTGGAGTCGCGACTTACGTAATGAATTCCGCCGCGGTAGGCGTGTCAAATACACAGAGTCTAGTAGGATCATTTCGCTTTACCGGCCCTTTGTAGCCAAGCATCACTTCGCCGACTTCGTGATGAACGACGTTCTCACTAGAAATCATTACGAAATGCTTGGCTCGGATCTATTGCACCCCAACATGATTCTCTGTTTTTCCGGAATTGCTTCCCAAAAGCCCTTCTCGACACTAGCGACAACCCGGTTGTTTTCCCTAGACATGCTTGAGAAAACCCAATGCCTCCCGCTCTACAGCTATACCGACGACGGCGAGCGCGTTTGTAACATCACAGACTGGGGCATCCGGCGCATCAACGAGCACTACCGCGAGGACTGGGGCAAGGACTTCCACGAGATCTATCCGGACGGCATATCGGCTGAGGAGATATTCGCCTACACCTATGCGATTTTGCATGACCCGGTGTACCGGTACGACTATCGAGTCGACCTGATTAGGGAGTTCCCTCGCCTTCCCCTCTACCGCGATTTTGACCTGTGGGCGAATATGGGCCAGAAGCTGCTCGATCTGCATATTAACTTCGAGTCGGCTGAGCCCTACCCGCTTGAGCGCCATGATAAGGCTCCTGTGGGTTCTGGCGCCGAACCGACTCCAAAGGCCCGGCTGCGCGCGGACAAGGAGCGCGGCGTCATCACACTGGACGACCAGACAACGCTCTCCGGCGTTCCTCCTGACGCATGGCGCTACGTCCTCGGCAGCCGGTCAGCCCTCGAGTGGGTGCTGGACCAGTACAAGGAGAAGAAGCCGCGGGACCCCACCATAAGGGAGAAGTTCAACACGTACCGGTTCGCCGACTACAAGGAACAGGTGATAGACCTCCTCAAGCGCGTCTGCACAGTGAGCGTCAAGACGATGGAGATCGTGGACGGTATGGCGTACTGGGAAGGCGACAAGCTGGTGGTCTTTGGGGACAGGGAAACAGACGAACTGGCTATGCTGGCGTGGTCGCAATGGAACAGCGAGCCTGAAGACGAAGAATGGTTGGCGGCGTGGTCGGAGACGTAGTCGAAGCGCCTATCTCATTTTCGGACCTTAGCGGGGGCAAAGTGCGTCCTGTTCTGATTCTGGCTGACGTGGGAATGGATGACTGGATAGTATGTCCGCTAACGAGCGGGCAGCAGAGGCGGGCTGACGACGTTCAAATAACACGCGACGATTTGATGTCCGGTTCACTACGGCTAGACAGTTTGGCACGTGCCAGTAGACTTTACACGCTCAACGAAAGAGTCTTCCGACGCACGTTGGGCACCGTCTCAAACACGAAACTGGCCGAAGTCGTGGCAGCAGTACGCAGGCTATTCTGATCAACACCGCCAAGGCCCAGCGGTCACGCGTCTATGAGCACACCCGGGTTTAGGATTCCGTTGGGGTCCAGGGACTTCTTGGCGGCTCGGAGGGCGGTGGCGAACGGGTCCGGGCGCTCCTGGTCGTACCAGGGTCGGTGGAGACGGCCGACGGCGTGGTGATGGGTGATCGTGCCTCCGGCCTCGATGATCGCGTCTGAGGCGGCCTTTTTGATCGCTGCCTGCTGACCCTCGTAGTCGCCGCTCCGGTATGCGCCGGCGTAGGTGTAGTATGGCGCAGGGCCGTCTGGGTAGACGTGGGTGAAGCGACAGTTGAGCGTTCCGCCGCCGCACGCTTCCTGCAGCGCTCTGCCCATCATGTCGCGCACGTGGAAGTCTAGCTTGGGCCAGTCGTCCCACGTCACGGCGGTCTCGACGGTGCCGGTCACGAGTCCGAGTCCGGACGTCAGTCCGCCGCCCACGTTGATGAAGGCGTTGCGCCATGCGCCGACCGCTCCGCTCCTGCCTGTGGGCCTGCCTGAGCCATCGTCGATCAGGATCTCGTCGTCTGAAATAGAGCCGCCCGCTTTCCTCGCGATCTCGACCGCGGTGCGGATATTCCAGTCCTGCGGAAGCTCAGCAGACTCGAATCCCACGATCAGCAGGGCGCGGACGCCGTCCATTCCGGCAGCGTCCTGGGCGAGCGCGGGGTCGAGAACGCGCAGGTTCGCAGGCCAGAGCTTGGTCTGGACAATTTGGCGAGCGGCGTCATAGGTCTGCTCCCAGGTGTCGAAGACTACGCCGGCGGTCGCCCGGTACCTGGGTCTGACCTGGATACGCATCCACGCCTCGGTGATTATGCCGAGGATGCCCTCGCTGCCGATGGAGAGGCGGTTGGGGTCCGGACCCGCGCCGCCTCCGGGGAGACGCCTGCTCTCCCACCACCCGGCGGGGGTCAGCATCCTTACGGACTCGACGAACTCGTCGATATGCGTGTGGTTGGTGGCGTAGTGACCGCCTGAGCGGGTGGCGATCCATCCGCCGAGAGTGGAGCCGGTAAAGCTCTGCGGGTAGTGTCTGAGGGTGTAGCCGTGGGGCCTGAGCTGGTCTTCGAGGTGAGGGCCGAAGACTCCGGCCTGTATGCGGGCGGCGCGGGATGACTCGTCTATCTCAAGAACTTGGTCGAACTGGTCCATGTCTATCGTGACGACGCCGTCGGCCTCAGGGGGTGTCACGCCTCCGACCACTGACGAGCCGCCGCCGAATGGGACCACGATGTGCCCCTCGGAGTCGCACCACTCCAGCACGCGTTCGAGCTCGGTCTCGTTGCGGGGGTGCGCGACGGCGTCCGGTGGGTTGGGGAAGCGGCCCAGGATCGCGGCAGGCTCCCTGTCGTCGGCGCTGTATGAGTGGAGAGCGCGCTCGTAGTTGTCTGTGAGGCAGATGTCTGCGACGGCGTCGGGGATGCTGATGCGGGGAGGTCGGAGATCGAGGTCTTTGGCGTCAGGTATGGGCGGAGCGACGATCTCGGTGCCGAATCGCTGCGATAGCTGCGCGGCGTGACTGGCGCGCTCGGCGTCAGTGGGTTCTTCGGACTGGAGTCCCCACGTCCAGAAGCTGCGGCGTGGCCTTTGTGTTGTGGTCATGTTGTGTGATCCTGCGGAATGGATGGAGAGAATGGTAGCTGTGGGGGGATTGTGGGGCAAGGAGAGGGGTTATCGCCCTCACCCCAACCCTCTCCCATCAAGGAAGAGGGGGCTCTAGTCCTGGCGAGCGCGGATGCCGAAGGCGATGGGTATTGCTACGAGCGGGATGGCGGCAGCGAGGTAGAACGGGGCGCCCGTGTCTGTGAATGCTCCTGATACGCCGCCGGACACGACCGCTCCGAGGAATACGCCGAGGGAGTAGATGGCGTAGAAGATTCCGAACGCGGTGCCGCGTTGGGAGCTGCCTGCCTGGTCTGCGACCGAGACGCTGAGGGACGGGAACAGCAGTCCGAAGCCGAGTCCGAATACAACCATGGCCGGGAACAGCGCTGCTGCAGCCACGCCCAGCGTGGCCATCACCAGGCTGCTCACTCCGAGGAACGCGAGTCCGCAGGCGACGGTCAGCGCGCGGGACCTGGCATCCAGGATGCGGTGGAGAGGACTCGCCATTAGGGCAGTCGCCACGAGGGAGAAGGTCGCGAACGCGATACCGGAAGTCCTAGCCGAGCCGCCCATCTCTTCGACGAGGACCGGCAGGTAGTTGATGAGCACGCCGATTCCGAACGTCATCACCAGCACTGTCCAGAATACCCTGAGCAGGACGCCGTCTCTGACAAGCGATGACATCTGCTGCCGGTCCTGAGTCGGCCCGTCCGTGGAGGGTGTCGAGCCCGGTACCAGGACCAGGAATGCCACCGCTGCAACCAGCATCAGGGTCCCGCTGGTGATGAATACAGCCTCGAAGCCCAGGGCCTCGCGGATGCCACCGGCCAGTGGCGGGCCGAGTACCGCAGAGACTGCTATCAGCGAGCCGCTCATTCCCATGGAACGGACTCGCTGGCTCCTCGAGCGATCTCCGAGCATGGCGAAGGCTCCAGGAGCGAGGACGCCGGCGAACAGGCCGTGCAACCCCCGGAGCACGAGAAGCTGTCCGGGAGTATCCACGAGGGAGTAGGCGTACAGGGATGCGGCTGTCAGGACCATCCCGATGACAACGAGTCGCTTGCGGTCGATCCTGTCCAGCAGCACACCGGCTCCCAGGTTTCCCAGGAGGTTCGTCGCGGAGTACATGCCGACGGTCACGCCGATCATGGCCGCTGTTGCGCCGAGCGAACGGGCGTAGGTCGCGATCACGGGAAGCTGCATGAACAGATCCATGAACGCGACCAGGGCCACGGCCCGAATGGTCCACAGGGCCATGGAGCTGGAGTGCGTCTGGATGTTAGAGGTCAAGTCGCGCGTTCCCTGCGTTCTCGATAATGGACACCATATTCTAGGGTATTGGAGTGGGGATGGGTAACGGGTCGATCATACGTATGCGGGCAAGATGCCCGCGCTCCAATAGAGGGAACCTGCCAGTCTGGGGCAGGTCCGATCAGGTGCAGGGCGGTTCTCGAACCGCCCCTACGGTGGGATCTTCGTCTATAATCGGGCGGATTTGGCCCCGGGGAGGTTTGGTCTTATGGCCTCAGAGCAAAAGCACTCGGATGTTTACGAGCAGTCCGTTGTATTCGATGGGCTGAACGTGAGTAACTGGGACAGCCCGGAGGTGTTCCAGAGCCTGGACACGGGCCGGGTGACGGGCATCAACGCGACGATGGCGATCTGGGAGAACTTCCGCGAGGCCATGGACAACATGGCTGGGTGGGTGCACAGGTTCGAGACATACAGCGATACTCTCATCCAGGCGCGCACTGCGAATGACATCCTACAGGCGAAGGAGCAGGGCAAGGTTGGCGTGGTGCTCGGGTGGCAGAACTCGTCGCCTATCGAGAACGACCTCGACCGGCTCGCGCTGTTCCACTCGCTCGGCGTGAGGATCATCCAGATCACGTACAACGAGCGCAATCTTGTCGGTAACGGGTGCTATGAGCGCACTGACGAGGGGCTGAGCAGGTTCGGGCAGGACCTCGTGAGAGAGATGAACCGGCTCGGCATCCTGATCGACCTGTCGCACGTCGGCGATCAGACGACACTCGAAGCGGCTGAGATGTCCGAGCTTCCCGTGGCGTGTACTCATGCCAACGCGCGGGGCTACTTCGAACATCCCCGGAACAAGACGGATGACGCCCTGAGGCTGATCGCGGAGCGTGGCGGCGTGATTGGGGCGAACGCGTTCCCGCCGTTCCTGCGCAACGGGTTCGAGTCGACGCTGAACGACTACGTTGACGCCATCGACGATCTCGTCGAGCGGGTCGGGATCGACCACGTCGGCATCGGCACAGACTACACGCAGAACCAGCCCAAGGCGTTCTTCGACTGGATATTCTCACAGCAGGGCACGAAGCTGATGGACGTGTCGGACGCCTATCCTGAGAACCTTCTGCACCCGTCTGGTATGGAGACGCCGGACAGTCTCTCCAACGTGGCGAGCGAGCTGCAGGGTCGGGGCTACCGATCGGAGGACATTACGAAGATCCTGGGTGGGAATTTTCTGAGGCTGTTCTCGCAGGTCTGGGGGGAGTAGGACGGCGCTATGCTCCGGGGGCGCTGGATTGGGCTATGAACCTGCTGACCTCGAAGTTGAAGACGTCGGGGTTCTCGAAGTAGACGGAGTGTCCGCAGCCGGGTACTCGCAGCAGTTCGGAGCCGGGTATGTGCCTTGAAGCTGCCTCGATCACGTGCGGGGGTGTGAGGTCGTCTTCCTCGCCGACGATGAACAGGGTTGGGACCTTCAGGTTGGCAAGCTCCGCGCCCCTGGGTCCGCCGCTGAGGACGCCCGCGATCTGAGGCCTCGGCGGGTTGGTGCGCGAGACCTGCAGGTACAGGTTGGCCAGGGCGGGTTCTCGGACTCCGAAGCTCTCCGCAAGCGCACGGAAGCCGATCTCACGAGTGGACGCCTGGCTCTCGCGCCAGTCGTTGAGGGCCTGCTCGACGTCGGGTTCGCCCATACCGCCGGTGGTGTCGGCGAGTACGAGGCTGCGCGTCCTCGTCGTGTGTTCGACGGCGAATCCAAGCGCGGTCCGGCCTCCCATGGACTGAGCGACGAGGTGTACCGAGTCAATCTCAAGGTGGTCGAGGAGCGCGGCGAGGTCGTCGACGAAGGACTTCATGCCGGGGCCGTCGGGGATGTCGTAGCTGTGTCCGAAACCACGGTGGGATAGCGTGATGCATCGGTAGTTTGCGGAGAAGTACGGGACCTGCTGCCACCATGAGAGCAGGTTGCCGCCGGCGCCGTGAAGGAAGACGATGACTTCGCCCTCTCCGTAGTCCTGATAGTCGAGTTCGATTCCGTTGATGGGTGCTTTTGGCATTGTGATGCTCCTGAAGTCAGTCAGCTTACTTGGTCAGCGATTTCCACGATGTAGGTTCCCGATTGGCCATTCTGAGTCCAACACAAGTATAGTACTTGCTCACAAACCTGAGGATGATTTGTGAGAGCAAGAGCCATGAATAAGAATGTAACACTGAGCGCAGACGCAGACTTGATCCAGGCAGCAACAAGGCGTGCAACATCGGAGAACACAACCCTGAATGCCCAATTCCGGCTGTGGCTTGAAGACTATGCTGGGGGCAAATGGCAGGCAGCCAAGGCGATGGAAACCCTACGCGAGCTAGGTGGGAAGCTCCGTACGGGTGGCCGTAAGTTCACTAGGGAAGAGATGAACGAGCGGTAAGTTCTCTTCCGGGCTAACAGGAACCTACTAGTCATCGAGTCGCCTAGAAGATCCCTTCAGGCTCCAGGTCCAGGTAGTACTGGCCGGCGGTGTCGTAGTGGGTTGGGCGTCCCTGGATCTGCTGGGTGAGGGCGTGGGCGTCCTGGAAGCGACGCTGGATCGGATTTACGGTGAATATGGCGCTGGAGCCGCAGAGCGTGTAAGCGATGTCGACGACCCGGGCCGACTCGCGTATGGCGTGGGTGCTGGCGAGTCGGACCCCGACGCGCTCCTCGACTGTGAGGTCCAGGTTGGTCCTGGCTCCCTTCCACATCGCGGCGGCCGCTTCGTCCAGGAACGCTCGGGCTGAGTTCCAGATTGCTTCGGCCTGTCCGACCATCCTGTGTGTGGTCGACTCGTAGCGCATTGGCGACTCGCGTCCCTGCTGAGTCTTGCCCATTACGAGGTCAATCGCGGCATCCAGACCGGCACGGGCATTCCCGAGAGCTACTGTCGCGAAGCCTGAGCAGAACAGCAGCGTCGTCGGGATGACGTAGAGCGGCCCGGGCTCGCGTGAAACGGCTGTCGTGGGATAGGAGCGCGCCTCCGGTATGAACATATCCTCGATGGCGAAGCCCTGGCTGCCGGTGCCCTTGAGTCCTCCGACCTGCCAGATGTCGACGAGGTCGGCCTGGTCTTTGGGCAGCAGCATCGTGCGCATTTCGGCCGGCTCACTATCGCCGGGCCGGTATACGGGCGTAAGCGCCGCGAGCCACGTCGCGTGCGGATAGCCGCTGCTGAAGTTCCAGCGACCGGACAGGCGGTAGCCGCCATCGACGACTTCTGCCCTGGTCTGCGGCATCGGGGGGCCATTGGTGACGACGTTCCGCTGGACCGTCCAGATCTCGTCCGCGGTCTCCGGCGGGACTCGAACGGAGTTTGTCGAGAAGACGTTGTTCTGATTCATACACCAGCCTGCGCTGGCATCGGCCTCGGCGAAGATGCGGACAATCCTGCGGAAGTCGGGATGCTCGAGCTCGGCTCCGCCAAGTGACCTGGGCAGGAGCAGCCTGAAGTAGCCACGGTCAGCGATCTCGTTCGAGACTTCTACCGGAATCCGGCGCTGCTCTGTGATCTGGTCGGCGACGGACCTGACCATGTCGGCGAGTTCGTGGGCGCCTTCTATGTAGCTTTCTACGTCTGTTTGCAGTGTAGCCATTTTCGGTCCTGTGGATTCCCGCTTTCGCGGGAATGACGAATTGGGCGATGATCTGTCTGAGCGCGATTCTACAGGTTTCGCTGGAAGAAGTCGGTTATTCGCTCCTCCATGTAGATGCGGTCGGCCTGGCTTCTGGGCATGTGACGCTCGTCTGGGAACATCATAAGCTCGTATGGCTTGCGGGCCCTGATGAGCGCGTTGATGAGCCTGGCAGTGTGCCGGAAGTGGACGTTCTCGTCGATCAGGCCGTGGACTATCAGCAAGTCGCCCTCGATGTCATCGACGTGACTCATGACGCTGCCGGACTCGTAGCCGTCCGGGTTCGATTGGGGCGTACCCATGTAGCGCTCTGTGTAGTGGGTGTCATAGCCGTCCCAGTGGGTCACGGGGGCTCCGGCGACTCCCATCTTGAACACGCCGGATATCCTGGCGAGGCACATGAGTGTCATGAATCCGCCGTAACTCCAGCCGTACACCCCAACGCGGTCGGGGTCGGCGAGGCCGTTCTCGATGAGCCAGTTAACGCCGTCGACCTGGTCACGGACTTCTATGTCGCCCATGTTGTGCTTGATGACGCCCTCGAAGGCGAGTCCCCTGCGCGCACTGCCGCGATTGTCCAGGCAAAAGACCAGGTAGCCAAGCGAGCGCAGGTACTGCGAGCGCATCGCGCAGGTCATGGCCCAGTGGTTGTTCACGACCTGGGCGTGTGGGCCGCCGTAGGTGTAGATGACTGTCGGATGGGGGCCGTCGCCGAACTCGGGAGCGGGACGATAGAGCGCGCCGTGCAGGGTCTCACCGTCGCGCGACTTTATGGAGACCAGCTCCGGCGGGGTGAGAGCGAGTTCGTCGACTCTCGGGTCGTCTGTCGAGTGGATACTGTGGAGCGCCGAGCCGTCCTGCAGGGATCGCAGCGTTACTGTCGGCGGCGTGGTCGTGTTGGTGAACGTGTCAACGAACCGGCTGGCGTCGTGGTCGAGGGTCACGATGTGGGTGCCGGGGTCCTGTGTCAGGCGGGTGATCTCTCCGCCCTCCAGGGAAACGCTGTACAGGTGGCACTCGGTCGGCCCGTCTTTGGTGCCCGTGAAGTACACGGTACCGGCGTCCTGGTCGACTCCGGAGAGGGCGTCGATGGCCCAGTCGCCGTCGGTGAGCTGACGGACGAGCTTACCGTCGGCATCGTACAGGTACAGGTGCCGGAAGCCTGTACGCTCGGAGGCCCAGATGAACGTCCCGTCCCTGAGGGGTCGGAACATGTTGTGCAGGTTGATCCAGACGTCAGAGGTCTCGGTCAGCAGGGTTACTCCCTGACCGGTCGACGTGTCGAACCTGACCAGGTCGAGGCGGGTCTGCTCGCGGTTCTGGAGCTGGACGCAGAGGGAGCCGTCGGGCATCCAGTCGACGCGGGCGAGGTAGATGTCCTCGTCGTCTCCGAGGTCCATCCAGATGGGTTCGCCTCCGGTTGCTGAGACAACTCCGAGGCGTACTCGCGCGTTGGGTTCGCCGGAGAACGGGTACCTGTGGTCTTCCTGGGCGGAGGCTCCGGTGTCGTCCTTGCCCTGGTGGACGATGCGATAGACGGGGATGTGGGTCTCGTCGACCTCCTCGAAGGCGATCTTTGAGCCGTCCCTGGACCACCAGAAGCCGTGCAGACGGTGCATCTCCTCCTGGGCGATGTACTCGGCGAGGCCGTTCGTCTTGCCGGTACCCCTCGCGCCGTGCGTCAGTTGGCTTGTTTCGCCGCCGGAAGTCGGTGCGACGTAGACCTCGGCGTCCTGGACGTAGGCGACCTGGGTGCCATCAGGGGATAGCTGCGGGCCCTGGATCGGGCCGCCGTCCCCGGATACCACAAGTCGCGCGGGGGCATCGGCTCCGTACTTGAGATATACGCCTGACTGGGCAGGTATCAGGATGGCGTCGCCACTGTCGGCCCACGAGTACCTGACTATCCCCTGCCCCATCTGTCTCTGGCGCTGTCGGAGCAGCTGTTCTTCGATGGACAGGTCTTCGGATTCGGGTTCGACCGTCGCCTGGACTACCCTGGACTCGCCTGTCTGGGGGTCGAGGGCGTAGAGCTGTCGAACTGGGCTTCCATCGGGTCCGTGCAGGTAGGTCAGCAGGCTGTCGTCGGGGCTGAATGAGAATGATACTGGGACTGACATTCCCGGTGGTGGGAACTTGGCGATCTCTTCTACAGGGATGCTGGGTTGGTGCGTTGGTGGCATCGCTAGTCGACCTCTTCCCAGTCAAGGACTCTCTTGTCTCGCATATTGAGGATCTGGTCGTCGGTGAATCCGAGTTCCCGGAGGATTGGGAAGGTGTGCTGGCCTCGGGTTATGCCGCCTCCGGCTACACACGGTGTCTTTGAGAATTCAAGGATCGGCGCGTAGCGCCAGAACTCGCCGTACTTGAGGTGGCTGACGTCGACCGTGAGTCCGGTATCGGCAACGTGCTCGTCTTCTGCGAAGAAGTGGTACATGCCGCGGTCCTCGGTCTGGACGCAGCCGACGTCGGCGGCGGTCAGCAGACGCTCCCACTCAAGCGCGGGGCGGTCGGCGAATACGGAGGCCAGCTCAGACGCCAGCGCGTCGTCGTTGTCGCTGCGGGCATCGGGCGTGATGAATCGCGGGTCTTCGAGAAGGTCGGGGCGACCGAGCGCGCTGCACAGTCGCGGCCACTCGTCCTCGAACGGACACGCGAGGAACACCCAGCCGCCCGCCGTCTCGTACAGCCTGAACAGGGCTCCGGTGCCGTAGCCGTCGGCGTCGATCACGGGCCTGTCGGGTCTGCCCTCGTAGTCGAAGAAGTGGTCGGCGTTGACGTAGGCGTTGGAGCCGATCATCGTGGTCTCGACGTACTGCTTGTCGCCGTGTCGCTGGCGGCCATAGAGGGCCATGGTGATCGCGGTGGCCGTGACCATCGCGGTGTTGGGGTCTGGGTTGACCTCGTTGGCCCGTCCCAACTGGCGGGAGGATGAGCGCAGCTCGTCCATCGTCATGTCGGCGTCTTCGGGTGGGAGTGCGCCTTCGCTGATCTGGGCCATGACGCCTCCGCCGACCGCGCCGCCGATTGGGTGCATGGCCGGACGGTGACTGTGCGGGCCTGACGAGCCGTACCCGCCGAGGTAGGCGTAGACGGCGTCCGGCCTGAGCGCCCTGACCTGCTCGATGCCGATGCCCACTCTCTCGGGCGCGCCGGGGCGCATGTTGTGGAGCACGACGTCGACCTTCGGGAGCAGACGGGTGAGGATGTCCTGCCCCTCGGATGTCTTGAGGTCGATTGACAGGCCCTCGGTGCCGGCCATAGTCCTGTTCGATGCCAGGCCGTTGTAGTGGCCGCGCATCCAGTCTCCTGCAAGGGTCTCTATGCGGATGACACGCGCGCCCATCTCGGCGAGAAGCGATCCTGCGAGGGGGCCTGCGATTACGGTGGACATGTCGAGGACGGTTACGCCTTCGAGGGGATGTTTTGGAAGAGTGAGAGAGCTACCACTGTCGATCGATCCCTGCCCCGTCAAGGGAGAGGTGGAGCCATTGAGCCTAGCCAGTATCTCTTCGGTGTGCTGACCGACCTGGGGGGCAGGGCCCTGTATTCGCGGCTGGGACGCCTCCATGTGGAACAGTGGCCCGAGCTGTCGCGTTGGTCCGACTGTCGGATCGTCGACAGTCTGGACTGCGCCGTTGTAGACGAGCTGCGGGTGGTCCAGCGCCTCGATGGAGGTCATGAACGGCTCTGCGGCGACATCTCCCTCGACGTTGATGAACAGGTCCATCCACTCGTCGAGGGTCTTCTCCTGCATCTTGTCGAGGATGAACTCGCGCATCTCCTCGCGCGGTTCGTCGTCGAGGAACGGAGCCGAAGCGTAGCGGGGGTCTTCGAGCAGGTGGCCGAGTCCGATCGCGTGAATCTCAGCTATGAACAGCCTCTCCATCAGGTTGGCTAGCTGAAGCCAGCGTCCGTCCTTAGAGCGCACCGCCAGGTACTGGATCGGCGCAGGTCGTGAGGCGATGACGGTAGGGTCATCCGGGAAGTTCTCCGGGAAATTGATCATCATCTGCCAGACGAGGAACTGGCTGAGGTCGTAGTAGGTCATCGCACGAATCAGACTCGTCTGGACGTGCTGTCCGACTCCGGTGCGGTCGCGGATCATCAGCGCGGACACCGTGCCCCGGACGGCTGCCATCGCCGCGCCGTGGCTCGCTACCTGCACCGCGCCGAAGTTGGGGCCCTCGCGTCCGTTCTGGCCGGCGAACGCCATGTAGCGGCCGCACTTCGCGCTGACGATTGCCTCGTAAGGGCGGTAGCGCGCGTAGGGGCCTGAGTCGCCAAAGGCGGTGATCGAAGTGTAGACGAGTCCGGGATTGTCTGCCTTCAGGGTCTCGTAGTCGACTCCGAGAGCGGCAGCGTCTCCTGGGACGAAGCTCTCGACGACGGCATCGGCTGAACGAGCGAGCGCTCTGGCCTGCTTACGACCCTCGGGAGTCTCAAGATCGAGGACTACGCTCTTCTTGCCCCGGTTCCACAGCAGCGATGCCGGATGGGTCCGGTAGGGGTCTCCGCCGGGCGGTTCTATCTTGATAACGTCCGCTCCGAAGTCGGACATGACCATGGTCGCGACGGAACCCGCCATGCCCTGGCTGAAGTCCAGCACGGTGATGCCGTCAAATAGCTGTGTCATGGAACCCTTTCCACCTTACCTGTCACTCTCGCCATAGCCCTCACTCACCAAGGCAGATGGGGCAACCAGCAGCGTCAGCAGGCGACTCTCACTCCTCATTCCTGGCCTGTGAATCATCAAAGACCTCAACGTGTCCATCGCCGTTGCGGTGAAGCTCGATGAAGAACTCTCTTCCGGGGTTTGGCCTTCCCTCGGTGTGTCCCAGGGGAAAGACCTGTGCGCTGAGGCGGTTTTCGGTCAGCTCAAGCAGGCCGACGGTGCCGAGTCGCAGCTCCTTGTGGTGCGGGAACGTGATCGAGCCGCTGTTGATGAGTGTGACGCCCTCACGGTACTCCAGGCGCTCTTCGTGGGTATGGCCTGCGATCATCACGTCGACCGGGCTCGGGAAGTACTGGCTGAGCACGGACATGGGCCGGAACTGGCCCTCCAGGCTGTGCGTCATGCCGATTCGCCAGCCCTCGACGTCTATCATCTGCACTTCCTCGCAGCGAGAGTCAGGGATGGGGTCGTTGTTGCCCGTAGAGCAGAGCACCGGGGCGAACTGCTCCAGCCAGTCGAGGACGTATGGGGCGGTGAGATCGCCGCCGTGGAGGATCAGGTCGACGCTGCTGAAGAACTCTGCCGGCTCGGGGCCGAGCTCCTCCAGCTGGCGGATTAAGTTCGGGAGGTGGGTGTCGGTAAGGAGTCCAATAATCATGCGCCGAAATATACTAAGTGCGAGGTTGGGCGGTCAATGTTGACTTTCAGAGCGGCCAGGAGAGGTATTTGGCGGCCTGTTCGCCGCCCCAGGCGAGGAGGTAGTAGCGGGGGACCCTGCCTATCAGGACGAAGATAACGTACTTTGTTGCCGGGTACTCGTAGAGGGGAGCGGCTATGCGGATTGGATAGAAGGGGATGGGGGTGAATGCGAACACCAGGATGGTGAACCAGGGGTGGACGGCGAAGGCTCGGGCGGTAATCCGGAAGAAGCGAGTGTCCCTGACCTGGGCCAGGGTCCTGTGCTGGAATGCACGGGTGAACAACTGGTGGTCAAGTGCTGAGGCCGGAATGGTGGCCAGACCTCCGACCAGGGCTACGAGAAGGGGGCTGTAGAGAGTCCCGGTGTAGATCACCGCAGGCTCGTGCGGCAGCAGGATGAAGCTGTTCCCTGGGATGGAGTACCAGAAGTAGGCGGATAGCTGCCACCAGTCGGGAAGGAAGACCCACACCAGCAGAGTGCAGGCGGACGCCGGCAGCAGGAGGGCCAGCAGAAGCAGGATGGCCTGACGTTTGGTCAGCTCCCGCCTGCTTAGCGCATCGATCACAGGAGGCTCCGCCCGAAGTGAGGCATGGTTGGGGATAGCCCCAGTCCCTCGACAACGGTCGGAAACAGGTCCACAGTGCGGGCCACGCCGTCAGATTCAGAAATTGCGGATAGCGGTATGTTGCTCAGGATCGGCACCGCCATGTGCTCGCTGCACAACGCGCCATGCGAGGACCTGTGCTCAGGGAACTCGCGCCAGCCTCGGAGGTCGTAGCCGGGCTTGGCGGTGACTATGACGTCGCCCGTTCGTTCACTCCGGAACAGGTACTGCAGCTGCTCCAGCGCGTCCGGGAATGGCGACTCAGCGGTCTTCTTCAGGGAGTCGTCGCGGCTGATGCCATTGTGACACAGGCCAAGCTGAAGCGGATCGTCGCCGTTGAATGAGTAGGTGTAGTGGCCGTTTTCAGCGCCAAGGAGCGCCTCGCCGGAGGCGGACACGACCTTCACGCTGGTGTCGGCGCCCCTGTAGGCGTACCACTCGACCTCTTCCCTCTTCTTGAGCGCGCTCAGGACCTTGCCGTGCTCCTTCTCGAGTTCATCGGAAGTCAGGGGAGCTTCCCACTTCCTGTCGCTTGAGAGGTAGATGTTCCCAAAGGAGTTTCCGGAGATCATGACGGCGGCGTCGGCGCTCCGCCGGTACACGTTGGGGTACTCGAACACGCTGTAACCCAGTTCGGACACCAGCGCGGACATGTCGAGGTGCTGTTTGGTCTCAGTGTGGCCGTGGTCGCTGGTGATCATCAGGTGCGTGCGCTTCCACAGACCCTGCCTGCGAAGCTCGTCCACCAACTTCCCTACGAGAGAGTCGATGTGCCTGTACGCCTTCAGGGTGCGGGCGTGTTCCGGCCCGTACCGGTGGGAGACCTTGTCCACGTCCACCAGGGGCAGGAACGCGAACCTGGGCCTGCGGTCGTGGGTCTTGTGCAGCCACGACAGCGCCTGCGCCATTACGGCGCGGTCCACGAATCCGCCTCTCCTGAGGTAGTGTGCGAAGAACATCTGGGGCATGAATGCAAGCTGCCCGGCTGCCTTGCTCCCGTTCGACAGTCCACGGCGGACGTCGCAGCGAACGCCCAGGGAGTCGGGGGTCAGCTCGAACAGGGTCTCCAGGTCATCAGATAGGTCTTCGTCCATCTTGAGGTGACCGGGGGCTATGTAGGAGCGGTGTCCCTGGAGGAACAGCTTCCCGCGAGTGAAACTGGCCTTTTCAACCCAGCGGAGGCCGGGAACGTCGGCCGGGCCGGGGTACTGCCCGGTGAGCATCGGGACGTAGGCGACGCTCGAAACGCTTGGCAGCACGGTTACGCCGTCGTAGCTGTAACCCTTGCGATAGAAGCTCCCGGCTATGTTGGGGAGATCACCTGCCGCGGCCAATTTGCTCAATACATCGGGTCGTACACCATCCGCCAGAATGATAATGGCAAGTTCTATATCAGGACACTCGGGCAAGCTCAGGGAGTTCTCCTTGGACGGATGGTGGGGCCGCGTGCAGTGGGACGCGGCATTTTGGAGGGGCGCAAAGCCGTGGGTATTCTACAATGGAACGCTCGTGGCTGTCTCATGGACGTACGTAACAACTAGATGCGTTCGAAGTAGCGGGTGCGCTCCCAGTCGGTTACGGCGTTGCGGTAGGCGTCGGCTTCGGTGGAGAAGAAGTGGGCGTAGTGGGCGACGACATCGTCTCCGAACGCTGAACGGGCGAGATCGCTGTTGCGGAAGCTGTCGACCGCATCCTCTAGGCTGCGGGGAAGCATCAGATCGTCGGAGGCTGCGTAGACGTCTCCAATGTATGCGGGCGGCGGCTCGATACGCTGCTCGATGCCTGCCAGTCCAGAGGCGATGACCGCGGAGTATGCGAGGTATGGGTTGACGTCGGCGCCTGGGATGCGGCACTCGATGCGAAGGCCCGGTCCAGTGCCCACGACCCGGAAGCCCGCCGTGCGATTATCAGGCGACCAAGCCATCGCGGTCGGGGCCCAGCTTCCGGCCTGGAAGCGCTTGTACGAGTTTACGGTCGGGGCGTAGCACACCATGAGCTCGGGCACGTAGCGCATCCAGCCGCCGAGGAACCACCGGAAGACGTCGGAGCAGGCGACTCCGGCGAGGTCGCCGTCGCCGGGGAAGGCACTCGTCAACTCGCCGTCTGTGTCAGTCCAGAGGCTCACGTGGAGGTGGGAGCTCGAACCGGCCTGCGATGCGTCCGGCTTTGCCATGAACGTGACGCTGCATCCGAGTTGGTCGGAGACCTCCTTCACGGCCTGCTTGAGCACCAGGTGGCGGTCGGCCATGTCCAGCACCGGAGCGTAGCGGATGTTCAGCTCATGCTGTCCCCTGCCGAACTCGCCCTTGGTGGACTCGACCGGGACTCCGGACGCGGCGAGGTGACGACGGTATGTACCATTGAGGTCTTCGGTGCGTGATCCCTGCAGCAGGTTGTAGTCCTCGAGGTACCAGCCGACCTCGGTCAGGTCCCGATAGCCGTTTCTCACCGCATCCATGTAGGAAGTGCGGTACTGGTAGTACTCGAGCTCAGAGCCGGCCATCGCCTCGTAGCCGCTGGCTCGAAGACGGTCTAGCTGTCTGCGCAGGATCGAACGAGGGGCCACGTCGACAGGCTCGTGCGACGGTTCCAGTTCGGCGTCGCAGATAACCAGCGCCGTCCTGTCGAGCCACGAGAGCTTGCGGAGTGTGCCAAGGTCGGGGGCGAGATGGACGTCGCCGTAGCCGAGGTCCCAGTTGGAGAAGTCGTAGCCGGGGACGGGCTCCATCTCCATGTCGACGGTGAATAGGTAGTCGCAGGCGTGGGTGCCGCCGGCAACGTCGGTCAGAAAGAAGGAGGCGTCGAGGCGCTTGCCCATCAGCCTGCCGTAGAGGTCTGGGAATCCGAGGATGACGGTGTCGATGGAGCCGTCGGCGACGGCTGAGTGGAGGTCGTCGATGGTCAGCATTCCGGGAACACTGTTCTGTTCCGAGCTCACGTTTGTTGCCTCCGGGGTGTTGGGAATCGCCCAGGTTGTGTAGGAGACAATGTTACAGGACACACTCCAAGCATTCAGGGCTTATTTGGAAGCTGTGTATTCACCCTCACCCCAACCCTCTCCCTCAGGGAGAGGGTTGGGGTGAGGG
>CAZIDM010000017.1:0-23501 GCA_964537915.1 uncultured Dehalococcoidia bacterium
GGAAGGTGTGAGGGAAGACAGCAAGCAGACACGGGCTATTCTGGAAGGTGTGAGGAAAGACAGCAAGCAGACACGGGCTATTCTGGAAGGCGTGAGAGAGGACGGCAAGCAGACGCGGGCCATCTTGGATGAGATACGTCATGACAATCGTCACGCCCAAGCAGTCTGGGTACTTATTGCCAAGAAGCACAACCTGTTTGACGAGAGTGAATTGGAAGGTGAGTGAGGATGACGACTCCGAGCGAAAAGCGAAGCTCTCCCCAGCCGAAAGAGCGTGACCCGGACTTGAAGACGAGTGCTAAGGACCTCCGCATACAGGCGACTCCCGAAGAGTTGGCACGTGTGCTACTTCGTGGCGGAGCTCCGAAGCGTGAATAGACTCGTTGGGCACTACCCTATATAACCCCCCTGCTTTGGCTTAGTACCACCTAATGCGAACATGTTGCATGTCCACAATGTGCTATATCCCCATTTTGATGCGAACTCAATGCACCTGTCTCTTGTTCGATGCTTTCTCTCCTCATGCCCTACTTCAGTGCCAGGATTGAGCATGAGGAATAGGCAGACTTTGTCTCCGTCTTGTCCTGTCGTGGTCTGCAGGAAGTACCGATAATCCCCGCTCTCACAGAAATTGGCACCGACTTCCCCTATTTGTAAAGGATTCCCACAGCCTGGACACATTGTCATCGGTATCTCGCCTTACTAGTCGGTAATTGGCAAGCTCCATTGTTGTGATCTCGACGCTGTAGCAACTGATTTGCCACAATCATTGGTTCCGACCTTGGGAGGCCAGTTGACAAGACGAACTCGTATGTACTTGCAAAGGGAAAATGTATGTGAATGCACTTAGGGAGTCAACGCCATCACAGTGAAGGAGCCTGTGCCAATCTAGTAGGTACACGCTTGGGGCGCGGGCATCTTGCCCGCATCCGTTCGTCCTGAGCTTGTCGAAGGACGGTTGCCCTTTTGTCCACCTACCAAACTGACACAGGCTCACAGTGAAGTTGGACACTAGTTGTCGCCGACAGTGTGTATCCGACAGGACATGGGGAATAGTATGTACCGATCGAGGAAATGGCTTTTAGGGTAGATTCGGCAGAATAGGGTTGAGGTGTCGAATGCTGGCCAGTGCCACGCATAGTTGTCGGTCTGCTGAAGCGCCGTCCTCAGTATGCAGTCGTTTGACAGGACGATGATGGACCACTCCGTAAAGTCTTAAAGCTTGGGCTCAAAGTCCCTATACTTGACTCCAACCGAGGCGAAGGAGTGCAAGCATGGACCATACATTTGATGTAGACGCCTATATTTCGGGCGTTGGCGAGCGTTTAGTCCAAGCTTTCGATAACGCTAGATCGGCGACTTCACCAACTGCTATTGGTGATGCAATGGAGCACCCTGTGAGAACTCAGTTAGAGCAGATTCTTCCTAGAGGGATTGGAGTAGGGTCGGGGTTTGTAATCGACAGCAGTGGCGCGACGAGTCATCAGACGGATGTAATCTTGTACGAGAGAGACATTTGTCCAGTGCTCTCAATTAATGACACCCCCGGCACCTCATACTACCCGTGTGAAGGAGTCATAGCTGTTGGCCAAGTGAAGAGCGTTCTGAACAGACGATTGCTGAGCGAAGAGTTCCGAAAGATCGCATCGGTCAAGCGACTGCAGCGTCATCCTGTGAATGACTTCATGCCCCATCCTACAACCGGAAGGCCAATAGTTTTGAAGCGAAGCTATGGCAGCCTACAGAATCCCTCTATTATCGATGTTACCGAGCGATCCGAACCAGATGAGACCGGTCAGATCCTTGGCTTCATTATAGCGGGCAAGGTGGAGATGCAGCCTCCTACGCTAATGGAGGCATTTCGGGTGCTTACGAAGGAAACTAGTGATGCCTTGGCCCCAAACATGGCTGTCGTTCTCACCGGAGGATTGTTAACTTGGGGCAAAATCACCAAGCGAAGAGTAGAAAAGACGGGTCCGGATAACACTGGCACTTACGGTATGCGAGTGTTCCAAGATGGTCCTTCCAGGTTGGAACCGGCATGGTCAGCACAGAGCGCCCAAGTCTTGAGTTACTCAGAGGAGTTGGAACCTTTTCGCTCCTTGATACGGTGGATATATGAGACATATAGGACTGGGCAGACAAGTGACGCTCGAGCGTTCGACCAGTATTTTCTTCCCAAGAATGGCCCTAACCTCGCTGAAGTAGTTTACGTTCCGAAGTTGCAGTAGAGTCAAGTATACGCCTGACCGGGGAGGTTCGATTGGTTCCCATACCAATTGTGCTCCGCAAGGAGGTGCTGCGCCTCTAGTTGAGGGTCTCCCTTAAGCTATCCACGACAGAATCACGCACTTGGTACTTGGTAAAGGGAAAAACCACCTGACTGCGTCCCACCCCACCCCCTCAGATATTAAACTGCGGGTCCGCGTAGTCATCCAGCTTGTTGTAGATCTGGATACGCCAGCGTTGGGTGTCGGCCACCATCAGCCTGGAGTTGCGACTGTCGAACGCGACCGCCGACGGCAGTGCGAACCGCCACTCCGGCTCCAGCGTGTAGACTCGGCGTCGCGCCTTGTACACGTCCGGGTTGGAGCGGACGTACTCCAGTTGCCACTTGGAGAGCTGCTGCGCGTCTCCGATGAACGTCGTGAGGTATTCGCCGGCTGAAGTGTATGCCTGAACCCTGTGATTGGCCCAGTCGCACACGTAGATGTCCCCGTCCGGGTCGACGGCGACGTCCGACGGGTGATCGAACTCGTAGTCACCCGAACCGTGACTGCCCAGCTCGAACATGAACCCGGCGTCGGCGTCGAACTTCTGGATGCGGTGGTTCAGGTGGTCGGCGACGTAGATGCAGCCATCCGAGTCCGTGGTGATGCCCCAGGGCGAGTCGAACTGTCCCGGATCCGACCCCTTGCCGCCCCACTCTGAGAGGTAGCGGCCGTCGCGGCTGAGCTTCTGTACCCGGTGGTTGAGGGTGTCCACGACAAGCAGGTTGTCGTCCTGGTCGACCGTGATGCCCGACGGCCTTCCGAACTGGCCCTCGCCGTCTCCCGATGAGCCGAACGAGCGGACGAAGTCGCCGCCTTCCGAGAACACCGAAATCCGATCGGTCATAGCGTCGGTAACGTAGATGTTGTAGTCCGAGTCGAGCGCGATGCCCGAGGTCCACATCAGCTGTCCGGGGCCCTCACCGGACTCCCCAATACGCTGGACCATCTCTTCCTCGTCTGGATAGAGACCGACCGTGTACTTCGTAATCCCGCGTCCGCCGCCGAGAGCGGACACGATCGCGTACATCTCGTTGTCCCGCCCAAAAGCCAGCGCCAGCGGACCCATCACCTGGTCGCGCCCGCCCACCACGTGGCTGAAGTCGTAGACTCGTTCCCCAACTATCTTCGTTAGCATCATTGTGTCTATTCCTGGTCTCTGATTAACCCCCTCTCCTGGGGGAGAGGGTTGGGGTGAGGGCGAAATGGTTGATCACAGCCAACCATGCACCACCTACCCACCCATCTGGGTTCCGGCCTCCGCCGGAATGACAGTTACGCGAACTGGTACTCCCTCGTTGCCACGATCAGCTGCAGAAGCTCCGACACTCGCTGTGCCGACTTTGCCTCGTTCGCGTCGTCCCACTCGAACTCTCCGTGGGCCGAGGCGTGCTCTATCAGCTCCGCGCGGGTCTCGTCCTTGACGACTACCGGCCCGAGCAGGTCGAGGCAGGTGTCGACAGCCGACTCCGGCGTAGCGCCCGAGGTCTTCACGCGCTCGATGATCGCGCTGACGCCGGGACGGTCGATCTCGCCGACCATGTCGGCAACAAAGTTGGCACGCTTCATCAGCGAGCCGCTGTTGATCCACTCGACGCCCGAGTGCCAGCCCTCCACGCTCGGAGGATTCAGCAGCTCCTGGCCCATGTACGTGATGTGGTTGGAGTAGTCGAACGTCTGGGGACCGGGCAGCTCCGCCCCGCCGACCATTCTCAGCGTGCTGATGACCACCTCGGTCGGGTTCTTGACCTTGGTGAACTGCGCCTCCTTGAAGAAGTCGGAGTTGAGAAGCGCGCGCAGTGTGTGGCGGATGTCGAAGTCCGACTCGGTCAGCGCGTTTGCGATGAACTCGATGGCTGCGGGGTCGCGCGGCGGCGTATGCTCCCATGCGGGTACCTGGACCTCGTCTGCGACGAAGAAGTTGTACAGGTGCCGCGCGATGAACCTCGCGGTCGCGGGGTGCGCCAGCACTATGTCGATGATGTCCTCGCCGTTGAAGTTGCCGGTGTGTCCCAGGAAGTTCTTCTCACCCTCGTCGTGGTCGTCGGCGCGGTACTCGAAGTACCAGTCCCAGCGTCCCATGTGGAACCTCGGCAGCTTGGGCGTCATCGTCCAGCCGGTGAAGGCGCGGGAGCACTCGTACACGTCCTCCTCGGTGTAGTTGCCGACGCCCATGGTGAACAGCTCGAGGAGCTCACGACCCCAGTTCTCGTTGATCGCCGTGGCGTGGTTCTCGTGGTTGTCCAGCCAGTACAGCATGGCGGGATTTCTCGAGACGTCCAGTAGCAGGTCGCGGTACTTGCCGAGGCCCTTCTCCCGGAAGATGTCGATCATGTCGGTGATCTCGTCGTAGTGATCGACCTTTGAGACTCCGGTGGCGAAGATCTGGTGCCAGAACAGGCAAATCTTCTCCTGCAGCGGCGCATTCGTGTTGATCATGCGCCACACCCAGCCGGTCTGCCCGATTCCCCCGAGCGTGCCGGGCTTCCACTGGAAGTGGTAGTAGCGCAGGAACTTGTAGATGTCCACCGGCTCCTGCGCCTCGGGATGAAGCAGGTCTTCGACGGTCGCCTCATAGCCTGCGGCGACGCGGCGCTCTAGTTCGTCCCTGGAGGCCCCAAATCCGGCCCTCCGCATGAGGTGCGCCATCTGTGACAGTTCGTTGCTGGACATGTGCGTGTCTCCTGGTGCGTGATAGTCAAGGATGCCCGCGCGGCTAGCATCTGCCCACAGCCAACACGACCATCGCACGAATTATACCCCCTAAACCCACCACCTCGCACCACGAAGTACTCTAGTGAGTCCATAACCAGGAGCGCGGGCGTCTCGCCCGCATACAACAGCCCCCTCTACCTAAGGGCTGACAGGGGTAGGCTCACCAACCGTCATTCCCGCGAAAGCGGGATTCCAGGGGTTGGGTGTCCTTCGACAAGCTCAGGACGAACGTCTTTCTGGTTTACATACCCCCTGACGGGTGAGGGTGAACAACCCGCCAGTACCTACCCAGCCACCCTCGAACCTCACTCCAGGCGGCTGGTCGCCTCTTTGCCGTTCAGCTTGAGAGTGCTCTTGATGGGCACCGCCGTTTCCACCAGCCTCTCGGCAAAGCAGCCCTGCTTGGCCAGCCTGATGACGTATGCGATGTCTTCCTCAGGCGCGTCCGAGGTTACCTCGAACTCGGAGCGTACCTCGGTGACCCCGCTGGTGACGGTCCCGGCAAGCACCGAGCCGGACAGGTAGTAGTCCATCTCGACGTGCACGCGGGCCTCTGTGATCGGGAGTTTTCTCATTGTAGCGTACCGCTTCAACTGGGTTAGCAGTCAAAACCCGATGCCGGAGGTTATGTACGTCAGCGGCGGGGGATAGGCGTCCTCGCCGCCCATTCTCTCGGGCTCGTCGCAGTAGATCACGAACTGCTCACGCGTGCCCTTGTGGAGCA
Source organism: uncultured Dehalococcoidia bacterium (assembly GCA_964537915.1). Lineage (GTDB taxonomy): Bacteria > Chloroflexota > Dehalococcoidia > Lucifugimonadales > UBA1123 > VXRN01. The sequence continues at coordinate 5,710 of CAZIDM010000017.1, forward strand.
TCTTCTCCACGTGCTCGCAGTCGACGGCGACCGTGCGTTTCGTCACCCGCTGCGGAAGCTCGTCACCATGTACTTCGTGGGGGATGTCGGTGGTCATGTGGGTCTCCAGCGTCGAATAAGAGCGTAGTCCGCTCGGATGACCCTATCCTACTTGAGTCAGGCTCCCTGTGGGAACGCGCTCCGACGCTTCGACCTGGACGGTGACTATGTCTATGTTGTGGTACTTCTGGTGCTGGACTGAAGACGCGTAGTGCCGCAGCAGCCGGAATGAGACCTCCTCGGTGTCCGGCACCTCGGTCAGCTCGCTCAGGTACGTGATTCTGTCTTCCAGGTTGGACTCGCTTGGCGTTGCCATGAACTCCAGCTCGGCCGTCGATCCCTTGAGATGAGCTGTGACTGACAGACGCCTGCCGTTCACCTTGCCGTCGTGATGAGTTACAAGCAGGCTCGACAGCACCTCCTCGCCGGCTGAACGCAGACGGTTGGTTGACGACTCGTTCCAGTCTGCGTTGGTCGCGAATGAGTGCAGGAAGCGGTCGATGTCAGGCAGCGACTCGAATCCGAGCTTCACCCTCAGACGGCGGCGGCGGATATTGGGCAGTTCCAGAATCAGCGTCAGGAGGATTGCGGTGACAGAGCCGACCGTCATTCCGTTTCCAAGCAGCGTACCCCATGTTCCTGTCAGCAGCTCCGGGAAGATCTGCCCGTGCTGGAATCCCATTCCAAGCCAGAACGACACGCCAACGACGGTGGCCCTGCGCACGTCGATGCCGTCCTGGAGGATTATCTTCATCCCCTCGACGAACAGGAGCCCCAGCATGACAATCACGTAGGCTGCCAGCACAGTACCGGGGATGGCGGCTAAGAGGGCGAGGAACGGGGGAAGCAGTGCCAACCCGATCAGTATGAACCCTCCATACACACCGACACGGCGGGCCGCCACACCGGTAAGGACGGTGCGCGCGGCATTCGTCGGGTACAGGGAAACAGGGACCGTCCCCAGGATCGCCGCCAGGACGTTCCCGGCGCTCACACTGTTCAGAGCCCCCTGGATCACACGGAAGTCGGTCGCTCTGGGCTGGCGCCACGAGACCCGCTGAACGGCTATCCCCTCTCCAATCGAGTTGATGGTGGACGCCAGGAAGACGATTATGAATCCGGGAAGCAGCGCCCAGAACTCCACTCCGAAGTCGAGATGGAAACCCGGCCACGCCAGCTCGGGAAGGCCTACCAGGGGAGCCTCGATCACTCCTCTGAAGTCGAACAGTCCGAACATTGCCGCCACCGCGCACCCCACAGCGATTCCGAGGATGGGAGTCCACTGCTGCCAGGACTGCTTCGCGAACAGCCTGAGACCGAGAACTGCCGCCAGGCTGAGTGCTGCTGTAATCGGTCCCGCTGCGCTCGGACCCAACGATCCGGCGTCAGACAGTGTCCCAAGCACAACCGACATCGCGGTTCCCGCAAGCAGGAGCAGCACCGTGCCGGAGACTGTCGGCGTGATGATGCGGCGCAGCAGGGACAGTCTGGCAGTGAGTACGAACTGGAAGAACGCGGAGATGATGATGAGGGTGGACATCATTGCGGGTCCACCTTCTCTCAGTGCGATGGCGCAGACCGCCACGAACACTGCCGACGGTCCGGTTATGAGCGTGTACTGGGTCCCGAACCTCCACACCCGCACAGACTGGAGAACGATGACTATCCCGGATACGAGGAATGCGGAAAAGATTGCCCACGACAGATAGCTCTCGGACTGTGCGCCACTATGTACCGTTATCGTGACGTATGCCGCCACCGCCACCAGCATCCCCATGACCGCCTGAAAACCCAGCCCAGCGGCGACGAAGAAGGGCGGACGCTCGTCCGGCTCGTAGAGTATGTTGTCGTTAGACGCCTGTGCCATCTCGGAACCAGCTCATCTCAGGAGTGCTGACTCATCCGTGTTCCCGTTAGCTTCGGTTAATCACATATTATATTACGTTGATTTCACAATAGTTATTATATATCTAACATATGCTGAGTCAAGGCGTTTGTCGCACTGTCGAATAGCCTAGTCTGCACTCCAGTGCTACACTCTACGGCGTCTCGTACTCGCCGCCTGATTCACCTGACACTGGGGGATGACTCATGACTACCGTTGGCACAGATACCCTCACGTTTGAGCTAGCCCAGGACTTCCCCAAGCTCCCCGACGGTGAGGCTTTCGACGTAGTCAGCACCGTCGCCACTGACTCGCAGGACAGGCTCTACGTCTTCCAGAGGACCGACCCTCCCGTGGTCGTCTTCGACAGGGACGGCAACTACCTGAACGCCTGGGGACACGGCAATATCAACTCGCCGCACGGCATGAGCATCAGCGACGACGTCATCTACCTGACCGACCGGGACGACTCGGTAGTGATGTCGTACACTTTGGAGGGCAGACCCCTGATGGTCTTGGGAGACCGCGGCGTTCACTCCGACACGGGCTGCGAGGGCCCCGGAGACCTGGTCCCCCGCGCCGCCGGGCCGTTCAACTATCCCACCGAGATGGTGAAGGGCCCCTCAGGCAACCTATACGTCTCGGATGGCTATCGAAACAGCAGGATTCACAAGTTCACGGACGACGGTCAGTTCATCAGGTCCTGGGGAACTCCCGGCAGCTCAGCGCCGGGCGAGTTCCACCTGCCGCACAGCCTGTTGGTCGACGATGACGAGAAGGTCTACGTCTGCGACCGCGCCAACCGTCGCATCCAGATATTCGACGGCGAAGGCGAGTACATCACCGCGTGGACCGGCATGGGCGGACCGAACGACATATCGCAGGGTCCGGACGGCAACTTCTACATCTGCGAGCAGGCCGCCGACGGCAATCCATCGCGTCTGACCATCCGCGACGGCAACGGCGAGGTGCTGGCCCGGTGGGACCTTCTCCGCCACGCCCACGGCCTTTGGGTCGACTCGCGAGGCGACATCTACCTCGGACTGACAATAGCCCAGAGTGTGGACAAGTACGTGAGAGTGAACTAACTTCAGGAGGAATCGAACATGAGCAAGCACTACGATGAAGCCCTGCTGCCCGACGAGTTGCGCCGCGACTTCGACGTGTACGACAGGATAAGTGAGATCGGCATTCCACTCGGCAGCTTCGACGAAGACGTCGTCTCGCTGCAGGGAGCGGGCATAGCGGGCGCAGTCGTCCACGAGAGTGGCCTCATCTACCTGTCCGGCACCACCGGCGGCAGCTACCCGATGAACGACGACGGTGAGCGCATCCAGCACGGCTTCCAGGGCGCCCAGGACGCCGCCGATGTGTTGATCCGCAGGCTGCACTGGACACTGAGCTGCGGTGGCGAGGGCGACCTGAACGACGTCCTGTACACCGTGAAGGCGCTTGGCATGGTCGTCTCGCCCGGTGGCGGAGCGAGCAGCGCAGCGCCCGCAGTCACGAACGGCTTCTCATTCAGGTGGCAATCGGTATTCGGCGGACCGCAGAGCAGCTACGCCGAGAACGGCGTCGACGCAGGCGGGTTCGCAGGAATCCACGCGAGGAGCGCGGTGGGCGGGTTCGACGGAAGGTTCTCCATCGAGCCGGAGATAATCGTGGCTGTCCCCGCAGCATTGACGCGCGAGATCATCACGAACAGGGGATGGGTATTTCCTCTGCCGCCCGTGATGCTGGAAAAGGTGAGAGCAGCGAGGAGCTAGGGCAGGAGCCGAGGTCGCGGGCTAGATGCCCCCGAAGCCTCCCCACTCCCAGGGATGGAAGCCGGTACCGCCGCAGAACGGGCAGACGCCCCCTGCGCCGGTGCCGCGCACCATGTACACGAACGCGAAGACGGCTGCACCAGCCGCAATCTTGCTGGCCGAAAACTTCTTCAGAAGCTCGTACATCCTCTTCATGCCATCCTCCTGAGGTGGATACCCCTACTTGAACAGTAGCCAAGCCTCTCCCCACTGTCAAGGGGATACGTGCCTGCGAACCTGTCCCAGATTAGTTAGCATCCGCATTTGGAGCGCGGGCATCTTGCCCGCATCCGTTCACCCTGTTGAAAATCCGCCGTGGCGGGTAGTCGATGTAGGGGCGGTTCGCGAATCGCCCCTACGGGCCAGGCTGGCGAGACGCCCACGCTCCGTATGATGGTCGACATAGGCGAGTCTGACGAATTGACACAGCTTCCTGAACATGGGAAATGCGAATCGCAAGGTCCGTCATTCCCGCGAAAGCGGGAATCCACCTGCGTAGAACGCCTGCTGCCTACCTGTAGATTCCCGCCCACCACTCAAAGAGAGGATCTCTCGAGCTTGGGATGTAGCTGGCCCCCGTACGCATTGCAGTCATGGCCGCGCCCAGATCCGTTGCTGCAATCTGGCCGATGCCCGCCCACAGTTTCAGGATGTCCAGAGTGGAAACCAGCTGCACTGACGGGATGCGTTCGCCAAAAACCCGGCGTGCCTTGCGGTCGTCAGTGGCGACAGAGCAGCCACGATGATAGGCAAGCGCGCCCGTCACCGCCTCGCCATCGTCAACCAGGGCAGCCAGTTCGACGAATGTCGCCTTTTCAGCGTTGCGTTCAAGGTCGATGACGTGGATCAAACCCTCTGCAATCAGGGAAGACACGTCCACCGGGACTGGCTCTTCCTTGCCACTCGTGGCGTCAGTCGCCCAGGTGTAGATCGCTTCTTGCTCCAGCACGTAGTCGGCTACATGAAGCTGCACCTCGATTGTGGCGGAGATGACTCTCAGGCATCCGGTCGCGTATAGATTGAGCAGACAACTGGCGTCCAGTAGAAGGCACCCACCCGGGTTTGTCACGTTTGCTCGATCTCCCCGAGGCGACTACCCAAGCAGGCTGCCGGCGAGGTCGAGCGGGAGCGACTCAAGGTCACCCTCATCACGAAGGTGTGGCGTGTGGGTCAGCCGCTGTACGGTCCGCCTTGCCGACACTCGGTCAACCCTCAGGAGCCGAGCCAACTCGCCCTCAGTGAGTTGTCCCTCTTCGTAGGAACGGATTGCCAGGAGTCGGTAGCGTAACGGGAGCATGTGATCGCCGTTGGTACGGCGCGACAGCCCCAACTGCTCCTGGGCCTCTCGCACCCGGAATCCTCTGTCTTTGAGCCTGTCCCATGTCCCTCCAGGAAGGAGTCGCAGTTCCTCCAGGCGCAGCGTAATCGCCTCAATCGATACGTAGTAGTAGTGGGCGAGTCGGCATACATCCGCCACGGTCACTTCACCTGATGCTGCGCGGGAAATCTCGTTGAACCTGCGCCTCAGACCCGCTGCTGGCATGAGGAAGCAGCCAGCGAAAGCGTCGGCGAATCTCTCATGTGCCGGAACACGTCTATACGTTCCCAGAATTGAAATCTCCGAGCGAAATCGGCTGGTCAGGAAGTGCCCGTATTCATGAGCCATCGACCACCGGCGTCGTTCCTCCGGGTGTTGGGCGTTTACCGCGATGCAGCCCCCGAGTTCCTGGGTGTATGAGAAGATGCCAGCGACTCGTGACGGCAGTTTCATGGAGAAGACCCGCATGGCAACATCGTCCTCCAGCACCTCTCTGAGATTCAGAATTGGGCCATCTCCCAGCCCGAGCCTGTTGCGTTCTGCCGAGGCCACGTCTTCCGCTGCGTCCTCAGGTGAGGCGGTGTTGATCGGGTACTCCGGCATATAACTTTGTCGAAGAGGCGTCCCGTTCGCATTCTCAAGGTACAGAAAATCTTCGCACAGTCTCTGGAACTCATGGACCGCCTGGGCCATGTCTTCTTGAGCCTGACGCGACCCGGCCGAGCCTATAGCGGTGCGAAACTGGACTGCAAAGTCCGATAACGGTTCTCTGGAGCCGACGAGGTCATTCACGGTTCTCCCGAAGAGACCAGCCATACTAATTATCTCGTCCGGTCGAACCCGCCGCTCGCCCTTCTCCAGGGCAGTAACCGTCGTCCGGGCCACCGAAAGCGCCTCCGCCACCTCCTGCTGGGTGAGTCCCCTCGCCTTCCGCGCTTCCTGTATTCGCCGCCCTATCAGTCTCGGGTCTATTCCGGTGACTTCATACTCTTCCATGGGATCCTCTAAGTCGATCGAGCGTCTTTCGATCATTCACCCGATACCGTTCGCCCCGTTGAAAATCCGCCGTGGCGGGAGCTTGTCGAAGGGACGCCCGTTCAGTGTATTCGCACTCTGACTTTGTCAGTCTGTAATCCTATTTTAGAATAGGAATGTCAGATATGGCTACACATGTCAGGTAATGTGCTCACTCAGGTGGTCCGTCTCATATCGGGTACCATGGCAATCTGATCCTGAGACATAGGTGTTCATTTAAGAATGACGGACTGAGGTACCGGCTCCATGCCCCTGAGCATCATCAACTGGAACGTCGAGTGGGCGACGCCGAGGTCCGCCCGCACTCCTGAGATTCGCAGACGCATCGGACTGCATTCTCCCGAGATAGTCTGCCTTACCGAGACCCACACCGACCTGCTGACTCAAGACGGCTACACGATCTGCTCGGGGGCCGATGCCGGCTACAGGATCAGGGAGGAGAGACGAAAGGTCCTGCTCTGGTCCAGGGAGCCGTGGCGGCAGGTTGACGACGTCGGTTCCGACCTGCTGACACCCGGACGATTTGTATGCGGCGCGACACAGACTTCGCTTGGACCAGTGACCGTTATGGGCATCTGCATACCCTGGTCTGGATCGCGAACGGAGGCCAGGCGCGGTGCGGAGCGAAGGCGGCGCTGGGAAGACCACGAGCAGTACATTTCCGCCCTGTCTGAAGTCCTCCGGCAAGCTCCCACCGAACGACTGATAATCATGGGCGATTTCAATCAGAGGATCGGACAGTACGGCTCAACACCGCTGAGGGTGCGGTCGGCGCTCCTTGAGGCATTCCCGCCTCGGATGACAATCGTCACCGCCGCGATTGGCATGAAGGGACGCAGGACCATCGACCACATAGTCCTGACCGAAGACCTGGCCGCCGAGTCGCTCTCCACCATCAGCAACGTCCACTGCGAGCGCAAACTGTCGGACCATTTCGGGATTGCAGCTACCCTGTCCGCCTAGCTTCATCGCGTTAACTGTCGTTCTCATGGAGGACCATTATGCCCCAGCACTACCTTGGAATAGACGTCGGCACCACCGCGATCAAGGCGCTCGTCGTGGACGAGCACGGAGCTGTTGTCGGAGAGGCTGAGTCTCCCCTCGATGTGTCGGTCCCGAGGCCCGGCTGGGCCGAGCAGGACCCTTCCGACTGGTGGCATGGTGCGGTCAACGCCGTCAGAGCCGCGTGCGATCAGGCAGGAGTCCGGGAAGTCACCTCGATCGGACTGTCAGGCCAGATGCACAGCTCGGTGCTTCTCGACGAGTCAGACCGCGTGTTGAGGCCCGCGATACTCTGGAACGACGTCCGCACCACCGCCCAGTGCCGCTCCATAGCCGACACGGTCGGCACGGACGGCCTTCGCAAGCTGGTCGGCAATCCCGCCCTCGAAGGATTCACAGCCCCGAAGTTGCTGTGGGTGAGGGACGAGGAGCAGGACCTGTTCGACCGCGTCCGCAATGTTCTCTTGCCCAAGGACTACGTGCGACTGCTCCTGACCGGCGAGAAGGTCACGGAGCCTTCGGACGCCGCAGGCACCCTGCTGTTCGACGTACAACGGGGTCGCTGGTCGGACGAGATGATCGCCGCACTGGGACTCGACCCCTCGATACTCCCACCTGTGCAGGGATCTGCCGGCGTCACGGGACAGCTCACCTCGTCCGCCGCCGAGGCTCTCGGTCTGGCACAGGGTACACCCGTCGTCGGAGGAGGCGCGGACAACGCCGCGGCGGCGGTCGGCTCAGGCGTAGTAGGGCAGGGCACGCTTCAGACCTCAATTGGCACCTCCGGCGCGGTGGTCGCGCCCATCGAGCAGCCCAGCGTCGACCCGCAGATGCGCATCCACTCGTTCAACCATGCCATCGACGACACCTGGTACCTCATGGGAGTCGTGCTGTCCGCAGGCGCGGCCTTCGACTGGTTCAGGCGAACGCTGTCCGGGCCTGGCGCGACTCCGCCCACGTACGACGAACTTACGGCCGAGGCCGACAGTGTCTCACCGGGCGCAGACGGTCTGACGTTCCTCCCATACCTCACCGGAGAACGCACGCCTCATGCCGACTCGAACGCGCGTGGAGCCTTCGTCGGATTGCACACAGGACATCATCGAGGGCACCTGGTTCGCGCCGTGATGGAGGGAGTGGTCTACGCTCTTCGAGACTCGCTGGAGCTGATGAGAGACCTCGGAGTCGACGCGACCGAGGCCGTTGCAGTCGGCGGCGGCGCGCGCAGCCCCTTCTGGCGTCAGATGCAGGCCGACGTTCTCGGCGTACCCGTCGTCACCGTCGGCCCGTCAGGCGGCGCACCGTACGGAGCTGCCGTGCTCGCCGCAACAGGCTCCGGCGCGTTTTCATCGGTCAGAGACGCGTGCCAGGCGTGGATCAGACCACTCAGCCGAATCGAGCCGAGCCCCGAGACTGCCACCGCATACACCGAAGCCTACGCCCGCTACCGAAGCCTCTACCCACACCTCAAGCCCCACTTCGCCGGGCAGGCGGAGAACTCATCGCCCTAATTTGCTGGCGGTCCCGTAACAATCGTCGCTCAGCGCATTACCGCCCAGTCTTCAGGAAGTACGGGAATCGGCCAACATTGGTCCGGTCGCCAGTTCTCCCAGCCGTCGCTGAATGGCGATCCCTCGCTCTCGATGATGGTTACCAACCGATCGGCTTCGGCCCGGATCGACGACAGTTGGTCCGCTGTGAAGAACCCCCGGCCGATCAGCTCCTCGAACTCGTCCATGTCCTTCCATGACCACGTCATGTCGGGACGTACGAAAATGTCGAGTGCATAGTCATGGACCTGAATTCCACAACCTATCCTGCGAATTGGGGCCTGGAAGTTGACGTACCAGTTCTGGAACTGCCACTCAGAGTCCCAGAACAGCCACACCGAGTGCCACGAATTCGGAGGTGTCAGCGTCAGCACATGGTTGTTAGGAGACGTCCGGTCCCTGAACTCCTCTACGTCTGAATACAGTGACTGCATGTACAGGTCGATACGCTCGGACACGTCGAGGGAGTAGCGATTCTCGATGACGCGAGTAGCTGTCGGAGTCATCGGATGAGAGTACAGCGCCAGGTGAGTTGAGCTATCCTCCGCAACCGTGACGGGCCGTGCGAGGACGATCCGCTCACCCCACATCTCGTATTGCACAATCTGAGTGCCGGGCATCCAGTAAGCGGGGTGGGTCATATGCGCCGTCTGGTCCTACGTCGACTTTTGTAGTCCATGTACAAGTGAGGCCTGCTCAGCACCCCTACACTAGCGTAGCCCGGAACACCGTCACCGCCTGGCCCGCGATTCGGATCCGGTCGCCGTCGACACTGACACGCAGCTCGCCCCCGCGTGCCGATATCTGTCTCGCGGCAAGCTCCGACTTGCCGAGGCGCGACTGCCAGTAGGGACCAAGTGCGCAGTGTGCCGACCCGGTCACCGGGTCTTCGTCGACGCCCGTGGCCGGAGCTAAGAAGCGCGACACGAAGTCGCACTCAGGACTGTCGGCTCGGCTGGTCACCATTACGCCCCGTGTATCCACGCGCCCAAGCGTGCTGAAGTCCGGCGCGAGGTCGCGCACTTCTTTCTCGGTGCCAACCTCCACCATGTAGTCGAAGATGCTCTTGCCGACGAACACCGGCGACACGCCCAGCCCATCGAGGAGCCCCGGAGGAGGGTCGCACTCGGTAACTGGAGTCGCCGGAAAGTCCAGTTCGATCCAGTCGCCGTCTCGCTTCGCCGATAGCAGCCCGCTCCTGGTGTGAAATCTGAGAGTCTCATCGGGACGAGCCTCATCCGTCTCCCACAGCACGTGCGCGCTCGCGAGCGTCGCGTGGCCGCACAGGTCCACCTCCACCAGCGGGGTGAACCAGCGTAGCCCGAATCCCTCCTCGCGGCGAACGAGAAATGCCGTCTCCGACAGGTTCATCTCACCGGCAACGTCCTGCATCCAGTCCTCAGACGCCCCCTCAGGCAGCACGCACACCGCCGCCGGGTTCCCAGCGAACGGCGTCGTGGTAAAGGCGTCGACCTGGTAGATGTCTTGTCCCACGTTCATGTCTCCTATTGCACGCCCGAGATTGCCAGCTTTGCGACGAACATCGTGCCGATCGCGCCGCCCCAACCGACGATCACGGCGGTCCGGGGCCTCTCGAATTCGGGCATGACTCAGCCTCCTTCGGCAGCCTCGCCTGTGTAGAACGCGGTCGTGCGAACCGCCGCCGCGCTCGCAACGTCCGGGTCCGTCCCGGCTGCGACCGCCGCCTCACCCCACGCCTCGCTGCTGCCTGTGATGAACGCCTTGCCCTCCGGAGAAGTGACGAACTCCATCTCGTCAGGCTTTGGCTCGTCCGGAAACTCAAGATGGAGCGCCAGACCGGCCAGGGCCGACTCCCACCCGACGCCGACCGCACCCGGCCCGTACTCGTCCCAGTGCGGCGACAGGTGCGCCGTGTGCGTCACCGAAAGCTGCGGCGATCCCGATTCTCCATCTGAGATCCGCAGTTCCACCCAGCTCAGGTCCCCGGCGAACTCCCACGTTACCGAAAAGTGCGACAGCGGCTCGCACTCGGTGACCGTGCCGCCCGCATTGGCCTCCAGTTGGAAGCGACCGCCGAGTTCGAGCTCGCCGCTGATCGGCATAGCCCAGCGTGGGATTCGATCGCCGCTCGTAACGGCGTCCCACAGGTCCTCGACAGTCGTGCCGAGTCTGCGAGAGATAGTGACTGCGCTTGCGGCCCGTCCGTCACGCTCAAGCAACGAGACGGAACGCTCGGCGGCGTTCAGGTGACTTCCAGTATCGAAATTCATAGCTGCTCCATGACTTATTGATGACTTATCAAGGTTGTATTGCCAATGGATTACAATGGTGCGCGCAGCACAGATAGACGATTGCGCTGCACACAGCTAGCAGGCACAGGGGTTTGGCATGAGTCGGTTTTTTGGCGCACAGAACAGTTCCAAGCGTTCTTACTTGATCATTATATCCATTGCCCTGCTCACGGCGATGTCCGTGGCAGCCTGTACACAGACTGATGATGATACCGGAGAGTCCAGGCTTGCGTTGGTGGAAGACAGGGGCAAGGTCGTCTGCGCGACCCTCGACGACACCCCCGGCTTCGGCTTCCTCGACGAGAACGGCAATCATCTGGGCTTCGACATAGACCTCTGCCGCGCGGTCGCGGCTGCCGTCCTGGGCAATGCCAACGCCGTCGAGCTTCGCACGATAGACGCTGCCGAGCGCGGCCCCGTCATGCAGGCAGGCGAGGTCGACCTGCTCGTCTTTGTGACCACGTGGACCAGCTCGCGCGACGCCTCATGGGGCGACTTCGTGCCGACGATGTTCTACGACGGACAGGGATTCCTGGTGCCCACTCGTCTCGGAGTGTCGAGCGCATACGATCTGGGCGGAGCCTCCGTCTGCACCGTGTCCGGCACGACCAGTGAGCTGAACATGGAGGACTTCTTCCGCCAGAACCAGATAGAGTACTCCCCGGTCATATTCGAGAACTTCGACCTCGGTCTCGACGCCTATGCCAACAACACCTGCGACGTCCTCACCACGGATCGCTCCACGCTCGCGGCCCTCAGGACCAGCCTCGCTGTTCCCAACGACCACGTGATCCTGCCCGAGATCATCTCGGAAGAACCGCTTTCACCTCTTGTTCCGCACGGCGACAGCCAGTGGTTCGACATCGTCAAGACCACGATGGCAATCCTGATCCAGGGCGAGGCGCTGGGAGTCAACTCCGGGAACGTCGCCGAACTCGCCGCTGGCAATGATGTGAAAGTCAAGCGCCTGCTCGGTACCGAGGGAGCATGGGGCCAGTCCGACCTTGGACTGGACACCACCGTAGCCCAGGACGTCTTATCCCAAGTCGGCAACTACGGGGAGATCTACGAACGTCATCTCGGCTCCAACGGAATCGGACTGCCCAGAGAAGGCGGCAGAAACGCCCTCTGGTCCGGCGCCCCCTGCGCCGACTGCCCCAAAGGCGGCCAGATCTACGCCCCACCCCTGAGGTAACCGCCGAAGGACAAGCATCTACCCTCCTCTCCCATAACGGGCTGACAGGGATATGTATCTACAAACCGTCATTCCCGCGAAAGCGGGAATCCAGGAGTGGGGTGTCCTTCGACAGGCTCGGGACGAACGAATTGTCAGTTTACCTACCCCAGTCAGCCCTTGACGGGTGGGGGCGAAATCCCCGCAACCAACCCGACCCCATCTCCGTGGGGGCGGTTCGCGAACCGCCCCCACACCGCCAATGTGCAGACCCTGTGCCAGGACCAACAACGCTGGTTCCCAGAATAGGTTAAACTTCCCGAAAGACCCCAGAGGAGACCCACCATGACCGAAAAGCTGGTACAGGGTGATCGATTCCCCAAGATAGAGCTCAACCTCATCGACGGCACGACCATGTCCCTCCCCAAAGAGGTCCCCAGCCGATACTTCGCGCTGCTGTTCTACAGGGGCGAGTGGTGACCGTACTGCAGGCGGCAGTTGGCCACCTACCAGAAAAGCCTCGAAGAGCTGGACAAGATGAGCTTGACCGTAATCGGCGCGACCGTCGAGGACCGCGAGACAGCCGCACGTATGGCTGAAGAAGAAGGCCTCACCTTCCCGATCGCCTACGGGATCACGGAAGAGACCGTGGCGGCGCTCGCTCCGTGGTGGACCGAGGACAAGGCTCACGGAGTCTACCTGCAGCCCATGGAGTTCCTGGTGAGCCGCGGAGTCGTCTTCGGCTCCATGTACGCCTCAGGCCCAATCGGGCGCATGGGTGTCCGACAGGCCATGGCGTTCATCAAGCACCGGGAGAGCAGACAGCGCCAGGCCTCAGCCGCCGGCGATTCCTGAACTCCAGGGTCCTTAGGAATCTTGTCTGCCCTGGGTAGGTAGACACCCGCAACCGGAGCGCGGGCATCTTGCCCGCACCCATTTGACCTGAACTGCCTGCTACTCTGGGACAGTGTCGGCCTCAATCGCGGTTAGACACTTCCCCGTCCGCGTCCCTACCATGCTGGGAGACAATTTCCCAGCATGGGGGTAATACAGGTGGCAGACCAGACTTGGTACAGGGGCAACCTTCACACTCACTCGACAGAGTCCGACGGCGACGCCGAGCCGGAAGTCGTGGCCAGGTGGTACAAGGACCACGGCTACGACTTCCTCGTTCTCTCTGAACACAACCACCTCTACCTGCTCGACTACGGCGACGGAAACAGCGACTCCTCGATCCCCCTGATGATCCCGGGCGAGGAGGTCACCGTCCCGACTGATCACAGCGACCAGACCCCTGTGCATGTCGGCGCAATCGGGATAGACCGCCTCATCGAGCCGACGTTCGGCGATGACGTGGCAGCCATCCTCCAGGCGAATATCGACGACATCCGAGCAGCAGGCGGTATCTCCTGCATCAACCACCCAAGCTGGAAGTGGGCCTTCGACCACGAGCCGATCCTGAAGACTCGCGGCGCCAGCCTTTTGGAGGTCTTCAACGCCGCCAACGACTGCAACAATTTCCCCATTCCGGTCCCCGGCTTCCTCAGTCCGACAGAGATATGGGACAACGTCCTGAGCGCCGGAATGTCGATATTCGGAGTTGCGACCGACGACTCCCACCACTACCACGACTTCGCACCCGACAAGGAGAACCCCGGACGCGGCTGGGTCATGGTCGAGTCAGAGGCGCTGGAGTCCGACGCCCTGGTAGAGGCGATGGCCGCCGGCAGCTTCTACTCCTCCACCGGCGTCTTCCTGAACGAGCTTAAAACGTCATCCGACGAAGTCTCCCTCAAGATACGACAGAGATCATACTCCCTCTACCTGACCAGATTCATCGGCAGGGACGGCACAGTCTACGATGAGCAGGTCGGCGTTGAAGCCGCCTACCGCCCCACCGGCGACGAGGGCTACGTCCGCGCCCACGTCACCTCCTCCAACGGCCACCAGGCCTGGACCCAACCCGTATTCCTGACGTAGCCACCCTGACCACCCAACACTCAAACATAAACCACCCCTAACTTTTCCATAGACAGACCGTTACCTATGTTGGGTATCACAAGCCAACCACGTGCAAGGAATGGGCATGACCGCACTGTCGAAAGTCTTGGAAAGTCTCAGGTCGTGGAAGTTGTGGGTCGGCGTGGTCATTGTGGCTGCGGTAGCCGGAGGCGGCTACTACGGCTACGGACTCTGGAGCGATTCCAGCGCCGAGGAAGAAGCGAGGCAGACACAGATCGTCCCCGTCACACGCGGCGACCTCGTCAACGACGTCAGCGTGACCGGCGCCCTCACGTACACGACTCGCGAGACGCTCACGTTCGGCCAGCAGGGGACCGTCTCCGAAGTCGTCGTTTCCGAGGGCGACGTCGTCTCAGCCGGTGACGCCCTCGCAGTCCTCGACGCAGAGACCGTCGCGAACCTCGAGAAGACCATCGCCCAGGCGCGTGTCGACGTTCGCGCCGCCGAAGACGCGCTCGGAGACGCCAGGGACCCGTACACAGCGGTCCAGGTCGCCCAGGCCGAGGCTGACGTGGCCGACGCCCGACTCGCGCTGCAGAACGCCCGCGAGGAACTTGCCGATCTCGGAGTCGTCACAGCCGACCAGATGGCTCAGGCCAGGCTGGACATACTGAATGCCCGGTCCGATCTCGACACAGCGATAGAGAACAGGGCCACGCTTGTCACCCCGACAGAAGAGGAGATTGTAAGGGCACAGGCTGAGGTCACCGACGCTCGTGTGGCTTTGCAGGACGCCAGGGACGCCCTCGATACGCTGCTCAACCCTGACAGCGAGGAGATCGACGACCGCATAGCCGAACTTCAGGCCGAAATCGACTCAGCCGAGGAGACTGTGGTCAGCGAGAGGCTCGACCTCGAGGCAGCGGAGCGAAACGCCGAGGACAGGACTCAGCCGGTTGCGGAAGATCTCGACACGGCCCAGGCCGACTACAGCGACCTCTTCTCCAGGTGGCTCGGTATGGACGTAACTCCAATGGCCGGTGAGTCGCCCGCAACAGTCTTCGCCACGCACGGCATAGACCTTGAGAGTATCTTCGACGGCTCGCGCACGCTGGAGATGCAGCGACAGTTCTTCAGGGGCGAGCTAAACGACGACCCTGAGACCGCCTGGGACGAACTCATAGTGATGTTCTGGGTGACTCTGTATCTCGGGGAGGTCCTCGTCGACTGTGACTCCGAAGACGCTGGCCCAAATCGCTACTGCGTTACCGCTGAGTTCGATGATGCCTATGAGGCCGTACTTGATCTGACCGACAGTCTCCAGACCGTCGAGGCTGAGGAGGCTGAGAAGATCTGGGAGGCCACCGTCGCGCTCGGCAACGCCGAAGACACCCTGGAACTCCGCCAGCAGGACCTGGAAGACTACCTCGCCGAGATCGACGAAGAGATCGACTCTCTGGAGATCGAGTCCGCGCAGGCCGCAGTGACGACCGCGGAGGCGGACCTCCTCGACGCCGAGTCCGCACTGGCCGAGCTGATGCAGCCCGCTGAGCTCGACATTGGACTCGCCGACCGCGAGATCGAGCTGGCTGAAGCAAAGCTTGCCGATGCTGAAGACGCGCTCGCAACCCTGCTCGAAGACCCCGACCCAGTCGACCTGCTCGTCAGGCAGGCCGCGGTGAAGCTCGCGCTTGAGTCCCTGGCAGATGCCGAGGCGACGCTTGAGGAGTACAACACAGTCGACCAGCTCGACATCCAGCTGCGGGAGGCCGAGGTCGTTGCGACCCAGGCGACCCTTGAGACCGCCATATCCGATCTCGAAAGCGCCACGCTTCGCGCGCCATTCGACGGCATCGTCGTTGTCGTAGATATCGAGTCCGGCCAGCAGGTCAATGCCAATACGCAGGCAATCGAGATCGCCGACCCAACCGTTGTCGAGGTCAGCGGTTCAGTCGATGAGATCGACGTGCTGTTCCTTCAGGAGGGAGCGAGGGCTGCTGTCAACCTGGAGGCCCTGGGAACGCAGGTCCTGCCCGGCACCGTCTCCTCGATTGCCACCGTAGGCACGTCGCAGCAGGGCATCGTCACCTACCCCGTGACCATACGAGTCGAGTCCTCGGCCGGAGACCGGTTCCCAGAGGGACTGAGCGCGACTGCCCAGGTGGTCATCCGGGAGCAGACCGACTCGCTGCTGATACCGCTCCAGGCACTCTACGGCTCCGTGCAGTCTCCCATCGTGAGAGTCGTGAACGGTGACAACGTCGTCGACAGGCAGGTCTCCCTCGGCATAAGCGACGACTTCTGGATCGTGGTCGAGGACGGCCTCGCAGAGGGTGAGTTCATCAGCATGGAGGTTGTCGGCAGCAGCACGAGCCAGTTCGGAGGAATTGGAGCCACGTTCCGGGCAGTCGGAGGTTTCGGAGGCCCGGGACGAGGCGGCGGCGGTCAGCCGAGAAACTGACCGAGCGCCCTTTAGACGCCAATGTCACCACTACAGACAATAAGAACAGCCATCGCCTCTCTCGAGGCCAACAAGCTGCGCGCCGGACTCGCGCTGCTGGGCATCGTCATAGGCGTGACCGCCGTAATCACGCTCATGTCGATCGGCCGCGGCGCAACCCAGCAGATCACTGGAATCATCCAGGGCCTGGGCACCAACCTGCTGTTCGTCCAGCCTGAGGGCGACGACGCGCAGCTTACCCTCGGCGACGCCAATGCCCTCGTCGACCCTGTCTACGCCCCTACCGTTATCGCAGCTGCGCCGGAAATCCGCAGCTTCGCGACACTCGCCGCAGGCCGTGAAAACACCTCGGCCCAGGTGGTCGGAGTAACTCCGGAGTACCTCGGCGCGCGGGGACTCGACCTCGCCAGCGGCATGTTCATCAAGTTTGCCCACGTCGACAATCGCGATGAGGTCATCGTATTGGGCGCCAACGTGGCGGAGCAGCTATTTCAGAACCGCGACCCCGTCGGCGACTACGTCCGCGTAAACGGCCGCAGGTTCAGGGTGATAGGAATGCTCGAAAGCCAGGGCGGGACGGGATTCGGTACGTTCGACACCCAGGTGCTGATACCCATCACCACAGCGTACTACCGGCTCAGCGGAGACCGCTCGTCGACCGGCGACATCTCAGTCAGCCTCATCAACGTCCAGGTCAGTAGCGTCGACGAGGTCGACCGCAGCATCGAGGAGGCCAGCGGCGTGCTGCGTCTGCGTCACCGCATAACAGGCGAGGACGACTTCACCGTCATCAGCCAGCAGAGCACGATAGAGACGCTGGAAGAGACCACGAACACGCTCGTAGTCTTCCTCGGCGTGATCGCGGGCATCTCCCTGCTCGTGGGCGGCATCGGCATAATGAACATCATGCTCGTGTCGGTCACCGAGCGCACCCGCGAGATCGGCATCCGCAAGGCGATGGGCGCAAAGCGGAGCGACATCCTCTTCCAGTTCGTCGCCGAGGCGACCGTCCTCAGCATCGGAGGCGGCCTCCTCGGAGCCGCGCTCGGATTCGCAATGACCAGCCTGGTAGACGGACGCTCGCTGGGCAACCAGACCTTCTCGACCAGCTTCAGCTTCGAGTTCGCCGCCCTCGCCCTCGCCGTATCCGCCGGAATCGGCCTCTTCTTCGGCATCTACCCCGCCGCCAGAGCATCCGGCCTCCACCCAATAGACGCCCTCAGGTACGAGTGACCCGAATGCAGGCAGCAACGAACCTCCTCTCCTGGGGGAGAGGGCTGGGGTGAGG
>CAZIDM010000017.1:23511-35071 GCA_964537915.1 uncultured Dehalococcoidia bacterium
GCCCACAGCCAACTTGGACAGACTCCCGCCAAGTGCCAACAACACACTCCCCACAGAAAGCGAGAACCAATTGAAGACACACATGAGCCTGCTCGCCGGCCTCCTCATCCTCCTGCTCCCCCTCGCCTGCGGCTCCTCTGAAGACGACGCGACCCCCACAACCGCCCAGGTCGCGGATCTGTCCCAGTTCCCAACCCCCACCCGCTCCCAGGCCGAGCCCCAGCCAACGTCACCCCCCGCAGTCGCCCAGGTGCAGACGAGCCAGGGCGCCAGTGACGAGCAGGCTCCAATGACCGACGAAGAGATCCAGCAGCTAAGGCAGCGCCTCCAGAGCGGCGAACTCACCGAAGAGGAGGCCCGCCAGGCCTTCCAGAGGCTCCGGGCTCAGTTCGGCGACGGCCCCGGAGGGCCAGGAGGAAGCCAGGTCGCAGGCTCCATCGAAAGCATCGGAGAGACTTCTCTCACAGTCGCGATGGACCTCGCCTCCGTCTCCGCAAACGTCGGAGCCGACACCGTCATCAGGATCACGACAGTACTCGAACCGGCTGCACTGATCGACGCCGCACAGGTCATGGTCGTCAGCGAACGTCAGGACGGCAAGACCCTCGCCAGGGTGATTACCATCATCCCCGAGGGTCAGGAGCAGTTCCGAGGCGGACTGGGAAGGCTCGGTGGAGGCCAGGGAGGTTTCGGAGCCAACCAGGCCGGATCCGGCACAGGTCAGACCGCCCCCGGTGGACGACAGGGAGCGTTCGGTGGCGGAGGGCCAGCCGGATTCGGCGGACGCGGCGGCCTCTTCGGCACCGTCACAGGCGTGAGCGACACCGGATTCACACTCGACACCCAGCAGGGCCCTCTCCCAATAGTCATCGACGATGACTCCGTAGTCCTGGAGACCCGCGATGGAGCCTTAACCGACCTCGAAGTCGGAATGCAGGTCAGGATCGCAGGCCCCGCCACCGAAGACGGCGCCATAGAAGCCCGCACCGTAATCGTCACCCCCCAAGACCTCCAGGACCCCAACCAACCAAACACCGGCTTATGAGGTCATATCCCCTCATATATTGAACTGCGGCTTGCTGTAGTTGAGCACCTTGTTGTAGATCTGGATTCGCCATCGTTGCGTGTCGGCGACCATTAGCCTGGAGCCGTGGGGGTCGAATACGACGCCCATCGGCAGCGCGAATCGTCGCTCAGGCTCCAGCGAGTAGACGAGACGCCGGGCCTTGTGAACGTCGGGATTGGCCCGGACATACTCGGTCTGCCACCTCGACAGCTCATGCGCGTCCCCGATGAACGTGGTGATGTACATCCCTCCTGGGTCGTACGCCTGCACCCTGCTGTTCGCCCAGTCGCAGACGTAGATATCCCCATCCGGGTCGACCGCAACGTCCGACGGGTGATCGAACTCGTAGCTGCCGCTGCCCTTGCTCCCCAGCGCGAACACGAACCCGCCGTCGCCGTCGAACTTCTGGATGCGGTGGTTCTTGTAGTCCGCGACGTACACGTAGCCGCCGGCGTCGATCGTGATGCCCCAGGGCGACAGCAACTCTCCGTCGCCTGAGCCTGTCGATCCCCACTGCGAGATGGGCCTGCAGTCTCGCGTCAGCTTCTGTACCCGGTCGTTGAGCGCGTCGACGACCAGCACGTTGTCGTCCCAGTCTATTGCGATGCCCGAGGGCCGTCTGAACTGTCCGTCGCCGTCTCCCGACGTGCCGAAAGATCTGACGAAATCTCCCTCCACCGTGAACACGGACACTCGGTCCGTCCAGGCGTCGGTGACGTAGACGTTTCGCTCCGAGTCCAGCGCGACGCCGGTCGGCCACACGAACTGTCCCGGACCTTCGCCGTATCCGCCGCCGATCATGTCGACGATCCGCTCGGCACCGGGCTCGTCGCCCAGCGAGAACCGGGTGACGTTGGGGGAGATCTCAAGGACTCCCTTGGTGATCGCGAAAAGCTCGTTCTCGGTGCCTACCGCCAGGGCGAGCGGCTCCACCGTTTCGTTGGGGTCTCCGATTGAGTGGCTGAAGTCGTAGACGCGGTTGCCAACTATCTTTGTGAGCATGATGTCGATTCCTCTTCGCCGTAGCGAACGGCATGGCTTACAAGGGGGTCAAAGAATCGATCAGCCGGGTCGTGAACCCCATCACTCACGCAAACTGGTACTCCCTCGTGGCGACTATTAGCTGTAGAAGCTCCCCGACGCGCCGGGCGGATTCGGCCTCATGGTCCTCGTCCCAGGCGAACTCGCCGAGGACCTGCGCGTGCTCGATCAGCTCGGCGCGGGTCTCGTCATTCACCTCGACAGGGCCGATCAGGTCGATACAGGCATCCACGGCCGATTCAGGAGATGCGCCGGAGGCCCTGACCCGATCGATGATGTCCCGGACTCCGGGCCGGTCGATCTCGCTCACCACGTTCGCAACGAAGTTGGCGCGCTTCATCAGCGAGCTGCTGTTGATCCACTCGGCGCCGTAGTGCCAACCCTCGACGCTTGGAGGGTTGAGCAGGTCCTGTCCCATGTACGTGATCTGGTTGCAGTAGTCGTACACGTCGAGGCTCGGCAGCTCCGCGCCGCCGGCCATCCTGAGCGCGCTGACGACGACCTCCGTCGGGTTCTTGACCTTCGTGAAGCGGGCCTCCTTGAAGAAGTCGGAGTTGAACAGCACCCGCAGCGTGTGGCGCATGTCGAAGTCCGACTCGGTCAGCGCGTTCGCGATGACCTCGATGGCCTCCGGGTCGAGCGGCGGCGTCACCTGCCACGCAGGCACCTGCACCTCGTCGGCGACGAAGAAGCCGTACAGGTGTCTCGCGATGAACCTCGCCGTGGCGGGCTGCGCCAGCACGATGTCGATGATGTCTTCGCCGTTGAAGTTGCCCGTATGGCCCAGGAATGTCTTCTCGCCCTCGTCGTGGTCGTCGGGACGGTACTCGAACTCCCAGTCCCAGCGTCCCATGTGATACCTCGGCAGCTTCGGGCTGATCGTCCAGCCCGTGAACGCGCGGGAGCACTCGTACACGTCCTCTTCGGTGTAGTTGCCGACGCCCATGGTGAACAGTTCGAGCAGCTCGCGGCCCCAGTTCTCGTTGACCGCTGTGGCGTGATTCTCGTGGTTGTCCAGCCAGTACAGCATCGCGGGGTTGCGCGCGACGTCGAGCAGGAGATCGCGGTACTTCCCGAGACCCTTCTCCCTGAAGACGTCGATCATGTCTATGACCTCGTCATAGTGGTCGACCTTCGAGACTCCGGTGGCGAAGATCTGGTGCCAGAACAGGCACATCTTCTCCTGGAGCGGCGCCTTCGTGTTGATCATGCGCCACACCCAGCCCGACTGTCCCATGCCGTTGAGGGTGTCCGGCTTCCACTGCAGGGGCAGTTAGCGCAGGAAGTCGTAGAAGTCTAGCGGCTCGTACGCTTCCGGGTGCAGCAGGTCCTCGACGGTCGCTTCGTAGCCCGCGGCGAGACGACGTTCAAGTTCGTCCCGGGTGGCTCCGAACCCGGCCCTGCGCAATAGATGTGCCAATAACGACAGATGATCGTTTGCCATCCCTTGGCCTCCTCGAGACAATCACTAAAACGTCAACACAATGCGCTCGTCAGCGTAAGCAATTGCAGATAGCAGTTAAGGCCGTTCAGGCACGCGCAGATTATACTCCCAAAATCTGGTCAATGGTTAAGACTTTTGACCAATTTTGACTGGAATTTTCCGCAAATATTGGAGATCTGATACGTGAATTTTGTCACATGAGGGGCTATGGTCTGTAATATCCATAAAAACGATTGAGAGAATGATTAGCCAGAGCATATAATCGGGCCATTCTCTGACCCGAGGAGTTATGCATGGCGAAGCCCGAATTTGTCGACGCTCACGTCCACTTCTACGACATGGGCCACCCGGAGCTCTTCTACGCTCACTGGCAGCCGGACGAAGATCACCCGGTTCTTGGGGCGCAGACCCGGAAGCTGGCCGCGCGAAACTGGCTCGCCGAGGACTTCATCGACGTGTCGCGAGACTCGAACGTCACGAAGGCCGTTCACGTCCAGGCCGCGATCGGCTCTCCCGACCCCGTCACAGAGACCGAGTGGCTCCAGGAGGCCGCAGACAGGACCGGATTCCCGCACGCCATCGTTGCCTACGCCGACCTGCGCGATCCTGGCGTCGAGGCAGTGCTCGAACGCCACTGCGAGTCCCCGAACATGAAGGGGATACGCGACTTCTCATACGGCGACTACCTCGTCGAGCCCGACTTCCACCGTGGCTACGCACTCATGGAGAAGTACGACCTCGTGGCCAGCATCGCCGCGCAGTGGCAGGACATGGAGAAGCTGCGAGACCTGGCCTCCAGGTTCCCGAACACCGTCATCGTCATAGACCACGCCGGCGGCCCGACGGAGCGCACTCCCGAGTACTTCAGCAACTGGAAGCAGGGGATGCAGACCGCCGCCGAGGCCGAGAACGTCATCTGCAAGATCTCAGGCCTCGGCATGGGCGACCAGACCTGGACGGTCGACAGCATCAGGCCCTACGTGCTGCACTGCATCGAGACCTTCGGCGTCGAGCGCAGCCTGTTCGCCACCAACTGGCCGGTCGACAGTCTCTGGAGCGACTACGACACCATCGTAAACGCCTACGACGAGATCACCGCAGACTTCACCGACTCCGAGCGCCAGGCCATGTTCTCAACCAACACCGAACGCCTCTACCGCATCTGAGGCGACTAGGCGGTATGTTATGCTGAGGCCATAGGAGCGCGAGCATGACCAGCCCCAATCCTGCAATCAAGTTCACATACCAGGACTACTTGAACACGTCCGACGATAAGCGTTATGAGCTGATCGATGGAGAGCTGATATTGGCGCCAGCGCCGCGAAGAGACCACCAGACAGTACAGGGAAATCTTGGTTCACCTATTCATCACTTCGTGCGGAGTAATGCTCTCGGCGTCTTTTACTTCGCACCACGTGACGTAGTGCTCTCTGATACAGACATCCTGCAACCTGACCTGATGTTCATCTCGAACGAGCGGATCCACATCGACACGGAGGCCGAGATCTGGGGAGGCCCAGACCTCGTCGTCGAGATACTGTCTCCATCAACCGCTGGGCGTGACAGGACTGTGAAACAGGTTCTGTACGCTCAACACGGCGTGAACGAGTACTGGATAGTGGACCCCGGCGCACACACGATTGAAGTGCTTCGACCCGGCGAGCAGGGCCTCGAAACAGTCGCGACCTACGGCGAAGGCGACACGCTCACCTCGCCGATCCTCCCCGGATTCAGCATCCCGGTCGACGAGGTGTTCTAGCGTACCGGCAGCGCAGATCTGATGGGCGTTCTCAGTTTGGAGCGCGGACATCTTGCCCGAATCCGTTCATCCTGTTGAAAATCCGCCGTGGCGGGAGCTTGTCGGAGGACGGACTTGCAGACCAACATGACTGTGTAGTCGTCTTACCAGCCACGCTCGTTCCCAGCTGACCCGCTACGGCCTGATCCCGGACACGCCTCCGTCTATCACCAGCTCGGTAGCCGTCACGAACGACGACTCGTCCGACGCCAGGTACAGCGCGCCATAGGCGATGTCATCCGCCTCTCCCAGACGTCCCATCGGGATCTCCCCGACGCGCGTCTCAGGCCGGACCGTGTTGGTCGCAGCGCGGATCATGTCCGTGTCTATCGGACCCGGGTGGATCGAGTTGGCCCTGATGCCGTCCGACGCGAACCGCCCTGCAGTGTTCTTCGTGAACACCCGCACCGCGCCCTTGGAGGCCGCGTAGGCGGGCGACGCCAGCGGCCGTCCCAATATGCCCGCAATCGACGAGATGTTGACGATCGACCCGCCTCCGGCGCGCTGCATCGCCGGTATCACGTGACGCGTCCCCAGGAACACACCCTTGGCGTTGACGTCCATCATGGTGTCCCACTCATCGTTGGAGACGTCCATGGCCTCGTGTCTCATGGAGATGCCCGCGTTGTTGACCAGGATGTCCACCTTGCCGTACTTGCTCTCGGCCAGGTCGATGGCGCTCTGCCAGTCGTCTTCGCTGGTGACGTCGAGATGCACGTACTCAGCCACGCCGCCAAGCTCCGCGACCCGCGCCTCGACCTTCTTGCCCTCGTCGTCGAGGATGTCGCCGAAGACGACCGACGCCCCCTCGGACGCGAAGAGCTCGACTTCCGCCGCGCCCTGTCCCTTCGCGCCGCCCGTAATGATCGCTACCTTGCCATCCAGCCTGCCCATGTTGTCCTCCTTGGAGATGATTTCAATGTTGCACCCCGCATTATAGACTGCGATAGCCAGTCTCGGTGGGTGATAGACTGGCAACAGTGGACGCCCTACCTCCAACGGCCCCCTCTCCCTTGACGAGCTGACAGGGGTAGTAGAGGTAGTTAAACAAGCATGAACAGCTACCAACGACCCCGCCTCTCCTGGGGGAGAGGGCTGGGGTGAGGGCGAAAACCTCGATACCTACGCCTGTAAACCCTTGGCGTGAGAGGGTTGGCGTGAGGGTGATTCCTCCGACAGCAGCGCCTGAATACATACGCAAATACAAGAGACGCGAGGTGACACGGTGGTTAACGGACATAACGGAGCGACTGGCCCCCTGACTGGCATCAGGGTCCTCGACTGGACTATGTGGCAATTCGGCCCGGTGGCGGCCTCGATGATGGGCGACATGGGCGCGGACGTGATCAAGATCGAGGCCCTCGACGGCGACGTCGGCAGAGCAGTGGCCACAATGGAGTCCGCCGATGCCGGACTCCCAGCGGGCAGAAACGCCTACTTCGAGACCTGCAACCGCAGCAAGCGCGGCATCGCGATCAACCTCAAGACAGCCGAGGGACGCGAGATCGCCCACAGGCTGGTCGAGGGCGCGGACGTCCTGATCCAGAACTTCCGCAAGGGCGTGGCCGAACGCCTCGAAATGGACTACGAGACCCTGAAGAAGATCAACCCCGGGCTGGTCTACGCCTCGGCCTCCGGGTTCGGACCCGAGGGGCCAGACGCCGAGCTGCCCTCTCTCGACGGCTGCGGCCAGGCCCGCGCAGGTCTGATGATGTCCGCGACTCCCCCGTGGGCGCAGCACCCGGTATCCGTCAGGGGCGCTCCGTCAGACCAGATTGGCGGCATCACCCTCTGCCTCGGAATCCTCTCGGCGCTGCTGGCGCGCCAGTCGCAGGGAGTCGGCCAGAAGGTCGAGGTCTCCCACCTGAGCAGCACGATGTTCCTGCAGGGACTGGCGATAGGCATGAACCTGCTGTCCGGCCAGTACCTGCCCACGCTCAACCGTGAGAACGTCCGCAACTACATGTACAACATCTACCAGTGCAAGGGCGGAAGCTGGCTCAGGATCTCCAACCCGCAGCCTGCCCGCTACTGGGGGCCGTTTGTCGAGGCGCTGGGAATCGAGTACATACTCGAAGACCCCGAGATCGAAGGAGCGCAGGACGGCACAGCCGGCTCTCCCGAGCTCCTGAAGCTCATCGAGGACACCTTCGCGTCCAGGACCTACGAGGAGTGGGACGCGATCTTCCGCACGTACGGCTTCATCTACGCCAGGATACAGACCATCGAGGAGCTGCCCGAGGACCCGCAGGTCAAGGCGAACGGCTACATCACTGACTTCGATCACCCCTCCATCGGGCCAATCCAGGTGTGCAACTTCCCAGTCGCCTTCAGCGAGACGCCAGCCACCATCCGCAGCGGCGCACCCGAGCTCGGAGAGCACACCGAGGCCATACTCATCGACGAACTAGGCTACGACTGGTCCGATATTGGCGCTTTCCAGGAAGCAGGGGCTATACTCTGACGTTGCTTTTTGACAATCTCAGGGCCAGATAGAACACACTCCCTCTCCCTCAGGGAGAGGGTTGGGGTGAGGGTGAAAAGTACGCATACCTACCACTGTGCGATTGCCAGGATGAGTAGGACCTCTTGGGCATGAGTCCTTAAACCCCCACAACTGGAAAGAAAAATGCCGGGAGACCGCGACAACAAGATGATCATGGGCGCCTTCCTTCAGGCGGCCAACTGCTCCAACTACGCCGCATCATGGCGGCATCCGGCATCCGACCCCGGCTTCCTCTCAGCGCGTTTCTACCAGGAGATCGCCCGCACCCTCGAGGCCGGTAAGTTCCACTTCGGCTTCATCGACGACAGGCTGGCCATGCCCAGCCGCTACAACGACTCCGTGGACGACACAGTCCGTCTCGGCATCCGCGCCGTCAAGCTCGACCTCGTCCCCGTGGTCATGGCGATGACCCTGGCGACCCGCTACCTCGGTGTCAGCGCGACCTACTCGACGACCTACCACGCGCCGTTCCACATCGCGCGCCTCTTCTCGACAATCGACCACCTCACCGACGGCCGCGCCGCCTGGAATGTCGTCACTTCCCTGAACGACTCCGAGGCGCAGAACTTCGGCGTGGACGTCCATGCCGAGCACGACAGCCGCTACGACCAGGCCGATGAGGTGATGGAGATCATCACCGGCCTCTGGGATAGCTGGGACGACGGCGCGATTAAGCTCGATAAGCAACAGGGCGTGTTCGCAGACCCGGGCAGCGTCCACAGGCTGGACTACGAGGGCGAATGGTATCGATCACGCGGCCCCCTGACCGTCCCGCGCGCGCCGCAGGGCTACCCGGTCATCATGCAGGCAGGCCAGAGCGACAGGGGACGCGAGTTCGCCGCCCGCTGGGCCGAGACCGTCTTCGCCGTATTCAGGGAGATCGAGACCGGTCAGCAGATAAGCGCCGACATCAAGGGCCGCGCCCTCAAGTACGGACGCAGCGAGGACGACGTCAAGATCGTCACGGCGGCATACGCCATCGTCGGCGAGACCGAGGCAATGGCGAGAGAGAAGCTGTCGTTCGTCGAGAGCCTCGCCCATCCCGCCGACACGCCGGTTCTGCTGTCAGAGCTTCTCAATTACGACTTCGGCCAGCACGAGCCTGACGAGCGACTTGCAGACGAGCACCTCAACGCAATCTCAGGCTCCCGAGGCATGGCAGAGCGTATGCGAGCCTCCGGGGAGGACTACCCCACGTTCGGAGACCTGCTAAAGCAGAGCAGGCGCGGCACGATCTGGGAGCTGCCCGTGTTCGTCGGCAGCCCGACTCAGATCGCCGACGAGATGACTGAATGGTTCAGGCAGGAGGCCTGCGACGGCTTCATGGTCGCAGCCCCATACCTGCCCGGCGCATACCAGGACTTCGTCAGAATGGTCGTCCCCGAACTCCAGCGCCGAGAAGTCTTCCACCCCGACTACACCGCCAACACCCTCCGCGGAAACCTGGGCCTCACAAGGCCGTAACGAATCAACAGTTAAGTCATGACTGTTTCAAGCCTACCGTCATTCCGGCGAAGGCCGGAATCCAGAGATGGAAGGGCACTTCAACCGGAGTATCACCACCCAGCAAACCCCCTCTCCTGGGGGAGTGGGCTGGGGTGTGGGCGAAAACTACGCCTCCCACCACTGTGAGCTTCCCCTGAACATATAGAGACCTACCCATCCCCCCTCATATGCTCCACCGACCGCGACACCAACTCCCTCAACACCCCGATATCCACATCCGCCAGCTTGTTGATGTACAAACATGAAGCCCCGGTCCTGTGCTTCCCCAGCCTGCCAAGCAGCTCCTCGTACTCATCGAACCCCGACATAATGTACAGCGACAGGCTCTGCTTCCTCGGCGAGAAGCCAATGAGAGGCATGTCGCCCTCCCTGCCTGACTCGTACCTGTAGTGGTAGCTGCCGAATCCGATTATGCTCGGCCCCCACATCTCAGGCTCGAGCCCGCTCACGTCCCGCATCAACTCCAGCAGGATGAGCCCATCCTCCCTCCGCCGCTTGTTCTCCACCGCCGCCATGAACTCATCCACACTCGCCCCAGTCTTCACAGTCTTGTTCTCTGCCATTAGTAATCGCTCCCAATGATCTTGCTGCAATTCGGAGCGCGGGCGTCTCGCCCGCAGAACCCCGGAGGGGCGGTTCGCGAACCGCCTTTGCCTGTTGCTCTGTTACGCAGCCTCATTCATGGTATATCCTAGGCAAAACTCAGAACCGACGTGAACGGAGGACCAGTTCATGAAACCAAATGTATTGCGACAGAAGCTGGAGAATGGCGAGCCTACGGTCAGCACCCACATCCACTCGACGTGGCCGTCAGTCGTCGAGGCAGTCGGGCATACGGGCATCTACGACTACGTGGAGTTCGTCGCCGAGTACGGCCCCTCCGACCTCCACGACCTCGACAACCTCGCTCGCGCGGCCGAGCTCTTCGACATGGGCATGATGATCAAGGTCGACCAGAGCCACCAGGCCTATCTCGCGCAGCGCGCCGTGGGATCGGGATTCGGCAGCGTGCTGTTCACTGACGCTCGCTCGGCTGACGACATTCGTGAACAGATCCTGACGATCAAGCCCGACACGCCCGAGGACAAGGGCTGGTACGGAGTCGCCACGCGGCGGCACACCTACATGGGCTATGGCGGATCGCAGACCTACGTAGACGCGCTGAGAGAGACCGTCGTGGCGGCCATGATCGAGAAGAAGGGCGCAGTCGACGAGATCGACGAGATTCTGGAGATCCCCGGCCTGGACATGATCCAGTGGGGCGGCTCCGACTTCTCCGTCAGCATCGGCAAGGCTGGTCAGCGGAACGATCCCGAAGTGGTCGCCGCGCACGACAGGGTGTTCAAGTCCGCCGTCAAGGCAGGCGTCGCCGCCAGGGCCGAGATACAGTCCGCCGACGAGGCGAAGAAGTACCTCGACATGGGCGTCAAGCACTTCTCCATCGGCACCGACATTACCATCCTGCACGGCTGGTGGCAGTCCAACGGCGAGGCCCTCTGGCGAGCCATCTCCGGCGAGTAGTTTTTCGCAAAAGAGGGCCTATGGCCGAGTCTGTCTTATTTGACGGGCGCCACCATTCCGTCATTCCCGCGAAAGCGGGAATCCACGAAGTGGCTCGCCGCTCGGCAATCCAGCGGGGCTTGGGGCAGTGGCAACATTCTTAATTGATCCTGAGAGTAGGTCTGGGAGGACGAAGTGGCAGAACTGGAACGAGCATACGCAGTACGCAGCTACAGCAGCGGCACGCGCGGACGCGCGATCAACAACGCCCGCAACCACCACTGGATTGCGGACGACCCAGGAGGCGACGAGATCGGGGCAGGGGAGCTGTTCCTCTCCGGCATCTCCGCCTGCGCCGTGAACATGATTGAGCGCATCGCCCACGAGGAAGAGATACCCCTGGACTGGATGGACGTCAGTGTCGAGGCATACCGTAACCCCGACGCCGAGCCGGGCGAACGCACTGTCTTCGAAGACATCAACATCCACCTGGAGATGTGGGGGGTCTCAGACGACGACGGCGATACCCTGGTGGACACCTGGAAACGCCGTTGAGCGCTCTACGGTTCGGTCGCAGTTGCGACCCCAAGCACCACCGTCACCTCGGGCTACTCTCAGGAGGCAAGACAGCGCTAGATATAGCTTACGTACCTGAAGCTCTGTCACCTGACCCCCTCTCCCTTGACGGGAGAGGGCTGG
>CAZIDM010000017.1:35081-60246 GCA_964537915.1 uncultured Dehalococcoidia bacterium
CCTTTGTGGGTTGTGGGGTGGGGTGTGGGTCAAAACCACGAGGGCAAGCCACAATGTAATGAGCAGCCCGATCACGAATTAGCTATCCTGCGCCTCATCCCACCCATGTCAAACACTCCCAACTCAGCTCCCACACGTCCCGTCTACAGCGGGGATGTCTTCTACCTGCACTACGCATGGGTGATCGTTACGATCATCGCCGTCATGCAGATGGTCGGCTCGTCGATACGCATGGCGTTCGGCGTATTCATCTACCCTCTGAGCGAGGAATTCGGCTGGAGCCAGGGCTCGATTACGCTCGCCTACGCACTGTCGAGCATCGTGACCGCGCTCGTGTCCCCTCTGGCCGGCTCGCTCGGAGACCGCTTCGGCGCGCGCAAGTCGATGATGCTCGGCTGCACCATGTTCATCGGCGGGATGCTGCTCATCGGCATCGTCAACCAGGTGTGGCAGTTCTACCTCACGTTCGGAGTGCTCCTCGGAGTGGCCCAGGCGGTATTCCTGGTGCCCCTGATCCCCTCAGCGATGACCTGGTTCCGACGTCATCTCGGCGTCGGCATGGGCTTCCTGATGGCCGCATGGGGACTCGGCCCCGCTCTGACAGCCCCGATCATGGGACTCATGATTCAGCAGCTCGGCTGGCGTGACACGTTCTGGGTCACCGCCGCGGCGTCAGCGGTCATCATGGTCGTGCTGATAGCCAAGTACAGCAACCGGCCCGCCGACCGCGGGCTGGAACCCTACGGCGCACTGCCCGGCGATCCTCCCGCGTCGCGGCGGCCGCCCTCGGTCGACCGCGTCAAGCTGTTCACCAAGTTCATGCGCCACACCAAGGCGTACTGGAACCTGAGCTCGATCCACTTCCTCGGATGCGTCGGACACGCGGTCATACTCGTCTACATCGTGCCGATCGCCATAGAGGAGGGCATCTCCGTCGTTGTCGCCGCCGGACTGCTGACGGTGCTCTCAGGAGTCAGCATCGCCACGCGATTGGCGACTCCCGTACTCTCAGACTACATAGGTCCCAAGACCGTCATGACCGTGGCCTACATCCTCCAGGGAATTCCTGTCGTGATGCTCTTCTGGACGCACGACGTATGGCTCTTCTACGTGTTCGCTGCCGTCTTTGGGATTGGCTATGGCGGAGAGGCAGGAGGATTCCCGATCCTCAACCGCAGGTACTACGGACAGGCGCCCGTCGGGTCGGCGCACGGATTCCAGATGCTCGGAGCGGGTCTCGGAATGGCCGTAGGCGGCTGGGTCGGCGGGATCGTGTACGACTTCTTTGGCAGCTACGATCTCGCGCTGATAATCTCCATGGTAGCCAGCCTGCTCGGCGCCGCAAGCATTGTGCTCCTGGAGCGCACCGACCGCCTCCTAATCCCCAACTGGGAGACAGAGTACCTCACCGAAGAAGACGAAGAGCCCAAACCAACCCCCGCCCAAGCCAGCGCAGACTGATATCCTGTAGGGGAAGTATGTGGGGAGTGACGCGGACGATGCACAGCCTCGGCAAAGAATAGTCTAGAATGAACTGTGGCCCTGCTCAGCACATCATCTGGCTTGTACCTGTGTGAATTGGTGAGACTGCACAGTCGGAG
Organism: uncultured Dehalococcoidia bacterium; assembly: GCA_964537915.1. GTDB lineage: Bacteria > Chloroflexota > Dehalococcoidia > Lucifugimonadales > UBA1123 > VXRN01. The sequence goes on from CAZIDM010000017.1 coordinate 36,683, forward strand.
ATTGAATTCGCAACCGAATGAGGACATCATGCAAGTTGACAGCTAAATTCGATTCCTAGGACAACTCGCCTCACCCATTAAGTCCAACAGGTTGATAATGAACCTAACGTACAGCACTGTGGACAGCTTCTGCCAAAGGATTATCCCTAATGCGAAGCAACCATTTATTGATATGAGAGATATCAACTTTATAGAGCCTTATGCTCTGATTTACCTTAGTCTGTACATCGAGTGGTACAACGAAAGAGGGACATACTTTGAAATTATCGGACCTCGTTCAACAAGAGTAAAGGACTATCTGAGTGCTCAGCAATTCTGGGGACGAAATAGAATTGACTATAAAGAGCAGAAATCGCGCTTTAGCCTAACCAATCGGACATCATTTAACGACATTATTGTCTTGGCAAATGAATCAAATACTGCCGACGATGTCAGCCAAAATGTGCTTGATGTTCTGTCAAAGAACTCTGTTGGTCGTAGAGCTGATGTTGGTTTAGTTGCAGAATTTGCATCCGAGCTTGTTGACAACTTCGTACAACATTCTGAGGAAGAGCTTGCAATATGTGCGTTGCAATTGTATCCACAATTGGGAAGACTGGATTTCGCCATCGGAGACAGTGGTATCGGTATCCGGAGTAGCTTGACGAGGAATCCGACATTCGCACACTTGAGGAGCTCATCTCACGAGTCAGCTGCAATTAAGGCATTTGAGGGAAACGTGTCACGTCGTAGCGAGGGCGGCAGGGGTTTAACAGATGCAAGAGAGTATGTGAACGAGCTGGACGGTCAAATCTTCTTATCAACCGGTGATGGATGGGTGCTTTGGAATCGTAAAGGACTAGCGTCTGGTAGCCAAGCTTACGATCTGAGCGGTGTTCAAGTCGAAGTGTCAATTCCACTGGGAGGCTAGCAATGGATAGGTCAATAACAATCCTCAATGTTTCGGAGCTGTCACGCGTGCTTACGACTCGGGGTAGGGGAACGGAAGCATATCATGAATTCGCTTCGCACTTTAAGGAGGGGCCAGTAGCGTTAGACTTAGACGATGCTGAAGTAATCTCGGCGTCATTTCTGGATGGATTGTTGTTGAGATTGATTGAGGACAAACTCTTGAACAGCGTGTCGTTCAAGACTTCTAATCCACGCTTTTATACTAGACTTCAGCGTATAAGTGCGGATAGGCAGGTAGACATACACCGTTACAGGGATGGTTGTGTTGAAAAGATCGAACCTCTCCAAGCACCTAAGCTGTTGCGGAGCAAGTTCTCTGGCATAAAGCCAGTCAAACCTATTCCAACATTAAAGGAGAGTTGATGAATCGGCTAGGTCCGCGGAGGTCTCTTGTCAAATGAAGGCTAGTCTGTCGAGATTCATCCGTTAGGGGATGTTCAGGCTTTGGGCCCCTTCCCCGATTGAGTTGCGTGCAGCCATTGGTCACATAGAGGAACACTTGTGGAGTCGGTCGAGCCGCAATACGTGTGTTCAAAGCGGTCTGTGAGATAGATTGGCGGGAAGTCGTGATGTGAAATTTGGGGGTGTGCGATTTTGGAGTGGGCTGTAATTGCTATTCTGCAGTAGGTCACGGCTGAAGCAGCAATCGTCGCCTTATCCATCAATTGGCCGCCTATTGCTGGAGAGTTTGTTAATTCTCTTGGATTCTAGTTCAGTCAGGGAGGGTTACATTTCCACCCAACCGCATGCCTCTTCAAGAACCCCCTCACCCGTTCAATCGTCTTGGCCTTAGTCTCCTCGTCCTCCTTCCACGGATACGCCGTCACCTCAGCCTTCGGAGCCAGTTCCACCAGGGCCATGGCAGCCTCGTATGAGTGTGCAGGCGTATCGTCCGGTATCACCAGGATCGGGGTCCGGCACTCGCTCGCGAACTCCCGCGAGACGCAGTACATGAAGTCCGGCTGGATGCGATACAGGTTGTGCAGGTACTGCTCGACGATCTCCATAGTGACATCATCCCGCTGTTCGCACAACGGTAGTCCCCAGGACTCGAGACTGGAGTCGTACGGGGCGTCAGGAGTTTTGCTGGAGTGACCGACCGGCTGGCAGAATGCCGCTGCAGCCACTCGCTCAGGCACCCGCTCGATGAGCTTGAACGCGAACGCTCCCCCAATGCAGGAACCCATGAACAGGAACTGGTCGATGCCCAGGTGGTCCATCAGTGCAAGCTGATCGTCAGCAAACGCGCCCCAAGGATCTTCGACCTGCACCGGCCCGGTGGACTGGCCGCCGATGGCGTTGCGCTGGTCCATTGTGATGCACCGGAAGTCGGCCTTGAACACCTCCATCGCGTTGAACACCTGGTACGGCCAGGCGCTGATGATCGAGTTCAGACCACCTCCCGGTGTCACCAGCAGCGGAAAGCCCGAGCCAACCTCTTCATACTCGATGCGGACATCGCCATAGGCAAAAGACGGCATGAAAGACTCTCCTTAAGTCCCCTCTCCTGGGGGAGAGGGTTGGAGCCTGCCCCGGACTTGATCCGGGGGTGAGGGCGAAATCCTCACCCCAAACCTACATCGACTCCAGCATCCAGCCCCGTCACCCACCCCCATGCCTCGTCAAAAACTCCCGAACCTGCTCAATCGTCCGGGCCTTGGTCTCCTCATCTTCCTTCCAGGGATAAGCCGTCACCTCAGCCTTCGGAGCCAGGTCCGCCAGAGCCATCGCAGCCTCCAGGGAGTGTGAAGGCGTATCGTCCGGCATCACCAGTATCGGCGTCTGGCACTCGCTCGCGAACTCCCGCGAGACGGTGTACATGAAGTCCGGCTGGATGCGATACAGGTTGTGCAGGTACTGCTCGACAATCTCCATAGTCACGTCATCCCGCTGCTCGCACAGCGGCGGACCCCAGGACTCGATACCTGAGTCGTACATCGAGTCAGGAGTCTTGCTGGAGTGGCCGACAGGCTGGCAGAACACCGCCGCAGCGACACGCTCAGGCGCCTGCTCGATCAGCTTGAAGGCAAATGGCCCACCGATGCAGTAGCCCATGAACAGGAACTTGTCGATGCCCAGGTGGTCCATCAGCGCAAGCTGATCGTCCGCAAACGCGCCCCACGGGTTCTCGACCTGAACCGGCCCGGTCGACTGCCCGCCGTTGGCGTTGCGCTGGTCCATCGTGATGCACCGGAAGTCGTCCTTGAACACCTCCATCGCATTGAACACCTGGCCTGGCCACCCGCTGATAACCGAGTTCAGCCCTCCACCCGGAGTCACCAGCAGCGGAAACCCCGAGCCAACCTCTTCATACTGAATCCGGACTTCGCCATAGCTAAAAGACGGCATTATGGACTCTCCTTTTTGGACGTGCGTTTACAATCGTCGGTTGAGACGCTCATTGAAAAGTGGCTCTATTCGCCTCCTCTCCCTTGGCGGGAGAGGACTGAGGTGAGGGTGATAGATGTAATCACCTTCATCCTAACCTTCTCCCATCAGGGGAGAAGGGACTACTCAGATGCCATGCGGAACTTGTCGGAGTCTCCGACTACACCGTCGCCAGCGTCGGCGCCCTCATTGGCGCGGACATCTGCGACTCGTTCAGCGGGATGGCCTCGTTCTTGTACACCTGCACCCGGTACGAGCGGTAGTCAGCCACAAACATGTGGCCATTGCTCACACGTACCGACTTCGGAGCGCGCAACCGCTTCTGGATCTCCAGGTCGGCCATGTCCCGCAGCCTGTTGGGATAGGCGTTGGTCAGCATGTAGTCACGCGCAACCCGCGACAGGGTCGCGTCCCCGATGAACCGCTGGACGTACTCGCCCTTCTCATTGAAGAGCTGGATCCTGTCGTTGCCGGTGTCCGCGACGTAGATGTCCCCGAACCTGTCGACTGCCACGCCGGTCGGGCGGTTGAACTCGCCCTTTCCAGACCCGGTTGAGCCGATCTCGAAGACGAACTCGCCGTCGGCAGTGAACTTCTGGACGCGGTCGTTGCGCCAGTCACCGACGTACACGTCGCCCACTTCGTCCACGGTCACGCCGTAGGGCATGTTGAACTCGCCCGGACCGTCGCCCAGCGAACCCCAGCCCGAGATGTACTCGCCGTCCTTGGTGAACTTCTGGATGCGATGGTTGAGCGTATCGACGACGTACATGTTCTCGTCGGCGTCGAACGCGATTCCGGCAGGCCCGTTGACCTGGCCCTCGCCGTCGCCCTCTTCACCCCAGCAGCCGAGGAACTCGCCGTCCTTGCTGAACGAGGAGATGCGGTGCAGCGCCTCGTCGGACACGTACACGTTCTCTTCGCCATCGCAGATCACGTTGACCGGCCAGGTGAACTGGCCCTCGTCCTCGCCGTACCCGCCTATGCCGATCAGGTCGTCGGTCAGGCGTTCAGCGTCGTCAAATGACCAGACGCGGATGACTGCCGCGCCGTCGTTCCTACAGAGGATGTAGAGCCGCCCCTCGTCTCCGACGGCGACGTCGAGCGGGAAATTCGTTATCCTCCGCATTCCGAGCGTCTTGAGAAACGGGTAGCCGGCTCTCAGGAGTCCATAGGGTCGTCCCATAGTAAACCTCCGATCATAGATGGTCGGCAGGGGCGGGATTCAGGCCCACCCCTGCTCTCTGGTTTCAGTCCTGACGCGGCTAGTTGAACGGGTTGATCTGTTCGAACTGGCCGTCGACGATCGGCACAGGGTCAAGCCCTAGCCACTGGTCGAGGATAGTCGAGTAGATGCCGCGGTAGTCGATGGTCCAGTCAAGGTCCTCGCCGTGCAGCCACTTCGACGGTTCGAGCGACGGATACTCGGAGTACAGCCCGCCGTTGACGCGGTCGCCGATGATGAACGCGCCGCCGCCTGAGCCGTGGTCCGTGCCGCTGCCGTTGTCGCGCATCCGGCGTCCGAACTCGGTGAAGACGAGCATCACGACCTCTTCAGAGGCCTCATGGTCGCGCAGGTCCTGGAAGAAGTCCGTGATCGCACCGCCCAGCTCGGTCAGGAGCTGAGGATGCGTCTTGAGCTCGTTCGCGTGGTGGTCGTAGCCGCCGTGGTTCGTGTAGAAGATTCGCGTGCCGAGACCGGCGATGTGCGTCCGCGCCACGTCCTTGAGGCTCTTGGCGATGGAGTTGTCAGCGTACTCGACTTCCGACGTGTACGACGCTGGAGCCTGCTTCAGGATGTCCGCGCCCGTGTACACGTCTGAGCCCGTCTGCGCCAGGTACTCCATGACCGGGCCGGTGCCGATGGCCGGAGCGTACATCTTCTTGAACATGTCCAGCGCCTTGGTGCGCCGCTCCTGCTCCTCGATGCTCGTCATCAGTCCGACGTTGTCCAGGTCGCCGACCGAAGTCACCGGGACTCCCGGCGCCACCAGCGCGCGGGGAAGGCCCCTGCCGATGTTGACCGCCGTCAGGACGTTCTCTTTGTCAGGATCGATCTCCCTGATCGTCCGGCCGAGCCATCCCTCGGTGCCGACCTTGACCGGCTCGCAGGTGTGCCAGATGTCCATGGCCCTGAAGTGCGACCGGCTCGAGTTCTCGTAACCGATTCCCTGTACGATCGCCACGTTGCCCGCGTCGTACATCTCCTTGAGCGGAGCCAGGTTGGGGTTGAAGCCGAGCGTGTCGTTGATCGGCAGCACCTCTTCCTGCGGGATGACCACCGTGGGACGGGCATCGTAGTAGACCCCGTTGTTGTACGGGACCAGCGTGTTCATGAAGTCGTTGCCGCCCGTGAGCTGCACGACCACCATTACTGGCGGCTTTCCGTTTATCGTCATCTTCTTATCTCTCCCTTGCACCCATCACTCTTGAGTAGATTTGCAGCCTCACCCTCATTCTTCTGCGGAGAGGCAGCAACTTCATTGGTCTGCCTCTTATGTCCAGCTTTAAGCTGGCTGGGCTAGGCGAACTGGAACTCCTTGCTTGAAACGATCATCTGCAGCATGTGGATGATCCTGGGTACGCACTCCTCACGCTTCTCAGGTGTGCTGAGGTCCAGTGATCCTCCAGATTCGGAGGCGTACTCGAGCAGCGTCTCTCGGGTCTGGTCACTCACGTCCAGCGGCCCGAGAAGGTCCAGGCACTGGTCGGTGAACTCCTCAGGAGAGAGCTGGCCTTCCGAGCTGCCCAGGCGGTCCACAATGTTCCGCACACCAGGGACGTCCTCGTCGCCGATGTGCTCGACCGCGAAGTTGATCCGCTCGTTGAGCGTGCCGCCGTCTATCCACTCCTTGCCCGTGTGCCAGCCTTCCACCGTCGGAGGATTGAGAAGCTGCTGACCCATGAGCGTGGAAGCCGTTCCGAACTTGGTCATCTGCGGCTTCGGGAAGTCGAGCGTCCCGCCGAGCTTCAGCACTCCGGCCACTACCTCGGCCGGGCTCTTCACCCTCTTGAACCTGGCCTCCTTGAAGAAGTCGGACAGGAACAGCGTGCGCATGATTTCGCGCAGGTCTCCGTCGCTGTCGAAGTACGCCTTCACCAGCGTATCGATCGCCTCCGGGTCCTGTGGAGGTTCAACCGACCACGCCGGCACCTGCGGCTCGTCGGCAACGAAGTAGTTGTAGAGGTGCCGCGAGATGAATCGCGCGGTCGCCTCCTGTCTGACGATAATGTCGATGATGTCCTCGCCGTCGAAGTTGCCGGTCTCGCCGAGGAACGTCTTGGGGCCGTCGTCGTGGAGCTCGGGTCTGAATTCGAACTGGGACGGGTAGTGCCCCTGTGGGTAGATCGGGATTGGCTGCGTGAACGTCCACCCGGTAAACGCCCGCGAGGCGTTCTTGATGTCGTCTTCCGAGTAGTTGCCGACACCCATCGAGAACAGCTCCAGCAGCTCGCGCCCGTAGTTCTCGTTCGGCTCGCCCATCTTGTTCTCGTTGTTGTCGAGCCAGAAGATCATCGCCGGATCTCTCGAAAGCTCGACCAGCAGGGTGCGGAAGTCCCCCAGACCCTTGTCACGGAACATCTGGATGTGCTTCACCATGGAAGGCGGATGCTCCACCTTGCTGACGCCCGTCGCGAAGACGTGGTGCCAGAACAGCGCCATCTTCTCCACGAGCGGCCGCTTGGTGACGACCATGCGGTAGATCCAGGTTCCTGTCCAGATGACGTGGTTCTCTCCGTCCACGTACCTGGTGATGATGTCTTCGTCCAGTCCAGGGCACCGTTCCGGGTTGACGAGGTCTTCGACAGCCTCTTCGTATCCCCTCGCGGCATACGCTTCAAGCTCTTCCCTCGTCGCGCCAAATCCGGCCCTCCTGAACAGGTGGGCCATTAGATCAAGGTCTGCGGCGACCATATCTCCCTCCTATACGCCGCCAGCTTGAAGCTGGGCACATAAAGTCTGCCAATTCAGTATTTTACGTTCACGCAACTATACTATCGCATAGTCGATGTTTCAACCAGAATCCGACTCAGGAATCTGTCCCAGATCAGTAGGCATCCGCTATTGGAGCGCGGACATCTTGTCCGCATCCGTTCGTCCTGAGCTTGTCGAAGGACGGTTGCCTCTTGAACGGCCTACTAATTTGGGACAGTCTCTCGACTCAGACTTCCACCCCCAACCCGCACCCGATACCCTGTACCCCAACTCACACTCCCCAGGAGACACATCCCATGAAAGTCACAGACCTCAAGACATACGTCGTCGAGAACCCGCCACCCAGCCACGGCGGACCCTACTGGGTCTTCCTCAAGCTCACCACCGACAACGGCATCGAGGGGTTCGGCGAGGTCTACGGCGAGATACTCAAAGAGCCCATCCAGTGGGAGGACGGCTACATAATCCCGCCCACCAAGCCCGGCCTCGGAATAGAGCTCGACGAAGAAGTAGCCGCCCAGCATCCCTACACCGGCACCGTCTTCCCCCACATGGCCGAAGAACCAATGTAAACCCATGCCCACAAAAGACAAGACAACAACATTCCTAACCTTCGGCGAGACCCTGGTCCAGCACAACGCCGACTACCTCGGCTCGTACGACCCCGACGGCAGCTACACACGCCACGTAGCCGGTGCCGAGTCCAACGTCGCCATCGACCTCCGCAAGCTGTTGCCCGACGAGGTACGCGCAATCTGGATCAGCCGGCTCGGGGCCGATGCTGACGGCGACACCATCGCTGCCGAGCTGACCGGACAGATCGAGGTCCACGCCCCACAGTCGCCAGGAGAGTTCACAGGCATCCAGCTCCTGAACCACCTCGGAGGCGGCGATGTCATTCGCCGATACAGACGCGCCGGCAGCGCAGCCAGCCGTCTGTCAGCAGACGAGGTGCTGCCTCATCTGGCAGGCGCCGACCTCCTCCACGTCACCGGCATCACACCCGCGCTGAGCGATACCTGCCTGGAGACGACTCTCACCGTCATGGCTGAGGCTCAACAGAACGGCATCCCCGTCAGCATGGACGTCAACTACCGCGAAGCCTTGTGGAGTCCTGACGAGGCCCGCGCCGTCTGCGACCGGATGCGCGAGCACGCCACGCTGTTCAAGGTCGGCCACGACGAGGCCGAGATGATCTGGGGCGGAGAGATGACCGCCTCAGAGCACGGGCGCCGCTTCGTAAGCGGCGAAACCAGGCTCGCGATAGTCACGACCGGCGACACCGGCGCGGTAGCCTTCGATGGCGAACAGATCGTCGAGCACAGCGGCTTCAACGTCGAGGTAATTGACCCCGTCGGAGCCGGCGACGCCTTCGTTGCCGGAGCGCTCGCCGGGATCTTCCAGCGATGCTCGATGCTCGACTTCCTATCGCTGCCGTCCAGCGAACGCGCCGATGTCCTTCACACGGCCCTGGAATTGGGCAACGCTTGCGGCGCCCTGGTCTGCACCCGCCACGGCGACACCGAAGCCATGCCCGACATGGCCCAGGTGCGCGAGTTCATCTCAGCAGGGTAGGGCAGTAATGCGGGAAACGTGCGGCGTATGTAACCAGACCATGGAACCAAGGTACGTTCCAGATAGCGTGTATCCCAATATGGGTCACTTCGCCTGCGTCTACTGCGGCTCCATGATCACGCGTGAAAACCCCTCGCAGAGCGCTTCCAGGCCCGGCGCCCGCAGCACCCGAGACCTCATCCTGATCACAGTGGTAGCCACCCCCGTAGTAGTGGCCATAATAGCCATCGCCCTGTACTTGTTCTAAGACTAACCCAGTGATGCGTTCCGAAACTGAATCCGTCATTCCCGCGAAGGCGGGAATCCACTCTGCCCACATATGAGATTCCGGCGTGATCAAAGCGGGACGGCCTAAGGTCTAAATCGCGCCTCCACCGTATCGGAGTCGGATTCCGGCGGAACTGTCCATGGATCATCGTCGGTAAGTTCCAAAATGCGCCGGTGAATCTGCTCCAGATCACTCGTGACGTGGTTTGCCATCTGTACGAAATCGGTGACCGGGTTCAGCACCTGTCCGTACCGAGCAGCTCCAGCGTATCCGTTGAGTTGCTGTAGGTCACTGTGGAAGTTCCAGTCTCCGTCGAGATCAGTCTGCCGGACGGCGTCCGCCAACTCCGCCAGGTCATGGTGATGCGGATACTCGTTTCCCAGCGCCGATATCAGCGCCTTCATACCGTTTTCCAACGCCTGGTGCGCCTGGAAGACAACGCCCCTGTCTTGCACGCCCGCGTCCAGCATTAGGTGAAGATTCCGGTAGTGCATGTTGGCATCGGCGATTCGCAGGATGCGCTCTTCGCGCTCCGCCGCGTCATCAAGCTCGTACCTGATGTTGTCTTCGGGGTTCCGAGTCAACCTGATTCCCTCCCGTGACGCGATGGCCGCCACGTTGTTGATGCTTTTGGAGCGCCTGCGGTACTGCTCGGCCGACAGCATCACCAGATCAATTGCGGGACTCTCCGCATATGTCCGTGCCAGAATCTTCTCTGCGGAAGCGGCTATTCTGCTCTCATCAGTCTGAGTGGGCGGTTCCTCTGTAATGACCATGATGTCGATGTCAGAACGGTCGGTCCAGCCTTCCCGGGATCGGGATCCAAACAGGATCACACACTCCGTGTCGACGAGATCATGAATCTCCTGGGCGACATATACGGCCCGGGGGTCATGCCCCCGGTTGACGCTTACCGCTGTGATGTGTTGAGCAGTAGTCATTTGTGTTTCTGGGGAGAACACAATAGCTCCAGGCTTAGTCGGATACGCCGCTCACCCGCCGCGCTGCTGTATCCGTGCCCACGTATCGCGCAGCCCCACCGACCGGTTGAATACTGGCGTCGCTGAAGTGGAGTCCCGGTCCTTCACGAAGTAGCCGACCCGCTCGAACTGCAGCGGCTCTCCATCATTGGTATCTGCCAGCGACGGCTCCAGCTTGCAGCCGGTCAGCACGGTCAGCGACTCCGGGTTGATGAAGTCCGTCCAGGTCTTGTCTTCCGGGACGTCGTACGGATTCGGCACGGTGAACAGGCTGTCGTACAGCCTCACCTCAGCGTCGATGGCATGGTCGGAAGATACCCAGTGCAGCGTCGCGCGCACCCGGCGTCCGTCCGGCGCCGAGCCGCCTCGCGTCTCGGGATCGTATGTGCAGCGCAGTTCCACGATCTCGCCAGCCTCGTCCTTGATAGCCTCTTCGCACTTGATGAAGTAGCCGTACCTGAGCCTCACCTCACGCCCCGGCGCGAGCCGGTAGAACCGGCGCGGCGGGTCTTCCATGAAGTCGTCGCGGTCGATGTACAGCTCCCGCGAGAACGGCACCTTGCGCGATCCAGCGGACTCGTCCTCAGGGTTGTTGATCGCGTCCAGGTAGTCCACTTCGCCTTCCGGGAAGTTTTCGATGACTACTTTCAGCGGATTGAGCACCGCCATCCGACGCTGCGCCCGCACGTTGAGGTCAGTGCGCAGGTGGTGTTCCAGCAGCCCCATCTCAGTGAGAGAGACAGTCCTGTTGATTCCCACCTCTTCGCAGAACGACCGTATAGCCTGCGGCGTATACCCGCGCCTTCGAAGTCCCGCGATGGTAGGCATCCGAGGGTCGTCCCAGCCGTTGACGTGATTGTCCTCGACCAGCGTGATCAGCCTGCGCTTGCTGAGCACCGTGTGCGTGATGTTGAACCGCGCGAACTCGATCTGCTGCGGATGGTAGATGTCCAGCTCGTCGAGGAACCAGTCGTACAGTGGCCGGTGGTCCTCGTACTCCATCGAGCACAGCGAGTGTGTGATGCCCTCAATCGAGTCGGAGATCGGGTGAGCATAGTCGTACATCGGGTAGATGCACCACTCGTCACCTGTCTGATGGTGACTTGCCCTGCGGATGCGGTAGATCGTCGGATCGCGCATGTTCATGTTTGGCGAGGCCATGTCGATCTTCGCCCGCAGCACGCACGTGCCATCCTCGAACTCGCCCGCGCGCATACGCCTGAACAGGTCGAGGTTCTCCTCGGCCGACCTGTCACGGTACGGACTGTTGCGCCCCGGCTCGGTCAGCGTACCCCGGTACTCGCGGATCTGCTCACCTGTCAGGTGGTCAATGTAAGCCTTGCCCGCCAGGATGAGCTGCTCAGCGAAGTCGTAGAGCTGCCCGAAGTAGTCGGACGCGTACAGCTCCCGGCCGCCCCATTCGAACCCGAGCCAGCGGGTATCCTGCTTCTGAGACTCGACGTACTCCGCCTCTTCCGCGAGCGGATTGGTGTCGTCGAACCGGAAGTTGCACAGCCCGTCGAAGTCCCTCGCGATGCCGAAGTTAAGGTTGATGGCGGTCGCGTGCCCGAGGTGCAAGTATCCGTTTGGTTCAGGAGGCCACCGGGTATGTACACGCCTCCCAAATCGCCCCGTCTCGTTGTCCTCGATGATCCTCGCGCGTATGAAGTCGCTCGCCGCCGGAGTAGTTTCTTCTGACATAAATCGTTGCCTGCCGCTACCCGGCCGTCATTCCCACGAAAGCAGACCTTCGCGTAACTTCGTCATTCCGGCGAAAGCCGGAATCCAGAGGGGCATGGGTGGTGCTTACGAACTTGGAGCGAAGCCGTTTTCACCCTCACCCCAACCCTCTCCCTCCAGGAGAGGGGGTTTTGCAAAGGTCTCCGAAAGCGGGAACCAGCACTGGGGATTTTTCAGTCTCCAAGAGTCACAAAAGTATATTGGAACTCTGGGACTGGCTACAATGATAATGATAGATGGCACCCATCGCACCACAGTACAGCCCTCAAGAAGTCGATGAGGCCGGACGCACTTTAGTGCTCGCGGGCTATGCCGACCCGGACAGGCCAAGTGAAGTCTCAGAGGCCGAGCGTCTTCACGCGGTCAACGTGGTCAGCCAGTGGCGAGCCTCTCATGCCCGTCCATTGGACACGTTCCGAAATAACCTGCGCAGAAGAGCGGGGAGTAGCGGCATTGTCGCCCAGCGACTCAAACGCCTCCCATCCATAGTGTCGAAACTCGAAAGACTGCCGAGAATACGGCTTTCACGGATGCAGGATATTGGTGGGTGTCGCGCAATTGTCGCCAATGCCGATGATGCCTTCAATCTTGCCGCTGACCTGGTTGATAGCAGGATGCGTCATGAACTGGTCAGGCGGAGTAACTACATAGACAGTCCCCCAACCACCGGGTATCGGGGTCTGCACCTTATCTATGCCTACAACAGTGAACGTACGACTGAATGGCAAGATTTGCAGATTGAGATTCAGATTCGATCCCAGTCTCAGCATCAATGGGCAACAGCTGTTGAGACCGTAGGGACCTTCACTGGCGACGCACTGAAGTCCAACATTGGTAACGCGACATGGTTGCGATTCTTCGCTCTCATGAGCTCTGTGGTCGCCCTTCGTGAAGAGACTCCCCTAGTTCCAAACACTCCGACCGACGAGATGGAAATCATTAATGAATTAAGGATATGCGATGAAGAGTTGCAGATATCAGAGCACCTACTTGCGTTCGAAGGAGTTACCGCTCAGGTTGAAGCACTCCGTGACAGACGAATCCGGATAGCCGTGCTCGAACTGAATCTGGACACACAGTCAGTGCGCGGGCATGGCTTTAGTGCTAACGAACTAGAAGACGCTGCCGAAACGTATAGGACTATGGAAGAGAGGAACAGACGCAACCCAAGAGTCGACGTAGTCTTGATATCTACGGACTCGCTGACTGCACTAAGACAAGCTTACCCCAACTACTTCGCGGACATCAGGGAATTCAGGCATATGGTTAGGGAGATCATTTAGGGGAGGTGACTGCCTTTTGTTGTCCTAGTTCTGCCTTCTTCGACTTGGCCTTTCGTTGGCGATTCAATACTCGCTGCGTCACTCGCTCGAACCGCTCTGAAGGCGTTTCGACTATTTGGCGCTTCTTTGTTGTTTTGCGAGCCATGTCCGGTCCCTTGATCATTCACCACAGCCAGTTAACGTCGCAGCCATTGTACATCAATGATGAAGAGACGCCTGCTGCTCTCTATAGGCTTTCAGCAAGACCAATGATTCCGGCCGCCGCCTGGGACTCCTCATCCAATACCACACTCCCCACCTTCCTCCCCACCGACCTCAGCGCCGCGAGGTCGCTCGACGCCTGCGCATCTGCCAGAACTCCGAAGCTGAAGCTTTCCCCCGGTATGTCGATGTCCTGGACATGAGGAGCAGTCACCATCAGCGCGGCGACATTGTTCGCCCCGCCCTTGTGCAGCTGTCCGGTCGAGTGCAGGTACCGTGGCCCGTACCCCAGCGTCGTCGGCACCGAGTGCTTCGATGCGATGGCCGACCTCAGTCTCGCCAGCGCAGCATCCACCTCCGGCGTCTGCTCAAGATACGCGAGGATGGCCAGGTAGTCCCCGGCGCTCATGCCTGAGACCAGCTCGTCGACCGACCCCTCTGGCGCCAATGTCGGAGCCTCTCCACGCGACATGAATCTCGCCAGCGCCTCATTCGTCAGGTCCTTGGCCCTCTGCACGTTCGGCTGATCGAAGGGATGCACCCCCATGACGGCGCCAGCAATCGCAATCGCGAACTGCCACCGGAAGAACTCCCCACCGAGGTCGCTGACGTCATCGATCCTGTACCTGACGACCGGATGACCGTCGGAGACCAGCCGGTCTGCCAGCGCTTCTGCCTCAGAGTCCTCTCCAGCCATCTCAAGGGAAACGAACAGCCGGTCAGCTCCAACTTGCTCAAGATCCTCTACAGGCTCCCCTGCAATTGGCACAATACCCAGTCCGTTCTTCCCGAGACTCTCAGCCACAAGCTGCTCCGCCCACAGCCCGAACGACGCAAGCGCAGGCGACGTCAGTATCGTCAGCTTATCCCGCCCTGCCAGCGCTAGCGATCCGAGTACCGCGCCGAACCATGCACCCGGATTCCTGGGTTCCGGGACACCCGCGCCGCACGCACCCTGCATCGCCACCGCGCTGTTCAGCAGACCACGAATATCGAACCCGATCAGCGCAGCGGGGACCAGCCCGAAGTAGCTCAGCACCGAGTACCGACCGCCGATGTCCGGCCTGTTGCGAAACACCCGCCTGAACCCGGCCTCCTGCCCAAGCTTGTCCAGGGCCGAGTCCGCGTCGGTGATTGCGACGAACCTGCTCCCGGCGCTTCCCACGCCAACTGCGTCCTCTACAACGCTCCTGAAGAACTTGTAGAGCATGTTCGGCTCGATAGTCGTGCCAGACTTGGACGAGACCAGGAACAGCGTATGCGCCGGATCGATATGCTCCACAACACTCGCTATATGCGCCGGAATAGTCGAGTCCAGCACGATCAGCTCCGGCCACCCACGTCCCACTGAGGAGTGAGACGTGAAAGTCCCCTCTCCCTCAGGGAGAGGGTTAGGGTGAGGGTGAATCCTTGAGGCACGAGGACCGCTCTCTGACTCCTGATCGCGGGCGCCCCCCAGCACCTCCGCACCCAGGCTGCTCCCGCCCATCCCAAGCAGGACGACGTGCTTCGTACCCTCATCACGCACCTGCTGCGCAAACCGGGTGAGATCGATCACGGTGTCCAGCATCGACGCCGGAACATCCAGCCAGCCGAGCCGGTCCGTGATCTCAGTAGGGTCGGACGACCACAGCGTGTGGTCGCCGGACCAGATGCGAGCTACTGCATTCTCAGGAATTCCGAATGTTGAATGAGGAATGTTGAATGAATCCACCCTCACCATTCACTATTCCACAGGGGCTGCCAACGCGGACAGCAGCTTGTCCCGTTTGGCGACGATATTGTCGATCAGCTCGTCGAACGAGTCGGCGAACGCCTTGACCCCGTCGTGCATGAGCTGCGTCGTGACAGCCTCCATGCTGACCCCACCGGCCTCCAGCGCGGATATGACGTCGCGTGATTCCTCGACGCCCTCCTCGATGGACGTCCGCGCCGTACCGTGCTCCATGAACGCGGCTAGCGTCGCGTCAGGCATGGTATTGACCGTGTGCGGCCCGATGAGCGTCTCCACGTACAGCACGTCGCTGTACTCCGGGTTCTTCGTGCTAGTGGATGCCCACAGAGGTCTCTGCACCCGCGCTCCGCGCTCCGCGACCGCGCGGAACCTGTCGGCGCTGAAGGTGGACTTGAACTCCTGGTACGCGATCTTCGCGTTCGCGACTGCCGCCTTGCCCTGGTACTCGTCCAGCGCGCCGCCCGCATCGCCGATCAGACCGTCTACCGAGGTATCTACACGGCTGACGAAGAACGACGCTACCGACGACACCCTCGCCGGGTCTCCTCCCGCCTTGACCAGGTCTTCGAGACCTGCCACGTACGCGTCGCGCACCTTCGCATACATCTCCAGCGAGAAGATGAGCGTCACGTTGACGTTGATCCCCCTGCCGATCAGATCGCGAATCGCTGGAATGCCCTCAGGCGTGGCGGGCACCTTGATCATCACGTTGGGTCGGCCCAGCGCCGAGAACAGCCGCCTCGCAGCCTTGATGGTCCCCTTGGTATCGTGCGCGAGATGCGGGTTGACCTCCAGAGAGGCAAAGCCGTCAGCGCCCTCTGTCCTCTCGTAGACGGGCAGCAGCAGGTCGGCCGCGGCACGGATGTCCTCGACGGCCAGCCCCTCGAACAGGTCCTGCGGATCGCTGCTTCGCCTGGCGTGAGCGACAAGCGACTCGTCATAGTCGTCGCTCGACGAGATCGCCTTCTCAAAGATCGTCGGGTTCGACGTAAGCCCCGTCACCCCCGAGTCGATCAGTCTCTTTAGCTCACCCGTCTCGATGAGCGCGCGGTACATATTGTCATACCAGACCGACTGACCAAGTCGGCCCAGCTGCTGAATAGGATTAAGAGTCTCTGGCACGGGCTGCCTCCTGTGCATGGGATCCAGTTTGGTTGGCGACGCCACTCTCGTCATTCTCGCCTCTGCCGTCATTCCCTCCACTCCCGTCATTCCCGCGAAAGCGGGAATCCATGAGGTGGTTCGCGGCACGGCAATCTAGGAGTGGCAGGATGTCTCGCTCAGGGTTCGCCTACCTGATGTGACACAGAATTCACAGTGGAGTTATCCATCATTTATACCATCTTAATGTGTACAACGTGTTACCGGCACATTAAGCCACCACAAACGGAATCCGCATCTCCTCAGGCGTGAGCCCCGAGTGGTGGCAGTTCAGCTGCACCATTCTCCCCTGACCACGAGCCGCGTTGTACTCGATCATGTCCGGCCCCGTCGAGATCGCGATCTGGTTCCCCAGCCGCTGCATCGCCACGTCCGACGGCGGCTCAGGCCCCAGCATCTCCAGCTTGATCGCCTCCTCCAGGTCGATCACCGCGAACCGCTCCCCGAACCGGCGCTCGAAGTACCTCCGCATCCGGTCCCCGGCCCACGTCCACGTCGGCAGGTACATCACCCGCGCGTCCCCCGACGGCGGCGAGATCATCAGTGGCTGGATCTCCCGGTTCGGGCGGAGCGTGTGACGCTGCGCCGCGGTCGCGTCGAGCAGCCCGTGATCGGCGGTGACCACCATCCGGGCCTTGTCCCCGATTTCCGAGTGAAGCTGCGACAGCCCGTTGTCCACCTCCACCAGCGCGTGCTTCACCTCCGGCCGAGACATCCCGTGCAGGTGCGCCAGGCTGTCCACGCGCGGCACGTACAGGTACGTGAACGTCGGCTCGCTGGCGTTCAGTACGCGCTCGGACACTACGCCGACCGCCTCAGAGAGCGACCTGTACCCAAAGCTCTCGAGTCCCCCATTGAAGAAATTCGAGTAGACCGAGTCCTTGATTCGCTCGGGCACGACAACCAGCCCGTCCCGCGTCATCCGCGGCCAGACCGACTTGACCGGAAAAGTCCGCTCCGGGTCGATTCCCCGATTCACCAGGTCCGCTCCCGTGCCCCGGTCTGTGTACTGGAGTATGGTCGCGACCCCGTTGAGCTCGGGCAGGTACGTCCACCAGCCCATGATCGCGTGCTCCGCCGGCCACTGCGCGGTCGTCAGCGAGGTCAGCGCCACAGATGTGGTGGACGGAAAGACCGCCAGGATGTCGCTGTGCAGGTTGCTGCGCAGGAACGAGTCCTCCGGCAGCATCTCCACCATGTTCATGCCCACGCCGTCCGCAAGCGTGAGGACCACGTGGTCCGCCGTCCCGATGGCATCGACCATGTCCTCGGCGTGGCCCGTCAACTCGATGTCGACGCCACACACCCTGGCCACTGCTCCGGCCAGGTCAACGAAGTTGGGGAGATCGTGACGAGGACGCAGCAGTACCCTGTCCGCGAACGCCTCTACCAGTGCTTCTACTCCGGGCATACTTCCTCTCTGAGCAAGGAGTGAGTGAAGAGGAGTAAGGAGTGAGAACGGAAGGGCGGGAGGCCCTCGCCCCTCTCAACTCTCCTCTCACGACACTCCATGCTATCATGAACTTACCGGGCGACGCCTCAGTGCCTTCGCATGTTCATTACGTACACGTATACGGACCAAGAAGATTGCGCCAGTCTCAACACAGGGCGGTGACGGGTGGCTCTCACTCCTCACTCCTCTCCACTCATTCCTCGAAACACACCCTCCTGGCCCAGTGGTCTGGAGCCATGGCCGAGTTGCACCCGGACGAGGTGGACCTGGGATGGCAGCTGCTCGCCGCGGTCAAGTCCGTATCCGACGTCGAGGTCCAGGTGCGCGAGACCGCGTCCCACGAGTGGAAGCTGGGCGTGTGCCTTGCCGACCGCGTCGGAACGCTGTCGCTGGTGAGCGGACTCCTGACCGCCCACGGGCTCGACATAGTCCACGCCGACACCTTCACCGTCGTTCACACCGTCTCGACGCCGACCTTCACCGGCACGACTCGCAGGCGAATGAGGAGACATGCCGACGGACATGTGGTGCGTCGTCGACCCAGGGGGACCAATTACAGAGAGACCTCCACTCCCTGGGCCGTGATGCTGTTCGATGTCCGGTCCCGCTCCGGACAGCAGCCCGAGTGGGACGCGCTCAAGAGCGACATCGAGCGCACCGGCCACCAGTCGGCCACAGGGAAGTTCGACGACGCCCGTCTGGAAGTGATCGAACGCTTCTCTCATACGATGCCCGCGTCCGAAAACTGGACCGCCGGAAAGCTGCCGGTGGACATCACCACTGACAACTCGACATCGGACGATCACTCCCTGCTGGAGATTACGTCTCGTGACACGCCGGGCTTCCTGTTTGCGTTCAGCACCGCGCTCTCCAGCGTTCGTGTGAACGTCGTGCGGGCCAGGATAAGGACCGACGGCGACACCGTCCGCGACACCTTCTGGCTTACCGAGCCTTCGGGCGAGACGATCGAGTCCGAGCGCCGGCTAGAACAGATCAGGGCAGCGGCTGCGCTCATCAAGCAGTTCACCCACCTGCTGCCCACCGCGCCCGACCCCGGCCAGGCGCTGCGACAGTTCAATCTCCTCACGTCCCAGCTTCTCTCCCGCTCCGACTGGACGTCTGAGCTTGAGGACCTCGAATCTCCCGGCGTGCTTGAGACCCTGGTCGAGATGATGGGCACGAGCCGCTTCCTCTGGGAGGACTTCCTGCGGCTCCAGTACGAGAACCTCTTCCCCGTCCTGCTGGACATACCCGGCCTCCACGCCAGCTGCTCGCACTCCGTGCTGACGGACTCGTTGGAATCGCTGCTGGACGAGTGCTCCGATCACGCCGAGCGCGCCAGGGCCCTGAACGACTTCAAAGACCGCCAGATGTTCAGGATCGACCTGAGGTACATAACCGGCAGGATCGACCGCAGGCAGTTTGGGGCGGAGATGTCCACCCTCGCCGAGGTGGTTGTCGAGAAGGCTTTCGAGCTCGGCATCGACTCGGCACGCTCCCAGTTCGGGACCCCGCGTCTCGAAGACGGCTCCGAGTGCAAGTGGGCTGTGCTTGCTCTGGGCAAGTTCGGCGGCTCCGACATGGGCTTCGGCTCCGACCTCGAGCTGGTCTTCGTGTACGAAGCCGAAGGGACTACCGGCGGCCCAAATCCAACCCGCACCTCGACCTTCTTCAACGAGGCGGTCCGCGAGTTTCTACAGGTGCTCGAAACGCGCCAGCATGGAGTGTTCGAGGTCGACATGAGACTCCGCCCGTACGGCTCCAAGGGGTCTATCGCCTCGTCGCTCGCCGCCGTCGAGGACTACTACGCCAGCAGCGGGGACGCGAGGCAGTTCGAAAGACTCGCCCTCGTCAGGATGCGCCCGGTGGCCGGAGATCACGACCTCGGCAAACGCGTCATGGACATCAGGGACTCGTTCGTGTACTCCCCAGAGCCTCTGGACGTCGAGAACATCAGGCATCTCCGACGCCGGCAGGCCGTGGAACTGGTCGAGCGCGGCGCGGTCAACGCCAAGATCAGCTCCGGAGGGATGGTCGACATCGAGTACTATGTCCAGGCGTGGCAGATCGCCCGCGGGGTGGAAGACCCGAGTGTGCGTCAGACCAACACGCTTGCGGCCCTGGAGGCCCTGGAGTCTGCGGGCTACATCGACGGCGAACTCGCCGGCAGGATAGGGGAGTCCTACAGCTTCTTCCTCGGACTCGTGGACGCCCTCCGCGTCGTCAGGGGCAACGCCTCCGACCTGAACATCCCCGCTCCAGACACCAGGGACTTTCACCACCTCGCCCACCGGCTGGGCATGGAAGACACGTCCTTGCTGAGCGATCTCATCCAGAGTCAGATGGAGTTGTCCCGTCTCCTCTGGGACGACCTGCCCAGGTAACTCGAGAGGTTCACGCCCCCCCGGAGCGCGGGCGTCCCGCCCGCACCGGCTGATCTCGGGGTCGTCGCCACTAAGTCCCCGCTCACGACCCGTTGGAGCGCGGGCGTCTCGCCCGCACCGGCTGATCTAAGGGTCGTCGCCACTAAGTCCCCGCTCACGACCCCCTGGAGCGCGGGCGTCCCGCCCGCACCGTCCCCCCTGTTGAAAATCCGCTGCGGCGGGAGCTTGTCGAAGGGCCTTCCGTTCTTCCACTCACACCAGCGGCCCCGGCGGAAGCCGCACCGGGAACGGAACGTCAGGGTTTTCGTCCACGAGACGATTCCAGACCCTGTGCCCGATCGCCTCGGCCTGCACGATGACGTCGTCCTCGTCGAACGTCACGATGCGGCTGTCCCGCATGACCCACGCACCGTCGACCATGAGGTCGGTTATGTCCGGCGGCTGCGCCTGGTGCACGAACACCGACACGACCCTCAGCGTAGGCACCAGGTGCGACCGCCTGAGGTCGACCATGAACAGGTCGGCCTTCTTCCCGACTTCCAGGCTGCCGACCTCGTCCGCCACTCCCAGCGCCCTCGCGCCCCCGATCGTCGCCCAGTCGAGCACGTCTTCAGGCTGCGGCCACATCTCGTCGTTCCGCCTGACCCGCTCGTGGAACAGCGCTGCACGTACCACCTCCACCATGTCCTCTGCCATGTTGTCCGACCCCATCCCGATCGGGCACCCGGCGGCGCCCAACTCGAACGCCGGAGCCGCCGCGCCGCGCCGTGCGGCGATGGCCGGGTTGTTCGAGATCGCCACGCTGTGCTGACCCAGCAGCGCGATCTCCGAGTCGTCCACGTACCGGCAGTGCGCGACCACCAGCCTGTCGCTCAGGAAGTCGTTGGCGAACAGATACTGCGTCGGCCTGACGCCGCGCGTCCTCATCACACCTTCCACCTCCAGCGAGCTCTGGGAGAGATGAATCGTGTACCTCAGCCCATGCTGGTCCGCAAGCTCGACCGCGCTCCGGAGAAGGGCAGGGGAGCACAGCTCCGGAGCGTGCGGCGACACGAAGCACTGCACACGACCGTCGCGCTGCCCATGCCACGACGATATGAGATCGGCGCTCCGCTGAAGACCCGTCTCCAGCTTGGCCTCCGAGAACTCGTAACGCCCGACGGCGAACTGCTCGTCGTCTACGTCGTTGAAGTTCTCCGAGAGGAACAGGCGCAGCCCCGTGTCCGCCAGGCTGCCGGCGTAATTCGGGATGTTGTCCGAAATCTCCAGCAGCGAGGTCGTCCCGCTCCTGATCGCCTCCGCGGCAGCAAGCTGGATGAACACGTTGCGTTCCTCCACCTCCAGCATACCTCTGCCGGTGGTCGGAAACTTGAGCGTCGTCGGGAACCCGAAGTCCTCCAGGATGCCCCGGTCGGCCGTGGCCAGCATGTGAGTGTGGCAGTTGACGAAGCCCGGAAACACCGCGCGACCGCGCCCATCGACACGCTCCGCGCCCGGATACCGAGCCTCGATCTCCTCACTAGGCCCAACAGCAGCTATCCGCCCGTCCTCGATAGCCATCCCCGCCCCATAGTGAATAGCCCGCTGCGGATCGCAGCTCACGATAGCGGTATCAGTGATAATCGTCGTCATTCTGGATAAGCCCTCCTGTCCGCCGGTCAGAGCTATGACTGACGCAATTCGTCGTTCCGGCGAAGGCCGGAACCCAGAGTCCCTGTACCAACGACTTTTCGGTTTACATCCCCATCTCCTCCTGCCCGCGCATCCTAGCACGCCAGGGCAGTCTCTCACTTCTCACTCCTCTCCACTCACTCCTTACGGGTTCAGAGCCCGCCCCGGCGTGCCCTGCTTGGTTGCCGCCAATACGGGTTTCAAGTATCCTAGCCCTGCATTTCAGCAATCGTAATTCGCCCTGAATCTGGGCGCCGGAATCGAAAGGAGAATCAAGTGGACGGCTTTTCAGCAGTAGCGCGAATCCTCAAGCTCGAAGGTGTCGAATGGGTGGCCTGCTACCCCTCCAACAACCTGATTGAGTCCGTTGCCGAAGAGGGCATTCGCACCATTATGTTCAGGCATGAACGCGGCGCTGTCATGGCGGCGGACGGCTATAGCCGGGCCAGCAACCGGCAGAAGTTCGGCGTAGTAATCACCCAGGGCGCCTCGGGTGCCGAGAACGCAATGGGCGGAATCGCGCAGGCGTTCGGCGACAACGTCCCGGTCCTGCTGATTCCCGGTGGCGCCGGACTTGCGGCCTGGAACGTCAGGCCAAACTTCTCGCCTGCACGGGCCTATGCACCGATCTCCAAGCAGACAGAGGTGGTCCTCACACCCACTGAGATTGGCAACGCCATGCGCCGCGCCTTCCACGCGCTCCGCAACGGGCGCGGAGGACCGGTCACCCTCGAGACTCCCGCAGACGTCATGGGCGCCGACGTGCCCGACGGAATGATCGACAACTACCGGTCGCCAGGACGCTCGGTCACGGCGCCTTCGCGCTCGGACGTCAAGGACGCCGTGAAGCTCCTGCTCGAAGCCAGCAATCCTGTTCTGTGGGCCGGTGGAGGCGTGCTCTACGGCGACGCCACCGACGAACTCATGGAACTCGCCGAGCTGCTCGACGCGCCCGTGTACACCACCATGCAGGGTAAGAGCGCGTTCCCCGAGACGCACCCGCTGTCTCTCGGAGCCGGCTCCGGTGCGACCACCTGGCCCGCGCGCAAGTGGCTGCTGGAATCTGACGTGTTGTTCGCGATTGGCTCCAGCCTCACCCACACCGGCTACGGCCAGCCCATTCCTGCCGGCAAGACGCTCATCCAGAACACCGACAATATCGAAGACATCAACAAGCAGGAGAGCATCGACGTCGGACTGCCGGGAGACTCCCGGGAGACCCTCGCGATGGTCATCGACGAGGTCAAGGCTGCCATCGGCGAGACGCCCAGGAACACCGGCGTCCGCGACCGGATCGCTGCCGAGCGCGAGAAGTGGATGGAGGAGTGGACTCCGCTGCTCCAGTCGGACGAGGTCCCGATCAACACCTACCGCGTCATCCACGAGATCAACACGACGCTCGACAAGTCCAGGTCTGTCGTCACACACGATGCGGGCGCGCCTCGCGACTCCATCATCCCCTTCTACGAAGCCACCACACCTCACGGCTACGTCGGATGGGGCAAGACGACCCACCTCGGCTTCGGTATTCCGCTGATGATCGGCTCCAAGCTGGCCAGCCCCGACAAGTTCTGCCTGAACCTCATGGGCGACGGCGCATTCGGCATGTCCGGCCTGGACACCGAGACCGCGCAGCGCGTGGGCGCTCCGATCACCACCGTCGTGCTGAACAACGGCGGCATGGCGACCTACCCGGGCGGCTACCCGACCGCGAGGACGCAGTTCGGAACGACCGAGATGACAGGCGACTACGCAGGCGTGGCCGAGTCCTTCGGCGGCGTGGGCATCACAGTCACCGACCCCGGCCAGATGAAGCAGGCGCTCATCGACGCCCAGC
>CAZIDM010000018.1:0-53876 GCA_964537915.1 uncultured Dehalococcoidia bacterium
CCTGGGGGAGAGGGTTAGAGCCTGCCCCGGACTTGATCCGGGGGTGAGGGCGAAATCTCGTACACCACAATCCAGGCCATTACCCCTGTGCTACAATCACCCCCGACTCTCAGACACCCTCTCCCACTGAGGCCCTCCCATGCCACGACGCTCCCTATTTGTCTACGACGACCGCCTGTCGTCCCACACCCTGAGCGACACCCATCCCATGAAGCCGGTCCGCCTCCAGTACACTCACCGGCTTCTCGACAGCTACGGCGCCTTCCTGCCCGAACACTCCGACGTTGCTCCACCCAGAGAAGTCACTAAGGCCGAACTCGGCTGGTTTCACACGGATGAGTATATAGACGGCGTAGAAGGCATAGGCGCTGGCCATCCCGATGCCGATCCGTCAGCCTTCAACTTCGGCCCTGGCGACAACCCCTCATACCCGGGGATATACGATGCTGCCGCGCTCTCAACCGGCGCGACCATGGTTGCCGCCGAGGCGCTAATCTCTGGAGAGGCCGAAGCTGCGTTTAACGTTTCAGGTGGCCTCCACCACGCTATGCCGGACCATGCCTACGGCTTCTGCGTCTTCAACGATCCGGTCATCGCCATCCACAGGTTTCTGCGTGAGGGCATGAGGGTCGCCTACGTCGACATCGACTGCCACCACGGAGACGGCGTCCAGCACGCCTTCTACTCCACCGACCGCGTCATGACCATCTCTCTACACGAGTCCGGCGCGTTCCTGTTCCCGGGCACCGGCTTCGTCCAGGAGACCGGCGCAGGAGTCGGCAGGGGCTACTCGGTGAACGTCCCTCTTTATCCGTACACGTCGGACGAGGTGTACATGTGGGCCTTCAGGGAGACCGTCGTCCCCTTGCTGACTCGATTCAGGCCGGACGTCCTGGTCACGCAGCTGGGCATCGACTCCCACTACCGTGATCCGATCACGCACCTCGCGCTCACCGTCCAGGGTTTCGCCGAGGCGGTGTCCGAGTTCGCCAGGCTGTCGCCGGTCCGCTGGCTCGCTCTCGGCGGCGGAGGCTACGATCTCCAGGCAGTTGCCAGGGCGTGGACCCTGGCCTACGGCGTCCTCTCGGAGCAGCGCTTCGATGACAGGCTTCCCACGGAGTACAGCGCCGAACACGGAATCGACGCGCTCCGAGACCCTGACGAGCTTCGCCTGACCGACCAGATCCTCGCCGACTCCCGCCAGTTTGCCGAAGCCAGCGTCCAGTCAGTCCAGCGCCTCATCTTCCCAACCCACGGTCTTGGGACGGCATAAGAAATCTACCCCCGATCATCCTCAATGGCCCATCGAAGTGCCTCTTCAATCACCGCGTGCCTGAATTCGAACCCGCTTTCGCCCAACCTTTTTGGTTTCATTCTAAGACTGGAAACAACCACGTCCGAGAGATCGCCCTGCATAATCCGCAATGCGATCTTTGGCACCGAAAAGACAGCAGGCCTTCCGAGCGCCTGTCCCAGCGCCTTAGTAAACTCCGCGTTCGTCACCGGGTTCGGCGACGTCACATTAACTCCGCCTGACAGATCGTCCCTGTCCATCGCCCACACGAACGACTCGATGGTGTCTTCAAGGGTTATCCAACTGAAGAACTGAGACCCCGACCCGAGCCGTCCACCCAGCCCCAATTTGAAGATCGGCATCACCCGCTTCAACATTCCGCCTGAACTCGTCAGCACTACGCTGATACGCATGTTGACTACGCGAATTCCTGCCTCAGCAGCGGGACCGCAGGCCTCCTCCCACTCTCTTGTAGCGCTGGCGATGAAGTCGGTGCCCGGTTCGGCGGAGTCATTCAGAACCTCGTCACCACGGTCGCCGTAGTAGCCGCCAGCCGAGGCGCACACGAACACCGCAGGAGGGCTATCGAGGTCCGCAAGCGTTTCAGTGAGCAGCGTGGTGCCAACAACACGGCTGTCCCTGATCCGACGCTTCTGCTCTTCCGACCAACGCCGGTTGGCGATGTTCTCCCCCGCGAGATGGACGACTGCATCGAGGCCTTCCAGTTCCGACGAGTCCAGCACACCACTGGCGGGGTCCCACGCGACACCGGTCACACCTCCCCTGGATTGGGGCCGCACCAGTCTCACCACCTCATGGCCATCCAACTCCAGCCGCCTGACCAAAGCCCGCCCAATCAGCCCCGTAGAGCCCGAGATAAGTACCCTCTTCACGCTCACACTCCTTGGAATCCAGTCCTCAAGAGAATCTTGGAGTCGCTTCGCCACCTATGGCCTGAGCCCCCGAAAACTAGCCTGAGCCCCCGACAACACGACCCACGTCCCCGTCATTCCCGCGAAAGCGGGAATCCATCGGGTGCCCGCCATTAGGGAATCCAATGGCGCAGAGTGCCCTGCCCCTTTGAATACGTTCAACATTGATTCGGCTCCCCTCCCCCTAAATTTTACACCCCCCACATCGGCAGATATAATCGAATCAGCCCACAGCAATCGACCGAGGTAACACATTGGCGGTCAGAGAGATTCTCGAGATTCCCCACCCGATCCTGAGGCAGCGCGCTAGGCGAGTCCGTAGGATCGACAAGCGCATACTCGGTCTCGCATACGACATGGTCGAGACCATGCGCGAGGCCAGTGGAGTAGGACTTGCAGCCAATCAGGTCGGCGAACTCCGCCGGCTGATCGTGCTTCAGATTCCAGATGAGGAAGAAGCGCGCATCTATTTCAACCCCGAGATCATCAAGCGCGAGGGCACTCGAGAAGTGGAAGAGGGCTGCCTCAGCTACCCCGGATACAGGGGGATCATCGAACGCTCCGCCTGGATCAGGTTCGGTGCGCTGGATCACACCGAGAAGGTGATAAAGGTGAAGGCCGAAGGCATCTTGGCCCAGGCGATGGAGCACGAAGTCGACCACCTGAACGGTATCCTCTACCTGGACCATCTTAGCGACCACACGAAGTTGTACAGGGTCGACGAGGAGGGCGAGCCTCTCGATGGGGATGAAGCTGAGTCAGAAGGAGACGCTGACGGTGACGACGTTGCCACCGGGTCCGAAGACACTCCAGCGTCGTTGAAAGTCACCTGACGAACTACTCCCGGGTCGGACCAGATCGCGTGCCACCCACAGGGTGGCGCGTTGCTTGTATGGACATGGCCGGAACCCGAAATGAAGGCGTTTAGCCCACAGACACGCGCGCTCACCGCTCGTACAGCGGACGTCCTCAGTGCACGGGGAATTCCGGCTTATCTCGTGGGCGGCGCGATTCGAGACGACCTGCTGGGCAGGTCCACGGATGACGTTGACATCGTCATCGACGGCTCTCCCCATGAAGTGGGGCCGGAGCTCGCCGCCACCCTCAGCGGCCGACTGGTGTCGTTTGACGTACCCAGGGACATGGTCAGAATTGTGGTCTCCTCAGGAACAGCCACCGCCGACGTCGATCTGGCAATGATGGTTGGGGACGACATTGAGTCCGACCTCCACCGCCGGGACTTTACCATTGATGCAATTGCTGCCGAGTTGGGCGACACCCTTTCGGGCGACTACGAAGTCATCGACCCTCTGCAGGGCCTGTCCGATATCGACTCGCGGACAATCCGTGCCGTGTCGGAGTCCGTATTCAAAGATGACCCTGTACGGATGCTGCGGGCCGTCCGTATCGCGTCAGAGACAGGGTTCCAGATAGATACGCATACGGCATCGTTAATCAGGCGTGACGCCGGTTTACTCCCGAGATCTTCAGCCGAGCGGCTTAGAGGGGAACTGCTCCGCACTCTCGCGGCTCCCGGCGCTGGCGGAATGACGCAGCAGATGGACGGATTGGGGATCCTGTCAGCGCTCATGCCGGAACTCGATGCCGCCAGGAATGTAGATCAGCCCAGGGAGCACTACTACGACGTTTTTGGCCACCTCGTGGCCGCTGTCGACTTCGCGGACCAGATCGTCACCAACCGGTACCAGACCGGCTTCGTTTCAGACATGATGCCCCAATTTGAAGACATGAACGAGTATTTCGCCCGCGAAGTAGGGGATGGCCACACGCGGGGGACGATTCTCAAATTAACGGCGCTGCTGCACGACATTGCCAAACCCCAGACGAAGACTATAGAGCCCTCTGGGAGAGTGAGGTTCTTCGGCCATTCCGAAGAGGGCGAGCAGATTGCGGCCCTGATCCTGGAGCGCCTGCGCTTCGCCCGCAGCAGCCAGAGACTCGTCTGCACCATGATTCGTCACCACCTCAGACCGCGTCAGATGGCGGGCAGGGGTGAGCTGCCGACCGAACGTGCGATTCACAGGTACTATCGCGATCTTGGTGACGCTGCGCTGGACACGCTCTACCTGAACATGGCAGACTTTCTTGCGGCCCGAGGCCCGCTCTTGACCGCCGACGAAATGGCTGTCCAGGTGCGAGTCATCGGCCATATTCTTGAAATCGGGCCACAGAAGCCCAGGTCCGCACTGCCGGACAGACGGGCACTTCTGACAGGCCATGACATTATGAACGAGTTGAAACTGGGGCCCGGACCACTGGTGGGGAGGCTGTTGGGTGAGATTGCAGCGGCGGAGGCAGAGGGTTCTGTGAGCACCAGGAGCGAGGCGTTGAGCTTGGCCAGGAAATACTTGGAATTGGGAGAAGGCAGTGGGTAGATACGGTCGCACAGTCATCATGATTGGCGTGATCGTCATTCTGGCCGGCTTGATCCTTGGCTTTCAGACGATCTCGATTGGAGACTTTCAGCGAGGCGGGGATACGCCCCTCGGTCTGAGCCTCGGCTTGGACCTACAGGGTGGCGGACACCTCGTCTACCAGGCAAACCTGACCGATCCCGACACTGGCGAGACCCTCGAGGTTACGCTGGAGCAGATGGATTCCCTGAAGCGCACGATTGAACGACGTGTCAATGGCGCCGGTCTCGGTGAGCCTATTATTCAGATTCTTGGCGACGACCGTCTGCTGGTTCAGCTGCCGGGCGTCAGCGACCTCGAACGCGCCAAGTCCTACATCGGCGAGACTGCCAGGCTTGAGTTCAAGCGTCGTGAGCTGCTCGTCCCGCGTGACGTCACCGAGCTGACCGCTGACGACGTCGTCGGAGTTACGATCGACTACTTCCCCGTGACTGCACCCGATCCCACGGCCGAGGGAGCCACGTCAACCGAAGCGGCTGCCGAGCCCGATCCGGCCGAGAGCGAGTCCAGCAAGCAGGTTTTCGCCCTCGTCGAGTTCACTGAGGACGGCGCGGCGAAATTCGATGCCATATACGGGCGGCTCTTCTCGTCGTTCGTGATTTTCCAGAACGCCCAGGTCACAGGCGGTAATGCACCGCCACCGAACTTCCTGGACGTCACGCTTGAGGGTCCGGATCAGTTGCGGCTGTCGGACGTGTTCGCATTCTCGATCCAGCAGGTTGCCACTACTACAACCTACGGAATTGCCGTTCCAAGCACGTCTCCAGCCGGAGAGGCTGCCACCCTCGAAGAGGTTACGGCCCGTGTTGGTGAGAACCCGACTATTCTCTTCACCGAGATCCAGGGCGCTGTCGATGAGGACATAGGACTCACGGGTGACGACCTGGCAAGGGCCTTCCCCGGACAGCACACCGCGTCCGGTCAACCCATCGTGAACCTCGAGTTCAACGACACGGGAACTCGGATCTTTGGTGAACTGACTCAGGACATAATCGCAAAAGAGGCGTCGACAGGCGTCCGCGACCAGATCGCGATCTTCCTCGACGGTGTCGAACTGGTCTCCCCCGAGGTCCGTTCGGCCATCACGGCGGGAACGGCGATCATCGAGGGTAACTTCACCATCGAGCGAGTACAGGACCTCGCGCTGCTCCTCGAGGGCGGTCGACTGCCAATACCGATCGTGCTGATTCAGGAGCGCGACGTCGACGCTATCCTCGGTGCCGACTCCCTTGCCAAGAGCGTCGTAGCAGGCATCGTCGGACTCGCCATGGTGCTCGCCTTCATGACCCTGTACTATCGCCTTCCCGGCCTGGCCGCCTCGGTTGCTCTGATCATCTACGCAGCCCTGGTTCTGGCGATATTCAAGGCTCTTCCGGTCACGCTGACCCTTAGTGGGGTCGCCGCGCTAATACTCTCCATCGGCATGGCCGTCGACGCGAACATCCTGATTTTCGAACGAATGAAAGATGAACTTCGCGCCGGACGCACGCTGCTCATGTCGATCAACATCGGCTTCGACAGGGCATGGCCAGCCATCAGGGACGGCAACGTCTCGACTCTGATCACGTGCGCCATCCTCTTCTGGTTCGCCGACCAGCTTGGGGCCAGCATCGTACAGGGATTCGCGGTCACCCTGGCGATTGGAGTCGCAGTCAGCATGTTCACCGCGATCACCGTCAGCCGCACGCTGCTGAGGTTCCTGGCTACTACCAGGGGGACGAGGTCCAACAACAGGGTCTGGCTTCCCTCCGGCGGGAGCGAGATACCCCAGATGGCCAGCGACTGAACACAGGAGCAAGATTTGAACTTCGTAGGTGTAAGAGGCTGGTTCTACCTGATCTCGCTGCTAGTCATAGTGCCCGGCGTCGTATTCCTCGCGATTGCGCCGGGACTTAGGCCGGGCATCGACTTCACCGGCGGATCGACGATGACGCTGGCCTTCGAGGCAAATGTCGATCAGTCTGACCTCCGTGAGCGACTTGGCGACCTCGGCCACCCCGAAGCCACCGTCCAGAAGCTCGGCGATGACACCTACTTCATCCGCACCAAGGAACTGAACGACGCCGAGAAGACGGCCCTCACAGACGGGTTGGAGGCAAGACTGTCTCCCGACGGCCTTACTGAGCTGTCTTTCGATCTCGTTTCGCCCATCGTGGCGTCAGAGACCGTCGTAAACGCCATCTACGCCGTGATCGCCGCGGCCGTCGGCATTTTCATCTACGTCTGGTGGGCCTTCAGGAACGTGCCAAGCCCGTTCAGGTACGGGACAGCGGCAATCGTCGCGCTGCTGCACGACACGATCATCGTTATTGGCATATTTGCGATCCTTGGTGTTCTGCTTGAGATCGAAGTGGGCACGATGTTCCTGATTGCGCTGCTGACCGTCATCGGCTACAGCGTCAATGACACCATCGTCGTGTTCGACCGTATCCGGGAGAACGTGACCATCCATCCCAACAGGGAGCTCTCCGAGGTAGTCAATCTCAGCATCTCAGAGACCATCGGGCGCTCAGTAAATACCAGCCTGACACTGATGGTCACACTGCTTGCGCTGTACCTGTTCGGCGGGACCACGATCAGGGAATTCCTGCTCGTGCTGCTTATCGGCGTGGTCGCCGGAACGTACAGCTCGATCGCCGTGGCAAGCCAGGTGCTGATCTCGTGGGAGTACGGCGACATCCCGTGGCTGTTCGGCCGAGGACGCAAGCCAAGAGCCGCAGCAGCCTAACTCGCTGGGTAGTTTAGCCTATTCCTCCTCTCCCTTGATGGGAAAAGAGGGGGGAAGGCAAATCGTTCGTCCTGAGCTTGTCGAAGGACCCTCCACTGCTGGATTTCCGCTTTCGGAGTCCTTCGCATAACCGCATCTCCTTCATGGAGAGGGTTGAGGTGAGGGTGATATTCTTGCCCACCTTCGCAGACACCCTCACATCAGGGCGTCAGCACGACCCTTCCAGTCACCTGCCTCGAAGTGACCAGGTTGACAGCCTCAGACGCTTCCTCAAGCGGCATTGCGGCGTGTACCACAGGCTGGACTGAACCAGACGCAACCATCTCGATAGCTGCCTCGATGTCAGGACGGCTCGCGCCGGTGGAGCCGTAGATCGCCGCATCCCTGAACATGATGTCCGTGAGGTTGAGCGATGCCCTGCTGCCCTCGACTTCGCCCAGAAGCACCATGCGCCCGTACTGGGTCAGACTGCGCATCGCGCTTCGGAAGGTGGCCGACCCGACAGTGTCGATCACGACGTCTGCTCCCTGGTCTTCCGTGAAGGCGAAGACCAACTCCGAGAAGTCGAGCTCACCACCAAGTATCGCTCCACCTGGAGTGTACCCGTCCAGCAGGTCCAGCTTCTCAGCCGACGACGTGGCCGCGAAGACCTGCCCAGCACCGAGCGCCCCGGCCACCTGTACAGCGTGAACGCCGAGTCCGCCACCTGCGCCGGTCACTACGACCGACTCGCCTGCTGAGACTCGCGCCACGGACTTGGCTGCTCGTACACAGACCCCAATGGGACATGCGATCAGCGCGGCGCCCCTGAGGTCGATGTCGGCAGGCAGCGGTGTGACGCTGATGGCCGGGAGCTTGACGTACTCGGCGAACCCGCCGTTGACGCCGTGTCCGACGCCTGTGCCGTTCCAGCACCGGTAGTCGAGCCCGGCGGAACAACGATCGCAGCGCCCGCAGAACGTCGTCAGGGAGGCAACAACCGGGTCGCCTTCTGAGATGCCGGTGACCTCGGAGCCGACCTGAGCGACGGTGCCCGAGATCTCGTGGCCGAGTATGACGTTGTGGTTGACGCCGCGCCTGAGCAACCCGGTCATGATGGCGACGTCGTGGCCGCAGAGACCGGCGGCGCGGACTTCGACTACGACCTCATAGGGTCCTGCCTCCGGGGTGTCTACTTCGCGGACCTCGAACCCGGGAGCCGGGCCGGGCTGCGTTACGAAGAGGGCCTTCAATCGGCGACGCCGCGGGCCGGGTCCGGCAGGTACTCGGCGGTGGTCTTGATGACGTCGGAGAGCGGGCGGTCCCTGTCGATTTCCTCCGGGCTTTCGTCAGCGAACGGGGTGGATGCCAACAGCCTGTAGATCTCAGCGGCTCCCTGGTGGAAGTGAGGCGTGACGCCGACGGCGTCGAACGTTTCCGCGATCTCCTCCATTTCGCCGATCCAGCGGCCGGCGTTAGCGGGCAGTCCAGGTATGCCGGACTCCATCGCTGACAGAGGTCCCTGCTGGCTGCCGGAAAGCTCCGCAACCAGCTCGTCGTAGAGTCCGAGGGACTGGGCTGCGGTGAGCATCGCGACTCGCAGGGCAGAGGTGCCCTTGGTCATCGAGGCGTAGCACATCTTGATTCCGGAGGCCCGGCCTACTTCAGGGCCGAGGTTGGGAACCAGGATGCCCTTGCCGTCGAGCTCGTCCATGATCGAGGCTGACGGGCCGGAGACGTAGATGCGAGGAACCGCACCATGTGCCGGTGAGCCGCCGATGATGCCGCCGTCAATGTAGTCGCCGCCTGCTGCGTTGATGATCGATTCCATCCGGGCAGCGGTCTGCGGGGAGACGGCGTTGCAGTCGGCGAACGGTCTTGAGACGTTGGCCTCGCGAAGGGCGTCTGCAACTGACTCGGCCACTCCGAGCGCCTGGGCGGGCACCAGGATCGACATGATGAGGTCGGCCTGGGTGACCATGTCCGCGAGGGTAGGGACGTCCCGGAATCCGCCTGCTTCGGCGAGCTGTCTGGTGCGGTCGCTGCGACCTGCGAGGCAGGTGATGACGTCGTAGCCGTGCTCTCCGAGCGCCTTGCCGACGCCGTGGCCCATGTCGCCTGGGCTGAGTATCGCTATGGTTTTGAGGGCCATATGGTTGCCTTTCTCATTTTGCATTAGTTCAGGATGGTGGGTGGACTTGGTTTTCCCCTCACCACAGTATCAGGTACGGGGCAGGCTCTAACCCTCTCCCTCAGGGATCTGACAAGGGTAGGTATTGAGGTTTTCGCCCTCACCCCAACCCTCTCCCCCAGGAGAGGGGGGGTTGGTGGCTGTTTATGCTTGTATAACTACCTCTACCTACCTGTCAGCTCTCAGGGAGAGGGGGTTGGATTCCCGCTTTCGCGGGAATGACGGCCTGTTGATCGGGAATGAAGGCTTGATGATCGGGAATGACGGCTTGTTGATGGGGAGAGGGGACTGGGTTCCGGCCTTCGCCGGAACGACGGGGGTCCCCTTTTGGCTGTGGTACTAGACGACCTCTACGTCGTGGTGGAAGACCATGTTGTTGCCGTAGCCCATGCCGTCCCACTTGTTGGGGAATTCCATTGGCTGGGTCTCGCCCTTGTCGTTGGTGGCTCTGGACATCAGGACGTAGTGGCCTGGGCCGGGGATCGACCAGTCGTGCTCCCAGCGGGTCCATGAGTATCCGCTGCGGGGGACTGTGACACGGGCGTCGGTCCAGGACTCGCCGCCGTCGGTGCTGATCTCGATCCTGGCGATGTCGTTCTCGCCGGACCATGCCGCGCCGGAGACCACGTAATCGCCGGATGGGACCTCGTCGCCGGGGGCCGGGTCGGTGATGATTGACTTGACCTTCTGTCCGGTCAGGTAGGTCCAGAACTCGTCGTCGTCGGGGCCGTTCATGACCCGGTAACGCTCGATCTGGTAGAAGCCCTCAAACTCTTTGTCCAGGACGTGGATGCCCACCAGCCACTTGATGGAGGCCATGCCGTACCAACCGGGGACCACCAGCCTGAGCGGGGCGCCGTGCATGGGAGTGAGCAGCTCGCCGTTCATTTCCCAGGCGAGCATGGTGTCCGGGTGCAGCGCCTTCTCCATTGGGAGGCTGCGCTCGTAGGTGACCTCAGCGGGGTCGCCGACGACCTCGTCGGGGCCGTGGTCAGCGCCCTCGAACATGACCTCGACGGCGTTGGGGCCGACTTCGGCCATGTTGAGAACGTCAGAGACCGACACGCCGACCCATTCGGCGTTGCCCATGATACCGTGGCCGGTGACCTTCTCCATGACCGAGCGGGTCTGCTTCACCCAGTACTCGGGGATCGGGCCGTTGCCGCAGCACTCGAAGGTGGCCTGGTAGCGGCGGAGGGGGAGCTCCTTGATCTGTTCGAGAGATAGCGAGAGGTCTGTCGCGACCTCGCCGTCGACTGCGAGACGGTACGTGGCCGGGTCGATCTCAGGCACTTCCTTCCAGTGGTTGCGGACGTAGAAGAGGTCCGTCGGAGTGACCTGAGACTGGAGCGCCTTGGGGGGCCCGGCGAACGAGCGTCCGCCCGCGTTGGTTGGGATTAGCTGCGGCTGGTCGTCGCGGGTGCGTGCAGTGGTCATGGTGCGGTCTCCTCGCTGGAGGCTATTCGACGAAGGTCGTCTTGATGTCGTTGGTGGGGTGGGTGACGAGCATACGCGCGGCGACCCAGGTGTTGTTGACGAGCTTGTGGGGGGTGCCCGGCGGGGCGACCATGGAGTAGCCGGAGCGGACGGTACGCACCTCGTCGCCGACGATGAACTGGATGGAGCCTTCGACGACCATGATGGCCTCGTCGGCGTCGTGCGTGTGAAGCTGGCCGACTGAGCCCGGCTGGATGATCAGCTCACTGATGGTGAGCGAGTGCGTTCCGTGCTCTTCCGAGATCATGGCGCGCACGCTGCGCTTGTCCACCGGCTCGGGCATCGGCTGGGTGCTGTGGTCTATTACTGGCATTTTCTTTCCCCTGTTGCGCGCTGTTGGCGACACGGGATGCCGAGTGAAGTGAATCATGCTTCAGACGGGCATCAAATGTCAGGCCCAATGATGCAACAGGGGAGGCAAAAATGCAAAGCGGGATCCGGTCTCTGTCCACTGGGGGCAGATGTCTGAACTCGGATTCTTCAGATTTCTGTGATTTCCCGGATTACGGGTGTGGGGAAGGGTGCCTTTTGGTCAGTAGTGGTGGTCGTTTGGGTCGGGATCCTGGTGGTGGCCGAGGTCTTCGGGGTCGCCGTGGAAGTAGCACCTGATGTCGTCGCAGCCGTCGTAGTTCATGAAGTAGTCATCGTCGGTGGCTGCACGCATGGGGTCGAAGTTCGGGTCTGTGCACTTGCTTGCGGCTCTGAATATGATGCCGGCAAGCTCTTCCTCCGTCATTCGTTCGAGCTTACGCTCGGTTAGCTGCTCGGGTTCGACCAGGACTGCTGTTTGTGCGACAGGCCTCTCGTCGACTGTGGCCTGGGAACGGGCGCTTTCGGGAGTCACATGGCTTTTCTGAGTGGACCGGCGGGGTGTTGTCGTGGCCTTGGCTTTGGGAAGAGACTTGCCGGGGGCCTTGCCAAAGGCGCGGCTGAGCAGCTCTCTTGCTGCCGAGACGCGGTGTCCGACGTTTGCATCTTCGAACTTGCCCTCCACCACGTCGATCAGGAACATGCAGATGACGCGACCGTCATCGGTCCTCACCTTAATGAGGTTCCTGAGTCCTTCGTCGATCTCGATCCAGATCCTGTGGCCGTTGTTCTGCTCCGAGTTGTCGGGAGTGTTGTCGGCGATGAAGTCCGGAGCGTCGTCGTGTCCATAGATGGTGAGCAGCCTGGCAGCGGCGAGCCGGTGGGTCAGGGTGGAGCCATCGATGTTGCCGTCCATGACGTCGATGAGGAACCGGGCGATGTTGCGCCCGTCGTCTGTTTTGTCTCTGATGTAGGTGGCTATGGACATGGGTGGGTGGGTGTTGGATATGCGAATATATGTTCTGGTAGTGAGTATAGGGGGGATGGGAGGTGGGGGTCAAGGGGGTATGGCCGCTCTAAAATCAGCTGGAGTTTGGCAGGTGGTGGCTTGGAAGATCGTTATCTTCTATAGACCGTGCTTACACAGTGTACGATTACAACGAATTTGGATGGATCAGTGAGGGCAGGAATGGAAGTGGAAAGTCTGAGATGCATAGCAGTGGACTGGTCCGGAGCGAACGATGAAAAAGGCCAGTTAGTTGGAATTTGGATGGCCGTGACAGAGTCAGGATCCCTGACTCGCCTTACAAATGGATTCACTAGGGAGGAGATAGTCGCCGAACTAGTACAGGAGATCGAGTCAGGAGACCCAATTGTCATCGGCATTGACTTCTCCTTCTCCTTTCCAGAGTGGTACCTGAGACGGCGGAAGCTGGACGATGTACGTGACCTCTGGGCATTGGCAGAACAAGAAGGGGAAGACTGGCTAGGTGGCGATACTTGGCCTTTCTGGGGCCGTTCAGGAAAATACAGGAGTCGTCCCAATGACCTGTATGCAGAACTCCGACTTCGGAAGACCGAGGAGCAATACAGGAGCGATCAACCGAAGTCGGTGTTTCAAGTTGCCGGAAGTGGACAGGTAGGGACAGGGAGCGTACGTGGCTTACCAAAACTTGCGGATCTGAAGGATGCCGGTGCGGCCATTTGGCCGTTCGACGACCCCGAAACCAGCAATGCCACCGTTGTCGAAATATTTCCTCGCCTATTCTATGGACAAGGAGTCACCAACAATTGGAGGGTCAAAGGTCGAGATTCTCGAAGAGCCCACCTGGAGGCGGAATTTGCCAGTATACGGCGGCACTGGCGAGACATTATGGTTGGCAGTCCAGACGCTTTCGATGCCGGGGTGTCCGCACTGGCCATGAGCGCGAATGTTGGTGAATTGCGCGGGCTTAGACAGACCACAAACCCACGAATGAAGCTGGAGGGATCAATTTGGTTTCCTTCCTCAGATCAAGCCGCAATTTCACCTGCGAATGAACGGCCTTGAAAAGGGTGGACCCGGCGTGCCAAACGAGCTGTGGCACGATCAACATCCTGCCTAGAGGCTGTCAACGCACCGACGTACTCATGCTGGCCCTTAGTGGCTGTCTCACGGTACTTGCTTGAGGCGATAGACACCTAATGGGTCAGCATCGAGTATTGGCGTGAGCGACCGGGCTCTATATTCCCTCTAGGTATGAGTGTGAGAGCCCTAGATCTTAGCCTCGGAAGATGTGCTCCCTATGGTAAGAGAGGAAGTCGAGGTCGGGGGCGAACTTTTCGGGCAGGTGGATTTCGCGTCCATGGTAGTCCTGGATAGACTCGGTGAAGTACGAACCAGGGTTCTGGGCGTATTTGTTGGATACCCGGACGGTCATGTCGTCGTCTACCGTGATTAAGCCGCCGTCGAAGGCCTTGTCGTGGAGTGCAGAGAGTAGCAGTCCGTTTCTCGGGTTTACTCTGTTGGCCTTGTCAGATCGCCAAGGGATAATGTGACTAGCCACCAATAGAGACGGTATCGATAGGCCTGTAATACAGCAGCGCTCGTTGTATGCAGCCAGGACCGCATTGCGGAAGAATCTCTGGCCGACGCGGGCAGTGGATAAGACGACACGGTCTTCTCCAACTCCTTCGTCGCCAATATCTGCCTCGGTAGAGTGGTCTGAAGGGTCTTCTTCACTCTGGACGGCCTTGATTGCGCGGTCAGACTCGATGGCAAACGCTTCCCAGTCGTTGTGCATTTCATCCCACATTGCTCGGTCGGCGGCTGAGACGCTGGTTAGACCTCTGCGGCCTGTGGACGTAATTTCGGGGTCGAGGCTGGCGATATTGGTGAGTTTCATCGCCAGGGCGGATGGTGTCCGTCCGATTGCTTCTGCGAACCTGATGATCTCGGGGTTCCTGTAGTGAAGCCTGCCGAAGGGCAGACGGCAGTAGAGGGCGAAGGCGACGAGGAGTTGGTCTCGTGTCCAGCGGGAGCCGTGGGTCATGGGTTGAGTGCTGCGAGTTCTTCGGTCACTTGGGTTGGCTGGACGCTATCCTATGGATTGCCGAGATGCACGCCACTCCATGGATTCCCGCTTTCGCGGGAATGACGGGAGGGTATGCCCGGTAAGTCGGTTTAGTTTGGTTGTCTAGACCTCGGTGTCGTACACCAGTTTGCCGTCTCGCCAGGTGGGGACTGAGCCGGTGGTTTCGATGGCGCGTTTGCGTGCCTTGATGGCGGCGCGGCGCATGGCTGCGTCCATGCCGAGGAAGTACTCTGAGCGTTCTTGATCTGTGGGTATCTGGCGTTCTTCGCGTTCCTCAATGGTGGTCTTCTCAGTGGCGGGGAAGTATTCGACCTCATCGGCTTCGATGTGGCCTTGAACCTGCCAGAGGTCGTAGGCAGTCTGCAGGCCCAGCCACGTATCTGGTGTCGATCCGAATGCCATTGTTAGGCGTACTGCCATATCGGGGGAGAGACGCGATCTCTCGTTGATGAGTGCGGATAGGGTCTGACGGGCGACTCCCAGCCCCTCTGCGGCTCTGGTGACGGTCAGGCCGAGGGGTTCGAGGCACTCGTGTTTGACGATTTCGCCTGGATGTGGTGGGTTGTGCATGGGGTATTTAGACCTTGGGTTCAGTCGGGGTTTTCCCCCTCACCCCAGCCCTCTCCCTCAGGGAGAGGGGGCCGTTGAGGGAGCCTCAGCGATTCGCTGGGGACTTTTGTCAGCCGTTAGTCGGCGGCTTCTGGCATGGTTCGGGTTAGCCAGAGCTCGTCTCGGACTGAGGTGCGGCGCTTCAGGCGGGTGTTGAGGAGGTCCTGGGCCTTGTCGTAGCGGCCGGAGCGGATGTAGGACTCTAGGATGGTGTCCTCGAAGACCTCGCGCTGGGCGTGGCTGCCTCCGATCCGGGGAAGCTGTTCTACCAGGCCGTCGAGGTTGTCGGCGGCCTCTTCGTAGGCTCCGTGCGCGAACGCCTCGATGCCCTTCACCAACGGCAGGGTGACCTCTGACGCGAGGACGTTGCCTCCGGTTGCGGCCTCTCCGAGTCCGTCGATCATGCGACCGAGCTCCTCGGTGTATCCTCCCGCGGCGAACGCGAGCGCCGCGTGGGCGTCGCGGAACGCAGGGCCTGGCTTCTCGGCGGCGGGCAGCGCGATCTCTCGAATCTCGCGCCACGGAACAACTTCAACGTCTTTTTGGCCAGACGGGTCGTTGCGCTGCACGGCATCTTCGTCGCCGTAGATCTTCATCCTCCAGCTGAGGGACGCGCTGTCGGCGAGGGACCCCTGGTTCTTCTGCAGCACCGATGGACGGATGTGGTCCTCGTAGAGCGACACGGCATTCTGGGGCCTGCCTGTGGCAAGCTGGAAGAGCGCCTGGTGCCAGGAGAGATGGACGTTGAACGGCCCGCGGCGGTCGTAACCGTCGAGCCAGTCGCCCAGGAAATCGGAGCCCCCCTCGGTGTCGCCGACCTCGAAGAAGACGTGGGCGACTGAGTGGGATGCGTTTGCGTTGTCCGGTCGAATTTCGAGCGAGCGCTGAGCGTACTTTAGGGAGTCGTCGAAGTAGCCGGTCTCGTGGTGGGCGAATGCGTACTGTCCGAGGAAGGCCCAGTCCTCGCCGTACTCGGACCTGAGAGGCTTGAGGATGGACATCAGCTCTTCGGGGAAGTTGGGGATGCCCGCGCCGCTGCATCCGAGGATGAGCAGACGGTTGGAGAGCCTGACCATGAGCATGTCTCGAGGGAACTCGTCGAGGTGCTCACGGATGAGCCTGTACGCCTTGTTGAGGTCGCCGTCGATCATGAGGCTGATGGCCTTGACCTGCTGCTGCTCGCGCCTGGTGGCATTCACGGCCAGCTTCTTCGCGTGGGCGATGGTCTGCCGGGCCTCGGCGGCCTTCATGGCGTAGCTCTCGAACAGCGCCTTGGCGGCGTGGGCGAGAGCGAGACCTTCGTCGGCCTCGAGGGCCTTCGCGAGGGACTGGTCTGCGCCGTACGTCTGCGAGAGGAAGCGGTCGACGGTCTCGACGTAGTGGTCGGCAGCTTTCGGCGACTCTGTGGTCAGCGGAAGCTCGTAGCGGTCCTTGATGCTGGTGCCATTGGTCATGGCGCACCTCCTGGGTGGGTCATATGGTCTTATGTATCCGTACGAAATGTAACATAGGGTTTGGGGGTGGGCAATGTGGGTTAATCCACGAAGGGCGCGAAGGGGCACGGAGGGGGGAGTTTGGCTAAGGGTGAAGTGCAAAGTGGATTCCCGCTTTCGCGGGAATGACGGGGTGGCCGATAGGGAGAGAGGATCTGTCGGTTGGGTCCACAACCGCGGGCAAAAGGGAACCATAATGCAGGGTGTGACTTGCATCAGGGCTGGGATAGAATAGGCCTGTTGCGATCTTATGGAGGTTTTGGGCTTTGCCGAAGTTTGTTTTCATGCCGCCGCAGGATGATCTGAAGTCGATGTTCGCTGCGAGGTTGGCGGACACTGTGCCTGAGTATGACGTGGTCTCGCCGGAGACTGACGAGGAGGCGATAGAGGCGATCAGGGACGCCGACGCGGCGTTCGGCTGGGTGCCTCCGGCTGCGCTGCGGGTGGCCGAGCGTCTGCGATGGGTGCAGAACCCGGATGCCGGACCTTTCTACGGGTACTACTACGATGAGCTGATCCAGCATCCGCTGGAGATCACGAATCCGCGCGGCATCTACTTCGATCATATATCGCACCATATACTGATGTTCATGTTCGCGCTGTCGCGCGGGCTGCCGTGGTTCGTGGACGCGCAGAGGCGTCGAGAGTGGGACAAGGGCGCTCGAAAGACCCCGTACGTCTTTCTCGGCGACTCCACGGTGCTCATCAACGGCGTCGGGGGCATCGGGCACGAGACGGCGCGGCTGTGCAACGAGCTCGGCATGGAGGTGATCGGCATCGAGCCGAGGCCCGAGTACGACCTTCCGTACGTCGAGTTCCACACGCCGGACGAGCTGGACGACGTGCTGCCGAGGGCGGACTTCGTAGTCACGACGGTGCCGCACACGCCGGAGACGGAGTTCATGTTCAACGCCGAGAGGTTCAGGCGGATGAAGCCTAGTGCGTACTTCATCAACATAGGCCGTGGGATGGTGTGCAAGATCGACGACCTGGCGGAGGCGGTGGAGAGTGGGGAGATCGCAGGGGCGGGCCTCGACGTGTTCGAGCAGGAGCCGCTGCCGTCGGAGCACAAGCTGTGGGGTCTGCCGAACGTGCTGATAACGCCGCACGTGGCAGTTGCGGACGCTGAGAACATCCCGGAGCGCAGGTTCCAGGTCATTTTGGACAACGCTCGCCGGTTCCTGAATGATGAGCCGCTGACAAATGTGGTGGACAAGGAACGGTGGTACTAGGGGGCGGGGGTAGGCGTTCACAAACCGTCATTTCGGCGAAGGCCGGATTCCAGTGGATCGGAGTGTCCATCGACAAGCTCAGAGCTTGCGCCGGACTTGATCCGGTGACGAACGATCTTGAAACTCAGGACGAACGGTTGTGGCTATGGGAATTTGGCTATGGAAACACCAGGTAGGTAAACACAGGGAGCCGTAATGCCGTACGCACCTCATATCTTCGCAGACAATCCCCTGGACCGTGGCGACCGGGAGCGACGGGACGAGACGTGGCTTGCTCACAAGGTCATGGACCCGGACACCAGGATCCTGGTGATGCCGGAGCTGGACGTTCCACTAACGGACGGTGAGGCCCCCTGTCTCAGTTGGATGACACCGAGGGACGTGACGTGGTTTGGTATCGAGGGAGAGCCCGTCTTTCTCGGTCTTCAGGACGAGGTCGCACACTTCGCGATTCTTGTGCCCGCTTCGAGCGGCGCTGCGGCTCGGCTGAGGAACGACCCGTCGATCAACTTCGTGGACGCGCGGACGGCGGCGCCAATTGTCAGCGGACAGGAGTCCGGCATCATCGCGCAGGCGAGGGCGCAGCTCGACTGGCACAACCGGCACGGCTTCTGCTCAGTCTGCGGGGACCGGACGGTGATGGGGCGTGGAGGTCACGTCCGCAGGTGCGAGGGCTGCAAGGCGGAGCATTTTCCGAGGACGGACCCGGTCGCGATCATGCTGGTCCATGACGGGGAGAGGTGCCTGATGGGGCAGTCGAGGGGACGACTTCAGCGGATGCAGATGTACTCGGCGCTTGCGGGATTCATGGACCAGGGCGAGTCGATCGAGGAGGCGGTGGCGCGCGAGGTGATGGAGGAGGCGGGGATCGAGGTCAAGAACGTGCGATATCACTCATCGCAGCCGTGGCCGTTCCCGTCGTCGCTGATGATCGGGTGCCACGCTGAGGCCGCAACGACCGAGATCAACATCGACGCCGAAGAGATGACGGACGTGCGGTGGTTCGAGCGCGAGGACGTAATCGACGCGCTGGAGGGTCGGAGCACTCAACTGGCAGTGCCTCAGCCGCTAGCGATCGCGCACCACCTGGTGAAGTCGTGGGCTTATGAGGATATCTAGGTAGGCGGGCGTAGTTTTCACCCTCACCTCAATCCTCTCCCATCAAGGCAGAGGGGGATTAGCTCTAGCGGGCGATGAAGCCGCCGTCGATGACGAGCTCTGTGCCGGTGACGAACGAGGCTTCGTCGGACGCGAGGAAGAGGACGCCGTTGGCCACTTCGATGGTCTCCCCGGTGCGGCGGAGGGGAGTCAGGTCTATGAGCGCCTGACGCTCGTCCTGTGACCTGAAATTGGACGTGCGCATGGGCGGCATGAATCCGGGATGGATCGAGTTCGCCCTGATGCCGTCGGGGCCGTATCGTACGGCGGTCGCCTTAGTGAAGATGCGGACAGCGCCCTTCGAGGCGTGGTAGGCGGGGTGTCCGCCCTCGCCACCGACGAATCCCATGATCGACGAAATGTTGACTATCGAGCCGCTTCCTGCCTCCTGCATCGTGGGGATGACGGCACGGGTGCCGAGATAGACGCCAGTGGCGTTGACGTCCATGATGCTGTTCCATCCGTCGATATCGAGAGGGTCCTCGTGGGAGCCGCTGCTGATGCCGGCGTTGTTGACGAGGATGTCGACCTTGCCGTACCTGTCGAGCGTGGTCTGGACCAGAGCGTCCCATGACTCGGCGCTGGTGACGTCGGTGTTGACGTAGATGGCCTCGCCGCCGGAGTCTTCGATCTGCCGGGAGACGGCCTCGCCGTCATCGTCCATGATGTCGGCGATGACGACCTTTGCTCCCTCGCGGGCGAAGAGGCGGGCTTCCTCGGCTCCCATACCGCCGGAGGCTCCAGAGATAATTGCGACTTTGCCTTCCAATCTCATCTGTTGACCTCCGTTAGGGGAAGCGTGTGGTTCAGTGGCCGTTGCTGCCCGCGTACCGGTCGATGCTGATCGCTCTGACCCGGCGCGTGT
This sequence comes from uncultured Dehalococcoidia bacterium, assembly GCA_964537915.1. Classification (GTDB taxonomy): domain Bacteria; phylum Chloroflexota; class Dehalococcoidia; order Lucifugimonadales; family UBA1123; genus VXRN01. The sequence continues at coordinate 19,797 of CAZIDM010000018.1, forward strand.
ATCTCACCCGGACGTATTCGCCGGTCTTGAGGATATCGAACGTTGGCTGGTCTACCGACACCCAGGCCCCGTTGACGTGGATGCGCAACCTGCCGTCGTCTGCCTTCCCCTTCATGTCCAACTGACCCTCAGCGACGTAGTAGGGGGGCAGCGCGTCCGCGAGTGTGCTGATCCAGTTGACGACCCCTCGCAGGATCACCTTGAAGTGCTCCGACCGCCTTATGGTCTGAAACTGTGCCATCAGTTCCCTCGCCTGTGGTTATCGGCTGCCTCAATGTGTACCACCAGTGCATATCATAACTGTGTTAAGGAGAGTGGGCAAACCGATCACTGTAAGGTGTGGATGTCTGCCCGTTTGGAAGTGTGGTGAGCGTCAACAGCTTGTAAAGCTCGTCGGAGCGTGTATTGTTAGGGAACGACCTGCGCGGCGTTCAGGTTTGGCGTAGTACCGGTGACAAGAGGAGGACAGAGTTGAGCTACTCAGGTAATTCCCCGGATTTCGATGCGATCGTCATTGGAGCCGGTTTTGCAGGATTGGGAATGCTGTGGAGACTGCGTGAAGTGCTCGGAATGTCCGTCCAGGTGTTCGAGGCCGGGGACGGGGTGGGAGGAACCTGGTATTGGAATCGCTACCCTGGCGCGCGGTGCGACTCTGAGAGCTACGTCTACTGCTTCTCGTTCTCGAAGGAGCTGCTCCAGGAGTGGAACTGGAGTGGGAAGTACCCCGAGCAGCCGGAGATCCTGTCTTACCTCAACCACGTCGCGGACCGATTCGACCTTCGTCGCAACATCCAGTTCGAGACTCGGGTGACCTCGGCGAGGTTCCTTGAAGACGCGAATCTGTGGCAGATCGAAACGGAGCAGGGCGATCTCGTTACCGCCAGGTTCCTGATTACCGGAATTGGGTGCATATCGGCGGGCAATGTCCCGGAAATTCCAGGGCTGGAGTCGTTTGAGGGAGAGTGGCACCACACTGGGAGCTGGCCTCACGAGGGAGTGGACTTCGCTGGGAAGCGCGTTGCTGTTATCGGCACGGGTTCAAGTGGTGTGCAGTCGATCCCTGTGATCGCCAGGCAGGCCGAGCAACTGACCGTCTTCCAGCGCAGCCCGCAGTACACCATCCCGGCGCGCCATGAGACTGTAAATCGTCAGTTCATCGAGGAAGAGGTAAAGCCTAACTACGATGCGATCTGGGAGAAGGCGAGGTGGTCGCAGTCAGGCTTTCCTGTGGAAGTCAGCGAGCGCTCGGCATTGGAGGTCTCCGAAGAGGAGCGTCTGGCGACGTATGAAGCCCTCTGGGCCGAGGGGGGATTTCCGTTCCTGTTCGCGACGTTCAATGACATCAGGACAGACATCGAGGCCAACAAGACCGCGGCTGACTTCGTGCGATCAAAGATCAAGGAGATTGTGAAGGACTCGGAGACCGCAATGAAGCTCCTGCCCCTGGATCATCCGCTGGGGTCGAAGCGCGCTCTCATAGACACCAACTACTTCGATACGTACAACCGTGAAAATGTCGAGCTTGTCGACATTCGCAAGTCGCCAATCCAGGAGATTACCAGGACTGGAATTCGGACTGGGGACGACGAATTCGAATTCGACATCATCGTGTTCGCAACCGGATTCGACGCAATGACGGGCAGCTTCCTCCGAATGGACATCCGTGGCAGAAACGGACTTTCGCTCAGGGACAAGTGGGCCGAGGGTCCCAAGACCTACCTTGGTCTGCAGGTCTCAGGATTCCCGAACATGTTCATGATTACGGGACCGGGCAGCCCGTCTGTACTCAGCAATATGCCGGTATCAATCGAGCAGCACATCGAGTGGATCGCGGACTTCGTCGGCTATCTGCGCGAGCACGGAATAGAGACTGCCGAGGCAACACTCGACGCTGAAGCTGAGTGGGTGGTCCATGTGAACGAGGTTGCCGAGCCCACTCTGTACATGCTGGCAAACTCGTGGTACCTGGGCGCCAACATTCCTGGGAAGCCGCGTGTGTTCATGCCCTACGCAGGCGGTGTTGGGACATACCGCGAAAGGTGCAACGAGATCGCGGAGAACGGCTACGAGGGCTTCATCCTTGGCTCAGTAACACGGGAGCAGGATAGCCTGACGACAGCCCAAGTAGCGGACTGACACCGCCGGATTTTCGGTGTGCTGGGAAGGGCCGGTTGGGCCGGAAGTGCGGCGGTCTACCTCAGGGTCCTGGCATGTGTGGCTGCGCCTTCGCCTGCAATCTTTCCGAAAACGGACCCGGCCATGAGGCCTGAGCCTCCCGGGTAGTTGTGGTAGAAGAGTCCGCCCACCAGCTCACCCGCGGCGTAGAGGCCCGGAATCGGCGCATCTTCGGTGTCGAGGACGCTGCCTTCCGAGTTGATCCTGAGACCGCCGAACGTGAAGGTGATCCCGCAGGTGACTGCGAATCCCATGTAGGGAGGCTCGTCGATGGGGAGCGCCCAGTTGGTCTTCGGCGGCTCGATTCCGGCTGTGGTCTTGCCGTCGAGGGCAGTGGGATTGTAGTCGCCAGGCTGAACGGCTGCGTTGAACTCGCTGACTGTCGCTACCAGGCCGTCACGGTCAACTCCGAGTCCGTCGGCCAGCGCCTCGATGGTATTGGCCTCAACCTTCGAGACCTGTGGAATATCGTACTCGTCACGCAGCAGGTGCTTCGTCTTCTGATCGAAGATCTGGAAGGCGGCGCGCTGGGGCTGGAACAGGATCTCCCGCCCGTACTTTGCGTAGGTGTAGTTGCGGAAGTCGGCCCCCTCGTCTACGAACCGATCGCCGTCGACGTTGACGATGATACCGAAGGGATAGGAGTGCTTCTGGAAGAGATCGGCGACGTTGCGGTCGCCCGTCGGGGGCGCGTTGAGGTCCCACGCGACTGCGTGGCATCCGCTCCAGTGACCGAACGACTGCGCGCCGATGTCGAGCGCCATCCTGATGCCGTCTCCTGTGTTGAACTGAGTGCCCCTGACCTTGGCGAGTTCCCATCCGGGGCCGAGGTAGCGGGTCCGCATTTCGGGGTTGGCCTCGAAGCCTCCACAGGCCAGGACTACTGAGCTGCAGTCGATATCGTGGTAGCCGTCTTCGTCGCGGATGGTGAGCCCCGTGACACGCCCCAGGCGGTCAGTGATCAGGGATGACGCTTTCGTGCCGTACCTGATCGTCCCGCCCTTGCGGTCGACGAGCTCGAACTGGCGGTCGGAGAGGCCCTTGCCTCCACCTACCGCCTCGACTATCAGGCCGCCCCAGAATCGCAGGATTCCCTCGTGCCTGAAGGCCTGCCTGCCGTAGGCGAGAATCCAGGGCACACCCTGCTCCTTCAGCCAGCGCATGGTGGGATGGGACTGCGACACCAGGGTCTGAATCATCTGAGCGTCCGAAAGTCCTTCCGTGACGCGCATGACGTCCTCGTAGAAGACGTTCTGAGAGTAAGAACCGACGTCGATTCCGGACTTCTCTTCCTCAGACATCTCGGGCAGGAGGGCGACTATGTCCTCGATGCCGTCGTAAGCGAACCTGAAAAGTCCGCCGGTGAAGTACGAATTGCCGCCCCTGAGATACTCAGGAGCCTTTTCAAGCACGAGCACGTTTGCGCCCTGCTCGATTGCGGCGAGCGCCGCAGAAAGGGCGGCGTTCCCGCCTCCAACCACCACTACGTCGGCATTCTGACTGGAGCTCAACTATCGCCTCCGTTTCACTTCATGGAGTACCCTGTCAGGGTTTTAGAAACGTACAGCAAGCGTGCGTTGAGTGTAAACCCGATTGCGGGAGTCGATGGTACTCTCAAGTCGAAAATGTGGATCTCTAACGCCCGGTCAGGCAGGGCCTTTCGTTTATCAACGGATCAAACAAGTACGTTCGTGGTGAGCTTGTCGAACCATGAACGCGAGGCCCTTCGACAGGCTCAGGGCGAACGGCATAAATGGTATCTGGAAAACAATCGAAAGACCCTGCCCGATCAGGAGCTCAGTTAGTGGTAATTCGTAGACTGGCAGGCCGCGTTTTGATGTTGGCCACCGTAGTGGCTTTTGCACTTGCGGTAGCGTCTTGCGGTGGCGATCCAGATGAACCAGTCCTGGTGTTTGCGGCAGCAAGCCTGACTGACCCTCTGACAGCACTGGCCGCGACCTATGAGGAGGAGTCCGGCGTCGAGGTGGACCTCAACTTTGCCGGATCCAACGCACTGGCGCGACAGATTGTGGCGGGTGCGCCAGCCGATCTCTTCCTGTCGGCGGGAGCTTCACCTGTCGACCTGTTGACTGAGGAAGGGCTAGTCGTTGAGTCCGAAGTGCGAGAGTTGCTGGGAAATGAGTTGGTCGTCGTAACGAGGTCCGATAATCTGGTGGTGGAGTCGCTGGAGTCGCTACAGACAGACACCGTTGGCAGGCTGACCATAGTCGACCCGGGACTTGGGCCTGCCGGGAGGTACGCTGAGCAGGCGCTGCGCTCGGCTGGGATCTGGGACGCTATCCTTCCGAAGATTGTGATGGCGAGCGACGTAAGGGCAGTTCTCGCCTACGTCGAGGCTGGCAACGCAGACGCGGGAATCGTGTACCGGACAGACGCGACCACTGCACAGGATGTGAGAGTGGCATTCGGCGTTCCCGGTGAACTGCACTCGCCCATCAGATACCTGGGAGTAGTGCCCGAAGGGGCTGACAGGCCTGAGAGTGCTACCCGGCTGCTGGAGTTCCTGACTTCAGAAGATGCGGCTGCTGAGTTCGGAAGATTCGGCTTCCTCGCGGCGTCGTCCAGGATGAGGTAGCCCTGTTGAGCGGTCGGAATGCTTGACGCCATCGTCATCTCCCTTCAGGTTGCACTCGTCGCGACGCTGATCAATCTTCCACTTGCGCTGCTGCTGAGCTGGCTCGTGGTGAAGAAGCGCATCCGTGGAGCGTTCCTCCTGGACATCCTGGCCTCGCTTCCGCTGGCCGTTCCCCCTGTGGTCGTGGGATACATGCTACTTCTGATGTTTGGTCGGCGCGGCCCCTTCGGGAAGGTGCTGGAAGCGGCCCTTGGCTGGGAGCTGGTCTTCACCTGGTTCGCGGCGGCTCTAGCGGCAGCGGTTGTGTCCTTTCCTCTGACTGCTCGCGCCATCATGGTCGCGATGCAAGGGGTCGACGACAGGATTGAGAGGTCGGCACGCAGTCTGGGCGCCGGGCCGCTGCGAGTAGTCTTTACGATCACTCTCCCGTTAGCTTACAGGGGTATCCTGGCTGGTGTGCTGCTCGGATTCGTGAGGGCAGTAAGCGAGTTCGGTGCGACCATCGTGGTTGCCGGAAATATCCCGGGAAAGACCCAGACGCTGCCGCTCGCGATATACCAGAATGTCCAACTGGGACGGGATGGAGAAGCCATGACCCTGGTTGCCATATCCATAGTACTGGCAGTTGCCGCGCTTGGCGTACACAACTGGCTTGTGGCGCGGGCCGGTAGATAGCGATCATCCTGTGAACATACGAGTTCGAGAGCCTGTGGAACCATTCCTGCACCTGAAGGTGAGCAAGTCGTTCGGTGGCTTTTCACTGGACTGCGAGGTCGACTTCGATGACGGTGTCACAGCCGTGTTCGGACCTTCAGGCAGTGGCAAGACGACACTGCTCGACTGCATCGCGGGCATGACTTCACCGGACTCAGGTGAGATCCGGCTACAGGGTTCGCCGCTGTACTCTTCCGCCGAAAGAGTGGACCTCGCTCCGGAGAAGAGACGATTCGGGTACGTGTTCCAGCATGGGGCTCTGTTCCCGCACATGACCGTGAGCGAAAACGTGTCGTATGGCTATGCGCTGACACCAGAGGCCGAACGCCGCATCGACCTGGATGACGTAGTGGACCTTCTGGGCATTTCTCACCTTCTGGACAGGGGCGTGAGCAATCTGTCGGGAGGCGAGAGACAGAGGGTGGCCCTTGCACGCGCGTTGGCTGTCTCGCCAAGGGCGTTGCTTCTCGATGAGCCACTGGCATCGCTGGACGCTGCTCACAGGGCATCGATTCTCACCTACCTCAGGCATGTGTCCGAGCAACTGGCTACTCCCATGGTGTACGTGTCGCACTCGCTGTCCGAGGTGATGGCACTGGCGTCGAACACTCTCGCGCTGTCGCAGGGCAGGCGGGTGGCTTATGGGCCGACGGGCGAGGTGATGGCGCATCCTGACGTCGCCCAGATTGCCGACTATTCCACTCTCGAAAACATCCTCGAGGCCGAAGTCGCCAGCACCGAACCGGCGACGGGAACATCGATGCTGAGACTCGGCGACACCGTCCTGGTCGGGCCACCCACGTCCGCCGTTCCGGGCGAACAGGTGACCATCTCCATCAGGGCAGGGGACATCATTCTGAGCCTGGGTGTGCCTCCCAGGACCAGCGCCCGCAACGCGGCCCCGTCGGTGATACGAGACCTGCGTGAAGTCGGCGGCAGGGTGCTTGTCTACCTCGATGTGGGCGATCAGTTCATCGCGGAGGTGACTCCAGCATCCGCTTCTGAGCTTGGACTCAGGGTGGGCATGGACGTTCACCTGGTGTTCAAGTCGAACAGCATCCTGGTATTTGGATCAGAGGCCGGTTCTCGGGCAGTCTGACAGGAGGGGGCAACCGCCGCAATCCGGCTTCTTCTTGCACGTCGTGTTGCCGTGACGGACGATCAGGGCGTGGTACTCGTTGAAGAGTGCGGTATCCCCTGGCAGGTGGTCGTGAAACATACGCTGGAGTTCACCGTAGCTGGCATCATAGCGGCACCATCCAAGCCGGTGGATGATCCGGCGGGTGAAGGCGTCTACTACGAAGACGGGCCGATTCAGGGCGTACAGAAGGATGTCGTCGGCAGTCTCTTCCCCGATGCCGTACACGTCAAGCAGTTCGCTCCGCAGTTCTCCCGTTGGCCGCTCATTCATGATCGTAATCGAGTCCGAGTATTGATCCCCCAGGAACTCGCAAAGCGCCAGGAGCCTCCGAGCCTTGACCCTGTAGAAGCCAGAAGGCCGGACCAACTCTTCAAGTGTGTCGATACGCATCTCTCGTATCGCGGCCGGGGAGAGGGAGTCGGACGCCTTGAGATTGTCGATAGCGTACTCGACGTTTCGCCATGCAGTTGACTGGACCAGCACCGCACCCACCATGACCTCAAAGGCGGAGTCGGCCGGCCACCAGTTCTGGGGGCCGTAATGCGTATGTAGCCTGTCGTAGATTTCCGAGAGAGGTGGTGGCAATTCAGGATTCTCTTGTCCGCGACCTGCGGCGAACGTACACTAGTGTCCCAGTGAGCAAAATGGAGTGGACTGAAAGGTTACCAGAGGGACATGACAGGATTCGCTGAACGGCTGAATGCAGCATCGATTGCCAACCAAAGCCTCGTCTGTGTTGGCCTGGATCCGGACCCCGACCTCATGGCGATTGACGACGTTGCCGAGTTCAACGCTCAGATCGTAGATGCGACTCGTGACCTGGTGTGCGCCTACAAGCCCAACTTCCCATTCTACGAAGCCCTGGGGATACCTGGGCTGGTGGCCCTCGAGCATACGGTCGCCCACATCCGCGACGTGGCGCCCGGTGTAGTCCTGATTGCTGACTGCAAGCGAGGGGACATCGGCTCGACCAACAAGATGTACGCACGGGCGCTCTTTGAAACGTGGGGGTTCGATGCGGCTACGGTCAACGCGTGGGGCGGGAGCGACTCGGTGGAGCCGTACCTGGAGTATGAGGACCGTGGCGTGCTCGTCTGGTGCCGGTCGTCAAATCCGGGCGCTGCTGAATTCCAGGACGTGCCGGTTGAGTACGAAGGCGACTCCGTTCCGCTGTTCGAGTGGATGGCGATAAAGACTTCTGAGTGGAACCGCGCCGCGTCCAACGTCGGAGTCGTGGCAGGGGCAACTTACCCATCAGAGTTGGCTGCCGTCAGGAGACGATGCCCGGACATGCCGATCCTCGTGCCCGGCATAGGATCACAGGGTGGCGACCTGGAGGCCAGTCTGAGGCATGGGCTTGACAGCGATTCGCCGAATGTCCTGATCAGCTCGTCCAGGGGAATCACGTATGCCTCCCGGGAGCCCGGCAACTTCGCTGATGCGGCAAGAATGGCTGCGTCGAAGCTACGCGATGACATCAACGCGGTACTTGCCAGTGAGTCCAGAAAGTGGTGACCCAGTACGCTATGGGGTCGGTGCTGCGACTTCGCAAGAAGCACCCCTGCGGGGGGACGGACTGGGAAGTCGTACGGCTGGGGGCCGACATTGGCCTGTCTTGCCTGACCTGCAAAAGGCGCATTCTAATGCCTCGTTCTTTGCTGGACAGAAGAGTGAAGACGGTCGTATCGTCTGATGGCGACGCAGACCAGAGATCGCCGTAGCGGGAGTCAGTACGTTGACACTCCTACGTACGAAAACTAGAATTGGCGCAGCCAATCAGTAAGGGGAAGACAAATGCGGGAGATGTCAATCGACAGTATCCGCGTCAGCTTGATGAACTACCAGCGTGTGGTGATCCTCAAAGTCAAGGACACTGACCGCTATTTACCGATCTGGATTGGCGCCAACGAGGCCGACGCCATCGCTCTCAAGCTGCAGGACATGAGCGTCCCTCGTCCGCTCACCCATGATCTGCTCGGCTCGGTCATCACGTCACTCGGCGCTCAGGTGAACTACATCATTGTGTCAGACCTGAGCGATGACACGTTCTATGCCAAGATCGTGCTGGAGTACGAAGGCGGTCAGGTGGAGATAGACTCTCGACCGTCTGACGCCATCGCACTTGCCGTGCGCGCGGACGCCCCCATCTACGCCGAAGAGGCGGTTATAGAGAAGGTAGGCGTTCAGATGGACGAGGAGACTGGCAAGGCCGTCATTCCAGACGAGTCCGGCCAGGGTGAACAGCGCGAGCTGAATGAAGATGAACTGAAGCGCCTATCGGCATTTTCCGACTTCATCGACAGCCTCGATCTAGAGGACCTTGGGGAAGGGGACAAGCCGCAAGAACAGCGTCAATAGCGCCATGTTGTTCGCGACCACAGGCCCCGCCGATCAGGTGGGGCCTGTGTCGTTTAGGGGGGTGCTCAGAATTACAGCGGCGACAGAGCCTGAGTAGTTCCATCGTCGCGGACTATGGAAGACGGGTGTTACGAGTTCAGCGGAGGGTATCTTGGCTTTGGAAGTGTACGACTATCGTGAGGACGTAAGGAACGTTCTTGTTACACCTCAGCTCAGGTCAAGGTTCATGAGAATGGAGGCGGGTGAAGTCGCACCACCCCACAGTCATGATCTGGGCCACGAGGTCTTTCTGGTGCTGGAGGGGATGGCGGAATTCGACATAGATGGCGAAAAGGCGGTGCTAGGACCGGGACAGATGTGCGTAGCCCTAGTCGATCAGCTGCATGGTATCAGAGTTGTGGGAGACACTCCGATGACCATGTACTTATCGGTCACTCCCCACATCCAGCCGACGCATACAATGTGGAGCGATGGTCAGAGAATGCCCCATCGGTTTGCGCCGGCATCTGCCTACGATCAGGAGATAGACAGCACACCTATAGAAGACTCCATCAAGAGACTGGTTGAAATTGCTGAGGTCGTTTCTCTGGCTGCCCGCAAAGCCCACCAAGTACAGGTCGAACTTTCGCCTGACCTCGTCGCGGCTGTAGAGGATTGCGACATGGAGGCAGCGACAGGTTACCGGAGTGACATGTGGGACGCGTTGCTTCCACTGTTCAACCAGTGTGCAGAGCTTGCCGAGGCATGGAACACCCTGGCTCCCCGGGCCGGACACACGTGACATTGGGAGATGTCGGGAGAGGTATGGCGGGCAGGATGATGCGAACTACCAAAGAGCTTGGAGGCAGATCGGTTGAGCAGGGTTAGAATCGGGGTTGTCGGATGCGGTGCAATAGCGCAGATTCAGCACCTGCCTTTCTTGGCGGAACTGGCTGAAGAGTTCGAGATCGCAGCCGTCTGCGATGTTTCGCAGTCAGCAGTTGACCATGCCGCGAGGATGTTCAACGTGCCGAACGGCTACACGGACTATCGCGACCTCCTTGCCTCAGACGTGGATGCAGTGCTGCTTTGCCAGACCGATCCAAAGACCGAGGTTGCTGTTGCGACGCTGGACGCCGGAAAGCACATGTTCATCGAGAAGCCGGTGTGTCTCTCGGTGGAAGACGTGGACAGGATCATCGAGTCCGCGGACATGCCTGGTTTGGTCGCACAGGCAGGCTACGTGAAGTTATACGAGCCTGCATTCGAGGCTGCCGTCACGGAAGTGGAGAGTATGGAGGACGTCCAGTTCGTGCAGGTCAATCATCTGCACCCGCATAATTCGCTTCATATCGGGCAGTTCAGGACAAGGCAATTTGGAGACGTGCCACAGTCGGCGATACAGGCTGCGGCCGACGCCCGGCAGGCGTCGATCAGGGAGGCGATTGGAGATGTCCCTTCCTACGTCGAAGGGGCGTACATGACCCTGTCCGGCAGCCTGATCCATGATCTTTACGGACTTCGACTGCTGTTCGGGTCGCCAACGTCGGTGGCACACACCGAGATATGGAACGACGGAAGCGCAATCAGTACGACGCTTGAGTACGCATCGGGGTTCCGTTGTGTAGCATCATGGGTAGATCTTCCGCGGCTCTGGGATTTTCACGAGACCCTGGAAATATATGGTTCGAGCAAGCGCGTGATCGTGAAGTACGCGACAGGGTTTTCCAGAGGCGTGTCCACGCTGACGGTTCACGAGATTGACGACGGTGGTAAGACCATTCAACGGCAGCCGGCGATGGAATGGGAGAGCCCCTTTAGGCGTGAGCTTCGACACTTCCATGAGTGCATTGCGGACGGTATCGAGTGTCGTTCTCCGGTATCCGATGCACGGGAAGATATTTCCCTCATCATAGATATTACGAGGGCGCATACCACAGGAGGGGCGATCCTGAGGAGTTAGGATTGCTTTACCTGGACAGGCGGAGGTTGAACGGCCAGTGGCTGGCAGATCCAGGTCATGGGAATCCTAACGGAATGCTCTGAGCGTGCCGTCGGTTGTATGCACCAGGAGGAGTCCGTCTCCGGCAAGATTGGGCGCCGAGGACAACCCTCCCTCTACATGAAGACGCCAGAGAATGCCGCCATTCTGTTTGTCGAAAGCGAGGACATCGCCGCTTTCAACTCCGACGATTAACGAATCCTCGGTCTGAGTGGCGGGAGTGAAGGTAGTGGACGCAGTCGCCTGTTCCCACTGCGCCTGCCCCGTCGTGAGATCGAGGGCAACTAGGGTACCACTGCCGTCGTTTTCGGAGATCCCCAGGTAGACTGAGTCGCTGTCGGCACCAAGAGCGTAGGCGGTGTCTCCGCCCAGTTCCCGGTTCTGCCAGAGGTAGGCTCGTGGCAGGGGAGGTCGTGGGGCCATGTCCCAGAGCCAGAGCTTGGTCCACCAGTAGCGGATTGCTTTCTCCATAGGGATTTCGCGTTCGTCGATGTCGAGGGCCTGTACGAAGGCGCGGTCTCCAGGGACTACCAGGGTTGTGCCTGAGACGGCGGGACCTGCTGAGGTGCTGAACCACAGGGGAAAGGTCAGGCGCCGCCTTCCATTCGTGGCGCTTATCAAGTTCACGTTGCCGTCGGAGCTTATTGCCGAGATGACGCCGTTGGACATTCGCAAGGGCCGCGATACATCTCCTCCGACCTCGTGTCGCCAGAGTTGCTGGCCGGTAGCTGCGTCCAGGGCAAATATGGACCTGGAAGCAATGTAGACAATCCCGGCACGAATTATAGGGGATCCCACGACCGAGGACTCCAGATCAGCCGTCCAGACTTTGATGCCGGTGTTACGGTCTAATGCGTGCAGGTCTCCTCCTCGAGTACCGACGAATACCATGTCGCCGGCTACAATTGGCGAGTAGTCCGATATGCTGCCCAGCTTGACTGTCCAGAGATGAGAGCCATGAGACGTCCTTAAAGAAGTAATGGCGCCGGTGTCCGGCCTGCTGCCTGAGACAATGTAGGTCTCATCGCCCGCTGGTGTGGGCGGCGCTGACAACGGCTGGCCTGCCTCGAACTCCCATTGAGTGCTTGCCGTCGGTCCACTCGGGGCCAGGTATAGATGGGTCGCGACCAGGGCTGTGACGTCGGTTGAGGGGTCCCGGACGGGAAGTGATAGTCCGTAGTAGTTCCACAGGCTGGTCGCAGCTATGGTGGCCGCCAGCAATAGTGCGGCAATCGCTGCTGAAATCCAGGTTCGGCGTTTCCCCGAACCGAGGATTCCCAGCGGAGCGTTCCACCAGAGAAGCGCGGCATGGGCGTGGTCAGGGCTTTCCTTGGCCCATTGAGTCTGGTCTGAGTTGTATCGCATATGTCACCTCGGAGCGCAGAGCGTCCTGTGCTCTTACCATCACGATACAGGTCTGAGCAGACGGTGGGACAGTGCCGGTTACAAAAAGGCGTAGCGGTATTGAAGAATTGAATTTATTGAATTATGCTGGGGTCGCATTTTCGGAAGGTCTGCTAGGAGGTTCTCCTAGTGGCAAGATAGAGGAGGGTTGCCCGTGCGAGGCACTTTCACAACGGCTCGATCGGTAAATTTATTCCTATTAGCTACGCTTTTGGTGTTGGCTGTGGCGGCAGTTGCCTGCAGCTCGTCTGAAGAGGAGGCAGAACCGGCAGCTCCGGCTCCCGCAGCCCCTGCTCCGCCGACAGCGGTTCCAGCGGCTCCAGCTGCACCTACCGCGGCTCCGGTGGCAATGGCCGAGCCGGCAATGGACTGCAAGATAGGTTGCTTGATGTCCCCTGACCCCAATCCCAAGTCTGGGGGTACGGTGAAGACAGCGTGGGGCGCAACGACCAAGCACTTTGACATCCACCAGGGCGGCGCCGGCCACATTATGACGTCGTTCTACAACAAGCTCATAGGCCTGGACCCCACAGTTGGACTCGCGGAGATGACTCCTGAGCTTGCCACCAGTTGGGAAATCGCGGACGATGGTATGAGCTTCACCTTCGATCTTCGCGAGGGTGTCAAATACCACGACGGCTCGGATTTCAACGCCGACGATGTCGTGGCTACGTTCGACCGGATCATCTTCCCCGAGAAGTATGAGGGTATGACGAGCGTAAGCCAGAGCCTGTTTGACGCAATTGGCTCGGTCGACAAGATGGACGACTATACAGTTCAGTTCACGCTCAACAAGCCCAGGGTGTGGCAGTTCGACCTGTTCACGATGACCAGCGCGGTCATCTACCCATCTGACGTTCTTGAGGCGAATAACAACGACCTTAGGACCCTGGTGGCGCCGGGGACCGGCCCGTTCAAATTTGTGGAGAATAAGCCGGGCGAGCTCTGGGAGTTCGAGAAGAACGCAGACTACTGGAATCCTGAACTGCCTTACGTCGACACAGTGATAATGCAGCACGTGCCGGCGTGGACCGACAGGGGCACTGCGGTTCTGACAGGTAACGCCGACTTCTCCTGGAACGTCTCCCGCGACACGTGGGAAGAGGGTGAAAAGCGGGACGATGTCTTCGTTGCGCTGCTAGACAACTTCGGGGCACTGGAAGTTAAGTGGAACAACGAGAAGGCCCCGTTCGACGATCCTAGGGTCAGGCGGGCCGTACACCTGGCGATCAATAGACACCAGGCCGTTGACGTTTACAGAGAAGAGACAAACATCGTAAGCCGTTGGATGTCCAAGGGCGGCGAGGGCGCAACTCCGGACGATGAACTCTTCCAGACACCCGGATATAAGCGGGACAACGCGGATGACATCGCAGAAGCTCAGAGGCTGTTGGCCGAAGCCGGTTATCCGAACGGTGAGGGTCTGCGATCGTTCAGCCTCGTGTCGGCATCCGTTCCAGGACACGCAGAGGTGTTGTCACCGTTCTTCGTCGACCAGCTCAGCACAAATCTGGGCATGGACATAGAGATCAGCGTCGTTGAGAGGGCGCTGGTGTCAGAGGAGTACAAGAAGGACTTCGACCTCGTGCTGAGTACGATTTTCCACTCGCCTGTCAAGAACCACACGCCGCTGTGGCAGGTCGTCTGGACGACCGGGGCATCCCAGAACTTCGGTAAGTATTCAAACCCTGAGTTCGATGCCGTCGTCGAGGAGCTTAACGGAGAGCTAGACGCGATGAAGCGTGCGGATCTGTTCCGAAAGGGTGAGGAGATTCTGGACGCGAATCCTCCGCAGTTCCACTTCGGATTCACTGCGCACATGCCAATGTGGCGCGACTACGTGAAGGGCCTGCAGCTGGAAAACAGGGTGCAGACCGAGTGGGGAAGGTTCGAAACCGTCTGGCTGGACAGGTAGCCAGAGTTGCATTGTATGGCCGGGGCCGTGCCTACTGGGCGGCCCCGGCCAGTTCCTTAATGGTCGGCTGAATTCGGCTGACCCGTTCACGGAGTTTATGCTCGGCGCGAGAATGATTTGAGTCCTGGCCATGGGCCGGGGAGTACACTTCCATGCAGACTTATATCCTCAGAAGAATAGCACTCGCCATACCGACTGTTTTCGGTGTCACGGTGCTGATCTTCGTCGCGATGCGGCTGCTCCCCGGTGACCCCCTCGAACAGATTTTCGGAGAGAACACGGGCATCTACGTCCTTAGCGAGGCGGAACTCGAGGCGGCGCGCAAGAGCCTGGGGCTCGACAAGCCACTGGTAGTCCAGTATCTGATCTGGATTGGGGACGTCGCCAGGGGCGACATGGGCAGCTCGTTCTGGACCGACCAGCCCATCAGCGCCACCATACTGCGCCGGGGGCCGCTGACCATGCAGATCGGGATTGCTGCGGTGATCGTCTCGTGGATCGTAGGGTTACCAATCGGCATCTTAGCGGCTGCGTGGAGAAACTCCACGCTCGACTACATAGCAAGGTTCTTCATAACGCTTTTCATGGCCATTCCAAGCTTCTGGTTGGGAATGACGTTTATTCTCATTACCGTCATATTCTTCAGTTGGAAGCCGCCCATTACCGTGTACAACATCTGGGATGATCCTGTTAAGAATCTCCAGATCATGGCCGGACCAGCATTGGCGCTCGGGATTGGGCTTGGCGCTTTCATCGCACGTATGGCTCGAACTCAGCTTCTTGAGGTGTTCAGGGAGGACTACGTCCGAACAGCCAGGGCCAAGGGATTGGGTGAGAAAGTCGTTATGTGGCGGCACGTCGTCCGGAACGCGCTACTTCCCGTGATTACCCTGTCGGGGCTCCAGCTAGCATTTCTGCTTGGTGGGTCCGTGGCGGTCGAGAGGGCATTTTCCGTTCCTGGCCTGGGCACCGCGCTGGTTGGCGGCATAGAGGAGCGAGACTGGATGATAATCCAGAATCTGGTGCTCCTGTACGCAATTGTCTTCGTGGTAATCAACCTAGTGGTCGATCTGGCATATGGCCTGATCGATCCCCGCATCAGGTATCAGTAGCTCCGGACGGGCAGTTCTCTGTCGAATCGGATGGCAAAGTAGGAAATCGTGATCCAAGGCTCTGAACAGTTGCTTGGGGAGATTCAGCCCAGGCGCCAGTCCCGAATCGAATCATTCCTTGAGAACACCAAGCGGTTCGCCCGGTCTTCTATTCTAGGTACGGGAGCGGCGGTGTTCCTGCTGTTCATGGTGTCTGTTGGTCTGGCCGCTCCACTTCTTGCACCCGAGGACCCTCTGAAGTCCAACTACGGCGCCCTGCTGCGGACCCCGTCCCTGGAGTTCCCGATGGGAACGGATGGACTTGGCAGAGATACGTTGAGCAGGGTGATTGCTGGAACTCGGTTGAGCTTGATGGTGTCCGTCACGGCTATCGTGATCTCCAAGATCATGGGTTTTTCGTGGGGCGTGCTTAGCGGATACCTGGGTGGCAGGTTCGATCTGCTGAGTCAGAGGCTTCTGGACGTGCTCATTTCGTTCCCGAGCGTGATCCTTGCGCTCCTGCTACTGGTGGCTCTTGGTGCGGGGGTCAACACGGTCATCATTGCGATAGCGGCGACGGGCATTGCGGGCACAACCCGCATAATCAGATCTGTGGCGCTTTTGATACGTGAGTCTGAGTACGTACTTGCGGCTCGGATGATCGGCGCATCGCCATTGCGGATAATGATCCGTCACGTGACGCCACAGTGCATTGCGCCACTGCTGGTGGTAGCGAGCGCGAGTCTTGGCGGTGCCATATTTACGGAGGCGGCGTTGAGTTATCTGGGTCTCGGAATCCCGCCTCCTGACCCGAGCTGGGGCAATATGCTGGGCGGAATACTTGTCGCGTCGTTCAAACCGCCGTGGTGGCTGGTTGTGTTCCCGGGTTGCGCGATCACGCTGACCATTCTCGCGTTCAACCTGTTTGGTGACGCATTGCGCGATCACCTCGACCCGAGGTTGAGGGGTCGGCTGGAGTAAGCACTCCTGTCTTGTGGCAGCGTTCCTGATCGAAGGGGTCCAGTCGCACCTGCCTCATGGACTGCAACGGTTTTTGGGTTCTCGTTGATTCCAAAAAATCGATTGTGATATACTACACAAGCTTTCAAGGGGACCCCTGATGCGCGGTCGGAAAGTGGCCTTGGCCCTGCAATTACTGGGCATAGGCTGGTTCGTAGCCATGTGCATCGGTGGGGGAGCTGTCGGAGGGTTACTCCTGGACCGGCAGCTGGAAACCGGCCCAATCCTCACAATGGTGGGGTTGTGTGCCGGAATAGCAGTAGCGGTCGTGGGAATGTACAGAATGCTCATGGCTGTGCTGGGCGCCCCTGATGAGTAGCGATTGGACGGATTAAGGGTCTTCTGTAGACCCGAAGCTCGATAGGGGAACTTATAGTTGCTGCGCAGCCCTAAGGCCCTAGTCATACTTGCGGCGGCTTTAGTAATCTTCGTGGTAGCGGTGCTAGGCGGAGCGCTTGGCCAGGCTATTGGTTTCGGATTTCTCGGAGCACCTCTCGCCGCTATCCACATCCCCGCAGAACCTGTGCTCGCCGACCCCATCGTTGGGGGCTACAAGCTTACCAACACCGTGCTCGCGACGTGGATCGCGATTGTTGTTCTCCTGATCATCGCACTCAAAGTGCGCAGCGGTCTGTCTGACGTGCCAGGGCGGTTCCAGGGCATTGTCGAAGTCATACTCGAATTCTTCCTGAATCTCGCTGAGACCATTGCCGGCCGGGAACGTGCCCGAACCTTCTTCCCGCTGGTGATGAGCATCTTCCTGTTCATCTTCATCGCCAACTGGATCGGCATCCTTCCAGGATTCGGCACAATAGGTCGGATTGAGAGCTATGAAGAGATCGCTCACCACTACTGTGACGACTACGAGGGCGCCAAGTACGACGATTGCCTTTCCCATAAGGAAGTGCAGATCTTCGAGGGCGAAGGCTCCTTCGGCTATCTGGCTCCGGGATCAGTTGGCACCAACGTAAGCATCAAAGAGTGGAAGGAACTTCCCGACTCTGAGAAAGAAGGCAAGCAGGCAGGTGTGTTGGTTCCCTGGTTCAGGAGCGCCAACACCGACCTGAACACGACGCTTGCTATCGCCATCGTGGCCATGGTGATGGTCCACTTCTGGGGCTTCAGTCACCTGGGCGTGTTTGGGCACATTGGCAAGTTTATAAACTTCAAGGAGGGGCCGATCGGCTTCTTCGTTGGCATTCTCGAGCTGATTTCGGAAGTGGCGAAGGTGGTCAGCTTCACCTTCCGTCTCTTCGGGAACATCTTTGCTGGCGAGGTCCTTCTCGCGGCGATGATCTTCCTGATCCCGCTAATCGGCATAATCCCATTCCTGGGCCTGGAGCTGTTTGTCGGCGTGATACAGGCGTTCATCTTCTCGATGCTGACGCTCGTTTTCGCCGCTGCCGCCACGGTTGCCCACGGAGGGGAACACCACTAGTAGATTCACGTTCCATAAGATCGAAATCTGATTTCGACTTTCATCGGAAGCAAGAGCAGGTAGTCAACCTCTGATCATCTATCAAGGAGAGGAATAATGGAGGGAGATATCCTCAACATCGGCGCCGGACTGGCCATCGGCGTAGGAGCAATCGGGCCCGCGATCGGTATCGGCCTGCTGGCTGCCAAGGCCATGGAAGCGCTGGGTCGTAATCCTGAAGCGGCTGGTCCGATTCAGCAGAATATGATCCTGGCTATCGCCTTCACAGAGGCCATCGCCATTTACGCGCTGGTAGTAGCAATCATCATCAAGTTCGTCTAGCGGAGCGCATCTGTTGACGATGGCGCTCGCTTCCTCGAGGAAGCGGGTGGCCACGGTCCTGTTGGAGTGCTCGTTCCGGTTCCGAACACGGAGCCGGCGAAGCGCATCCGAAGGACGTTGGGAGCAGGTGAGGTGAAGGCATGGAAGCCTTAGGAATAAACCTACCGGGTCTGCTGACCCACCTGATCAGCTTTGTCATCCTGGTCGGTCTGCTGTCGTACCTGTTGTACAAGCCCTTGATCGGTGTTCTAGATCAGAGATCTGAACGGATCAGGGAGAGCCTCGAGGCGTCGCAGCGGGCACAGGAAGAGGCGGCGCAGTCTCGCGAAGAGATGCAGGAGCAGCTCGAAGCTGCTCGCGCCGAGGGCCAGCAGATGATTGCCCAGGCTCGTGAGGTCGCTGACCGGTTCCGGGAAGAGGAACTGGGAAGGGCGCGCGAAGAGATTGCTGCTGAACGTTCACGCGCGGAGGCTAACATCCAGCGCGAGCGGGACGCCGCGATCGAGGACCTTCGCCGGGAGTTCGCTGGACTCGCCGTCGTTGCGGCGGAGCGGGTTATCAGGCGCTCTCTCGATGACTCTGATCACAGTGTGTTGATTGAGCAGGTGCTGGAAGAGGGGTCACAGAGTGCAAGCCGCAACTAGCTCTGCTTCTGCGCTGTCGCAAAGAAATCAGCAGAGGAACGGGTAGGGTCTATGCCTGCAGCTGCTTCGGCAAGAAGATACGCACAGGCGGTGTTCGAGATCGCTTCAGAGAGCGGAGAGCTTGAGCGCTGGCTGGATGATCTGACTCTGATGGCTGACTCGATCACGAATGAGGAGTTCAGGCAGACCTTGTCGGCTCCTCGTATTTCGATGGCCCAGAAGGAAGCTCTCATACGTGAGAGCCTTGGCTCGTCTGTCGGCCCGCTGGCGCTGAACCTCATGGCGCTGCTTGCCAGTAGAGGGCTGGTGCATATGCTGCCCGGCATTGCGGACGTGTTCCAGGAGATGCTGGACGCTCACCAGGGCATCGAGCGCGCCGAGGTGGTCTCGGCGGTTTCACTTACCGACGATCAGCAGCAGCACGTGGCCCGGATGCTGAACGACCTTTCGGGTAAGGATGTCAGGCTCACCACTCGTATCGACCCCGAGATCCTCGGAGGCCTGGTTATCAGGGTCGGGGACAAGGTCATGGACGGGAGCGCAAGAACAAGGCTCCAGAACATGCGCCGCGAAATTGCCCAGAGGCGCTGAGGGGCTAAGGGTCAGGAAACTACAGGGTGAACTCAGAGGTTCACCCGCTTTTCATCAATCGGACGACGTTACAGGGAGGCCGAAATGGCGGTCAGAGGACAGGACATAGCCTCCGTAATACGGAGCCAGATAGAGAACTGGGAGCAGCAGCTAGAAGCCGTCGATGAAGGCACGGTGATCGAAGTTGGTGACGGCGTTGCCCAGGTTCACGGTCTCTCGGGTGCAGCCTACACCGAGCTGCTTGAGTTCGAGGGGGGCGTCATGGGTATGGCGCTCAACCTGGAAGAAGACTCCGTTGGCGCGGTGATTATGGGTGACCCTCTCGCCGTGAAGGAGGGGTCGCGAGTCCGCAGCACCGGCAGGATCGTGGAAGTCCCCGTGGGCGAGAACCTTCTCGGCCGCGTCGTCAACGCTCTTGGCGAGCCCATCGACGGCAAGGGTCCGGCCGATACGTCGGAGACCAAGCCTGTTGAGGTCGTGGCTCCGGACGTGTCGACGCGAATCGCGGTCGACACTCCTGTACAGACGGGTATCAAGGCGATCGACGCTATGATTCCGATTGGGCGCGGTCAGCGTGAACTGATAATTGGAGACCGCTCCACCGGCAAGTCTGCAATTGCTCTCGACGCGATAATCAACCAGCGTGGCGGCGACCTGATCTGCATATACGTGGCAATCGGACAGAAGGCCAGCAAGGTCGCGCAGACTGTGGCGCTTCTCGAGAGCCACGGGGCGATGGAGCACACCATCGTGGTGGCGGCCAACTCAGCGGACCCGGCCCCGATGCAGTATCTCTCTCCGTACACTGGATGTGCTATGGCAGAGTACTTCATGGACAAGGGCCAGGACGCGCTCATCGTCTATGACGACCTCTCGAAGCACGCCTGGGCATACCGCGAGATGTCACTGCTTCTCAGGCGTCCTCCAGGACGTGAGGCGTATCCCGGTGACGTGTTCTACCTCCACAGCAGACTGCTGGAGAGGGCGGCCAAGATGGACGATGAGCACGGCGGAGGCTCCATAACGGCACTGCCAATCATCGAGACACTGGCTGGCGACGTGTCGGCTTACGTGCCGACGAACGTGATTTCGATTACCGACGGTCAGATCTACCTAGAGACCGAACTGTTTAACTCCGGTATCCGGCCGGCGGTCAACGCGGGTCTGTCGGTTTCGCGTGTGGGAAGCTCGGCGCAGACCAGGGCGATGAGATCAGTCGCGGGCACGTTGAGGCTTGACCTTGCACAGTATCGCGAGCTTGTTACTTTCGCGCAGTTCGGCACGGCCGATCTCGATCCCGCTACCCGACGGCAGCTCGAGCGAGGGCAGCGTGCGACGGAGGTCCTCAAGCAGGGACAGAACGTGCCGCTCCAGGTTGAAAAGCAAGTCTCGATAATCTACGCGTTGGTCAATGGCTATCTGGACGATGTTGAAATCGAGCGGGTAATTGCCTTCGAGAACGCGTTCCACAGCTACATGGATGCCAATCATCCAGAGCTGCTCGCGACAATTCGCGACGAAAGAACCATCAGTGACGAGACGGGCGAATCGCTTAACAATGCGCTTCAGGACTTCAAGGACAGCGTTCCTTACTAGTCCTAATCACTCGAAGGACGGCCAGCCATGGTGGCTAGTGTTCGACAGCTACGACGCAGAATTCGCAGCGTTGAAAACACCGCGAAGATAACTAACGCGATGTCGATGATCGCGGCGTCGAAGATGCGCCGTGCGCAGGAAGCCGCACTATCCAGCAGGCCGTATTCTGACGACCTTCACAGCTTGCTTGCTGACCTGGCCGCGCAGCCCCAGGAGGATGAGGACAACATTCACCCGCTGCTCGCCAGTCGCGAAATCAGGCGGGTAGAGGTTGTGTTGATTACGCCTGACCGTGGCCTGACCGGAGGCCTTAACTCCAACATTAACAGGGCCGCGGGGCAGTTCCTCACTAACTACGGCGACAACGCTAGGGTGATTGCAGTAGGACGTAAAGGGCGCGACTTCATGGTCAGATTTGCCAACGTCAGGGCTGTGTTCACTGACATAAGTGACAGGCCGTCAGTGCTGGACATCTCCCCTGTGGCCAGGCTCGCGATGGAGTCTTACGCGTCACAGGAAGTAGACGCCGTTTACGTCGCCTACGCGAAGTTCGTCAATACGACGGTCCAGCAGGCAGTGGTGGAACAGCTGCTGCCCGTACAGCCGGCAGAGCTCAGGCCGCAAGACCAGGTGGGGTACATCTATGAGCCCGACCCGATGGAAGTCCTGACTGAACTGCTTCCCCGGTACGTTGAAATGGAGATCTTCCACGCTCTTCTGGAGGGAATCGCCAGCGAGCAGTCGGCGCGAATGGTCGCGATGCGGAACGCAACGGACAACGCCAACGCAATGGTGGAAGACCTCACACTCGTAATGAACAAGGCCAGGCAGGAGTCGATCACGACTGAACTGCTCGACATCATAGGCGGAGCCGCCGCAGTCGAGGCATAGAAAGCCTGGTTCTCTAAGACTGATTTACTGAAAGCCCTGAAGACAGGGGAGACAACATGGCAGACGGAAAGATCACACAGGTTATTGGAACGGTCGTCGACGTCGAGTTCCCACCCGAGGAGATGCCGTCGATTTACAACGCCCTGGAGACTGAGATCGACGGCGAGCGCCTCGTGCTCGAAGTCGAGCAGCACGTCGGCAACAACTGGGCGCGTTGCCTGGCCCTTGGTCCGACAGAGGGTCTCAAGAGAGGTGAGGCTGTGGCTGACACTGGCCAGCCTGTCGCCGTTCCTGTGGGCGATCCCACGCTCGGCCGTCTGTTCAACTGCCTTGGCGAGACCCTTGACAACCTCGAAGAGATAGATAGTAGCGACAACTGGCCCATCCACCGCGCGCCGCCGAGTTTCGATGAACAGGCAACCGAGATCGAAATGCTCGAGACGGGCCTCAAGGTCATGGACCTCATAACCCCATTTACCAGGGGCGGAAAGGTCGGAGCATACGGTGGTGCCGGAGTAGGCAAGACGGTCGTCATTCAGGAATTGATACGCAACATTGGCACGGTGCACGAAGGAGTTTCCGTGTTCGCCGGTGTTGGTGAGCGCTCCAGGGAGGGCAACGACCTCTGGCACGAGATGCAGGAATCCGGAGTGCTTAGCAACACGGTGCTTGTATTCGGTCAGATGAACGAGCCTCCCGGAATTCGCGCCAGGGTCGCGCTGACAGGCCTGACCATGGCGGAGTACTTCAAGGAAGAGCGCGGCCAGGACGTGTTGATGTTCATCGACAACGTCTACCGGTACATTCTGGCAGGCATGGAAGTGTCGGCGCTACTCGGCAGAATGCCCTCTGCGGTTGGTTACCAGCCCACGCTGGCAACAGAGATGGGTGCCCTAGAAGAGCGGATCACGTCGTCGAAGAGCGGATCGATCACTTCGTTCCAGGCTATCTATGTTCCAGCTGACGACTACACCGACCCTGGAATCGTAACCACGTTCGGCCACCTGGACGCGGTTGTGTCCCTCGACCGAGCCATCTCGGAACAGGGCCTCTACCCCGCAGTTGACCCATTGTCCAGCTTCTCAAGAATCCTCGAGCCCGCAATCGTAGGGCAGGAGCACTACGACGTAGCGAGGGGAGTGCAGCAGGTCCTCCAGCGATATCGAGACCTCCAGGACATTATCGCGATTCTGGGCATTGAAGAGCTCTCCGAGGATGACAGGCTGACCGTCGCCCGTGCGAGAAAGATCCAGAGGTTCCTGTCACAGCCCATGTTCGTTGCTGAACAGTTCACGGGTCAGGAAGGTCGGTACGTGTCCATTCGCGACTCGGTCCGGGGCTTCCGTGAAATCCTGGACGGTCAGCACGACGACCTGCCTGAGCAGGCTTTCTACATGGTGGGCCCGATCGAGGAAGCTGTAGAAAAGGCCGAGCGGATGAGGGCCGAGGACTAAGCCTCCAAATATGATAGGACTGGCGGCTGCATTCATGCCCAGCCAGTTACCCAGTGAGTCAATATGGCTGATATGAAGCTTGAAATTGTGACCGCGGAGCGTGTGGTCTACTCTGAGGACGTAAGCGTTCTGGTTGCGCCCGGCGCGGGTGGCGAGCTTGGAGTGCTTCCAAACCACGCCCCGCTGCTGACCACGTTGGAGCCTGGTGAGATCAAGGTCACCAAGGATGGCGAAGACACCTTCATGGCGGTCAGTGGCGGCTTCCTTGAAGTCATCGGCAACAAGGTCACCATTCTCGCTAACACCGCTGAACACGCTGACGAGATCGACGAGGAGCGCGCCGAGATTGCACTCCAACGGGCTCAGGAGCGCGTGGCGGCGGCTGACTCCGACATGGACCTCGAGAGGGCGCTTGCCTCGATGCGCCGCTCCGCCGCGAGGCTGGGTGTTGCGCGCCGACGGCGTCGTCGACCCAGGCGTGATCAGCCTGCCGGCTAGGGTACTTCGTCCAGTTGAGGCGGGTCAGGGCCAGATAGCGCAGTAGCCCTACCTGCAAGTTCGAGACCTGTTCTATCCGTTCTTGAGGTAGAAGGTCATCGACTGCAGGGACAGTACGGGGTCGATGTTTCTCACCACTACGCCCCTTGGAACGTAGGGCGCGACAGGCGCGTAGTTCAGGATTCCCTTCAGACCGATCTCCACCAGGCGGTTGATTACGGTCTGCGCTTCAGCAGCGGGGACAGCCACAATGCCGATGGTTATGTCCAGATCGGCAACCACGTCGGCAATGTCGCTCATCGGTTGAACACTCAGGTCTCCGACAGAGGCGCCAACCTGGTAGTCCGAACTGTCGAATGCGGCAACTATCGTGAACCCCTCGGGAGCGAACCCTGTGTAGTTGATGATGGCTCGTCCCAGGCGTCCGACACCTATCAGACAGGCGCGCCACTCTCCGTTCAACCCGAGGATATCCCTTAACTCCTCGAGCAGGAATTCGATGCTGTAGCCGCGGCCCTGCTTGCCAAACCTGCCGAAATAGCTCAGGTCCTTGCGGATCTGGGCCGGTGTCATCTGAAGGCGCTCACCAAGTTGCTGTGAACTCACAACGGAAGTACCTTCTCGCTGTAACTGCGTTAGCGCTCTGACGTACAGCGGAAGGCGAAGGACGACTACTTCAGGAACTTCTACTTGCTGCATGTGCCATACTGTCTCCGACCCGAGAACCTACGGGCGATGCCTGGATTGGAAAGCCTCCGCACGTCAGCGTTCTGAGGCTCGAAGACAGTATATAATCTGCCCACCCAATTGTGAACTACGTAACAGACGCCCGCTTCTGGTGTGAAAAGACGACAGGGCTGGCGAGAGCCCAAGGGGTGAAGGGGATTGAATGGGCAAGATCAGGCGTTGCCTAAACCCCGAGAACGGTTGGCCTGAAAAGTGGCTAAGGCGCCACTTCATTTGTCTGGATCATGGCGCCTGACCGGGCTGTTCTGTGCATGAAAAAGCATGAATAAAAGATCATAAGTTACGTTTATGCGAGGTTCAGATTTCTTGACACTAAATTAGGCCGATGCTAGAATCTCGGTGCCTTTTGGGGCACCGTCGGACGACTGAAATTGAAGCCTGTACCCCCTCATGAGTACGCCTTCACCGTAGCCTGTCTTGGCATGACTTAGTCCCTTGGGCAAGATGTCGCCGCAATGTGGGAGGACAAGAAATGACAGAACGGAAGGTCCAGCTTCATCGTGGCCTTCGCGAGGTTTACATAGACAGGACCACGTCTAGTTTCATAGACGGTGACGTGGGCAAGCTTCTCTATCGCGGATACGACATCCACGATCTTGCGGAGAAGTCAACTTTTGAAGAGACTGCGTTCCTTGTGATGTACGGCCATCTGCCGACCCAGGCAGAGCTGGACACATTCGACAGCGATCTCAAGTCGGCGCGAGTGCTCCCCGGTGAGATCCTGGACGTGATCCGGCTGACCCGGAACTCGCATCCCATGGATGTACTTCGCACCGCCGTGTCGGCGCTTTCGGCGTACGATCCAGAAACTGAGGACAACTCCGCAGAGGCTACGCTTCGCAAGGGAGTCCGTTTGACCGCGCAGGCGTCGACCATAGTTGCGGCGCACGCGAGGATTCGAGAAGGGGACGAGGCTCTCGATCCTGATCCCAGTCTCGGCCATGCCGCCAACTTCCTCTATATGCTGTTCGGAGAGAAGCCGGCGCCGGAAGATGCGAAGTTGATCGACAAGGACTTTGTGCTCCACGCGGAGCACGGAATCAATGCGTCAGCCTTCGGCGCGCGTGTAACTGCGTCGACGCAGGCCGACCTGCACTGCGCGGTCACGACCGGCATCGGGGTCCTCAAGGGACCCTCGCATGGTGGCGCTGCCGAAGAGGTCATGAAGATGACCCAGGAGATCGGCACCGAGGAGAACGCCGAGAACTACGTCCGTGAACGCCTAAGAGGCGGCGGGCGCGTAATGGGCTTCGGCCACCGGGTGTACAAGGCGCTCGACCCGCGCTCAGTTCACCTCCAGGAGGACGCGAAGGACCTCGGCGAACGCAAGGGCGAACCAAAGTGGTTCCAGATTCTGCAGTCCGTAATCGAGGTGATGGAGCCTTACCGAAGGCGTGGTATCTACCAGAACGTCGACTTCTTCTCGGGTGCGATCTACTATCTGCTCGGTATTCCAGACGATCTGTTTATCTCGATCTTCGCCATGGGCAGGGTGCCGGGATGGACCGCCCAGGTTGTGGAACAGTTCGAGAACAACATCCTGCTAAGGCCCAGGCTCCTCTACACGGGTCCGATGGATGTGCCGTACGTGCCGATCGAGGACCGAGGCTAAGCCTGCACGCAACAAGGGAAGAAGGTCAGTAATTGAACGATGAGTCTGTAGTTGACAGCGACTGCCAGCATTACTGGGTGATCGAGCAGCCGAACGGCCCGACAAGTAACGGCAGATGTAAGACGTGCGGCGCGATCCGCGAGTTCAAGAACTCCATACAGGGATCCGGGTGGGACCGCGATGGCAGGAGGAGACGAGCCGCAAGGCAGCAGCAGAGTTCCTCTAGCTGAGCCCAACAGGGCACGCCAATAGCTGAAGACTTGAATCAAGGGACATTGTCACAGGCAATGTCCCTTGCGCTTTCTGGAAGACCCCGCTCCGAGGCCATCGTCTGACCTCGACCTGCCGCGACTGAGAGTGATAGTCCTTGTTTGTGAGAGAACACAGTGAGCAGACAGGCGCCGAGCAGGAGATAAGAGGGCGCATCACATCCTCAGGGCCGATCACTTTCGCCGAGTTCATGGAACTGGCGCTCTACCATCCTGATGGCTACTACTCGAACCGTGGGCCAATTGGCGCTGGAGGTGACTACTTCACCAGCCCCGTGGCGCATCCCGCGTTCGGAGCACTGATCTGTGTTCAGCTCGAGACGATGTGGCGTACTCTCGGTTGTCCGGATCCCTTCCGGGTGATAGAAGCGGGTGCTGGCGACGGTGTGCTGGCGGAAGACATCGTCCGATTCGCCTGCTCGCAGTTCCCCCTGTTTGCCGAGACCCTCAGATACGTCGCTGTGGACCGTGTCGCTGCAAGAGACTCGTACTCCGAGAGAACTGGGTTGGAGTGGTTTGCGTCGGCTAGCCTCCCGATCGATGGTGTCGTGGGATGTGTTCTATCCAATGAACTGCTAGATGCCATGCCAGTGCACAGGTTCGAATTCAAAGATGGCCTGCTGCACGAGGTCTATGTTGACCTGGACGAACATGGTGCTTTCACAGAACGGCTGGCGGAGCCTTCCACAGAGGCGATTTCGGACAGGACTTCTTCTCTCGGCAGATCTATGCCGGACGGATACGTGGGCGAGGTCTGTACCGGGACCACATCATGGCTGAACCATGTCGCCATGAGCCTGAAGCGCGGGTATGTGATGACCATCGACTATGGGTACGAACGCGACGACCTGTATTCGGACGAGAGAAGTCGTGGTACGTTCCAGACCTACTATCGGCACACTGAGGGGGGGAGTCCATTCCAGCGTGTTGGAAGGCAGGACATGACGGCGCATGTCGACTTCACCGCGCTGATCGAGTATGGACGCGAGGTTGGACTCCGGCCGGTCTTCCTGACGACGCAGGGGGAGTTACTCGAGTCGCTTGGGTACGCTCAGATGGAGAAGGACCTTGTGGAATCTGGCCTCACTCCCGCAGGCCAGAGGTCCAACGTACGTGCAATGCGGCGACTCGTGGACCATGAAGGTCTGGGCAAGTTCAGGGTGCTGGTGCAGGAAAAGGACAGCGGGATCAAGCGGGCGTCAGAACTGATACCGTCATCGGAGGCAACCGGTAATCTCAGCGTCCCACTTGCTACTAGTCGGCATCTGCCGGTTAGGTAGATTCCTGGTCCTCGGTCTCCGATGATCGCTCGCTCACGCGCCGGGCGGTGATGATGAAGCCGGTGTGCCCCACCATTCGATGGGAGGGTCTCACGCTGCGTCCACTTACGTTCCACTGGCGCATCATGATCTCCATGGTCTCGATCATGTCGAAGGTGCGCTGTCTGCGAAGGGTGCGCACCAGCTCCTCGACCTGTGGGACTGTCGGTATGAATCCAAAGAACAGACCCCCGGGCACAAGGCGCTCGGATGCGTGGGGGACGACGTGCCACGGCTCGGGAAGGTCGAGAATGATCCGGTCCAGATCGTCTTCTTCAAATCCCTCGTAGACGTCGCCCAGCTTCAGGTCGAGGTTGTCCCATCTCTCAAAGTACCTTGCGACGTTGGTCTGCGCCTGGTCAAGCATATCCTGTCGCAGGTCGTAGGTGTACACCCGGCCTGTCTCGCCAACGGCCCTGAGGAGCATCATGGTTACAGCGCCTGACCCTGCACCGGCCTCCAGGACGCGCGCTCCCGTGAAGATGTCAGCATACACGAGCAGCGCGCCTAGATCCTTCGGATACATGACCGTTGCGATCCTGGGCATATTAAGCGTCAGATCTGAAAGCGTTGGCCTGACAGCCAGGAGCCGGTGTCCCCTGTTCGTCACGATTCGTGACCCCTCGGGCTGACCTATCAGGTCGCCTGTAGGGTAGTTGCCGATGTGCGTCTCGAAGAGTTTTCCGGGGGTGAGTTGCACGAGGTAGGTGCGCCCACGTCGATCTAGCAGCTGGACGTACTCACCTTCCCGGAACGGGCCACGGCGTTGAATCGCGCCTCCGGAAGAGGTTTGATCAGAGGATTGCTCGCCTATTGGAGCTTCTCGACCTCTGCCAGGATGGCACGGGGGTCAACGTCCCCGGCGGCAGTGTAGGTCTCCTTGAACCTTATGACGCCCTCCTTGTCGACGATGATGACCGCTCGGAAGGGTGCGCCAAGTTGCTCGTTCAGGATCCCCAGGCTCTGGCACACGGCGCCGTGCGGCCAGTAGTCCGCCAGCAACGGGTAAGGGATCGAGCCCAAGGAGGAAGAGAACGCCACCTGAGTCGGACGGGAGTCGCAGCTTATGCCCAGTACCTGGGCGCCAGCCTCCTCGAACGATGCGTTGTGAATACGCATCGAGGAGACCTGGTGCGTTCAACCACCTGTGAAGGAGAAGATGTGGAACGACAGTACGACGTTCTTCTTTCCCCTGAAGTCGCTGAGGGTTATTGGTTCGCCGTTATGGGCGGGTAGGGTGAAGTCGGGGGCCATCTGGCCTACTTCTGACATCTTTCTTCCTGTCTCCTGTTGGGACTCGGTTGCCGGTTCTCTTGAATCCGACGACCATGCCTGCTGTTAAGTACTAGTCTTTAGGTCGCCATCTGAGGTCCGGTCTGCGTGCAGCTCTGGCCTCGTCCAGGCGTGTGTTTGGCGTGTTGTGCGGCGCTTCGTGGAGCAGGTCGGGATCTTCGGCCGCTTCGGCTGCGATCTGCTTCATCACTTCGATGAAGTAGTCCAGGGTCTCCTTGGACTCGGTCTCCGTCGGCTCAATCATCAGCGCCTCTTCGACGACGAGCGGGAAGTACATCGTCGGTGGGTGTATTCCGTAGTCGATCAGGCGCTTTGCCACGTCCATGGCGCGAACACCGTGTTCACGCCTGAGGTTGGTAGCAGCGAATACGACCTCGTGCATGCAGGTACGGTCGTAGGGGAGGTCGTAGTAACCCTTGAGTTCGCTGAGGATGTAGTTGGCGTTGATGACGGCGTCCTCGCTGATCTGAGGGATGCCCTCTTTTCCGAGGGTGAAGATGTACGACCACGCTCTAACCAGCGCTCCGAAGTTTCCGTGGAATGCCCCCATTCGTCCAATCGTGCTCGCTGGGGCATCGAGTGTGTATCTCTCTTGTCCGTTGTCCTCTTTCCGGCCCGCGACCGGTGTTGGCAGGTAGTCGACGAGCCGTGGCCCAGCGATAACTGGGCCAGCGCCAGGACCGCCACCACCGTGCGGCTGGGTGAAGGTCTTGTGCAGGTTCGAGTGGATGACGTCGAAACCGAGGTCTCCGAACTTGACCCTTCCCACGATGGCGTTGAGGTTGGCGCCGTCGCCGTAGACAATGCCGCCCGCGTCTCGGACTATCTGGGTGACTTCCAGGATGTTGGTATCGAACAGGCCAAGGGTGCTGGGGAGGGTAATCATCAGCCCGGCGAGATCGTCGCTAACGGAGTCTCTCAGGGCATCGAGGTCGGTGTTGCCAGCCGAGTCCGAGGGCAGGGTTACGACATTGAACCCGGCCATCGCAGCGGAGGCCGGGTTGGTCCCATGTGCTGAATCCGGGATCAGGACGTTCTTGCGCCGGTCGTCGCCGCGGTCGAGGTGGTAGGCCCTCGCCATCAGCAGGCCTGCGAGCTCACCGTCTGCGCCGGCCATGGGCGCGAGCGAGCAGCCGGCCATGCCAGTTATCTCGTTCAGGACTTCCTGCAGCTCCCACACCAGCCTGACCGCGCCCTGGACCGTGGCTACGGGCTGCATCGGATGTATCTGCGCGAAACCCGGAAGCGAAGCGATCTCGTCGTTCAGCTTCGGGTTGTACTTCATGGTGCAACTGCCGAGCGGGTAGAAGTTGTGGTCTATCGAGAAGTTGAACTGGCTGATCTGCGAGAAATAGCGGACGATCTCTCCCTCGGACACCTCGGGGAGGTCCAGTTCGTCTCGCAGCAGTGACTGCTCCGGGAGCTGTGCCTCGGGAACGTCCAACGGAGGGAGGGTCGTGCCGATCCTGCCCGGCCTGCTGCGGTCCATAAGCAGCTTTCGCCTGTCGAGGGCGGCTCTCTCAAGCAGGGAAGTCATTTATGCAGCTCCCCCTAACTCGGTCAATGCCGAGACCAGATTGTCGATTTCGTCTCGCGTGTTCATCTCGGTTACACACAACAACATGCCATTCGGCACCTGGGCGCTGATGTCCGCTCCGCCAATGATTCCGTAGTCCAGCAGCTTTTCGTTGATCTCGGAGGGGCTGCCAGGACAGCTCACGACGAACTCCTGGAAGAAAGTGCCGTCCATTGGTACCGAGTAGCCTGGAATCTCTCCTATCCTGGAGGCGGCGTAGTGGGACTTGTGATAGCAGAGTTCCGCTACGTGGCGGAGTCCACGTCGTCCGAAAGACGCGAGGTAGATTGTCGACATCAATGCAATCAGAGCGACTGCCGTGCAGATATTCGAGGTTGCGCGCTCGCGCCTGATGTGCTGCTCGCGCGTCTGGAGTGTCAGAACGTATGCCTCTTCTCCGCGCGTGTCGACGGTCTTGCCTACTATGCGTCCCGGCATCTGGCGGATGTAGTCCTGCTTGCAGGCGAATAGCCCGACGTAGGGGCCGCCAAAAGTGGTTGGTACCCCCAGTGCCTGGCCTTCGCCGACAACGATGTCGGCGCCGTATTCGCTGGGAGGTCTGAACATGCCAAGCGACACTGGATCCACGCTGACTATCAGAAGTGCTCCTGCATCGTGCGCTAATCTGGCGAGCCTGTCGACGTCTTCCATGTATCCGAAGAAGTTGGGCTGCTGAACGATCAGGCAGGCTGTCTCTTCAGGAATGGAGTCGGCCGTCGCAGGGATTGTGTTGATTTCGATCCCGGGCGCCTGGACGTAGGTATCCAGAACTTCCCGATATAGTGGGGACACGGAGTCAACGACCGCTGCGCGGTGTTTGCGAGTGATCCTGGATGCCATGAGAGCGGCCTCGGCCAGGGACGTCGAGCCGTCGTACATGCCGAGATTGGCGACATCCATTCCGGTCAACTGGCAGATGAGGCTCTGAAACTCGAACGCCGTCTGCAGTGTGCCCTGGGAGACCTCGGGCTGATACGGCGTGTAGGCGGTCATGTACTCGCTGCGGCTGGCAATCTGCCTGACAACCGCCGGAATATGGTGCCTGTACGAGCCAGCTCCCAGGAAGCAGGCGTAGTCGCCGGGTGTGCGGTTCATGGCCGCGAGTTCCTGAGCGTAGCGAGTGAGGTCAAGCTCGTTGCGCGCTGATGGGATGTCGAGATCGTAGTTCAGGTAGCCGTCTGGAATGTCGGCGAACAGCTCTTCAACGGAGTCGACCCCGATTGTGTCGAGCATCGCTCGTCTATCCGGGTCGGTGTTTGGGACGTACGGAGACTGGAACTGGTTAGATGCCATGGTGCGAATTACGCCTCGGATTCGAGGAGGTCGTCGTATTCAGATGAGCTCATCAGGTTGTCCACTTCAGACGAGTCGTCCATCTGGATCTTCAACATCCACCCATCTTCGTAGGG
Organism: uncultured Dehalococcoidia bacterium; assembly: GCA_964537915.1. GTDB lineage: Bacteria > Chloroflexota > Dehalococcoidia > Lucifugimonadales > UBA1123 > VXRN01. The sequence goes on from CAZIDM010000018.1 coordinate 51,850, forward strand.
GCTGTCGTTCACGAGCTCAGGCTGGTCGAGCAACTTGTCGTTTCGTTCTACGACGCTGCCACTGACAGGGGAGAAGAGGTCCGATACGGCTTTTACGGACTCGATCTCGCCCATCTTTTCGAACTGGCCAACCTCGCCGCCGACGTCCGGCAGCTCGACGAAGACGACGTCTCCCAGGCTGTCCTGGGCGAAGTGGGTAATGCCGATTATGGCGTAGCCGTCGTCATCGACGTTCAACCACTCATGCTCGCGCGAATACTTCAGATTGTCAGGATTCATGAGTTCTCACCGCTTTTAGAAACGTGGGACGGTAATCAGCGCCTTTATGGGATTCACAGTGCGCCGACCAGTACATTACCGCCAGCATAGAAGGGTAGGTCAGTCACCTGTGCCACCACAGGACGGCCTCGTATTTCGATTTCGATTCGAGTGCCCGGCTCTGAATATTCGATGGGAACATAGCCCATGCCTATGTTCAAGTCAAGAGTTGGAGACGGCCCACCTGATGAGACTTCTCCGATGGCTTTGTCCCCGTCGAGTATCCGGTAACCGTGGCGGGCGATGCCTCGACCTTCCATGCCAAAGCCGACCAGCTTCCGCGTAATTCCTTCGGTCTGCACCCGTCTGAGTGCTTTCCCCGCCACGTACTCTTTCCGGTCTTCCTCTACGAATCTTCCCAGACCCGCTTCGTATGGGTTGACCGAGGTATCCATGTCGTTGCCATGAAGGAGCAGGCCAGCCTCCAGCCTCAGCACGTCACGCGCCGCAAGGCCGCATGATGCTGCGCCTAGCTCCACCAATGCCTGCCACAGGGCCGGGGCGTGGTCCGCCGGGGGCATGATCTCGAAGCCGTCTTCACCCGTGTACCCGGTCCTGCCCACATAGCACGACGCGCCACAGATCGTCATGGTCCTGCCTCTGAAGGGTCTCAAACTCGACAGAGAGAGGTCGAAGTCCGTAAGTTGCTGGAGGGTACTCTCGGCTTCGGGTCCCTGACACGCGATCATGGCGACGTCAGCCGTCACGTTCTTCATGCTCACGTCGGCCGCTTCCGGCGTCCACTCGTTCAGCCACTGGATTACCGCATCCGTGTTCGAGGCATTCGGGACGAGAAGATAACGCTCTCTTCCTCGCCTGTACACGATGCAGTCGTCGATGATGCCACCGTCTGCATTGCAGATTAAGTTGTAACGCGCTCGTCCCACCCCGAGCTTGTCGACATCCACGCTCAGCGTCGTGTTAAGCAAGCCGGCCGCGTCCGCGCCGAAGATCTCCAGACGACCCATGTGGGACACGTCAAACAGCCCAACGCCAGAACGTACGGCCTTTGCCTCTTCCAGGATGCTGCCGTATTGGACCGGCATTTCCCATCCCGCGAAGGGCACGAATCGAGCTTCCAGGCTTGCGTGGAGATCGTACAGGGGGGTACGCCGTGGTGTTGCTTCGCGAGACATTTCAGACCTCGGATGTTTGGTCGGTCATCTGACGACCGGGACCGCTCGTTCCTACAGCTGTCTCAGCCTTGGATCGATCCGGTCACGGAGCCAGTCACCCAGGAAGTTCAGAGACATTACCATTAAGAATATGGTAATCCCTGGGTACACCGAAATCCACCACGCATCTCTCAGGTAGTCTCTGCCATCGGCGATCATGGATCCCAGCCCAGTGGTTGAGGGCCCGCATCTGATATACTTTGAGCGCATTGTCCCAGCTATGAGAGACGGGGAGGATGGGTCGGCAATCCATGCGTAGAACCCTCATATACTTACTGATCACGGTGGCGATTGTCGCGATCGTAGTTAACCTGTTGTCCGGCGCCGTAGGAGGCGATCAGGAGATCGGGTTAAACGAGGTGGTCGCGATGACTTCACGAGGCAACGTCGACATCATCGAAGTCCAGGGGGACAGCCTCACGATTCTGACCACTTCGGGTGAGACATTGACGTCTCGCAAGGAGAGCGGCTCTTCGATTGTGGAGATCCTCCAGCGCGGCGGCGTGGACCTTGCGACGTCGAACGTTGAGATCA
>CAZIDM010000019.1:0-49784 GCA_964537915.1 uncultured Dehalococcoidia bacterium
CGTTCGTCCTGTTGAAAATCCGCCGTGGCGGGAGCTTGTCGAAGGACGGTTGCCTCTTGAACTGCCTACCAACTGATACAGTCCCCAACCAACACTCTCCCACTTGCTACCTCCACACCTATCTTCTTAGAATGAGATAGCACACCTGTACATGGATGGCCCGTCTGCATTGGGAACCGCGTAACTTCCTCCAGATTCATAACCGCGACAACTATCTAGCCTCTCGCGTGCCCGGTCCGGGGCGCAGCGAGAGGCTGTTGTGTGTTCCGGGCCGCTGTTCCACTCTTTCTTCACTTCGAACCATCGTCTGACTCGCTCGCGCCGGAAAGCCTGAGAGCAGGCAATTAGGAGACGACACATGGCACTTCAATCCGATCAGGACCTCGCCTACCTGCGAGAGAGGATCAGGCACTCCACCGCCCACGTCATGGCCGACGTGGTCACGACCATGTTCCCTGACGCCAAGCTGGCTATCGGTCCGCCGACCGAAGACGGCTTCTACTACGACTTCATGATCGACAGCCCATTCACGCCCGAGGACCTCGAGGAGATCGAGCGGGGCATGAGGGTTGTGATCTCTGAAGACCACGCCTTCGAGTACGCTGAGTACAGCCGCGAGCAGATGAACGAGATGAACTCGGACGAGCCGCTCAAGCTGGAAGTCATCTCCGAGATTCCCGAAGGCGAACCGATCTCGACCTACACTCACCGCGACTTCGAGGACCTCTGCGCAGGCCCGCACGTCGAGTCCACGGGCCGCATACCCGCCTTCAAGCTGCTGAACGTCGCGGGGGCCTACTGGCGAGGTGACGAGAACCGTCCCATGCTCCAGCGGATCTACGGTACGGCCTTCGAGTCCCAGGAAGCCCTCGACGAACACCTGGAACGGCTCGAACAGGCGAGGCTCCGGGACCACAGGACGGTCGGACGCGACCTCGATCTCTTCTCGGTCCACGACGAGACCGGCCCCGGACTCATCATCTGGCACCCGAAGGGCGCTCGCGTTCGCGGACTCGTCGAGGACGTCTGGAAGCAGGAGCACTACCGCTGGGGATACGACCTCGTCTACACGCCCCACATCGGACGCTCCACGCTCTGGGAGACAAGCGGCCACCTCGAGAACTTCAAGGAGAACATGTTCGCCGCGATGGACATGGAGGGCCAGGACTACTACCTGAAGCCCATGAACTGCCCGTTCCACATCATGTACTACCGCAGCGGACTGCGCAGCTACCGCGACCTGCCGATGCGGATCGGGGAGCTGGGGTCGGTGTACCGCTTTGAGCGCGGCGGCACGCTCCACGGGATGCTGCGCGTCAGGGGCATGACCCAGGACGACGCACACATCTTCTGCCGGCCCGACCAGATTGTCGACGAGGTGAACGGCGTTCTTGACCTCACGTTCCACCTGCTGGACATGTTCGACTTCACAGACTACTCGGTCATGCTTTCGACCCGCCCTGACAAGGCTGTCGGCTCCGAGGAAGAGTGGGAGGTTGCCACGGACTCGTTGAGGTCGACCCTCGAAGGCCGAGGGATGCCTTATGAAGTAGAGGAGGGCGGTGGCGCGTTCTACGGCCCCAAGATAGACATACACATCAGGGATGCCATTGGACGTCAGTGGCAGTGTACGACGGTGCAGTTCGACTTCAACCTGCCTCGCAGGTTCGGGCTGACATACATCGGCGCCGACGGTGCTGAGCACCAGCCCTACATGGTCCACCGTGCCCTGTTCGGTTCGATGGAGCGCTTCATGGGAGTCCTGATCGAGCACTTCGGCGGAGCCTTCCCGACGTGGCTCGCGCCCGTCCAGGCCGCGATCATCCCGATCGCCGACAGGCACCACGAATACGCCGAAGCGGTCCGGAGTACGCTGGCCGATGCGGGACTGCGTGCGGCAACGGACCTGCGCAACGAGCGCATGGGTTTCAAGATCCGGGAAGCGCAGGTGCAGAAGGTGCCCTACATGCTCATCGTCGGAGACCGCGAAATCGCCGCCGACGCAGTAGGCGTCCGCCTCCGCTCCGGCGAAGACCTCGGAGCAACCCCCATCCCCGACCTGGTCGACAGAATCACCCAGGAAACACAATCAAGATCCGGCTAACCAAAACCCCCTCTCCTGGGGGAGAGGGTTGGGGTGAGAGCCTGCCCCGGACTTGATCCGGGGGCGAATAGTCCGAATACCCACATCCGGGATACCACCTTCTGTTGAGAGGAGGAACTCTGCAAAGAAAACCCCGCCTCAATGTTGCCGGGCACCACCGTCTGTGGTATATTCTGTGAAACTCAGGTTAACGCCTGAGGCGATGCCATTTAGTAAAAGTGCAAGAAAGAGGTGTCAGGATACCCCCAAGGGACTACAGAGCCAACGAGCAGATAAGAATTCCACAGGTCCGCGTCATCGACGAGGAGGGCACCCAGTTGGGTGTGATGCCTACAAGGGAGGCGCTCCAGATCGCCGACGAACGGGGATACGACCTCGTTGAGGTCGCCCCCGCAGCAAAGCCGCCAGTCTGTCGCCCAATGGACTACGGCAAGTTCAAGTACGAGGCCACACGCAAGGAGCGAGAAGCGCGCAAGGCTCGCAGGGCAAGGCCCACCAACGAGCTGCGCGAAGTTCGCATGAAGACGCGAATCGGTGAGCACGACCGCCTTGCCAAGACGCGGCTCGTAAAGCGATTGCTCGGACAGGGATCGAAGGTCAAGGTCTCGGTAATGTTCCGCGGCCGCGAAAACGATCACCCGGAGATTGGAATGGCGTTGCTGCGGAAGGTCGCCGAAGCTCTCGTCGACGACGCAGCCCTGGAGAGTACCCCGAGGTTCGAGAGCAGGAGAATGCTCTCGATGGTCCTGACCCCCATAACACCGCCTGCTCCTCAGGGAGAACAGCGGTCTGAACGTCAACCGGAGAAAGTTAGTGCCTAAACTAAAGACTCACAAAGGCGCCAAGCGCCGGTTCAGAATCACCGGTACTGGCAAGCTGGTCAGGATGAAGGGACACAGAAGTCACCTTCGGCGCAAGAAGTCCGCCAGGGCAAAGCGACTCTTCGCCAAGAAGATCGAGGCGAGCCCGTCCGACGTCAGGATGCTGAAACGCGCGCTTCCCTACGGTCTTCGCTAACTGCTAGAATTTCTAGTCGGTACTGAATTCCAAAACCGCCCCTCCACAGTGCAGGGGCGGTGGTATTTCTGAGCAGAGAGGGAAGTGCATTGACGCGGATCAAGCGCGGCGTCACGAAGCGAAGGCGTCATAAGAAGATACTCAAGATGACCAAGGGTCATCAGGGTGGCAGACACACTCTGTTCAGGCAGGCCAATGAGTCGATGCTCAAGGCCTACTCGTATGCCTTCGCCCACCGGCGCGAGCGCAAGGGCGACATGCGCAAGCTGTGGAACATCAAGATCAACGCCGCAGCCCGCGCCAATGGCATGACCTACAGCACCTTCATTTACGGTCTCAGGCAGGCAGGCATCGAGGTCAACCGCAAGATGCTTGCCGACGTCGCCATGCAGGACCCGGATGGCTTCGCCCAGATCGTCGAGACGGCAAGGCAGCACGCCGAGGCCGCCTGACGGCAGGGCAGACGATTCTCACCTGCTTCTCCTACTGGAGAAGTGACCTGACGTCCTGAGCGATCGCCTCAGGATCCAGCGGAGACGTAAACACGACACGCCTCCGTCCCACCCTGTCTATCAGGAACACCGGAGCTGAGTGGATCACCAGGTATCGCTCAGCGATCGCCGCACTCAGCGCATCCACCGCCCCTCTCGGCTCGGGAGTTGGCGCCTGTTCCCCGGCATCTTCGCCGTAGGGGTCCACGAAGTAGCTCTCCCAGATCGGCTCGAGCGTCGCCCGGTCGCCGACCAGGTACTGCCACTCTTCCTCGATCTTCCACCGCCGCAGGTAGTCCTGGGCAGCTTCTACAGTGTCACGCTCAGGGTCGACACTTATGGCCACGAACTCGACGCCGCTTCCGTCCTCCGGCAGCAGGTCCTGCGTGTCTCTGAGCTGGGATGTGATGATGGGACACACGTCGGGACAGAACGTGTACAGGAAGGTGAGAACTACGACCCGACCCTGGAGGCTTTCGAGGCTGACGGCCTGGCCGTCCTGGTTGGTCAGGTTGAACGGTGGGGAGGCTTCAGCGCCCTTGAGGACAGTCCCATTGAACTCATCAGGCTCAGGCTGAGCTTCGCCGCATCCAGCTACGAGAAGCAGGATCCCAATGGCTATCAGAAGCGCAGGTACAAGCGTAGATGCCCGACGGGAAGCAGGGCGGATTGCGCGACCTGACATCGAGACCAAGGCCGCAGGTCCGATTCAGTGGTTGGGCTCCTCCATCGGCTCGTTGCGAGTGAGCAGATAGGCCACTATGGGCACGCCGAACACCAGCGCAGACCCAAGGACGATTACTGAAAGCACGCCGATCGTCTCATCGAGAACGATGAAGAGTACGCCAAGTCCCCCGCCGTAGAGGGCGATCATGAAGATCGCGAGAAACGGGAACAGTACCGAGAATTTGAACTCTTTGCTCATGTAGGGGTCTCCTCCAGTCCGGGAGCGCCGTTTTCAAGATTGGCTAAGCGTTGTCTGCGATTGGCCTGGCGCATCCTCTCCTCTTCCCCGTACCAGCGGTAGAAGGTCACCACCAGCAGAGTGAGGAAGAGCAGCCCGCCTCCGATCTTCATAATTATTGCGCCGATCTGCTGATCGGTCAGTGCGGAGAATATTGTGATCCGAGGTGCATCCACGTAGTGCTGGTAAATTGGCTGACCTGCGAACGTCAGCGAGCCGAACACTATTATCTGCGCCACGGACAGCCCGAACAGGTACATCATCTGCATCGGGTACGAGACTCTCGGCAGCTCCGCCATGGTGCTCGTAAGCGGCCACCACATGACCATCGCCGTTGAGATCATCATCATGTGCTCGACGACGTGGATCACGTTGCTCGACAGCGACGCGTTGTAAAGCGCCGGGATGTGCCACAGTGAGAACACGATGTTGAACGCGAGGAACGCCCCGATCGGGTGCGTGATCGTTCGCGCCGTCCGGAAAGCCCAGTCTGGCCTCAGGAATGGTCTGATCAGCCAGTGGGGCAGGCCGCGGATGAGCAGCGGGGGCGCAACCAGCGTCAGCAGCACGTGCTGGAGCATATGGACGCTGAAGAGATACGTGTCGCTGATCACGTTGATGGGCGAGACCAGCGCAACGAAGAGCACCAGCACGCCGAGAGTGAACGTCGCGACCTGACGAGGGTCCACATAGTCTGCCCAGTCGTTGCGTTCCCTGAGCGGACCCACACCGAGCAGATACAGCCCCTCTATGGCCACGAGCAGGACTATCGACTCCGGTTCGGCCTGCCATGTAGTCCACAGCGACCCGGTGCCGAGTCCCATCCCTCATCTCCTTCCACTGCCGCCGTCGCGAACTATGCTGCCTGGGCACTTTCGACGTGACCTCTATCTCAGAGCAGGAACCAGCCGAAAAGCGCCATCAGCGCGAAGACGACGCCGGTAGCAACCAGCATTCCGAAGAAGAACATTCCGGTGAATATCTTCGAGTCGAACTTCAGGTGCATGTAGTACATGACAACGAGGGCGAACTTACCTATGGAGAGTATCGCCAGGATAGGAATGATCCCGTAGCTCAACTGGGTGATGTAGAAGATCCCGACCTCGATGGCAGTCAGAATTGACAGCACCATCGCAACCTTGAAGTACGTTGCCGGAGTGGGGTGATCGTTGTGAGCCGCGGCTGCGCCGTGCTCCTCGACCTGTATGTTCTCCTGACTCATTCCTACTCCCGAGATTATTGCATTCGTCAAATGTGCGGGAACCTAGATGCCTGCAGCGTCAATGAGCCGCTCCGGAGGGTACTACTCCGGGGAAGCCCTCGAATACGCCGAACAGGTAGACGACGGTGAAGATCACGATCCAAACGATGTCGACAAAGTGCCAGTACAGCGCGGCGAGGTCCACGTCGAGATCCTTCTCAGGGGTCACGCCGCCCTTCCTGAAGGAGTGGAAGAGAATCGAGAGAAGCCAGACCACTCCGAGCGTTACGTGCGCGCCGTGGAAGCCTGTCAGCGTGAAGAACGTGGTGCCGAACAGGTTCGTCCTTGGCGTCAGGCCGTGGACTGCGAAGTCCCTGAACTCGAACACCTGGAAGGCCAGGAATGTTGTGCCCATGATGGCCGTCGATGCCAGCCAGATGCGGAACGCCTTGATGTTGCCGCGTCTCAGCCACGCGTATGCCATCACCATGCTCATCGAGCTCATCAGCAGGACGAAGGTGCTTACCGAGGTGACGGGGATGTCGAACACGTCGATCGGGTAAGGACCAACCAGGCTCTTGCCCTTATACACCAGGTAAGTGGCAATCAGGGTACCGAAGAACATGCAGTCCGAGCCCAGGAACGCCCACATCAGGAGCTTCCTGTGATTCAGGCCGGTTGTTGTTGGTTCATGCTCGCCGTGTACGGCGGTAGCTTGTGCCACTTAAGTAGCCTCCGTGCTGTTAGTGGGCCGCGGCGTGCTCACCGTCCGGCTCAGGATCATTGACCGGCTCGAACGACCAGCGATAGACCGACACCATGCCGATGACTACGCCGATAACCGTGACCGTAAGCGCAGTCCAGTTCAGGCTCCTGATGCCGGCGGCATCAACATTCATCAGGTATACAAGGCCGAAGCCGGCGATTAACAGGCCGAGCGATACGAAGAACGGCCAGTACGACGGCTGGGGCAGGTGAATGTCGTGGTGCTCGTCTTCGTCGTCGGAAGCTCCAGCGACCACGGGCACTTCAGTAGCCTCACGCTGGCGACGCTGTTTCTCTTCCCACCAGTCGTCGCGGTCCTGTACGGTCGGAATCTCCACGAAGTTGTACTCCGGCGGAGGAGACGGTATCGACCACTCGAGGGTGCGGCCGTCCCACGGGTCTGCACCCGCAAGCTCGCCCTTGGTCCAGCTCTTCCACATGTTGTAGATGAAGAACAGGAATCCGATTGCCAGCATGAACACGCCGATCGTCGAAACCATGTTCCAGAAGTCCCAGCCCATTCCGCTGTAGTACGTGTAGATCCGGCGGGGCATGCCGTCGAGGCCTGTGAAGTGCATCGGGAAGAATGTGACGTTCTGCCCAATGAACATCAGCCAGAAGTGAATCTGGCCCATCTTCTCGTCGTACATTCGCCCGGTGAGCTTGGGGAACCAGTAGTAGACTCCCGCCAGGACGGCAAAGATTGCGCCGCCAAATAGGACGTAGTGAATATGAGCGACTATGAAGTACGTGTCCTGCTGCTGTGCGTCAGACGCGGCGATAGAGTGCATGACGCCGCTGATGCCGCCGATGACGAACATGGACACGAACGCGATCGCGAATAACATGGGGGTCTTCAGGTTCAGCGAACCTCCCCACATGGTCCCCATCCAGTTGAACACCTTGATGCCCGTCGGCACCGCTATCAACATGGTAGTTATCGTGAACACCGAGTTGGCAACCGGTCCAAGGCCCACCGTGAACATGTGGTGGCTCCAGACCATCCAGCCCATGAATGCGATGACGACGCCTGCGAGGACGACCGTAGCGTACCCGAACAGGGGCTTCTTCGAGAACACGGGCAATATCTCGGAGACGATGCCCATGGCCGGCAGGATCAGAATGTACACCTCGGGGTGTCCGAAGACCCAGAAGAGGTGCTGCCATAACACCGGGTTAGCGCCCGCGACAACATTGAAGAAGTTCATGCCAAACGCCCTGTCGAACAGCAGCTCGATGAGGGCGACCGTGATGACCGGGAATGCCAGCACAAGCAGTATCGCCGTGACCAGCGTCATCCAGGTGAACAGCGGCATTCGCATGAGGCTCATGCCCGGAGCGCGCATGTTAACTATCGTCACGATGAAGTTGAACGATGCGGCCAGCGATGCGACGCCCAACACCTGCAGCGACACGATCCAGACGTCGATCCCGTGTCCTGCGTTGTAGGTGATTCCTGTGAGAGGGGAGTACCCGAACCAGCCCCCGTTCGGGGCTGAGTGGGTAAACCAACTCAACTTCAGGATCAGCGCACCCGCCAGGAACGTCCAGTAGCTGAATGCGTTGAGTCTCGGGAACGCTACGTCCCGCGCCCCTATCTGCAGGGGGATTACGAAGTTAAAGAATGCGGCCGAGAGCGGCATCACGCCAAGGAAGATCATCGTCGTGGCGTGCATTGTGAATAGCTGGTTGAATATCTCAGGCGTGACGAGATTCTGCTCGGGCCTCATCAGCTGCGTGCGAATGATCATCGCTTCGATGCCGCCTGAGAAGAACATTATGAAGGCCGTGACGCCGTAGAGAACGCCGATCTTCTTGTGATCGATTGTGGTCAGCCAGTCCCAGATCCCCGAGGGGTGGACCGGTCTCGGAATCGCGAGGGGAATGGTCGTCATCCAGTTCCTCCAAACATTTGCGTCACAGGTGCTGCCCCTTACTTCAGGCTGGAGACGTAGGCGACCAGCGCAGAGAGCTCAGCCTCCGTCAGGGTGTTAGCCGGGTCGATGTAAGCCGAGCCGCGCCGGGCCATGATGTTGCCCGTCTTGGCTGCCTCGGGGTCCTCTATCCAGGTCCTGAGGTTCTGCTGGAGTATGGCGTCGTTGACCTGGCCGTCTTCGCCAAGGTTGTCAAATACACCAGCCGCGAGCTGCGACCGGCTGGCTACGTGAGTCAGGTTGGGCCCATCCCGTCCGGGGGTCCCTTTGGCGACCACGGAATCGGTCGCGTGGCAGCCGCTGCAACCGGCACTAGCACTGGAGAATATCTTCCTGCCGTCGGCTATCAGCGGGTCCTGCGATTCAACCGCAGGGGTTGCCTGGAACCTGAGCCAATCGTCAAATTCCTCACGGGTTACTACGAACACCTTGAAGCGCATGTTGGCGTGCTGCACGCCACAGAACTCCGCACACTGGGCGTAGTATTCCCCGGTACGGTCGGCCTGGATCCACATGGTGTTGTCGTTGCCGGGCACCATGTCGACCTTGCCTGCGATTTTGGGAATCCAGAAGCTGTGGATCACGTCGATGGAGTCCAGGTTGACGTTCACGACCTCGTCTACGGGGATGTAGAGATCGTTTGCGAAGACGATCTCCTGGGTAGGATCGTCGGGGTGTTCATATCTGAACTCGAACCACCACTGGTGGCCGATGGCCTCCACCGTCAGGGCGTGCGGCTCCGGTGAGACCTGGTTGTCGAAGATTGTGAAAACCGTCGGGATGGCTACGACGACGAGCAGAGCCGTGGGGGCAGCCGTCCAGGCGAATTCCAGCGTGTGGTTGCCCTCGGTCTGATGCGGCATTTCGTCCGCGCTTCGTCTGCGGAACTTTATGACCGAGTAGATGAGAGCGCCTTCAACCAGAATGAAGACGACCGTTCCCGCTCCCAGAATGATCCAGAAAAGGTTCAACTGAGACTGGGCAACAGGCCCCAGCGCATCGAACGTCGACATAGGATTGTCGGGTGTGCAACCAAACACGAGCGACAGCAGGACGCCGAGCACTGCAACGCCGACCAGAATCCTACCGCGCTTTAACATTCTGGACATATTCAGGGAATACCTCTGACTAGTGTCGATTTTCTCAGAAATGGCTTGTGACACCGATTGTAAAATCTATCAAAGCACCCTATGGCAGTCAAGGATTTCAGCAAGGAATCGAATGGCTATCCGACTCCGTTCACTGAACCGAGTTCGCACTCGTTTCCAACGTCCATATCCGGGGTTGTATACATCTGTTTCGAACTTTGCATCATACGCCCACTACGCTGTCGACCATCATAACGACGAACAGCAGGGCAAGGTAGGCGAGCGAGTAAAGATAGGTGGACTTGGCGCCCTCGATCTCCGGCCTGCGCATCAGCCTGTAAGCCGAGTATATAAAACCTGCTCCCAGGACTGACGAACCCACGAAGTAGACCCAGCCTACGGCCTGGGTTGTAAAGAACATTGCCGTAAGCGCCACCAGCAGGACCGTGTAGAGCAGGATTGACCGCTTCGTCTCACTCACTCCGGCCACCACGGGCAGCATGGGAACGCCCGCCTGTGAGTAGTCGTCCTTGATTAACAGCGACAGCGCCCAGAAGTGCGGCGGGGTCCAGAAGAATACGATGGCGAACATGTAGAGCGCCGGGAGGTCCAGGCTGCCTGTAACCGCAACCCATCCGACCATTGGCGGGACTGCGCCGGCGGCTCCTCCGATCACTATGTTCTGTGGAGTGCTCCTCTTCAGGGTCATGGTGTAGATGAACACGTAGAAGAGTGTAGCCGCGAGAGTCAGCACAGCGCTGAGCGGATTGGCGAGCCATGCCAGCAGCGCAAACGCTACGACATTCAGCCCGATTCCGAACCACATCGCGTTGACCGGCGGGATGTTGCCGCTCGCCACCGGGCGGGTCGCGGTCCGGGTCATAAGCTGGTCTATGTCGCGGTCGAGGTAGTGATTGAGCGCGTTGGCTCCTCCGGCGGCAAGCGCGCCGCCTGCCAGGACTACGGCTGTCAGCAGTGGATCCGGGACGCCCCTTGAAGCAACGAACATCCCGCCCAGCGCAGTAAATACCAGCAGGGATATGATCCTCGGCTTGGTGAGGGTAACGTAGGCCCGCAGTACTGACTGCGATCTCCTGACTGTTACTGCCGTGGTTGCCATGCGGTACTCTCGACTAGGCCTGCCGGAAGCGCAGCGAGGTTGCCGCGGTAGCCGGATTCTGCTGTGGCAGGTAAATCAGCCCGACCATCGTCACCAGCGCGGCCCAGACAAGCGTGGCCACGCTCAGGTGGACAGCCTTGAAGTCCGCGCCGAACTTTGTCCAAATCACCGCCGCGCCGATCACTATCTGTATTGCAAACGCCAGGATCAGGGCCGCTGCCGCCAGCCGGGCGGGCGGGTTGTCCTGAAGACTTCTAATGACGTGCCACGCCGCCGCCAGGACTATGAGTCCGACCAGTGCGGCTATGTATCGGTGCCCCATGTGGATCAGATAGGCAGCCGCGTCCGAAGGCCAGAAACTGCCCCGGCATAGCGGCCACGTCGCGCACGAAGTGCCAGCTCCAAAACCTACCATGTACGAACCTGACAGAATGAGTATGAACGTTCCAACTATTGCCGCGATTGCCAGTTTCTGAGTAGTGGGTTTTGGCATCGCCACCGCAGATCCTGTTCTTTCGCGGTTGCCACTCCATCCGCCTATCGCGGCTACAATCAGGCAGGCCAGCAGAAGCTCGGCTATTCCAAGGTGGAACAGCACCACCCACCATTCAAGTTCGGTAAGCACCGTGACCCCGCCCAGTATGGCGGCGACGATCACCAGCACGAGCGCCGCAACCGCGCTTCCGAGTACCACCCGGTTGCCACGGAAATGGAGCCATGCCATGGCCGTTGTGCCCGCTACAAGCAGTCCCAGGACAGATGCAGACAGGCGATGGCTGTATTCGATCATGGTGGGCACACTGAATGGGGGAATAATCTGACCGTAGCAGAGGGGCCAGTCAGGACAACCCAGTCCGGAATCTGTGACCCTCACCACTCCCCCCAGGGTGACCTGGCCGAATGCGGCAACCACGGCGGCAACCGCCACTACGCGGAAGATGATCTGTGCCCTGTCGCTCGACATCGTCTCTTGTGTCTATCGACCGGACTACTGGAAGGGGCGACAGAATGCGCCGAATGTGCAATATTTCACGAACGAAAGGGTAGCATAGGCTATTTCTAGCGTCAATTCAGCGCATGGGGCTGCGTATCCAGGGGCGCATTTCTTGACTGCTATCGGGGCTCGTATCTAGAATTAGCCAGCCTGACCGACGATCGGTCCTGGCTTACCGAACGACTCCGGCCCGCTAGCTCAATTGGCAGAGCAACTGACTCTTAATCAGTAGGTTCTCGGTTCGAGTCCGAGGCGGGTCACTCCCCACATCAGAGTGAACACAGGAGCGCTTCGCCCTGTTCTGATACACTCCACCGAACGCTCTGAAACGTGTCACTCTCTCATCTGGGAGTTAAATCGAGAGGCCTTCTCCTGGCCTCAGACATGCGGGGGATAGCATGTTCGACCACTTGGAAATCAGGAACTTCAAGTCCGTCGAGCACGTTGAGTTTGGCTGTCGAAGAGTCAACGTACTCATAGGTAAGCCCAATACGGGCAAGTCCAACATCCTGGAGTCGCTCGGGCTGATTTCGTATGTCGGCCACGCCAGCCGGGGAGCTAGCCTGGAGTCTTTCATCAGATGTGAGGAGGTCGTAAATCTCTTCCACGGCGGCCACCGCAGTCGTCCTGTCGAGATTACACTTCATAGATCGCGTTCCATTGGCGGAGAGCTGCGAGTGCAGGAGCGAGTCGGCCTGGTGCTTGGATATGTGAACGGCAGGTTTAGAGGCGGTGTGGGTGAGGATGGGCTGATCCGTGAGAGTGGTACCCAACGAATCAACACCCCGATTGAACCAAACGCGTATGCAATCGTTGGGAACGGCCTTACACTCTCCGTAAGCGAGGGAAAAGAGGCCCTGGGAATTGTCCCCACGTGCAAGTTCTACAGGTTTGCCCCTCAGTCCACCTTCCCGGTAAAGGCTGGAGGATACCTGTCACCTCCCTCAGGCGCCAACATTCTGTCTCTGCTGCTCAGGGACCTCGAACTGGCAAACGAGGTTAATGCCCTGTTTTCAGAGAGCGGCCTGAAGCTCGGCCTGAATGCAGAAGAGAACAGGATCGAGGTCCTGACCGAGTATGGAAACTCCAGCTTCTCACATCCGTACCATCTGTCTTCGACACATCTACAGCGGCTTGTGTTCCACATCGCCGCACTGAGAACGAACTCGGACTCGCTTGTTGTTCTGGAAGAGCCTGAGAGTTACCCGTATTCCAGCCATGAGGAGGACCTCGCCGAACGCATTGCTCGCGACGATGGCGGCAATCAGTTCTTCCTCTCGACTCACAGCCCGCGCTTCCTGAAGTCACTGGTGGAGAAGATTCCGCCAGGGGAAGTCGCAGTCTTCAAGACGAACTACTACGACAACAGGACAAGGGTTAGCCAGGTACCGCAGCACGACCTTGCGGTACTGACCCACGGAACAGACCTGATGTCCAACTTTGGGGCGCTGCTCGAGTCTGCGTGACATCCCGCCGGGGCCCGAGTGAGAAAGGTTACACATGAAATACGGATTTGCGCTTCCCAAGAGCACCGACGGCGCTGAACTGGTCAAGTTTGCCAGGGCAGTCGAAGACCTCGGGTTCGAGTCGGTATGGGTGGGAGACCATATCGTCCTGCCCGTGGACGAGACCGATCAGTACCCGTACACGCCCGACGGCCGCTTCGTGTCCCGTCCCGACGACCCGCAGCTCGACGCGTTCATAGTGTTGAGCTACATCGCGTCGTCCACGTCCACGATCGACATTGGCACGACGGTAGCGATCGTCCCCTATCGCAACCCCATCCTGCAGGCCAAGATGTTCGCGACTCTCGACGTGCTCACCGGAGGCCGTGCCGTCTGCGGGGTCGGTGTCGGATGGCTGGAGAAGGAGTTCGACGTACTCGGCGCCTCCTACCCTGACCGAGGGCCGGTGACGGACGAGTACCTCCAGATATTCAGAACGCTCTGGACAGAGCAGGAGCCTGAGTTCCACGGGGATCACTACGATTTCGACGGGATCTACTTCGCCCCGAAACCCGTGCGAGACGGCCACATCCCGATCTGGGTTGGCGGGCATACCCGCAGAGCGGTCAGGCGGACCGTCAAGTACGGCGATGCCTGGCATCCCACCCGGCAGACTCCCGAGTTCGTCGCCCGCCACCTTCCGTACATGCGCGAGTACTCCGAATCCGTCGGCCGCGATCCGGCGGAGATAACAATGTCCCTCAAGAGGACCCTCCACTTCACCGACGTGGGTATAGACGAGGGACCCGCCAACCGCTCCAACGGCGCGCTCATCGCGTCCACCGGTGAGGTCATAGAGGATGTCGGCGCCTGCAGGGAGATCGGAATCGATCAGCTTACGTTCGACTTCCGCACCTCCAACATCGATGACTGCATACGAACCATGGAGCACTTCGCCACGAGGGTGGCTCCGGCGGCCTGATGTCGTCCGACAGGGACCTCGATTCTCTCCCGGCGAGTGAACCGAATCCTGACCCCGAACCTCTTGAGCTTCTGCCGCTGCTCAAGCGCGTATCGAGAGCGTTCTACCTGTCGATCAGGGTGCTCCCAGGCACACTCAGGGAGCCGGTGGGGCTGGCATACCTGCTGGCCAGGGCAGCCGACACGATTACGGATACCGAGGCGCTGTCGCCCGAGGAGCGTCTCGACGGGTTGCTGGCGTTCCGGGAAGCCGTGAAGTCCGGCCGTGCAGACGGCGGCACGCTGGATGACCTCGTCTCGCTGTCTGAGCATCAGATGGCAGCTTCGGAGTACCATCTGCTGGACTCGATTCCGAGCGTGCTCGACAGACTTTCCCGGTTGGATGGGGATGACAACTTCCTCGTAACAGACATCGTGACCAGGCTGACCGACGGCATGGAGTTCGACCTGACCCGGTTCCCACCTGGCGACTCCGGGCAGATCCGTTCACTGGAAAGCCATGAGGAGCTGGACAGGTACACATACATGGTCGCCGGATGTGTTGGCGAGTTCTGGACGAGAATCACGGTGGCCCACACGGAGGCGCTCGGCGACTGGGACCTGGACGAAATGTCGGCGATCGGCGTGAGGTTCGGACAGGCCCTGCAGATGACGAACGTTCTCCGGGATTTGCCTGCCGACCTGCATTCCGGCCGGTGCTACCTGCCAAGTGAGTGGCTGGGTGAGATCGGGCTTACACCCCAGGACCTGGCCGACTCACGGATAGGCCTGGCTGCCAGACCCGTACTCGTGCGCGGTGTTGAAGTGGCGCTCGACCACTTTGCCGAGGCGGAGAGATACCTGGCCGCCATCCCCGAGTCGTGCGTCCGTCTTCGCCTCGCGGCGTTGTGGCCTCTGCTGATGGGACTGGCCACCCTCGAACGGGTCGTCCGAAGCCGGTACTGGCTGGACCCGCGAGTCCGTCTCAGGGTATCCAGGTTATGGGTATATCGAATGATGCTGACGTCGCTATTCGTAGTGCGCTCGGACAGGCTCGTGTCCGCGTGGATAGGGCGACTGACGCGACGAGTTCGATTCGAGGTCAATAGACGATAGCTTTCCGTCTAATAGCGTCGGTTGACCAGTATCACACTCGCAAATAGAATTGCCCCGACTTTCTTTTGGCCCTTTGCATTGGAGTACCCACATGAAGATAACTGGATTTGAAACCGGGGTCGTCGCACTTCCGAGAGCGGTTGGCCCCTTGTCATCAGGGCCGGGCAGTGTCGCTGCCAGCTTCGTCACGCTCAAGCTCAGGACTGACGATGGCATCGAGGGGATCGGCTATGCCGGATTCGCCTCCGACGTCATGCTCAAGGCCCTGAAGCAGTCCGTGGACAGCCTGTCCGAGCAGACGATCGGCTCCGACCCGATGATGGTCGAGGAGATCCATGGTCGGCTCATGGCGCTCGGGGGAAGCGGCTCACCGGCGGGCCTGGTGACGAGGTCGGTCTCGGCTATCGACGTGGCCCTCTGGGACATCCGGGGCAAGGCGCTGGGACAGCCGATATACCGTCTGCTTGGCGGTTTCGCCGACCGCGTCCCGACCTACGCCAGTGGCCACTTATGGCGCACCTACGACCTGGACATGCTCGCGAAGACAGGCCCCGAGCTCGTCGAGCAGGGCTTCAAGGCCATGAAGTTCAGGATGGGCGGCGAGGATACAGACGCCAGGGAGATCGAGCGCATGAGGGTCATGCGGTCGTCAATTGGCGACGAAGTCGACCTCATGGTCGACATCAACCAGGGCTGGGACATCAACACGACCATGAGGATCGGACGCCTCATGGCGGACTTTGGCCTCTTCTGGCTCGAAGACCCGATTCAGCACCAGGACTACGTTGGGTACGCTCGAATAGCGGACGCGCTGGATACGCCGATCGCGACCGGCGAGTACCACTACGGCACGATTCCGTTCAGGCACATGCTGGAGCACAGGTCGCTGGACATCGTCATGGTCGACCTGCTCAGGGTAGGTGGTCTCACCGGGTTCATGAAGGTGGCGCACATGGCGGAGATCTTCAACCTGCCGGTGGTCAGCCACCTCGCCACCGAGGTGCTTGTACACGCCATAGCCGCGGCTCCGAACGGGCTGACGGTCGAGCACATGCCCTGGACGTTCGACATGTTCACCGAGGAGCCGGTGGTGGAGGACGGGCAGATCGTGCTGCCGCAGGGCCCGGGTCTGGGGGTCGAGTTCGACGAAGAGAAGCTGGCGAAGTACGCCGTGGACTAGTCGCGGCCCTTCGACAGGCTCCCGCCACGGCGGATTTTCAACAGGGCGAACGGTTGTAGGCAGCGGGTCTGGGTTGCCGGCGGACTAGGTCCCGCTGCCGCCCCAGGGCAGCTCGACCTCGTCGACTCCGCCGTCCTCGACGATCTCCACCAGTTCCAGGTCGAATGTGAGGTCGCGCCCGGCGAGCGGGTGGTTGGCGTCCAGTATCGCCCGGCCATCGACTATGTCGATGACAACGAAGCGGAGCTGCTGTCCCTCGGCATCCTGGCCCACGAGCGTGACCCCGAGTTCGACACCGGGAGGGAGCTCAGAGATGTCCTCTTCCAGCATCATGTCCTGGTTGTGAGGGCCGTACGCCTGGCTCGCGGGAATCGTGACTGTCTTCTTTTCACCGGCGGACATGCCCAGCACGGCGCTCTCGAAGCCCGCCACAACCTGCCTGGCGCCGAGTACGAACTCCAGCGGCTCGCCCCGTTCGTGAGAGGAGTCGAACTGCTGCCCTTCGGTCGTGCCGACGTAGTGGACTCGCACCTCGTCTCCGAGTCTTGCGGTCTTCTTGGTTTCACTCTCGGTCATCGTATATGGCCTGCCTACAGATGGCTCTCAATTGGGGAGGCGGACAGGTTCGAGTCCAGCTTCTCGTAGTCCTGGTAGCCTATCAACTCGTACAACTCGGAGCGGGTCTGCATGTCTTCGAGGATACCGGCCTGGGTGCCGTGCGAAAGGACCTCGCCCATCGCGTCCCGCATTGCCTTTGCTGCGACTCTGAGCGACGTAACTGGGAAGATCACTAGCTGGAATCCCAGTGAACCGAACTCGGGGACGCTCAGGTATGGGGTCTTACCAAACTCGGTCATGTTCGCAACCATCGGGCCGTCTACGGACTCCGCGTAGTGTCGAAACTCGCCAGCGGTCTCAAGCGCCTCCGGGAAGATGACGTCCGCGCCGGCAGCACGGTACATGCGACCACGGTCGATGGCTTCGTCCATGCCGCTGATTGCCTTGGAGTCGGTCCTGGCCACGATGAGCGAGGAGCTCCGGGCCTGAACGGCCGCCCTGATCTTGGTGCAGAACTCGTCGGGGCTGATTACCTGCTTGCCGTCGAGGTGGCCGCACCGCTTGGGCATCACCTGGTCTTCGATCTGGATTGCGGCTGCACCGGCAGCCTCAAGCTCCCTGACCGTACGGTAGGTGTTGATGGCCTCTCCGAATCCGGTGTCGGCGTCGACGATCACTGGCAGGCTGGTGGCCCGGGTCACCCACCTGACGGCCTGCGCAAGCTCGTCCAGTGTGAACAGGCCAATGTCCGGGATTCCAAGGCTGGCTGAGAACGCCGCGCCTGAGAAGTACAGCGCCCTGAATCCGACGTCCTCCGCGATGAGCGCCGAGAGCGGGTTGAAGACTCCCGCAACCGGTATCGTCTCACCGCTTGCGAGCATGTCGGACAGGGTGTCTGGCTGCCGTGTAGCTCCGGCTCGAATCTCCCAGGTCATCGGACTGCTACCCCATGAAGCCCCGGGCGCCCTCGACGGGCGTCCACTCTTCGCCGGAGTTGTCCTCTGGGGAGAACCCGATCAATCTCTCGCCCGCCTCGACGTCCCAGATACTCAGGTCGTTCCTGGACATCCCATAGACGATTGCGAATCCGACCGACGGAGGAGCGTCGATTGACTTCTGGATCAGCTGCGCCGCGTCGCGGTGACTGAGCCACAGTGAGAGCGCGGCGGGGTGGAACGTCGGGTCGTCCGGCGTCATTACCCAGCCTATTCGGAGGCAGATGATGGACAGCTCGTACTGGTCGTGATAGTAGCTGCCCAGAGACTCTCCAAACGCCTTGCTTACGCCGTAGAGGCTGTCCGGCCGGAGGTCCCTGTCGTCGAGCATCCTGAAGGGGCGTCGTACTTCTCCGAGCCGCCCGTCGTAGATGGCCTTGTACGGGTCGTCCTTCAGCGGATAGAACCCCACGGCGTGGTTGGTGCTGGCGAGAATCACCCTTCTCACGCCTGCCAGGCGGGCCGCCTCGTAGACGTTGCGGGTGCCGACGATGTTGTTGCTCAGGGTCGATTCCCACGAGGCCTGCGGACTTGGGTCAGCGCCCAGGTGTACGACGACGTCCACGCCTTCGAATGCGGGGCTGATCGAGTCGAGGTCGCTCAGGTCGGCGACATGCGATTCGGGCCATCCGCAGTCGACGATGTCGAGACCGACCAGGTCATACCGGAATCCCAGTTTGCTGCGAATGATCCCGCCGATCTGGCCGGCTGCGCCGGTCACCAGGACTCGCGCCTTGTCCGTCATACTATCCTCCGTTCACACTGGGGGAGCGCTAGGCTAGAATGTCAGCGGCGCGGTATCAGGGGCCGTCCCTGAGCGCCAGTATCAGGAGAGTGATTACTATCGGAACCACTATGGTCCAGAGTGCCCTTCGTGGAGTGAATCGAAACATGCCGGACCTCGCTGTTGGTGTCACGCTGCGCCGACGGAATGTTATCACAGACCTATCTGGCGTGGAGCGGCGATGAACAGGCGCTTCCGGCTGATTGCATTAGACGTGGACGGCACCATTCGCGACCGCGAACGGCAGATATCCGCCCGGACTCGCAACGCCATCGAGCGCGTCCGAGAAAACGGGGCATTCGTAACCCTGGCGACGGGCAGAACGTTCCTGAGCGCGCTGAACGCTTCGACCGACCTGGGCCTCACCTGTCCCATCATCACGTTCCAGGGAGCGCACGTCGCAATGCCCAATGGCGACCTCCTCTGGCACACGCCGCTCACCTCGCAAATGACCGCAACCGCGCTCGATGCGCTGGCGGGCAGGGACGAGTTCGAGGTCATGGCATACTACGGCAACGACATATTCGTAGTTGAGATGTCGGAGTGGGCTGAGGACTATGGTCGGAGAAACTCGGTCCCTATACACGTCGTGGACCAGGATAAGATCACGTCCGGGCCGATGACGAGGCTCGTAGTAAGGGGTGACGACGACGCGATCGAGTCTCTTGAGGTCGAGCTGAACGACAGGTTCGAGGGCGACCTCTACGTCACCAGGTCGCTCTCGTACTTCTGCGAGATACTCCACCCGGATGCGGGCAAGGACAAGGCGATCGGGTGGCTGTGCGAGCACCTGGACGTCAGCCCCAGCGACACGCTCGCCTTTGGGAACGGGTACAACGACATAGAGATGCTCAGCGAGGCCGGGCTTGGCGTAGCGGTCGATGGGGGGGTGCCCCAGGCGATCGCTGTCGCCGACCTCGTCGCGCCTTCGATGGAAGACGACGGTGTTGCCAGGGTCCTCGAATACCTGCTGGATGGAGGTTACGTCGGATGAACGCCTCACGCTCTCCGGTTGTCGTGGTGCTGGGCGGCATCAACATGGACCTCGTGGCCACGTCCGAGCGCATGCCCAGCCTGGGCGAGACCGTCTTTGGTAGCTCGTTTCATACCGCCCCAGGCGGAAAGGGGGCCAACCAGGCCGTGGCGGCCGCCCGGCTCGGCGCTGAGGTGCGCATGGTGGGGCGAGTAGGCGACGACCGGTTCGGGCCTACCCTGCTCGAAGGGATGCGTAACGAGGGCATAGACGTCTCCGGCGTCGCGGTTGATCCCGTCAACCCTTCCGGTGTCGCCCTGATACTGCTGGACGAACAGGCCGAGAACATGATCGTGGCCGTCTATGGGGCCAACATGGCCTGCGACGAGACTCAGGTATCGGCGGTCGACGACGCGCTGGATGGCGCAGACGTCCTCCTGCTGCAGCTCGAGACGCCGCTTGACGTCGCGCTGGGTGCGGCTGCACTCGCCAAGGAGTGGGGAGTAACCGTCGTCTGGGATCCGGCTCCCGCGCTCGAAATGGGGCATGAGGCCTACCGCCTGTGCGACGTGCTGACCCCAAACCAGGCCGAGGCAGAGTTCCTGACCGGCATAGCCGTCACAAATCCTGCTACGGCAGAGGCCGCTGCGAGGGTACTGGTAGAGCAGGGCGTATCCGCGGCAGTCTCTACGCTAGGGTCAGGCGGCGCGTTCTACATGACCCGTGACGAAAGTGGGCTCGTCTCCCCATTCGATGTCGACGCCATCGACTCAGTAGCTGCCGGTGACGCCTTTGCAGCCGGGCTGGGAATCACGCTCGCAGAGGGTCGGACGCTTCCAGACGCCGTGAGGTTCGGGTCCGCAGCCGGCGCGCTCGCCGTCACCAGGAGCGGCGCGCAGGAGGCGATGCCGTACAGGGCCGAGGTAGATGCGCTGATCGCGCGTTCCTGACTTCCTGAATGTCTCTCGCCCTCTCACCCGGCTGATGGATGATGCTCCAACATCGGGCGCAGTGCGCCGGAGTGGCATGATGGGCCGATTCGCGTCACTCTTTGCCGCCCGGGATGGCACGCCGTCAGCCAAAGTTGACGTAGGTCGTCGAACTTCGACAATCGTCCTGGCTGCAATCCTCGTGGTAGCACTCGCGCTGCGACTGTACGGGCTGAACTGGGACGAGGGGTTTGGATGGACGCCTCACCCCGATGAGCGGGCGATTCTCTTCAAGGTCATTGAACTTGAGCTGCCTCCCCTGAACAATCTGTCGTCTCTCCTGGACGCCGATGAGAGTCCGTGGAACCCCGGATGGTTCCCATATGGCAGCTTCCCGCTCTATCTCATCAAGTTCGTCGACATCGTCTTCAGCGATCTGCCAGCGGTCGGATTTGATGACCTCCGGGTACCCGCGCGCGCTGTCTCAGCTATGGCTGACGTCGTGACGATCCTGGTGTCATACCTGATCGGCAGGGCAATCTGGTCCCGGGTTTCCGGTCTGCTGGCAGCCGGGCTTATCGCATTCTCCGTCATTCACATTCAGCTCAGCCACTTCTTCGCCGTAGATACGCTGATGGCGCTGTTCGCGATGGCGACGCTCTTCTTCCTGCTGAGAGTCGCGCGATGGGGCCGGTTTTCAGACTCTGCCCTTGCCGGACTGTGCATCGGTCTTGCGCTGGCGACCAAGATCAGCGTAGCGCCGATCCTGGCTGCATACGTGGTCGCCCACTTTGTCTATGTGACCGGACTTGTGCCCGGTGTCGCGGGGCGAAATATAGACATCTTTGGCAGATTATCCGCTGGCGCTAAATCTGGTCTGATCGGCCTGGGAGTGATGGTAGGCGCGTTCCTGCTGGCCCAGCCCTATGCTCTCCTGGACTGGGGACAGTTCTATGCCGATTTCGCCGAGCAGTCGGAGATGGTCCGCAGGATTCGGGACTACCCGTACACCCGCCAGTACATAGACACGACGCCATACCTGTACCACGTTCAGCAGCTTGCGGTATGGGGGCTGGGACTGCCCCTCGGAGTTGTAGCCGTGGCAGGGTCTATCTACGGGGCAATCAAGGGACTCAGGGTCTGGTTTTCGGTCGCCTATCTTGTGATTGGCCTTGTCGTACCGGCAGGGATTCTAATCCTGTCGAGCAGCATGGCGGCGACCCTGCTGGCTTCGGCCATAGCGGTCGGCGCAATCGTTGCCACGATTCCCCTTCGGTCGCCCGATACGAGGATATTCGCCGTGCTGCTGTCATGGGTGGTGCCATACTTCCTCATAGTCGGGGCATTCGACGTGAAGTTCATGCGCTACATGCTACCGATCACCCCTGTGCTCGTGCTGTTCGGGGCGATGCTGGCCGTGGATGCCTGGTCCTGGGTCAGGAGAACACAGCAAGCCCTGAAGTTGGCGTTGGCAGCAGTCGCCGCCCTGGCGGTCGGCGCCACCGTCTTCTACGGAGTCTCGTACAGCGGCATCTACTCCGAAGTTCACCCAGCGGTCCGGGCGTCCGAGTGGATCCAATCGAACGTTCCACGGGGCTCGACCATCCTGAAGGAGCACTGGGAGGAGGGCCTGCCCGGCCTGTACGAGTACGAAATCGAAGAGCTGCCGATTTACGAGTACGACCTGCCCTCGAAGTTCAGCAGGATGAGCGAACTCCTGTCGGAATCTGACTACTTCGTCCAGTACAGCAATCGATTGTACGGGACAGTCTCCCGGCTGCCCGACCGTTACCCGGTCAGCAGGGAGTTCTACAGGCAGCTATTCATAGGTGAACTGGGATACGAGCTCGCCACTCACTTCACCTCGTATCCTAGTCTGCTTGGCGTCGGGTTCGTGGACGAGACCTTCGAGCGGCCCGGTCTGCCCCCTCCGGGGGTGCTGGCTGAATCGAGGCCGTACCCGGTTTCGATCAACCTCGGCTATGCCGACGAGAGTTTCTCGGTCTACGACCATCCCAAGGTGCTGGTCTTCCGCAACGTGGAGCGACTCGACGCCGATGAGATCATGCGTCGGATCGAAGAGGGCTCCGGGGGATACCCGGTAGTAGACCCGCTTGACGATTGGGAGCCGGACCCAACCGGACGGCAGCTAATGTTGACCCCCGAGGAAGCCAACGCTCGGCAGGCTGGCGGGACGTGGAGTGAAATCGTCGACTCCGACGGACTCGCAGCGCGGGCGCCTGCGGTCCTCTGGATAGTCGTCGTCGAGCTGATTGCGCTGGCGTCAGTTCCTCTCGCGTTCATCGTCTTCAAGCCGTTCGCGGACCGTGGCTGGCTGATGGCCAAAGCCCTGGGCCTGCTGATTGTCGGACTTGGAACGTGGATGCTCGCGAGCCTCGAGGTGATGACTTTCGCCAGGTCCACGGTCATCGCCGTACTGGTGGCCTTCGCAGCCATCAACGCAGTGCTGCCATTTGCCAACCGGGATGAGATCGTCCAGTTCCTGAGACAGCGCTGGAAGACAGTCGCCATAGCCGAAGCGGTCTTCCTCGCGGCCTTCATTGCCTTCGTCATAATTCGGATGGCGAACCCGGACCTGTGGCACCCATACCGCGGCGGCGAGAAGCCGATGGACATGGCCTATCTGAACGCGGTGATGAAGTCCGTCCACATGCCGCCCTTCGATCCGTGGTTCTCCGGCGGATACCTTAACTACTACTACTGGGGACAGTTTCTTGTATCCACGCTGATTCACCTGACAGGAGTCGTTCCTGAGATCGCCGTGAACCTCGCTGTACCAACGTTCTTCGCGATGACTGCCGCGCTGTCGTACTCAGTAGTCCACGGCCTCGTTGCGTGGGTACGAAGTTCCAGGGGCGAAACTGGCGGCGCGTCTCCCGTGATTGCAGGACTGGTCGGCCTTGCGTTTGTCACCGTTATTGGCAACCTGGACGGTGCGATCCAGATAGGGCAGTCAGGATGGAAGGCTCTGTCTCAGGGCTTGCCTGTGGGCGAGTTCGACTTCTGGCGCTCGAGTCGCATGATGCCCCCAGATCCTCCAGGCCACGAAATCACTGAGTTCCCGTTCTTTACGTTCCTTTTCGCAGATCCCCACGCCCACCTGTGGGTGCTGCCGTTTACCGTGCTGTGCATCGGCCTGGCCGCGTCGGTGGTGCTTGGACTGGCGCGCAGCGACTCACTGCGCGAGGTATGGAGACCCGGACACCTGCTCACACTCACGATTCTGGGTGTAACAGTCGGCGCTCTCAGGCTGCTGAACACCTGGGACTACCCGACGTATCTCCTGTTCGCGTTCGCGGCAATTGGGATTGCAGAGTACCTGGCGCAGGGAGGCATTTCCGGGGGTGTCATAGCCAGGACTGCTGCCAAGTCGGTGTTCGTGCTGGCAGTCGGCTTGGCAGCCTTCCTGCCGTTCCACATAACCAACGAGACGTTCTTCCTTGGTATCGAGCGAACCACCAACCAGACTACGTTGTGGCAGTTCCTGGCGATCTTCGGGTTGTTCGCCTACGTGATCGGGTCGTATGTGCTCTGGGAACTCAGAGGAGCGCTGTCGGCTGTTTGGAGTGGAGTCCTGCGTGGCTCGGGGTCGCTCACGCGTGCCCTGTCTGGGGATGCCGTTCCGGACTCAGCTTCCGTGTCAGGGCTGAGCGTGCACATCGGGCCAGCCCTGATCCTGGCCGTCGTATCGGGCACTCTGCTGCTTGGATTCCTGCTGACGGCGCTGGCCTCCGGCTCGGGCTGGGGAGCCGTGATTCTCGCGGGTGTGCTGCTCATTCTGACGGCCTCCGTGGGCCTCAGGACCCTCGTTAACCGGAGCGGAGAGGCTCCGGCTATCGCATTCGTGGCGCTCATGGTGGGTACCGCTCTCGCAATCGTCATCGGGCTCGACTTCGTCAGGGTAGAGGGCGACATCGAGAGGATGAACAGCGTGTTCAAGTTCTACATGCAGGTCTGGGTACTGCTCGCCCTGGGGTCTGCGTTTGTCGTATGGCACATGTCCGGGTCCCTATTCAGTGTGTCAACTCAGACCTCGAAACTCAGTCGCGCATGGATGGGCGGTCTCGTGGTGCTGGTGGTCTGCGCCGCTGTGTTCACGGTTCTGGGAACCCAGGACCGGCTCCGCGACAGATTCGATACAGACGGCGTCCCACTGACGCTCGATGGACTGGCCTACGTTCCGGGCACGACCTATCTCGACCGGGAGGGCACGATAGACCTTGAAGCCGACCTCGAGGGCGTGTACTGGCTGAGAGAGAACGTGCAGGGCTCGCCGGTAATCCTGGAGGCCAATACGCCGCTGTACCGTTGGGGTGGCAGAGTCTCGATTCATACCGGACTCCCCAGTGTCGTCGGATGGCGCTGGCATCAGCATCAGCAGCGGTGGGGCTACCGAAGCAAGGTGGACATCAGAATTCGCGATGTCGACCGCATCTACTCGACCGCAGACGCCTCGGAAGCGGTCGACCTGCTCACCCAGTACGGTGTGAAGTACGTCTACCTGGGTCAGGTGGAGCGGCTGTACTACCCGGACCAAGGCATCGAAAAGTTCGATGGCGATCTGCGTCCGCACCTGACCCCGGTGTTTCAAACCGACGACGTGACCATCTACGAGTTCACCGGCTGAACCGGAGGGAAGAAGAACTGCTCAGTTTTGGTCAACCTCAACACCAAATAGCGCTAGCCGCGCGACTTGGTGTGTTCCTAACATTGCGTCAGACACACCTAATCCGCGCGAGAGGCCTGCCATGGTATTTCCCCAGTTGACGATCGACCTAGCCGAAGCTCTGGCTATCCTGGGCCCGCTGGCGCTGATCATCGGGGGGATAACCGTTTACGGTGTGTTCGTTTTCAATTTCTACAGGTTCCTGGCGCGGAAAGACATCTTCACGCTGGACCTCCAGAAGCACAATCAGGCCAAGCGTCCGGCGCTGAGAAAGACCGTCAGCGTTATTTTCTACACGGTGAAGTGCCTGGTGCTGTACCCGGTGTTCGTGTTCTTCTGGTTCTTCATCATGGCAGTGCTGCTCTACTTCCTGAGCAGGAACCAGTCGGTAGAAGTCGTGATGCTAGTCGCGATGGGAGTCGTAGGGGCCATCCGGGTGTGTTCGTACTACAAGGAGGCGCTGGCGACCGACATCTCGAAGATTCTCCCGTTTGCCCTGCTTGGTATCATGCTGATCGACAACTCGGTGATTCGACTCGTGGAATCGACCGAGAGCGTGCGAGACGTCGCTCTCCAGTGGGACACAGTGCTCTCCCTGAGCTACTACCTCGCGTTCGTGGTGTCGCTGGAATTCCTGCTCAGGATGACGTCGGGCGCCTTCAATTACTTCAGGAGCCGTCGACGGTCCCGGAAGGAACGGAAGTCGCAGCCGAAGCCTGAAGTGGCAAGGCCTGCCGAAGGGCCCCAGTTCGGCGCTGCCGGTTCTGGAGCGGTCTTCGAGCCAAGACCCACCGGACGCGGTTCGGCACCTCCAATGACGCCTGGCCGAGTACCGAGCATGAGCGCCAGACCATCGTTCATCCAGGACCTGGACTACGAACGATCCGGAACGGACTCTGAGACGCCCGACCGGGGCGCGGGCAGTCCAATCGGGGACATGCCAGAGCCGAGGGATGGAGTCAGACGGAGCAGACCGGCCTATGCCCCAGCCTTCTCAACTGAGATGCCAGCCTCCGAATACAGGTCCAACGGCGGCTATCGGTTAGGGTAACTGCAGCGGGCGCAGGTCTAGCGTCCCAACATTCAGGATCCTCTGGTCTTCGAGTGTCACCTGAGTAGTCCGTTCGTGGTGAGCCTGTCGAACCATGAACGGACGGCCCTTCGACAAGCTCAGGGCGAACGAAAGCTTGATGACGGGAGGAAAACGAAAAGACCCTCCCCAATCATTGGGCGGTCGCCCCTCCGTCTATCACCAGGGGCTGACCCGTCATGAATGATGACTCGTCGGACGCCAGGAACAGTGCTCCGTAAGCGATCTCCGTGGGTTGGCCGAATCTCTTCATGAAGTTTGAGTTGGCCGCGTCCGTGAGGAACTGTTCACGCTCCTCGCCGGTGAACTGGCGGTGCTGTTCGGTCGCCTGCGTGAGGATCGCGCCCGGACAGACGCAGTTGACACGGATGTTGTCCGGCGCGAGGTCCAGTGCAAGGCAGCGAGTGAGCTGAAGTAGCGCTCCCTTCGATGTGTTGTAGGGAACGAACGCGGGCTGTGCGATGAAGCTGGACACCGAAGCAATGTTTACGATCGAACCGCCGCCAGCATTGCGCATGTGTGGCAGCACGTGTTTGACCGTATACGTAGGCCCCAGCACGTTGACGCCCAGCACACGCTGCCAGTCGGCATCCGAAGCCTGCTCGACTGTGCCGAACACGAACGCCGCCGCATCGTTCACCAGGACGTTGATCTGCCCATAGGCCTCGGCTGAGGCTTCGACCAGGCTCTCAACCGCCGACTCGTCGGATACGTCTGTGGGAACGAACGTCGCCGTGCCACCGGCGTCGGTGATGAGATCGACGGTCTTCTGTCCGCCGTCGGTGTCGATGTCTGCGACGACTACCCTTGCGCCTTCGGAGGCGAACAGTTCGCAGATCGCCCTTCCTATGCCCGCTGCGCCGCCGGTCACGATCGCAGCCTTGCCCTCAAGCCTCATGTCGTACTCCTTCGCCGGGGTCTGGTATCAGTCGGTGTGGAAGACCTCTACGAGCTCAAGCATCATCTGGTCGGGCAGGGCGCCCTCCGGGATCTCGAAGTACGGGGCCATGAACTCCTGCCAGCGGGCATTGGCTTCTTCGGTGGACATTCCATCGAGCGAAGCCTGGAAGTCCTCGTCTGCCTCGAAGTAGCCGAACAGCAGGCCGTCAGGACGCGCAAACAGGGAGTAGTTCCGCCAGCCGTTTCTGCGCAGAGCGTCGAGCATCTCCGGCCACACCGCCTGGTGGTGCTCCGTGTACTCAGGAAGAAGCTCCTCTTTGACCTTCAGTAGAAATCCAACGCGCTTGATGGTCTTCTCCCTTCAGACGTGACAGGGTGCCTGTGCGGGTGTTAACTGGTGGTCCAGTGAGGAACGGGGCAGTTGCAGGATTTACGACCCCAGCAACCAGTCCTTGCATGTCCAGCTTTAAGCTGGTGGAGCGGGAGACCGGATTCGAACCGGCGACAGCCTGCTTGGAAGGCAGGAACTCTACCGCTGAGCTACTCCCGCTCACTGCATATTAGGATACGTACGCTGGCGCGCGGGGTCAATCTCGCGTGCCAGCTGCTAACTCATGCTGCGTCAAACAAGGACCGCCCAACTCCATCCTGTCGGCAGTCCCGATGGATTGCCGAGAGAGGAGCTGGGCGGCCGTTAGGCGGGCAGCGGTAGATCTTCAGAGTTACTCGATGCGTACCTCAGACCTGCCTCTGCGGCGTTGGCTCATGATCGTGCCGAAGCCCGCGATCGCTGCCAGCGCGCCAATCAGTCCGACTATCAGAAGCGGCGTGCCTGATGCCGCGAAGTCTCCTGTGGCCGGTGGTGTTGCAGGCTCGGGTTCAGGCGATGGAGTCGCTGTAGGCGCAGCCTGCGGCTCCTCCTCTTCCACCTCAACGGGGCCGTGAATGAACAGCAGCGCGGTCTGGTCGACGGTCCATCCGTGGGTCTCACGGCTCAGGCCAGCCCCGCCGAGGATGCCGGCGTGCTCGGAACGCAGCCCCTCTCCCAGCCCATCAGACAGCGCGGCGGGAGCTCCCCCGAGGCATGGCACTGACTCGGGTCGCTCATCGTTGACTTCAGACCCGGAGTCGAACACCAGCGCACTGGATGGGAGTGCAGGGAACAGGTCTCCCGCTACTGCCGTAATTGGCTGTGATGCGCGGATGTAGCCGTCGTTGGTGCAGGCGAACATGCCGACCACAGTAACGTTTGCGCCCTCGATGCCGCGCAGGACTGGCTCGGTGTAGGAGGCCCCTGGACCAATCGGTCCACCGCTGTCCAGGCCATACGCGCGCACCACTCCGGGTAGAACGCTGAGCGTTGCCAGCAGGTCTGTCTGGGAGCCGCTCTCGGAAAGGTCGTCTATTCCGTCCAGCTCCAACGGGCTTGTGTACTCGAACACCTCGACACCGGGGTCATGTACGACCGCAACGGGCGGTGTAATCGGCTGACCGGCAGTCAGGTTCTCCAGGGTGAGTCCGAAGTCCACGGCCTCCGGGGCGGCAACTCCCGCAGAGGTCACGAAGATCTCAATGGCGGGACCGTACCAGCCGTGATCGTCACTGTTGAGATCGGCGTCACCAACGATGCCCTCGTGGAGCGCCACAGAGCCCTCGCCGCCAGCCGTTGATACGCCCTCACCTCCGAGACACGGCACAGTTGCCGCACTCTCGTCGTTCACCTCGGTCCCGGCGTCATAGACTGCACCCGAGGACATGAGATGCGTTCCGCCATGTGGAGGAATGATCGCCGTGCCAAACGCGATCGCGTCGTTGGTGCAGGCCAGCATCCCGATCACGCTGACGTAGTCGCCCGGAGCGGCTGCTATGCCTGCGGCGACCGCCTCATCGCCTCCTGGAATCGGGCCGGAGACGTCGACTATGGTGGCTGACTTCACGCCCGGGTACTCGGCGATTGCGGACGCATAGCCTGACGGGTCTCCCGACTCAGCCAGGGTCTCCAGGCCCTGCACCGACGCCGCGTCGGCCGGCAGAGTCACGAGTGAACCGGTGTGCACGATCACGACCGGAGGCGTGATGGGCTGGCCGGAAGTCACGTTACGTACGGTGACGTCGAGGTCGAGGGTGTTCTCGGTGACAGGCCCGTGGACCCACAGCGAGGCGACTTCGCCTTCTGTCCATCCGTGCGTCTCTGTACTCAGATCAGCTTCGCCAATGATTCCGGCATGTGGCGCCCTCATGCCCTCTCCGAGGCCGTCGGACACGCCTGCCGGACCTCCACCGAGGCATGGGATGGTTGCGGTGGTCTCGTCGTTCGTCTCCGAGCCGGAGTCGAACACGAGCGCCGTGATCGGTCCATCCGGCACGAGCCGGTCCCTGAGCACGTCAAGTGAATCGGAGACACGGATGTAGCCGTCATTCGTGCATGCGAGCATGGAGACGACGGTCACCTTCGCGCCCTCGATGCCGGAGAGCGCGTTCTCGGTGTACGACGCTCCGGGGATAATCGGGCCGCCGCTATCGATGCCGTACGCCCGTACCACCCCTGGGGTGGCGCGGAGTGTAGCAAGGAGATCGTCCTGTACTCCCGCTTCGGACAGGTCGTCGATGCCGTCTAGTTCGTCCGGACTCTCGTAGTCGAAGACGTCGACGTTGGGATCATGTACCACGACCACCGGTGGGGTGAGCGGCTGACCGGCTGTCAGGTTCTCAAGCGTGAGCCCGAAGTCAACTCGCGTGGGCACGCCGGCTTCGCGGCGGGTGAGTACCAGCTCCATGGCGGGGCCTGTCCAGCTGTGTTGCGAGGTCAGGTCGGCCTCACCGGCTATACCGGGATGGTCGGAAATGACGCCCTCGCCCTCGGCCTCGTCCGCGCCCGATACTCCCGAGCCCTCCTGACCGAAGCACGGGACGGTCGCTTCCGTCTCGTCGTTAGACTCAGTCCCGGCGTCCAGGACACGCCCGGACGACATGGCCGGCAGGTTGTCGCTGTCAGCAACGATCACGTTGCCGTACGCTATCGCGTCGTTCGTGCAGGCGAGCATGGAGATCACGCTCACACGGTCTCCCGACTCGGCCGAGGTGATGCTTACAGTGCGCTCCTCACCGGGGAGAATGGGAGGAGGATCGAAGGCGATAACGTCCTTCACGCCCGGCATCCCCTCCAGGGTAGCTACCAGGGCCCCCTGTTCGCCGGCTTCGGCAAGTTCTTCCAGGCCCTCAAGCTGCTCGGAGCTTTCCGGCAGTATTGACGTACCGGGTTCGAGAACGACCGCAACGGGCGGAGTGAGGGGCTGCCCTCCGGTCACGTTTCGCACCGTCAGGTTGAACGAGGAATCTGCCTCGACCGCTGACGACCCCGGGGGCAATTGGAAGGCAATCACTAGAGCCAGGACTAAGACGACTGGAAATAACAGTCTCGGAAACATTGCTGTCCTCCGCAATCTATGTGAGTTCTGATGGTTTGGTCGTTATATTATAACGAAGAATTATATATAAGTGTTACTCACATAAATCACGTATTCAAGAGTTATTCCAGGTCTCCCCAGTTGTCCCCCGTCTTGAGTTCGACCGCCAGCGGGACATCCAGGGTCATGGAGGACGGCATCAGTTCCATGACGATCTCGGACATCTGGTCCAGCTCTTCCCGTGGCACCTCGAAGATCAGCTCGTCGTGCACCTGGAGGATCATCTTCGACCTCATGTTGAGATCGTCCATCCTGTCCATGATCTCGATCATGGCGATCTTGATGATGTCTGCGGCCGTGCCCTGGATGGGCATGTTGATCGCCGCGCGCTGGGCGGCCTGCCTAACGGGGAAGCTGCGTGCGTTGATGTTCGGTAGGTATCGACGTCGACCAAGCGCGGTCTCGACGTAGCCGAGCCCCTTGCACCTGTCAACGGTTTCGTCCACGTACCCGCGGATGCCTGGGTAGCGTTCGAAGTAGACGTCGATGAACTCCTGGCCCTGGTGGGGATTCAGGTCGGTCTGGCGGGATATCCCGAAGGCTGTAAGTCCGTAGAGCACGCCGAAATTGAGAATCTTTGCGACGCGCCGCATCTCGTCGGTCACGTCTTCGATGGCAACGTCGTAGACCAGTGAAGAGGTCGCGCTGTGAATGTCCTCTCCTCTGTGAAATGCCTCAAGCAGCGAAGGGTCCTTCGAGAAGTGTGCGAGCACACGGAGTTCAATCTGCGAGTAGTCGGCGGCGAGAAGCGACCACTCCGGCGCGTCCTGGGCGACGAATGCCCGTCTCACGCGGCGACCCAGTTCGGTCCTTACCGGGATGTTCTGCACGTTCGGGTCGTTTGAGGAAATTCGACCGGTGGCGGAGCCCGTCTGGTTGTACTTGGTGTGGATCCTGCCCGTGTCTGGATTGACCAGTCCGGGAAGCGCGTCGACGTAGGTGGACTTGATCTTCGATAGCTGCCTGAATTGCAGGATGTCGTCCAGCACCGCGTATGCGCTCGGGTCGACGCTGTCCAGCGTGCCGGTGTCCAACTGCGCCTTCAGGCCTTCCAGCGAAGATGCATCCGTCGAGTACCCCGTCTTGGTCTTGCGAGTTGGGGGCAGTCTCAATTCGTCAAACAATACCCCTCCCAGTTGCTGTGACGAGTTCAGGTTGAACTCGTGGCCGACCGTCTCGTACATGGTCTGGCGGATGTCGTCGAGATCGGTCTCGAGCTCTGCGGACATCTCATTGAGAAGATCGACGTCGACGGCAACGCCCTCGCGCTGCATCCTGACAAGCACCGGCGTGAGAGGAAGCTCGTATCGTTGGAGGAGGTCTCCGATTTGTGTACTTTCGACTTCTTTTTCGAGCAGCCGCCTTAGGCGTTCCGTGAAGTCGGCGTCAGCGGCGGCGTAGTCTGCCGCGCCCGCGATGTCGACCTGGTCCATCGTCTTCTGGTTGCGTCCGCGTCCGATCAGATCGGTGATCGGAGTCATCTCCTCGCCAAGCATGTCCAGCGCGAGGTTCTTCAGCCCGACAGACGAACGCCCTGCCGCATGAGCGGCGAGCATGGTGTCGAAGGCGAGTCCCTCCACCTTGATGCCGTGGTTCTCCAACACCATCATGTCGTAGTTGGCGTTGTGGGCGGTCTTGGGGACTTCAGGATTGGTGAGCGCGGGCCCCAGCCAATCCAGGACATCGTTCATGGGCAGCTGCGTGCCCTCGATGTGTCCGACTGGTACGTACCAGCCCTTTCTGGGCTCTATCGAGAATGAAAGGCCGACCAGCCTGGCGACCATCGGGTCCTGTGAAGTTGTTTCCGTGTCGAAAGAAAACCCGCCCGGAGTGTCTATTGCCTCTACGAGCTCATTGAGCTTTTCTTCCGTGTCCACGATCGTGTAGTCGACAGGCGGCGCGTCAGGTTCGAGATCGAAGGAAGCCTGTGCTCCTAATGGGTCGTTTTCGGACGCGGGAATCCTGGATACCATGCTGTAGAACTCAAGCGAGGTGAGCAGGTCCAATACGTCCGTCCTCTCGAAGTCGCCGAATCGCGCCTGGTCGAGAATCAGGTCAACGTCCACGTCGCGCTTGATCGTGGTCAGGAACTTCGCCCTGTCTGCAACATCGCGATTCTCAGTGAGGCTCTTCTTCACACTTGGAGGCTTCACCTCGTCGAGGTGTTCATAGATTCCGTCGATGCTGCCGTAGTTCTGCAGTAGAGAGATCGCCCTCTTCCGCCCAACTCGCGGGACTCCCGGAATGTTGTCGGACGAGTCTCCTTCCAGCGCCTTGATCTCGGCTACGACCTCTGGGCCGAGGCCGTCGTAGCGCTCCTTCACGGCGTCGACGTCGTACAGTGTCCGCTGTCCCACAGCATGGCTGAGTAGAATGCTCACGTGGGAAGAGACAAGCTGGAAGGTGTCGGTGTCTCCAGTTAGGACAATCGTCTCTATGTCCTGCTCTTCAGCCTGTCTGCACAACGTCCCCAATACGTCGTCTGCCTCAAATCCGGCCAACTCGAAGATCGGCACCTGGAACGAGCGCATGAGGTCCCTGACGCGATCAAACTGAGGTCTGAGCTCAGGAGGCGTGGGAGGACGGTGCGCCTTGTACTCTTCGTACTGCTCGTGCCTGAATGTTGGTGCTGACACGTCGAAGGCGATCGCGACGTGCGTAGGCCTTCGGTCATTCAGGGTCTTCAGGAAGATGTTGAGGAAACCGTAGATGGCGCGCACGTCCTCGCCGGTTGCTCGAACGGTGAGAGGTTCACGTATGGCGTGCCAGGCCCTGTGGACTAGCGCGTGGCCGTCCATCAGGAGCAGCAGGGGCTTGCGGTCGGGAAGGGCGGAAAATTCGGCAGTGGTCATCAGGCTGGCCTCCGGGGACATAGCCCGATTATACAGTCGTATAGGTCCGGGCGTTCCAGCGGGAAGCGGAGTCGAATGCCGCGGTTTAGCAGGGCAGCGAAGGGGTTAGATTCCAGTCAACGCTCTTGCTTCGCCGAGCATTGCTGCGACTTCCCCGGTTGACGGACCTTCGGCATAGATGCGCAGAAGCGGCTCTGTGCCTGAGAACCTGATCAGCGCCCAGTAGCCGTCTTCCAGCATTATCTTCACTCCGTCGCGGTTGTCTATGCCAATGACGGACATCCCTGCCAGGTCGAATGGGCGAGAGGTGCTTACCCTCTGCATGATGCCCTCTCGCAGACGGGGATCGAACTCAACGTCCCAGCGCTCGTAGACGTGTGGGCCGACTCGCTCGAAGAGCTGTGAGCGCAGGTCGGCCGGGTTCTCCCCCGTCTTGACCACCATGTCGAGCATCAGCAGGCCGCTCAGGATCCCATCGCGCTCGGGGATGTTGCCCCTGAAGGCGTAGCCGCCGCTCTCTTCGCCTGCTGCAAGGGCATTCGCGGCCATCATCTGTGGGCCGAGATACTTGAAGCCGACGGGCGTTTCGATCACCTCGACGTCGTGTGCTTCGCCCAGCTTGTCGATCATGCTGCTCATGGTTATCGACTTCACCAGCGGCCCCGACTGCTGCAGCACCTCGAGCAGGTGCATGCACAGCAGGCTGAACGTCTCGGTCGTGGTCATGAATTCGCCGTCGTCGTCGATGACGCCAAGCCTGTCCGCATCGCCATCGGTGGCCAGGCCAATGTCGGCGGTGGTGTCTTCAACCGCATCGAATAGCGGCCCCAGATTGGGTGCGATTGGCTCTGGTTGGGCCATGCGAGGGAAAGAGGGATTGACCTCGGAGCGTATCTCGACGACGCGAGTGCTCCCCCCTGAGACCAGATCGCTGAAGTAGCCCGCCCCCGCGCCGTGCATGGAATCGACAGCCACGTTCAGGCCTGCATTCCGTATGCCCTCGACGTCGACGAACTGCGCGACGTGGTTCAGGTAGTCGGGCCTGGGATCGAATCGCTCGAGCAGCCCACGCATTTCAGCTTCGCGAATGTCCATCCTGCGGACGCTGCCGTTGCGCTCCGCGTTTCCGATGTGGCGTTCGAGCTCGGCAACGATCTCGTTGGAGGCGCTGCCGCCGTAGTCGGGCTTGAACTTGAATCCGTTCCATTCGCCAGGGTTGTGACTCGCGGTGATTACGGCGCCGGCTCCCGCTGTCAGCGACACAAGCGAGTGGCTTACGACCGGTGTGGGGGCGGCACGATCGCACAGGTACGTGGCTACGCCGTTTCCGGTCATAACCTCGGCGACTGCCTCTGCAAACTGCCTGGAGCCGAAACGGGTATCGTACCCGATTACGAAGCCTCTTGCTCCGACGCCTGTTGCGTTAACGTAGTCAGCAGTCCCCTGCGCGCAGATGCGGACGTTATCGAACGTGAAGTCCTCGGCGATGATCGCCCGCCAGCCGTCCGTACCGAACCGTATGGTTGCCATCCAGTCTTCCACTCCAGTCATACTTTCAGGAGGAAGTCTCCTGCGCTACCTTGACGGGCTTACAGGGGTATGTAAATCAGTAAATCGTTCGTCCTGAGCTTGTCGAAGGACACCCCACTCCTGGATTCCCGCCTTCGCGGGAATGACGGTATATGGATAAGTACCCTTGTCAGCCCGCCAGGGGGAAGGGACTTGGAACTCCCTATGACGCGGCGTCTCCCGCGTTCTTCATGAATGCCTCCCGCCGCAGCGCTGCTGCCCTGTCAGTTCGCTCCCAGGGGAAGTCCTCTTCCGGCCTGCCGAAGTGGCCGTATGCGGCAGTCTTGGTGTAGATGGGCCTGCGCAGGTCGAGGTCGCGAATGATCGCGCCTGGCCGCAGGTCGAAGTGCTTGTCGATAAGCTCGTTGATCTTGCTGTCGGGGACCTTGTTGGTGCCGAACGTCTCGGCAGAGACAGAGATCGGGTGAGCAACTCCGATTGCGTAGGAGACCTGGATCTCGGCCCGGTCGGCGAGACCGGCGGCAACCACGTTCTTCGCCACGTAGCGTGCCGCGTATGCGGCAGAGCGGTCGACCTTGGTCGGGTCCTTGCCCGAGAACGCACCGCCTCCGTGCCGTGCCATCCCTCCGTAGGTGTCAACAAGTATCTTCCTGCCAGTCAGTCCCGAGTCTCCAACCGGGCCCCCGGTCACGAACCGGCCGGACGGGTTCACCACCCACCGCGTATTGGCGTCCAGCAGGTCGCTGGGGATTACATTCTTGCCGACAGTCTCGATGAGGTCTCGTTCGATAACAGACTGGCTTACCTCAGGGTTGTGCTGGGCGCTCAGGACGACCGTGTGAACACGCTTTGGCACCCCGTATTCGTACTCGATCGTCACCTGGGACTTTCCATCCGGCCTGAGATAGGGAAGCTCGCGCTCCTGGCGTACTTCCGCCATTCGCTGGCAGAGCCTGTGAGAGAGCGCTATCGGCAGCGGCATGAGCTCGGGAGTATCGTTGCACGCGTAGCCGACCATCATCCCCTGGTCGCCTGCTCCAAGGGTCTCGACGTCACGGTAGTTGTCCGGCAGTTCGTTCCGCGTCTCGAGCGAGTGAGATACGCCCTGGGATATGTCGGATGACTGCTCGTGGACTGAGACCGCGATCCCGCACGACTGGTAATCGAACCCGAATGATGAGTCCTGGTACCCGGCGTTACGGATCGTGTGCCTGACTATGGTGGGGATGTCCACGTATGTAGAGGTCGAGATCTCGCCCATCACGAGGACGAGTCCCGTCGTGGTGCAAGTCTCGCATGCAACACGCCCCTGGGGGTCGTCGGCGAGTATGGCGTCCAGGACCGCGTCGGAAATCTGGTCGCAAAGTTTGTCCGGGTGCCCTTCTGTGACCGATTCCGACGTGAACAGGTACGACGGACTTTCAATGAAGCTGTTGGCCATCAGATGCCTCCTGCTGTCTCGGCTCGATGTTCGGCTTAAATTCCAAGTCTTCGTTGCTGTTGTGGGGAGATCTCAACCAGCGAGGCTGTCCCCTCTGCAATTGTTCTATTGACTGCTGACAGTCGTCCGGCAACTGAAAGCTCGCGTCCATCCCGGCTCTCCAGCCAGGACGCTGCCACGATAGGCTGGCCTATCATGGCGGGAGATTTCAGTCTTGTGTCCATGCTCTTCATCATCGACGTTATGCCGTTCAGGTAGGCCCAGTTCTCCATGACCTCGTAGAGGAGCGAGGCGATCACTCCGCCGTGGACTATTCCGGGCCAACCCTCGTGCTGACGCTCCGGAATGAACTCGGTTGTCAGTCGGTCTCCTTCCAGCTTCAGCTTGAGGCGCAGCCCCGAGGGGTTATCTGCGCCGCAGCCGAAACAGTTCGGGTAGTTGCCAGGGTGCGCCCCGGGCGATTTGTCCGAGGGACTAAGTCCCAATGTCCCAGCTTGCGAGGTAGTGCTCCTGCTCCGCAGTCAACGTGTCGATCTCGACGCCCATGGACTGCAGCTTCAGCCACCCGACCTCTTCGTCGATGTCCCTCGGGACGTCGTAGACCTGCGGCTCCAGAGTATGCGCGGTCAGGGCCAGGTATTCGGCCGAGAGCGCCTGGTCGGCGAAGCTCATGTCCATGACCGCCGATGGATGACCCTCGGCAGCGGCAAGGTTGATGAGTCTCCCCTCACCGAGCAGGTACAGTCGGCGTCCATCTCCCATCAGGTACTCATCCACGAACGGCCTGATGGTCTGCTTGCCGTCGGACATCTCTTCGAGGGCTTTGATGTCTATCTCGACGTCGAAGTGTCCGCTGTTGGCGAACATCGCGCCGTCTTTCATTACGGCCAGGTGTTCCCCGCCTATGGCGCTCATCCCCCCGGTCAGCGTGATGAAGATGTCGCCAACCTTGGCGGCCTCGGCAATCGGCATGACCTGGTGGCCGTCCATTGCGGCCTCGAGCGCCCGAATCGGATTGACCTCGGTAACTATCGTATGCGCGCCCATGCCTCGCGCCCTGAGCGCGACACCGCGTCCGCACCACCCATAGCCACAGACCACGACGTTCTTGCCAGCCCACAGGACGTTCGTGGCTCTCGTAATACCGTCCAGGGTGCTCTGGCCCGTGCCGTACCTGTTGTCGAAGAAGTGCTTGGTGTCGGCGTCGTTAACCGCGATGATCGGGTACTTGAGGTCGCCAGACGCCGCAAGGCTGTTGAGCCGGATCACACCGGTGGTCGTCTCCTCAGTGCCGCCGACAACGTTTTCAACCTGGTCCTTCCTGGAAGAGTGCAGCAGGGCGACGAGGTCTGCGCCGTCGTCCATCGTGATGTTTGGGCCGTGGTCCAGGGCTGCCTGGATGTGGCCGTAGTAGGTGTCCCTGTCCTCGCCCTTGATGGCAAATGTCGGGATGCCGTATTCGGAGACAAGGGCGGCTGCGACGTCATCCTGTGTGCTGAGAGGATTGCTTGCGCAGATGACTACGTCTGCGCCGCCGTCCTTCAGTGTGAGCATCAGGTTGGCGGTCTCTGTTGTAACGTGGAGGCAGGCGGACACTCGCAGCCCGTTCAGGGGCTTCTCTTCGTTGAATCTCTCCCTGATCTGCCGGAGGACCGGCATCTCCCTGGCGGCCCAATGGATCCTGCGGACACCTGCCGAGGCAAGCGAACTGTCCAGTATGTGGCCTTTCTGTGTGCTGGATGCGGTCAAGTCTTCCTCCTGTGAATCGGTTGGATCAACCCGCCTTAACGAACGCGGGCGTCCAACCCTCCGAATCGCGAAACATCGGACCAGTCTTCGAATCCGTTGAACGCAGTAAGGTCTTGAAATTGGCTGAATCTGAGTTGGATGTCGGGAGCGGTGAGCGACTCCAGCCTCTCCGTGCTGAAGTCTTCGACGGTAAATGAGCCCATTACGGAGCCGATCACGGCGGCCCGGCGCAGGCCCTCATTGGTGGTGTCTCCGGTGGCGGCGATAGTACCCATGAAGCCGCCTGCGAACGAGTCTCCCGCGCCGGTGGGGTCCACCACGCGTTCGAGCGGGTAGGCAGGGGCGTTGAAGACGTCGTCACCGTCGACCATAAGCACCCCGTGCTCGCCGCGTTTGACGACCACGATACGGGGACCGTGCTCCTGTATCGTTCTCGCCGCCTTTACGAGATTGAACTCGCCCGAGAACTTTCTCGCCTCGCCCTCATCTAGGAACAGCAGGTCAACTTTGGCGGCCACTCTCTCCAGGTCGGCACGACTTCCGTCGATCCAGAAATCCATCGAGTCGAGGGCCGCAAACTTGGGGCTGGCGTCAAGCTGTTCCAGCACGTCAAGTTGAAGAACGGGATCGATGTTCGCCAGAAAGACGATGTCAGCGGACCTGTGGGCATCGCTGAGATACGGACTGAACTCAGCAAACACGTTTAGCTGGGTGTCCAGGGTCTCCCTCTGGTTGACGTCTTCAGTCGAGTAGACGCCTGACCAGTGGAAGGTCCTTCCCTCCACTCTTTCGAGGCCTGACAGATCGACGTTACGTGACTCCAGAAGTTCAACGTCACCGTCATCGAAGTCCTCGCCGACTACGCCGACGAGACTCACGTCGGTCAGGTAGCTGGCTGCCAGGGAGAAGTACACCGCCGAGCCGCCGAGGGCTCTTTCGCGACTGCCGAGTGGGGTCTGGACCGAGTCGTAGGCGACCGATCCCACTACCAGGAGGGACAACTTAGCTGTCCATTCCGTAGCTGGTGGGGAAGCCCTTCTCGATCCACGGCGGCGTGCCGTCCTCGATGTTGTACAGCTTGTCGGTGTCGTAACCCATTGCGGCCGCCATCTCGCAGGCGAGGCCGCTCCTCACGCCGGCGGCGCAGATGAACAGCAGGTTCTTGTCCTGCGGCAGCTCGTCGATCCGGCCCAAGAGGTCGTCGACGGTGATGAATATTGCGTCCGTGACGTGGCCGTCGACGTACTCGTCCATCCGGCGCACGTCTACGAAGACGTTCTCATCGGTGCCGTGAAGCTCTGCAGCCTCTTCGGTTGTTATCCTGGTATATGGCTCTCCCGGTATCTGCCTGGGCATCTGCCCACCTTCCCTTTCCCCTCACCTGAATTCCGGCTCTCGTCGGAACGACGGTCGGGTAGCGTTCTTAACCTGCTATTCCAGGTACCTGTCCACCAGCAGGCCGAGCCTCTTTCTGGTCGCCTCTGGTATCAAATCTCGACTTGTGATTATTGCGTTTTCAAGAGCCCTGTCGCAACCGCACTCGCCGGCGCTGCCAGCATCTGACGCCATGCGCCTGACAATCGTCTGGGCAGTCTGTACGTTCTGCATCAGGTTCTGCACCACGAGCTCGACCGAGACGTCCTCCTCTGCCTCATGCCACACGTCGTAGTCGGTGACGAACGCGAGCGTGGCGTAGCACAACTCGGCCTCGCGGGCCAGCTTGGCCTCAGGTAGCGCCGTCATTCCTATTACGCTGGCGCCCCATGACCTGTGCATTTCCGACTCGGCCCGAGTGGAGAACTGGGGACCCTCCATTACTACGTATGTCCCGCCGTCATGTACATCCGTCTCGCCCTCGGCGGCTTCGACTGCCTGCTGACGCAGGGTAGGGCAGAACGGATCGGCGAATCCGACGTGGGCCACGAGCCCATCTCCGAAGAACGTGGACGGACGCTCGCGCGTACGGTCGATGATCTGGTCCGGCACTACGAGGTCGAGCGGCTTCAACTCCTCTTTCAGGCTCCCCACAGCGCTGATCGAGACAACTCGTTCTACGCCAATTTGCTTTAGAGCGTAGATGTTGGCCATCACCGGCAACTCGCTCGGGGAGATCCGGTGTCCACGACCATGACGAGGAAGGAACGCGACCGCGACTCCGTCCAACTCTCCGGTGACGATAGAGTCACTCGGGCTGCCGAACGGGGTCTCGACGTCGATCTCGCGCCTGTTGGCCAGGCCATCCATGTCGTATAGGCCCGAGCCGCCAATGAACCCGAGCGTCGGTTCAGGCATTGGACTCCTCCAGCAGCGCAGGGATGCTCCGCCGGTACGGTGGCCGGGCGACGCCTGCCTCGCTCACGACACCGGTGATGTACCTGTTCGGGGTCACGTCGAAGGCGGGATTGAACCCTGCGATTCCGTCGGGCGCGACCTGCGATCCCGCGTAACCCAGCACCTCCTCTTCGTCCCTCTCCTCGATGACTATCTCGTCTCCTGTCGAGGTTCCAGGGTCGAACGTGGAGGTTGGCGCCGCGACGTAGAATGGAATCCCGTTCTCCTTCGCGAGAACGGCGAGGTTGTAGGTCCCGATCTTGTTGGCGACGTCGCCGTTGAGGGCTATCCGGTCAGCACCGACGACGACACACTGGACCATGCCGCGACGCATCAGGAGACCGGTTGCGGAGTCGGCCACCAGGCTCGCGTCGATCCCCTCGCGCCTGAGTTCCCAGGCCGTCAGTCGCGCGCCCTGGAGCAGCGGTCTTGTCTCGCTGGCGTACACATGCTCGAGCCTGCCGTCGGACCATGCGCTACGGATTACTCCGAGCGCAGTCCCGTAGCCTCCGGTCGCGAGTGCGCCCGTGTTGCAGTGAGTCAGCACGTTGCAGCCCCAGGGAAGCAGCTTTGCTCCGAAACGACCGATGGCCAGATTGCTCTGCACGTCCTCGCTGTGGATCCGTGTGGCCTCTTCGACGAGATCGGATACGACCTCTTCCGTAGTCTGCGCTGACGCTGACGACGACAGTAGCCTGTCGACGGCCCATCCCAGGTTGGCGCCTGTGGGACGCGCGAGCCTGATCTCACGGGCCGCATCGAGCAGGCGGTCGGTGAAGTCTCCGTTCGCGGTCTGGGAAAGCTCCATGGCGGCCAGGGCAAGTGCGTACGCTCCGGCTATCCCGATTGCGGGAGCGCCTCTCACGGACAGGTTGGATATGGCAACGATAACGTCCCTGTAGTCGGACGTCTCGATCCAAGTCTCCGCAGCAGGCAGCTGCCGCTGGTCGAGAATGCCAAGCGAGTCACCCCGCCACTCTACCGGTGTGAATTCAGCCAATGTCCCTGTCACTTCTCCACCACCGTTCTACTCTGGCTCCACCCGGGCAACAAAAAAGGCTTCTCGAACGAGAGAAGCCTACAGGTAGTTGGTCTACCACTCTCTCATCTCTCGAACGTACATGCGCTCGCCGGAATTGGCACCTATGTCTCGCGCCGAAGCGCTCAGACCGGTTGCCGGGCATCAAGGGGCCGGTCCCTCCGCCACTCTGGATAAGAGCCACGAGTATTCAGTTGTTTACACCAAGAATCGTATAACGAGGCTTCGGGGGCTGTCAAATGCAGGAGAGGGCAGGAGGCTGTGTCAGTTTGGTCGGCAAGGATTTCCCCCTCACCCCCGTATCAAGTACGGGGCAGGCTCTAACCCTCTCCCTCAGGGAGAGGGGACAATCGATCCCACAGTAGGGCGCCGACCAAGTTGATACAGGTAAAGAGGGCAGGTCATTTGACCTGCCCTCTCGTACTAGCTACCTATTCGACTGTTCGGTCGACCTAGTAGTCCATCGGCGGCATTGCCGGAGCGCCCGCTGGCGTGAGGTCCGGAACGTCGGTGATGAGCGACTCGGTTGTGAGGACCATCGCCGCTACCGAGGCAGCGTTCTCGATGGCCGCGCGGGTGACCTTGGCGGGATCCATGATGCCCTTCTCGAGGAGGTGGCAGAACTCGCCGATCTCGGCGTCGTAGCCCCAGTCGCCTTCACTCTCGAGGCTGTCGGCCAGGATGACCTCGCCGGACACGCCGGTGTTCTCGGAGATGAGCTTGATGGGCCGCTGGAGAGCGGTCTTAAGGATCGAGGCGCCTGTGGCCTCGTCGCCGGCGAGCTCCAGGCCCTGGAGGGCGGAGCTGGCACGCAGGACTGCAAGTCCGCCGCCGGGAACGATGCCCTCTTCGACGGCTGCGCGGGTAGCGGACAGGGCGTCCTCTACGCGGTTCTTCTTCTCCTTGAGCTCGACCTCAGTTGCGGCGCCAACCTTGATGATGGCTACGCCACCGGAGAGCTTGGCCAGGCGCTCCTGGAGC
The DNA here is from genome assembly GCA_964537915.1 of uncultured Dehalococcoidia bacterium. GTDB lineage: Bacteria > Chloroflexota > Dehalococcoidia > Lucifugimonadales > UBA1123 > VXRN01. The sequence goes on from CAZIDM010000019.1 coordinate 42,686, forward strand.
TTCTCGCGGTCGAAGTCGGAAGTGGTCTCGTCGACCTGGGCCTTGATCTGGTTGATGCGGCCGGAGATGTCGCTCTCGGAGCCAGCGCCGTCTACGAACGTGGTCTCTTCCTTGGAGGCGACGATGCGGCGGGCTCGACCGAGGTCCTCAACGGTGACGGAGTCCAGCTTGCGTCCCACTTCCTCGCTGATGACCTGGCCGCCGGTCAGGATGGCCATGTCCTCGAGCATTGCCTTGCGGCGGTCGCCAAAGCCGGGGGCCTTGACGGCGACGCAGTTGAGCGTGCCACGAAGCTTGTTGACTACGAGCGTGGCCAGAGCCTCGCCCTCGATGTCCTCTGCCACGACTACGACGTTCTTGCCGACCTGGAGAATCTTCTCAAGGGCGGGGAGCACGTCGGCAACAGCGGAGATCTTCTTGTCGGTGATCAGGATGTAGGGGTCGTCGATGGAGGCTTCCATCCTGTCCTGGTCGGTGATGAAGTAGGGGGAGATGTAGCCGCGGTCGATCTGCATTCCCTCTACGAACTCCTGCTCGTAGGAGAGGCCCTTCGACTCTTCGACCGTGATGACTCCGTCCTTGCCGACCTTCTCCATGACGTCGGCGATGAGCTCGCCCATCTCTTCGTCATGCGCGGAGAGCGACGCGACCTGTGCGATCTGCGTTCGGCCCTCGACAGGGGTGGACATGTCCTCGATGGCGTCTCGCATGGCTACGACGCCGCGCTCGATGCCGCGCTTGAGGGCCATTGGGTTGGCGCCGGCGGCGATGTTCTTGAATCCCTCGTGGATGATGGCCTGTGCCAGGACCGTTGCCGTGGTCGTGCCGTCGCCCGCCACGTCGTTGGTCTTGCTGGCAGCTTCCTTGAGGAGCTGTGCGCCCATGTTCTCGAAGGGGTCCTCGAGCTCGATCTCCTTGGCGATCGTGACGCCGTCGGAGCAGACCTGGGGCGGTCCGAACTTCTTGTCAAGGACAACGTTGCGGCCGCGTGGGCCCAGGGTAACGCCGACAGTGTCGGCCATAATGTCGATGCCGCGCTTCATCGCGGCTCTTGCTTCTTCGCTGAACTGAAGCTGTTTTGCCATTCTGGTTCAGGCCTCCTTTAATTCCCTAGACAGGTGGGGTTACTTCTTGAAGAGAATGTCGTCCTCGCGAAGGACCAGGTACTCGACCTCGCCCTCCTTGTACTCGGTGCCCGCGTACTTCGAATAGATGACGGTGTCGCCGACTTCTACTTCCATGGGGACGCGAGAGCCGTCGTCGGACAGCCGACCGGGTCCTATCGCTACGACCACGCCCTCCTGGGGCTTTTCCTTGGCCGTATCCGGGATGTAGATGCCGCCTGCGGTCATCTGCTCCTCGCCTTCCTGGGGCTCCACGACTACGCGGTTGCCCAGGGGCTTGAAGGTAACCTGTGTTTCAGTCGCCATTCTTGCTTCAACCTCCTGAATTGCTAAATTTCTCTCGTTTGCCGTTTTCTTACTTAGCAGTCTCGGAAAGAGACTGCTAACTCGAATGATAGCGAACGAATTCTGAGAGTGTCAACGGCAGGAATCATGAAAGGGAGCGCCTGCTTTCCGAGGCTGATGCATCGTTGACGCCCCATCCTGGACGACCCTATCATCGAGCCGTGAATGGACTGAAGGACAGCGGTCAGAATACAGGACCTTTGGGGGTCTTTATCGCCCTGGTTCTGGCGGCTCGTCCACTGCAGTGGACCAAGAACCTCCTGGTCTTTCTCCCCATGTTCTTCTCGGTCAATCAGGCGTGGAGCCTGGACGATCCAGCCGGAGCAGTATCACTGGGGGTACGTGCCGGAGCCGCGTTCGTGATCTTCATCGGTCTCAGCGCGTCCGTGTACTTGCTGAACGACTCCCTGGACGTGGAACGCGACCGCGCGCACCCGAAGAAGCGGCGCCGGCCGGTGGCATCAGGACGTCTCCCCGTTGGGGTGGCATTGGGGTCTGCGGCAGCATTGACCGTTCTGGGGCTTGTTGCGGCCGTCCTGATGAATCCTCTGTTCGGCGTGATCTGTATGGCCTATGTGGCGATACAGAACGCTTACACAGCCCGGCTGAAGCGTATCGTGCTGGTCGACGTCTTCTGCGTGGCGTCCGGGTTCGTGATTCGAGTCATGGCGGGTGCGGCAGTCATCGAGGTGCCGATGTCCGAATGGCTGTACATCTGCTCTGGACTGGGGGCGCTGTTCATCGCGCTGTCCAAGAGAAGAAGCGAGCTTTCGTCCGCAGGGGAGGCCGCCAGCACGCAGCGGGATGCTCTGGGCGGCTACACGCTCCCGATGCTCGACCAGATGATCGCGCTCGTGGCTGCCTCCGCACTCGTCACGTATGCGCTTTACACGTTCATCGCGGACAACCTGCCGGACAACCGTGCGATGCTGCTGACGCTGCCGTTCGTGGCGTTCGGACTTCTCAGGTACATGTACCTCGTACACGCGCGCGATTCCGGCGAAAGCCCTGAGGAGATGCTGGTTACCGACGTGCCCCTTGCGGCCGCGGTGGTCCTGTGGATCTGCGTCTCTGCTGCCATTCTGCTGCTGCCCAGATAGCAGCCCGATCGGTCGCGGTCACGGCGCGACAGTCGGCATGATGTGCTAAACTCCGCCCAGCTTTGGCCAGATGCCTGAACAGGCGGATCGACAGGAGTGCATGAATGGTCCCCCCAGACAGTGTCTTCGGTGTCATACCAACGTGGATCGCCGTCTACGTACTAGCCATCAGCATATTCGCGGCGGCCGGTTTCATTCTCTACCAGCGCGTGTTCCGGCTGATCCTGCTGGGCAAAAATCCAGAGAGGTTCGATCAGCCGGTCCGCAGGCTCGTTGGCGCGCTGCCATATATCTTCGGCCAGCGAAAGGTGTTGCAGAGCGTGTCGCTCCGAGACCGCGCGGGACTGGCGCACTTCTTCATCTTCTGGGGCTTCCTGTCATTTACCGCGAGCTACATCCTGTACATCTTCGGCGACGTTATCTGGCATGACTTCTCGGAGACGATCCTTACGGACACCGGGGTACGCATCTTCACCGCGTACCTGGACATCCTTGCGCTGGTGTTCTTCGTGATCCTGATCTGGGCTGCCATCCGCAGGTGGGGCGTCAAGCCAAACAGGCTCAGCTTCGACCTGACGCAGAAGCTCGAATCGGCGATCATTTTGCTACTGATCGCCTCTCTCATGCTCTTCACCCTGCTCACGGAGGCGTTCTTCGTTGCAGCGGGCGGCACCGGCCCTCATGCCGACGCACTGATAGGGCGTCCGATTGGTGAGGCGTTCGCCAGCGCTGGGATAGACGGCGACCTCGCCAACGGGCTGCATGGCGTCTTCTGGTGGCTGCACCTCGGAATCATCCTCGGGTTCTCACTGTACATCCCCCTGTCCAAGCACATGCACCTTGTTGCTGCGCCAATCAGTTTCTTCTCCAGGAAGCTGGAGGAGCGGGGCACGCTCCCGACTCCTGACCTCGAGGCCGCGCTCGACAACGAAGGGGCCCTCGGCGCAAGCCGAATCCAGGACTTCACCTGGAAGGAGATTCTGGATGGCTACGCCTGCGCCGTCTGCGGACGGTGCACCGATAGCTGCCCGGCGAACCTGACCGGCAAGATCCTGTCACCAATGCACATCGTCGAGAACATGAAGGAGCACGTGATCGAGTTTGGCTCAGGCGTTGCGGCCGGTGAGGACGAGCAGGAATCCAAGCCGTTGATCGGAAACTGGATTGAAGAAGAGGCCCTCTGGGACTGCCTGACCTGTGGCGCGTGCATCCAGGAGTGCCCCGTGGGAGTCGAACACGTCGACTCGATAGTAGACATGCGCAGGTTCCTGGTAATGGAGCAGGCGTCGATGCCTGAGACCGCGATGGGCGCGCTGTTGAGCATGGAGCAGCGCGGACACCCGTGGCGCGGCACCACCTACGCACGCACCGACTGGGCGGAGGGCCTGGACGTCCCGACGCTCGCCGACAACCCTGATGCAGACGTGCTGTTCTGGGTAGGATGCACCGCTGCGCTGGAGCAGCGCAGCCAGAGCATCGCAAGGGCTATGGCGTCGATCCTAAAGAGGGCAGGGGTGGACTTCGCGATTCTGGGCGACGAGGAGACCTGCACCGGCGACCCGGCGCGACGCATGGGCAACGAGTTCCTGTACCAGGTTCTCGCCCAGCAGAACATCGAGACGATGAAGTCCTACAACGTCAAGACCGTGGTGTCGATCTGCCCGCACTGCTTCAACACCATCAAGAACGAGTATCCACACCTCGGCGGAGACTTCGACGTCGTCCACTACACCGAGTTCGTAAATGGCCTGATCCAGGACGGGCGCATCAGGCCTGTCGCCGAGATCAACGCGACCATTGCGTACCACGACTCCTGCTACCTCGGGCGTCACAACGGCATCTATGACGCGCCAAGGGAGATCGCCTCAGCAATTCCAGGTCTCGAACTGGTGGAGATGACGCGTTGCCGCGAGAAAGGCTTCTGCTGTGGGGCTGGTGGCGGTCACATGTGGATCGAGGAGTCGAGGGGACAGCGTGTCAACCACGCCCGTACCGAGCAGTTCTTCGAGACGGACGCCGAGACTGTCGGTGTGTCGTGTCCGTTCTGCCTCCAGATGTTCGAGGAGGGGATTGGCTCGCTCGGTGAGGACAACGCCAAGCAGGCGAAGGACCTTCTCGAAGTCCTCGATGAGAGCATTTCGGCTGGCGACTAGCCGGGACGAGAAGAGCTACAGAACGCTGTTCTCTCGCAGGCGTGCTGTCTCTTCTTGTTAGAGTTCAGGTTCATGAAGTACGAAGAGTCGTGCGAGGCGCCGTTCGCCCCCATGACGTTCCTGCCCGGATCGCCCCTGGGTGGGCTCCTCAACCTTGATGAAGTCGGCGCCAAGCCACGCCAGCATCTGAGTGCACGACGTGCCAGCCTCGAACTGCGTGAGATCGATTACACGTACCCCGTTCAGCGCCTTGTCCATCCGTTCCCCTCCCTGAGTGCCCTAATTGAGCGCGTTCGTTAGCCAGTCGCGCAGTTCCTCTCCCACGTCATCCCGTCGCAGTCCGGCGGCAACCGACGCCTTCAACATGCCAAGAGGATTGCCGACGTCGAAGTGCTCCCCGCTGAACTCGTGACCGTAGACGCCGGGGCTGTCCATATGTGCCGCGATCGCGTCCGTAAGCTGGATCTCATTTAGCGCCCCCGGCGTGACGTTCTCGAGCGTATCGAAGATCTCCGGTCCCAGCACGTACCGACCTATGATCGCCAGGTTCGATGGCGCTTCCTCCAGCGGGGGCTTCTCAACCATGCCGGCCAGCTTGTGATTGGTCTCCGACTCTCCTTCAGGAGAGACGATTCCGAGGTTGGGAATGGCCTCGTCCGGCACCCGTTTCACGGCGATTACGAATGATCCGGTGGTCTCCCAGAGGTCAATCATCCCGCCGATCGTAGGGCTGTCGGCCCAGATGATGTCGTCCGGCAGGAACACCGCGAACGGCTCGTCACCGATGGCGTCACGAGTCATCAGCACGGCATGTCCGAGGCCCTTCTGCTCGGTCTGCGTGACGCATGTGATTTTGGCGAGAGACGAGATCCTCCTGATCTCATCGAGCACCTTCGTGTTGCCTCGACCTGACAGAGCGGCATCAAGCTCGGGCCATTCCTCGAAGTACCTGGGGATCGCCTCCTGGTTCCGGGACACCACCAGGACGATCTCCTCGATTCCGGCCTCGGCGGCCTCCTCGACGCAGAAGTGAATCGACGGCTTGTCGAAGACCGGTAGAACGTTCTTGGGTACGGACTTCGTCGCGGGTAGGAACCTCGTACCGAACCCGGCGACTGGAATTACCGCCTTACGAATCGACATCGCACTCCTCGGTTGTTGAATCAGCTAGGCCGGTACTGCCTGTCCGGTCCTGTAAACGCGTCGCAGATCGGGCAGCGCTGAATTGGCTGCGAATATGAACAGCAGGAACACTATCCCGGTACCGTAGAGGATCGGTGGGGATGAGAACACATCGGCGATGAAGCCGTAGCCCAGGTTGGCGAACGCCATGATCCCCCCTGCGTGCAGGATGTACAGGCTCGATATGCGACCCCTGAGCCTGTCCGGCGCGAGCGTTTGAACGTAGGTTGTCGTCAATGCCATGAAAGCGGATTGCGCTCCGCCCATAACCGCTGCCACCAACACAGCCGGGATCGCGCTGGGGCTGAACGCCAGCAGGATCGGAATTATGCCGCTGACTATTCCAGTCCATAATAGCCACCGACCCTTGTTACGTTCGGTCCTGACCCCTGCCATGAGCACCGTGACGACCAGCGATCCGGCGCCGAATCCCATCACCATGTATCCAAGGATCGACCCGTCCACGGCCCCAAGCTCATTTCTGGTGAACACTGGCAGCACCGAGTCGTAGGACATGACCAGTGCGCAGTGGAACGCCACGAGCAGGATGAAGATCGAGATCATCTTATCCGTGTAGATGTACACAAGCCCATCGATCATGCTCCGGGCTATTCCATGCTGTGGTGTGGACTCTCCTGTCGAGCGCGTCCTGGCCATGGATATCAACACTGTACCTGCAAGCTGGAACACGGTGCTGAGTACCAGTACGCCTGCTGCTCCTATCGCATCGATGGCCAGGAGAGGTGAGGCGACCAGCAGCCCAAAGAACCTCGCTCCATGACGAGTTGCGGCATTTAGGGTAATCGCGTTCAGAAGGTCTCTCTGCGGGACCTGGTTCGGGATCAGCGAGGCAATCGCCGGCTCCTGGGTGGACCTCATCGTGCCTGAGGCAAAAGTCAGGATTCCCAGGAGTAACAGCTCGACCGCGTCGAGTGACATCAGGGGCGAAACAAGCCGATGGACCATGGACTCAAACGCGTCGGTGTAGGCAAGCGCAGCGACCAGAGCAGTCACGATGGCGCTTGCCAGGAACGTGAACCTCACGATGGATCGCCGGTCGAGGCGGTCGGCTATCAGGCCCGCGATCGGGGACACGACCAGGAATGGCAGCATGGAGGCGAACGTTAGGATCCCAACGTCGCCGGACCTTCCGGACTTCTCAAGAATCAGCCAGGTTATGGCGACGATGAATGTC
>CAZIDM010000020.1:0-3145 GCA_964537915.1 uncultured Dehalococcoidia bacterium
AGTGAGGATGTGGTCGCTGGGAGTGAGGATGTGGCTGCTGGGAGTGAGGATGTGGTCGCTGGGAGTGAGGATGTGGCTGCTGGGAGTGAGGATGTGGCTGCTGGGAGTGACATGGCGAGGGTTGCACTTCGTTCACACAGTGGCTTCTCCAGCCTTGTAGGCGAGGGGCACAGTTACTGAAACGGCCCAGCGAGTTACACGCTCGCTGGGCCGTTATTTTGTCTGGTGGTGTGTCGATGTGGTTAGTCGGCGACTGCCTCAGCTTCTGCCTTCTCTTCCTCGAAGGGCTTGCCGGTTGCGGGGTTGACCTCGAACGGGCTGGGAAGCTCGAGCTCGTCGGCAATCTCGCGGACGGCGGGGAGGACGTACTCGCCCATCAGCCTGAGGCTGCGCATCTGGTCCTCGTGGGTCATCGCGCCGTCGCCGTCCCAGAAGAACACGCTGCCGGGCCTGAGCGTCTCCAGCACGTGCCTGATCTTGGGGATCACCGTGTCCGGCGTGCCGGATACGACGGTGTAGTTCTCGACCTGGTCCTCGTATGAGGTGCTGAGTATGCCGCCTCGGTTGGCGGTGGCGGCGTCGCGGGTCGGTAGGACACGCCTGCGGGAGGTCAGTCCCGGCAGGCCGAGCAGCGCGGGATTCGCGGTGCCCTCGTTTCCTGCGAGGAACGGGTTGCTGGGACCCTGGACGAACTTGCGGCCGACCTCGTCGGCAAGCTCCTCGGTCTCGTCGACGTGGACCTTCCACAGGTAGCCGATGTTCTGAGGGCCGGACTCGTATCCGAGTTCGGCTGCGGTGTCGTGGTAGATCTGGAACGCCTCCTGCGTCGGGCCGAGCTTGGTGGCAAGCATGATGTACGGGATGCGGTTGGTCGCGGCCCAGACGAGCGAGTCGCGGCTGACCACGCCGGGAAGCCAGATCGGCGGATGCGGGTCCTGGTATGGCTTAACCCACGGGTTCACGTAGCGGTAGTTGAAGTGCTTGCCCTCCCATCGGAAGGGACCTGGCGTCGTCCACGCCTTGACGATGAAGTCGTGCGCCTCCTGGAATCGCTCCCAGTTGTGCGGCGGCGGCGAGTTGTGCGCCACGCTCTCGCGTCCGGTGCCGCGCACCCAGCCGGATACCAGCCTGCCTCGGGAGATCATGTCGATCATCGCAAGCTGTTCGACCAGCCATAGGGGGTCGTCCCAGATGGGCAGGATGTTGCCGAGCAGGACGATCTTGGCGCGTTCGGTGATCTTGGCGAGGATGGACGCCTCGACGTTCATCGCGCCGCCCATGCAGAAGGGCGTGCTGTGATGCTCGTTGAGCATGATGCCGTCAAAGCCCATCTGCTCAGCATAGACGCGCTCGTCGAGGTAGCGGTTGTAGAGATCGGAGCCCACCTGGGGGTCATAGATCTCGTTGCTGAGGGTAAGGTCCTTTATCGGCAGCCCGGTAGCGCCAAAGTACCCGGACTCGGGATCCTGGTACGGTCTCTCCGTGAAATGACCTATGAACATCAGCGCCTCCTTCGACACGATCGCATACTACAAGGATGCGGCCAAGTCTATCAGGCAACCGAAAAGCGGGCAATCGGGGGAGTGGACTATGTCTGAACTCTGATTTTTCTGATTATGGGATTGCCCTGATTATGTGGGTTGGGTGCCGGGGAGGTCAGTAGTGGTAGTCGTTGGGGTCGAAGTCGATCTTGGGGGGACTGCCGTGGACCTCGCAGTCGGGGTCGACGCAGGCGGTGAATGACTTGAAGTACTCCTCGTCGATGGTGGCGATGTACGCGTCGAAGTCCGGGTGCTGGCACTCCTCCATGAACTCGTACTGGGGAGAGTCGTATATGTCGAGCCAGTAGTCGATGTCTCTTGCGACGTCGATGCGGGGATCGATCTGGTAGTCCGACTGCTGCTCGGGTTCTGCCACGACTGTTGTGCTCGCGGTGGGAGCCTCTTTAGGAGTGAGTGGAGAGGAGTGAGGAGTTAGAATCTCCCCGCGTTCCCGTGGATTCCCATTTGCACGGGAATGACGGTTCGACCCTGGGGCCTTTGGCAGGGGTCTGCTCTGGCTCTTGCCGTAAGCTCGGTTGAGAAGCTCTTTGGCTGCCGATACGCGGTGTCCGACGTGGGCTCCTTCGAACCTGCCCTCCATGACGTCGATCAGGAACGTGCAGATAACACGTCCATCGTCGGTTTTTGCCCTGATGAGGTTTCTGAGTCCCTCGTCTATCTCCAGCCAGATCTTCTCGCCACTCTCTGTCGCTGGTGTATCGGGAGTGTTGTCGGCGATGAAGTCGTCGGCGTCCTCGTGGCCGTAGATGGTGAGGAGCCTGGCTGCGGTCAGCCTATGGCCCACCTTCGTGCCGTCGAGACGGCCTTCCATGACGTCGATTAGGACGCGGGCGATGTTGTGGCCGTCGTTGGTGTTGTCTCTGATGTATTGGGAGAGGGTCATGGGTTGGGGTGAAGATTGAATAGAACGAATGTACTTATGATATTAGTAGTTCCGACGTGAAGGGGTCAAGGGTGGTTGGGATGAGTGGCGATTGGCTCTTGGAGGGCAAACTTCGTTGACAAGCGCTGCGATATAGCGACACGTTAGGGATTTCTTCCACAGAGCCGTAGTATTTCGCTCCGGGTATGACTTGTTCATCCCAGAAGTTGACGACCACGGGATTGATGGGACGCTCGGAAACCGCTCATTGAGTGGTGTAAATCGTGTGGACTTTCAACTCAAGGCCAGCACCGATTTTGAATTTCGAGATACGAGCATCCGATACGACCTGCGTGTACAGAACTATAACCAATTGATCCGTGACGATGACGTTCCAAGAGTTCTGATACTCTTCACGATGCCAGAAGATGACAGTGAATGGCTCATCCAAAGTACTGATGAACTCTGCTTGAGAAGGTGTGCTTACTGGCAGTCACTGATGGGAGCAGATTTCTCTGATAACAGGTCGACTGTCCGCGTCTCTTTGCCGCGGAATAACATCTTCAACCAAGGTGGTTTGCAAAATATGTTCACCCGGCTTGGATTGATTAGATAACGGAGGTCTCCGATGAATGTGCATATCAGAGACTCTGCCGCGCTGAGTCGAATCACACCATCGCTGCTGAGCAGATACCTCAAGGTCCATGGGTGGGTATATGAG
>CAZIDM010000020.1:3224-45278 GCA_964537915.1 uncultured Dehalococcoidia bacterium
TGGCGAGGACGAATCGCCGTGTGGTCAAACGTGTGTAAGGATCAGCGTCAACAGATCCTCATGCCGTTGATGGAGTCATCTGACACGTACGCGGTGAGGATGTCCGAGGCGGTCTCCACCCTCGCCGAAGTCGAGGGCCGCTCTCAGCTTGAGGTCTATGACGAGCTAATTGCGGACAACACCGATATGGCTGAGCCTGTGAACGCCGAAAGACAACTGCCCATATAGACGAATCAGCTTGATTGATGAGTGTGGTTGGCGATATCATGCGCTATGTCTCTCTTCTCACAGGGTATTTACATCATGCAGGTGCAGGAACACGCTCAGACGGCTCAGGAATTTCTCGTGGTATCGGACCACGAGTTCATGGCTGGCAACTATTTGAACGGGTCGGAGAAGATGTGGGAGGCGGCGTCGACTGCGATAACTGAAGTGGCGCGTCTACGCGGGTGGCCCTGCTCTGACAACCGTGAATTGCACCTGGCGGCTCGGAAGCTTGCCGATGAAACGGGCAATGCGTCGATTGCCGACGGTTTCGTGGTGGCGGGAAAGTTCCGAGCCAATGCCGAGTTCGACTTCATGGAAGACTTTGACTTTGACGACGACCGGGAGGTCGTTACCAGGTTCGTAGAGCTGGTGATTGGCTTGGGTTAATGGCGGTGGTCTACAGCCGGCCCTTCGACAGGCTCCCGCCACGGCGGATTTTCAACAGGGCGAACGAATGCGGGCAAGATGCCCGCGCTCCAGATTAGGGTGCCTACAATTCTGATACAGGTTCGCCCTTTGACAGGCTCCCGCCACAGCGGATTTTCACAGGGTGAGCGGTTGGGCTATCGGACCTTAGTTGTGCTCACAGTCTCGACTGACACCTACCCCTTTAGGAACCCGGACACCAGCCGTACGAACTCGTCTGGGCGTTCGATCTCGGGGCGGTGGCCGGTGTTGTCGATGATTGCAAGCTCGGAGCCGGGGATCGACTCGTTGTAGACCTGTGAGGCGCTGAGGGGGACGATCGGGTTCTCGCGGCCCCAGATGATCTGGGTCGGCAGGTTCTTGAGGCGGCGCAGCAGGTATGGCAGCGCGCGATAGTGCATGTACGGACGCCACGTCAGACGGCACGCCTGCTCGCGGGCGACCTCCCAGTACTCGGCCTGTTCAGGCGTCGGCTCCTCGGGGCAGATGGTCGCGAACTCGGGCGTGTTCTCAGGGTCCAGGAAGCTCTCTTCCAGGTACTCCTTGGCGACCACCAGGAACATGTCGAAGATCTCGCCGGTTGGCGGCTTGATGCCCATGGGGTTGACCAGCACGAGCTTGTTGAACCGGTTGGGGTCCATCGTCGCGATCTCCGCGGCCAGCCAGCCTCCGAACGCGAAGCCCATCAGGTTGGTCTTCTCGATGCCCATGTCGTCCAGCGCGGTCAGGTACCAGCCCGCGAGGTCGCGCATGTTCATGATCCACTCGATGTAAGGGGAGTCGCCGAAGCCGGGGTGGGACGGGATCGTGAGAGCGAAGTCCTGTGAGAGAGACTTGTGGAAGTTCATCCAGCCGGGATGCCCAAGCTCCTCGTGGAGAATCAGCAGGGGATCGCCGGATCCGCCTGTGACCACCTGCACGGTGGAGTCGGCGGCTTCAACCATCTGTTCAGTCCAGGTCTGTGTGGCTGTTGTCAATTGTTGTCTCTCTTTCTGGTTTCGGTTGCGGCGCATTGTATAACACCGTATTCGCTTGCTGCATAGATGGATGTATCCGATGTGAGAATGGCTGCGGTCGAAGAAGGGGTAGGCATTCGATGTTTTCGCCCCCGTATCAAGTACGGGGCAGGCCCTCACCCCAGCCCTCTCCCCCAGGAGAGGGAGGTCATTGGTGGTTGTTCACGCTTGTTTAGCTACTTCTACCTATCCCTGTCAGCGCTCAGGGAGAGGGGGCTTGTTGGCAGACTGCCGCGCAGCTAGCTCAACATGTCCAGGTACACCTGCTGGCCCTGGTGGTAGAGGTCTTCGATTTCGTGGCGTTGGCTGTCGTTGTAGAACCTGCCTTTGATGCGGATTCGCTCCAGGTCGCGGTCGATGCCGTCGGCGAACCGGCGGGCTGCGTCGGCGAGTTCGGGACCTGGGACTCCGGTCTGAACGTACACCGGGCTGGTGTGGGCGAACACGGGCTGGTGGTAGCTGTCGCGGTGTGCCCCAGAGAGCCGGGCGGCTATCCAGCCGTCTGTGGTGACGGGCAGGTCGATCTCGATGCGTCCGTTCGTGGAGCCTTCGGGATACGACTCTCCGGCGACGATACGGCCGTTGAAGACTATCTCGGCGCGGGCTATCGGCCTGTGCGACTGCCAGGTCGCCAGGACGGACAGCGTCTCTCCCGGTATCCCGGAGACCTCCGAGCCGGGACCCTGGCCGTCGACCTCAAGCGACAGCGCGGGGCCGTTGGTGATAAACGTGCGCCCCCTCGTTAGGGCGTCGAGCCAGCCGGGGTAGTCGAACTGCGCGCCGGTGTAGGCGTACACGCGGTTCGCGCTGCAGATGAACCAGTCTGAGCCTGTGGACGCCGGCAGGCGGAGGCCGGTGTTCAGCATCCGGTAGTAGATGTCGTACTCGACGTCGTTCCAGTGCGGGTCGAACAGGTTGAAGGCGTCGAGCTTGCCGAGCGCGGCGGCCACGGGCGCCTCCATGCCCTGGCCGTTGTGACACCAGATCACGATTCCGCCCTGCCTGTGGGCGTCGTCGCAGGCGTAGCTTAGGGGAGGGTAGTCGGGGTCGAAGGTGTCGACGAGCAGGCCGCGGCTGACGGGGTCGACGACGTTGCGGATGTTCAGCAGCATGATGTGGCCGTAGCCCGGACCCCACGCCGTGAAGTTGTGCCGGTTCTCCTCGCCGCACTCGACGTAGTGGTGGGCCGACGAGAACTCGGTGAGCATGCCGGTCGGGTACCTGTTGGTCGCGTACTCGAGGTCCCATCGCTTCAGGATGCTGACGGCGGTCATGCGCAGGTCTTCGACGCGGGGATCGAGCATCAGCCTCTCGTCGGGGCGCGTCTCCTTCTCGTCCTAGTGGATGTGCGTGTTGCCTGGGTGCCACCCGCGATCACCGAGGTCGGTCCACCGTTTCAGGGTGACGTCGGCAGAGACCGTGCCACGTGAGGGGGCTTCGAGGTCGATCTGTGCGGGTACGTACTCGGTGCCGCGCTCGACGACTACCTGCACCTTGCCCCTGGGGACCTCGACGTCGAAGGCGCCGTCGGAGTAGAAGAACGGGTCTCCGGAGCCGACTTTCAGGATGGCGCCGTCGGGATGGGCGAACTGGCCGGTGGAGGCGACCACCCGCACGCGTGCGGCGATGGGTTCGCCGGTGTCGGCGTCGGTTATCGTGCCTGTGAGTTTTGACATTTCAGCCTCCTTGCCGTTTTCAATTGCTGCCTGACTAGCAAGGGGTTCTGCGTTGGATGCCGCCACCCCTGGATTCCCGCGTCCGCGGGAATGACGGAGGGGCATGGTAGATCGTCATACGTGCAATCTGCGGTTGGGGCGCATTATAGTACAGCGTACATTCGACCACTGAAGAGCATGGTCCGGGAGAAGATACGCAGTATGGGTGACATAGGAATCATGGGTCTGAGGCCTCCGGGTGGAAGCTGGAGGGACACGCTGGACCTGGCGGAGCGCGCCGACGGGCTTGGGTACAGCTGCATCACGACGGGCGAGGCGTGGGGCGAGGACGCGTTCACGTCGCTGGCGCAGATCGCGGCTGTCACGTCGCGCATCAGGATCGGCACCAGTATCGTGCCGATCTTCGCGCGCTCGCCGTCTAACATTGCGATGACAGCGGGCAACATGGACCTGATGTCCGAGGGCCGGTTCTTCCTCGGACTCGGCGCGAGCGGTCAGCTTGTGATCGAGGACTTCCACGGTGAGACTTTCAGCAAGCCGCTGACCCGGATGCGCGAGTACATCGACATCATTCGCAAGGCCATCGCTGGCGAGCGGATCGACCACGAGGGCGAGTTCTTCAAGACGCAGCGATTCAGGCTCAGGTTCAGGCCGTACCGGGAGCGCATTCCGATCTACATCGCGTCGCTCAGTCCTCCGAGCCTGAGACTCACCGGCGAGCTGGCCGACGGCTGGCTGCCCATCTTCCTGGCCCCGTCACGCATGGACGCGGCGGTCGCCGAACTGAAGGCCGGAGCCGAGTCCGCGGGCCGCTCACTCGACGACATCACGATGTCGCCGCAGGTGTCGGTGTACGTCACGGACGACATACCGGCAGCGCGGGACACCGAGCGTCCGCACATTGCCTTCTACATCGGCGGCATGGGTGTGTTCTATCACCAGTACATGCACCGGATCGGGTTCGGCGAGGAGGCAGACAGGGTCCGGGAGGCCTACCTGTCGCGAGACAGACCGCGCGCGGCGAGCCTGGTCACAGACGAGATGGTGGACGCGATGACGATCATCGGCAACCCTGAGGAGTGCCGTGATCAGATGCAGACGTTCTTCGACGCGGGTGTGGATGAGATCAGGCTGGTGCTGAATGAGCCTGACATGGACTCGTATGTCCGGGTGGTGGAGGAGCTGGCGCCGGGGTTGGACTAGGGCTGAGATTCACCCCCGTATCACGTACGGGGCAGGCTCTCACCCCAGCCCTCTCCCTCAAGGGAGAGGGGGTTGGAATTGCACACCGTCGTTCCGGCGGAGGCCGGGATCCAGAGGGTGTAGGCGGTCCTTCGACAGGCTCAGAGCCTGCGCCGGACCTGATCCGGTGACGAGCGTGGAATGGGGCGGGGTTTTCGCCCTCACCCCAGCCCTCTCCCCCAGGAGAGGGGGTAAGTATCGTCGTTCGCCGCGGCGAATCCAGAGGTGGGGAGTCCTTCGACAAGCTCGGAGCCTGCGCCGGACCTGATCCGGTGACGAACGTGGAATGGGGGCGGGGTTTTCGCCCTCACCCCAGCCCTCTCCCCCAGGAGAGGGGGTAAGTGACCCAGTGTCAGGTCCAGGGGCTGAGGCTGTCGTTTCTTACGAAGCTCATCCGGTCCATGTGGATGGTTGTGGGCATTCCGCTGCTGCCGCGTTCGATCACCAGCCCCGGCGGGTCTGGTTCTCCGGTGTCCAGCATGAAGAAGTTGGGATCGCCGGTATCGGGCTGGGCGAGGCGTACGCCCTCGCGCCAGGGGCCGCGACGTGAGCGAAGCTCGAGCTCGCCGTCCCTCGACGTGATCTGGAGTCTTCCCGCGCCCCTGATGATCCGGTAGCTGGTCAGGAATCCGGCCGGAGGCTCGTACACGCCTGTGACGGTATCGAGGACCTCCGGGTTGGGCGTGTACTCGGACAGGTCTGCGTCCGGGGCGTCCAGCACGGCCTGGATGATCTTTGAGAAGACCCTGTTGGAGTAGTCTGACGAGATGTTGATGTGTACCAGCACCGCGAGGTCTTCGGACGGGAAGACGTCGATGTGGGTGTTCCAGCCGCCCGAGATGCCGCCTCCGTGTCCGATGCTGCGCAGCCCGAACTGCTCGTCGCGCATGAATGTCAGGCCGAGGCTCATCAGGCGCTCGTCCGGGCACCACTGGGGCGACGTCATCATGTCGAAGGTCTCGGGACTTACGATTCCCGCGCCCTTCCGAAGCAGGGCGGAGGCGTACCTGGCCATGTCGTGGATGGTGGACTGCACCGCGCCCGCGGCTCGGGGGCCGACGTAGACGTACTCGCCCCGGATGTTGTGGCCGTCCACGGTCTGCTCTTCGGGAGGCTCCTTGCCTAGTAGCGCCATCACGTCGAGTTCGTCATGGGTCGGAGCGTGGTGATAACCGACGGTCAGGTCCGGGTGCATCAGGTCGTAGCAGTCAGAGCTCGCCATGGTAAGCGGATCAAAGATCCGCTCCCGCAGGACCTCCTCGATGCGCTGGCCCTCTATTCTCGAAATGATCTCTCCGAGCAGCGCGAAGGCGTGGTTGGCGTATGCCCACTTCGTGCCGGGCGGGACCTCGATGTTGATGCCGTCGGCGTAGGCCTCCGTCACAGGCACGGGCGCCACGCTGTTCGACCACAGCGCCGCGCCGGTGTCGAGGTAGTCGTCCATGCTGGGCGCTTCGCCGATGCCGTTGGTGTGGGTCATCAGGTGCCTGACGTGCAGGGCCTCGGCCGGGCCGATGAGGTTGATGTCGGGCAGCCTGTCGACAACGCGGTCGTTGAGACGCAGCTTGCCCTCTTCGACCAGCGCCATCGCGCACAGGCCGACCATCGTCTTGGTGATGGAGCCGATTCGCTGCCTGAGGCGCGGACCCTGCGGGCGGCGGGTCTCGATCTCCGCGTAGCCGAACCCCTCTGCGTACAGGATGCCGTCAGACGACACCACGCCGATCGACATGCCGGGCAGGTGATACTCGTCGATGAGACTTGCAGCCGTGGCTCGAATCCGGTCCATGTCTGCCGCGGTTATAGTGGCCATGGCTATTTACTATCCTTTGCTAGTGGGACTGACCGCATAGTTGTGATGGTCTGCATACAGCCCTTCGACAGGCTCAGAGCCTGCGCCGGACTTGATCCGGTGGCGAACGTTCTTTGAATGTAAACTCGTTCGTGCTGAGCCTGTCGAAGCACAGGGCTGATAGGACGGAGTCACTTACGAGACGGCTTCTAGCAGAGCTGGTACTCTCTGCTGGACGCAATCAGCTTGAACAGGTCGAGCACCAGCTCCTGGGTAACGCCCTCTCGGATGCCGAGTGCGGCAAGCTCGACGAGCAGGGCCCGGGTGTCGGAGTCGACGTCCATGGGGCCCATGACGTCTATGCAGGCGTCGACGAGCGCGTCGGCGTCTGCGCCTGTCTGCGCTGCGTTGGTCACACGCTCGACCATGTCGTTGATGCCGGGATGAGAGGCGTCGCTCATGCGCTGTGCGGCGAAGTTGACGCGGTCGACCAGCGATCCGCTGGTGATCCACTCCTCGCCGGTGTGCCAGCCCTCGACCGATGGCGGGTCGAGCAGCTTCTGTCCCATGAAGCCGGTCTCTTCCATGATGTTGAAGATGCCGATGTTCGCGGCGTCCGGCACCTGGAACTCGCCTGTGCGTCTGAGCGTTCCAATGACGACCTCGGTCGGGCTCTTCACGCGGGTGAAGCGGGACTGCCTGAAGAAGTCGGAGTTGAACAGCACGCGCAGCACCGAGCGGATGTCGTGGTCGGACTCGAAGTAGGCGGCGGCGAGCTGGTCGATGGCGTCGGGGTCTCTCGGCGGAGTGTCCGACCACTGGGGCACCGGGACCTCGTCTGCGACGAAGAAGTTGTACAGGTGCCTTGCGACGAAGCGGGCAGTGGCCTCCTGGCGGCAGATGATCTCGATGACCTCCTCGCCGCCGAACGGGCCGGCCTGGCCGAGGAACTGCTTATCGCCCGTGTCGTGGTCGTCGTCGCGGTACTCGTGGTGCCAGAAGATGCGGCCGTAGGGCCAGATCGAGTCCTTCATCGCCATCATGGCCATGTACTCGCCGTTCTTGACCGACCATCCGGTGAAGGCGCGGGCGCACTCCTTGATGTCGTCCTCGGTGTAGTTGCCCACACCCATCGAGAACAGCTCGAGTATCTCGCGTCCGTAGTTCTCGTTGATGGAGTCCTTGTGGTTGGTGTGGTTGTCCAGCCAGATGATCATGGCCGGGTCCTTGGACAGCTCCGTCAGGATGTCGTCGAAGCGACCCATCCCGCATCTGCGGAACGTGTCGATCTGGTTGGTGAGGGAGCCGAGGTTGTTCAGCTTGTTCTCGCCGGTGGCGAACACGCCGTGCCAGAACAGCGCGATCTTCTCCTCCAGCGGGCACTCCGTCGAGATGAGCCGGTACGCCCAGTAGGCGGCGTTGTGGCCCTGCATGGCGTGGAGGTCGACGTGCCGCCGGAAGATCAGGTCGTCGGGAATGTTGCCGGGAGACGTCGGGTTGAGGAACTGCTCCACGAGCGCCTCGTACCCGATCGCCTCGTAGGCGTCCAGCTCCTGCGGCGTCGCGCCGAATCCCGCGCGCCTGGCAAGGTGGGCAATCTGGTTTCTGCTCTCTGTGGTCATGGGTGTGCGCTCCCTGAGGGATGTGTCGAGGTTAGCCCTCGTAGATCTGGATGCGGTGGCGGCTGTGTTCTGTGATGTAGAGGCGGTCGTGGGCGTCGAGTGTGACTGAGACGGGACCCCAGAAGATTGGCTCTGTCTGGGATGCCGTGTGGAACGGGGTCTGGAGGTGTTTGGGAAGATCCTTGACGGCGAGGTCGGAGCGATTGCGCGCTCCCAGCTCGTCCTGGTTGACGTCCAGCCACTCTTCTGCCCACTTGGACAGCGTGGCCTCGCCGGTGAGCATCTGCTGGAACTGGCCGTCCGGGCCGAGTACCTGGACTCGCTCATTGCCCCAGTCGGCGACGCAGATAAGACCGTCGCGTGTGACCGCGACTGAGCTTGGTCTGTGGAACTGGCCGTTTCCGTCGCCGGGTCCGCCGTAGGCGGCGATGAACTCGCCGTCCGGTGTGAACTTCTGGATCCTGTCGTTGCGCCAGTCGGCTATGTAGACGTCGCCGTGTGTGTCGACCGTCGCGCCCCAGGGCAGGTTGAACTGGCCGGGGCCGTCGCCGGACTCGCCCCAGGTCGCGATCGACTCACCGTCCGGCGTCAGCTTGTGGACGCGGTTGGCGTACTGCTCGACTACGAAGACGCTGCCATCGGCGCCGTGCGCGACTCCGGCGGGTCCCGCCAGGGCCTGCCCCGCACCTGATGCGGGGGAGCCGTGGTCGCCGATGTCTGTTCCCCATTTCCTGAGGAAGTTGCCCTGGTTGTCGAAGACCTTGACCTCGTTCAGCGCCTCGTCGGTGACGTAGAGGTTGTCGTGGGCGTCGAAGGCCATGCACACCGGCACGCGGAACTGGTCATCGCCGTCGCCGGGACCGGTGGAAAACTCGCCTAGCCAGTCCTCGTCGAACGTGCATATCTGGATGCGTATGCCGCGCGGGTTGAGGCCGCCCATCCTGTTCATCACGAAGATGCGGCCGTCCGCGCTGAACGCGGTGTCGTAAGGGTAGTTGAACCCGCGACCTATGGGCTGGTTGGAGTTGAAACCGATGGTCTTGAGGTACTTCATGGCGCGTTCCCGATCTCGCGTTGAGCTTTGGTCGGATTATACCCCGTGGGTGAACGGTTGGTCAGCACGTAGCTCCTCCCGTCCTGTTCTCTTCGTTATGTCTGTATTACTTTAATAGATATGTATAAACTACTTCAGTAACTCAGGATGCCAAAATCTATGGTCTATGCGGACTGATAGAGTAGTGGCTGAAACTTATCGTGGGACACTGCGCCAGAGGATGAAATCAGAACCGGAGGGGACGAAAAGTGCGAATCAACAGCAGCGACGTGGGAGTGCCGGAGAGCTCGGTCGGCGTTTACGAGGCGATCTTTGGCAGGCGTAACGTAAAGGAATTCACAGGGGAGCCGGTCCCGGACGAGACACTTGAGAGAATGTTCTCGGCCGCGATCTGGGCCCCGAATCACAGGCTCACCGACCCGACCCGCTTCTTTGCCATCCGAAAGGACAGCCCGCTCCGCAAGAAGATTGCGGAGACGGCATGGCAGACCACATACGACGGCGTGGCCAACCCCAACCCCGAGCAGAAGAAGAGGTCTGCGGACGCGAGCAGGGATCGCGTGTTGAACGCGCCGGCCATGGTCTACGTCTACAGCCTCACCGGTGACAACGAAGAGGTCACGCAGGAGAACTACGCGACATCGTGCTGCGCGGTGCAGAACATGGCGCTGGCGGCGTTTGCCGAGGGCCTTTCTATGGACTGGAGCACGGGCGGCCTCACCAGGCTTCCCGAACTGGCCCGGACACTGGGCGCCGACGAGGACTGGACGATGGTCGGGGTCGTGTTCGCGGGAAAGCCGACGGCGATACCGAACACCCAGCGGATGTCCCACTCAGAGGTGGTCACCTGGCTCGAGTGAGCCGCGCGTCAGCCTCAATACCGCCGCAGCACCCTGGCAGAACTGAGATGCGTTCTGTGGTTTCTCCCCTGTTGCCCGGACGTTCCAGCTAAATTGCCTGATTAGTCCGCATGGGACTTGCCTATTAGCCTGAGAGTATGTTATCACTTAGGCTGTACTAAGTTAGACCAGTTGTATGGGCATATCAACTAGTTGCGAGGGTACCATGCGGATGACTCATTCTGGATACAGCACATCCGGCGCTCACGCCCTGAAGTCGCTCGCGGTCCTGGTCGTTCTGACAATAGCCGGAATGAGCCTTGCCGCGTGCCAGACGTCGGAACCGGACAGCAGCGTCACATCTGCCGTCAACCAGTCGAACCAGGCAGCCCAGGAAGCTGCGGCTGCCGCCAGGGCCGCCGCTGAAGCCGCCGACAAGGCAAGCTTGGCGGTCCAGGACACCGCTGCTGCGACGGCGGCTGAAGAGGCCAAGCTCGTAGCCAAGGACTCGGCGACCGCAGCGATGGCCGCCGCATCGGCTGCACAGGAGGCGAGCGAAGCCGCCAAGCTGGCCGCCGAGGCCGCAATGATTGCTCCCATCGACAGGGAAGACCCCGGAAGCCTGGTAATCTACTCCGGGCGCAGCGAGTCTCTCGTAGCGCCCATCATCGAGCAGTTCGGCGAGGCCACGGGCATAGACGTCCAGGTCAAGTACGGCAGCACCTTCGCGATTGCGGCCACGATCCTGGAGGAGGGATCCAACTCTCCGGCCGACGTCTTCTTCGCGCAGGACCCGGGCGGACTCGGAGCGGTCTCGTCCATGCTGTCCACACTCCCGGCTGACGTGGTGCTGAAGGTGCCCGAGTGGGCCAGGGCCTCAGACGGCTCCTGGGTGGGCATATCCGGCAGGGCGAGGGTGCTGGTGTACAGCACAGAACTCGTCAGTGAAGACGAACTGCCCACGTCAGTGAAGGACCTTGCGGACCCCAGGTGGAAGGGCAAGATCGGCTGGCCTCCGGGCAACTCCTCGTTCCGCACGATGGTAACGGCCATGCGACAGATGTGGGGCGAGGACGAGACCCGCCAGTGGCTGCTCGACATGCAGGCCAACGAGCCGGGCGTGTTCCCGAAGAACACTCCCATCGTGGCGGCCGCAGGTGCGGGTGAGGTAGAAATCGGGCTGGTCAATCACTACTACCTGCACAGGTTCATCGAAGAGTCGGGCGACGACTTCGCCGCGCGCAACCTGTTCCTGAAGAACGGCGGGCCGGACAGCCTCGTGATGGTCGCCGGTGCCAGCATTCTGGAGACCAGCGAGAACCGCGACAACGCCGAGACGTTCATGCGATTCTTGCTGTCCAGGGTCGCGCAGCAGTACTTCGCCGGACAGACTTTCGAGTACCCGCTGGTGGAGGGCGTGAAGACACATCGCCTGCTGCCCCCGCTCGACACTCTCAACGGCCCTGACATAGACCTGAGTTCACTGTCGGACCTCGCTGGGACTGACGCTCTGCTGAGAGAGACCGGAGTAATCCCCTAGGCTTCGTTCCCTACATCTGCGAGGCCGTTAGTTCGAGACGAACCACCTGCGCGCTCTGCCGGGGACCAGCCGACCCCACATCCGAAGTACCCGGTATGCGAAGTACTCCCGCTTCCCGAAGATGGTGCCCACGATAACCAGCATCGCCGAGTAGAACGGCGGGATCACCGACAGGTACAGCACGCGGTATGTCCAGGGGCCCGACCACAGGCTGCCTTCCATGCCAAGAATGACGTTGAACAGCACCCGGCTGAAGACGAGCGCGCTGAACCCGGTTATGCCGAACACGATCATGACGATCACCCAGTGACGGAGGTCGTGTTCGCCGCTTAATCTGTCGAGAATTGGCATGGGTTGGTTTTGCGAGCCTTCGCTGAAAGTCCAACTAGTATCACCAGACACCACGGACTTCGCAAGCGGACAGCTATCTCAGAGCCAGTATCAGTTTGGTCGGAGGCCTCCGCGTGAAGTGCCCCGAACCCCTGGATTCCCGCTTTCGCGGGAATGACGGAATGGCGGGAATGACGGAATGGCGGCACCGACAGAGTTGGTACAGGCTCGCTATCTCACCAGCGGTTCACCCAGGAGTTCCCAGTAGGGGAGCACCAGCAGGAATAGGGTGGCGATGGCCACGACTGTCATTACCAGGCCGAACCTGAAGACCTCGACGGCCCGCGTCGCTGCGCGCTCGAATATGAAGACGCCCGACGTCGAGCCTGCAGGGTAGTACACCGGCGTGTCCCCCATTACCACGATCGCCATTCCACACACCAGCGGGTTCAGCCCGACTGCTTCACCTGCCGCCATCGCCACCGGGATCACCAGCGCCAGGTAGCCCGCGATGTTGGGCAGCATGGCTCGCACCACCGCAGCGCAGCAGCATAGCGCGAGCAGGAACAGCCACGGGTTGCTGCTGAGTCCGCCTATCCATCCGACCAGGCTGCTCGAGAACCAGGCGGCGGCTCCGCTGCTGACGAGCGCGTGGGCCAGCGACAGCGTGGAGGCGATGACGATGAAGTTGCCCCAGCCGAGACCCTGTTCCAATTCCCTCCAGTTCAGCACTCCGACGCGCGGCATGAGTATCAGGCAGAAGGCAATCAGCGCCGGCACCGCGGGATGCAGCCCGTGGGCGAAGTCGGTGAACCACATGAGCGCCGTGAACAGCGCGATGGCTCCGGCGCGCACCTCCACCGCCCTGATCGGACCCGTCCGCAGGAGTTTCGCACCGGCGGCCGAGTCGACCTTGAATCCCGAGCGGTACAGTAGGAACAGAAGCGCCCCTCCGATGATCAGGTTGACGTAGAAGGGGACGCTCATCAGGAGGAACCATCTTCCCCAGGAGAAGTCCCCAAGCAGGCCGGATGCCACCACCGGCGTGACTCCGCCCGCGAGGAGGGCGGTGGACCCCAGCCGGTTCAGCGAACCCAGCGCCATCATCACCGCCTTGTGGTAGGAGTGGTCCTGCGGGATGTTCCAGCTCTCCATCACTTGCTCGTAGATGTGCACGAGGATGGCTCCCCGCGTGCTGGCGGACGGCAGGGCGAACGTCAGGGCGGCAAACGAGAAGAGCATCTGCATATAGAGGAGAACGGGACTGCCTCCCGAGCCGCGCATCAGCAGCGTGGAGACCCGTTCCGCCAGTCCCGACCTGTGCACCGCCATGCCCAGGGTCAGGATTCCGATGAGAAAGTACGCCACCGGCTGCGAGAAGCCGTAGAGGGCTTCTCCAATGTCGGATACGCCGCCGACCAGTATCAGCAGCACGATGCCGACGATCCCCGTGACCGCGATGTGAAGCGTCTCCGTGGCCCACAGGATGACGGCAAGGCACATCACCGCAAGCGCGGCCTGGCCCTCCGGCGTCAGTCCATCAGGAGCGGGCAGCAGCATACAGACGGCGAAGACCGCGACGGGAGACAGCACCTTGAGCGCGGTCGTTACCGTCAGCCGCGCGCTGCGCACCTCAGATTCAGTTGGAAGTGGGCTGGATGACATTCGGGCATACCAGAGGGGTCAGTAGAGAGGATGAGGCATATGGTGCCGTTAACTCGGCCGAGTTGCAAGACAGCCGATGCCTCAGCCAGGGCCTTTTCATTATTGAGTGTCACTGGAGTAGCTCGTTCGTGGTGAGCTTGTCGAACCATGAACGGGCGGCCCTTCGACAAGCTCCCGCCACGGCGGATTTTCAACAGGGCGAACGAGAGACTTGTGACAAGGCAAAAACGAAAAGACCCTGATGCTCTCATCGGGTGGGCTGCGCATCAAAGAAGTCGGGGTGGAGTTTTGCACTCCAGCAGCACTTCTGTCGACCGAAAATTGGCTCCCGTGCTTGACTTTTGTGACCATCGGCGTATATTTGGGGCTCATGTGACAGGTTCCAACACCTGCGTACTCTTGAGTAGCGAAAGGCGAGGGAATGATGAAGACCCATCTGTCCGGCTTTGTCAGGCTGTTTGGAATAGCGGCCCTGGCGGTTGCCATGATCGCAGTCCTTGCCTGCAGCACCGCCGATGAGGAAGAAGAGCCTGCCGCCCCCGCTCCTGCGCCGGTAGCGACAGTTGCTCCCGCACCAGCACCGGCAGCGACGTCTGCTCCTGCTCCCGCCCCGGCCCCTGCCGCGACTGTTGTGGTCGCAGCCGAGCCCAAGGCGACCGAGGTGAAGGTTGCCCACGAGTTCACCGAGGGCAAGCGTGGCGGCGACATGCGCATCGCCACCGGCGTCTGGTTCGACCGTTGGGACATGACCACCCGGTCGCACTGGTCTTCGACCCAGGGACTCAACCGCATGTACTCAGGCGTGCTCCAGTTCTCTCCCAGGGATGGCCTGACCGTCACCCCTGACCTCGCGCACTCCTGGGAGTTCAACGACGACTTCAGCAATGTGACGCTTCAGTTCAATGAGGGCGTCACCTGGCACGACGGCGAGGCGTTCACCGTCGACGACGTCGTATATACCATCAACAGGTGGATCGACCCGCCGGAGGGAATTCCCCAGCCGCGTGTCGCCGGCCTGCTTCTCGTCGATGAGATGGAGAAGGTCGACGACCACACCATGACGATCACCATGACCAATCCGACCAGCCGCATCCTCGCTGCGCTGGCGGACTCGTGGCACATAATGCTTCCGCAGCACGTACTTGAACCGGCAGGCGGAAACCTGTCAGACCCGGAGCAGGTGATAGGCACCGGCCCGTTCATGATGGACAGCTACGAGGTCGGCAATAACGTAATCACCACAGCCTATCCGGACTACTTCGTGGATGCCCCGGACGGAAGCCCATACCCGCTTCTGGACAAGATCACCGGCATCGCCTTCGCGAACAACGAGCTCGCGGCAGCGGCATTTACCACGAAGCAGATCGACCACTACATCACGTTCACACCGGCCAGCGCATACCCGATCCAGGAAGACTTCCCTGGCGAGGTCATAGTAACCCGCTGGGACAGCCCTGGGTTCCAGGGCATCGCCCTGAATGGTGACAAGCCACCGTTCGACGATCCTGAGGTCAGGAAGGCGTTCCGCTGCGCTGTCGACACCAAACATATTGTCGAGCTGACCAGCGTACCGGGCGTCGATCCGCCCGACATGCGCCAGATCAGCTTCTTTGGCACGGCCGACCCCAACTACGACGACATCCTCGACTATCCGTGCCTCGACTGGGGTCAGAAGGAAGCCCAGCAGGAGAAGGCCAAGCAGGTCTTCGCCGAGAAGGGCGTTGACACGATCGAGTTCCTCACTGAAGAGGCCGAGCCTCAGATCGTGCTGATCGTCCAGCAGCAGATGGAACCCCTGGGTGTGAAGATCGAAATAGTACAGTCAGAGCTGACCTCCGCCAGGGAACAGGCATACGCCTGTGACTACGAGCTGTTCTGGTTCGGCCAGGCGGTTGCCAGCAAGAGCCCTGTCGAGATAATCAACCAGGTGTTCAGGCCGGGCGCAGGATTCGAAATGTGCCAGGCTGAACCGCCGCAGGAGTGGCTCGACCTTCTCGCCGATCTCGACCGTGTCGGACTCGGCTCCGTCGAGGAGAAAGAGATCGCCAAGAAGATGGACACGATCATGCGCGAGAGCTGGAACCCCAAGGTTCCTATCCGCCGCCCTGACGAGTTCCAGATCAAGTGGAACTACGTCATGAACGTCGATCCCATCGCGACCGGCAAGTTCATCCAGTCACGCTTCGTCGACGCCTGGTTGGATGACGGCGCACCCGGCAAGTAGAAGTCTGAGCGACGTCCGAGGGTAAGAGACCCTCGGACGTCGTGTATTTCACCGGCATACTGCGTGAAGGGTTGGCAGGTGGTGATCTTGCGAGTCACGCATGGGCTTTGGGTCTGTTGCGTGCCGCATGAGGGAGGATCAGAGGTAGCGATTTGACAGGGTACATTATCCGGCGAATGTTCCTGATCGTGCCGACGCTCTTGCTGCTCGGAACGCTCCTCTTCTTCATGCTCCAGTTTATCCCCGGAGACGTCGCTTCGACGCTTCTGGCCAGTGAGGAGAACGCAGCGTCTCCTGAGGCCATCGAGAAGCTCCGCAGTGAGCTTGGACTGGCAGACCCGCTTCACGAGCAGTACTTCAGGTGGCTGGGCAAGATGGTGCGCGGCGACCTGGGCTACTCTGCATACTTCAACCAGTCGGTCTGGGATGCGATCAAGCCCAAGATCGACGTAACGGTGACCCTCGCGATACTGGGCGTAATAGTAGCCATTGTCATATCCATTCCAGCGGGAGTCTTATCGGCGCTGTTCAGGGGAAGTGCGTTCGATCAGGCCGTGCGCGCCGTCAGCGCGGTGGGGATGGCGGTGCCCGCGTTCTGGCTGGGCATAATGATCCTGTTGGTTCTTTCAAGAGGAGTAGGATGGGCGCCACCGGCACAGCACGCTGACATTCTGGATGACCCATTCAAGGCGCTCCAACGCTTCCTGTTTCCCGCGCTCATCCTGGGCTTCAGATCTGCCGCCGTCATCAGCAGGATGATCCGCTCGATGATGCTGGAGGTGCTGAACGAGGACTACGTGAGGACTGCGTGGTCCAAGGGGCTGCTTCCCAGGGTGGTCATCGTAAAGCATGCCCTGAGAAACGCTCTGCTGCCGGTTGTGACGATGCTCGGAATGCTCTTCGCATCGCTTCTCGACGGCGCGGTAGTGCTCGAGACCGTCTTCAACCTCCCCGGAATCGGCCTGCACCTGATCGAGTCGGTCAGAGGCAGAGACGCGGCGATGGTGCTGGGCATGGTCCTCATGATCGGCATGTTCATGATGATATGGATCCTGCTGATCGACCTCTCCTACAAGGTCCTCGATCCCAGGGTGACCTATGATTAGAGAAAACAGGCTGGAACGTCAGGCAGGAGTTCACTTATGGGCGCGGTAATCGATACCGGCCCGCCAGGGCCGGCACAGAGAGTCCAGTCCCTGGTATCGAAGGCCGGAAGCGGCGTGCTGGAGTTCGCTCGCCTGAATCCGTCCGGGGCAGCAGGCGGCCTGGTGATGCTCATCTTTGCCGGTCTTGCAATCTTCGCTCCCCTGGTGACTCCGCACGATCCTGCGAAGTTCGTCGCGACCCGGTACCTGGGTCTGTTCGAGACCGCCACCGACGGCAGTATGCTGCTGTTCGGGTCTGACGAGCTGGGACGCAACGAGTTCAGCCGGATTCTGTACGGCGGCCGGGTCTCGCTGCTGGTCGGCTTCCTGTCGCCGCTCGTAGGCGTTGCGGTGGGAACTCTCATTGGGATTACCAGCGCGTACTTTGGCGGACTGGTCGACCTGATCCTGCAGCGGTTCGTGGACACGCTGCTCGTACTGCCGGGACTGGTCATAGTCATCACGATAGCCGTGGCGTTCGGGTTCACGATGACGGTCGTCATCTGCGCCCTGGCGTTGTTCAGCGCGATAGGGTCGATACGGATTATCCGGTCGCACGTCTTATCGTTAAGGGAGTCGCTGTTCATCGAGGCGCAGCGCTCGATAGGGTCGTCTTCTCTGCGGATCGTCGTGCTTCACCTTGTGCCCAACACGCTTCCAGTATCGCTGGTGCTGGTCGCCGTGGGTATCGCGGGCGCGATAGTCGCCGAGGCGCAGCTCAGCTTCCTCGGAATCGGAATCAAGCCGCCGACGCCGTCGTGGGGAAACATGCTCACCGGCGCGCAGACAAGGTTCGATCTCGGGCCCCATCTCGCGGTGATTCCCGGTGTGATGATCTCGATCACTGTTCTCGCGATGAACCTGCTGGGCGACGCCATCAGGGACGTGATAGATCCGCGGCTCAGAGGGAGACAGTAGTTGAGTACCGCTGCCGAGCCGCTGATTTCGGTACGTGATCTTCGCACGTTCTTCTACACTCGTGAGGGCGTGGTCAAGGCCGTGAATGGCATCTCTTTCGATGCGATGGAAGGCGAGACTGTCGCGCTGGTAGGCGAGAGTGGATGCGGCAAGTCCGTCACCTCGCTGTCGATCATGCGGCTGGTCTCGGAACCGCCCGGCAGGATCGAGTCGGGCGAGGTAATGTTCCAGGGTGAAGACCTGCTCAAGATGGACAATGTCGAGCTTCGGAATACTCGGGGCAAAGACATCGCGATGATCTTCCAGGAGCCGATGTCGTCGCTCAACCCGGTGCTGACCATCGAGGAACAGCTCTCAGAGTCGGTCATGTGGCACCAGGGGTTGAACCGTGGCGAAGCCCGGATGAGGGCGGTCGAGCTTCTCGAACAGGTCGGGATCTCAGACCCCCAGCGCCGGTTGAACCAGTACCCTCACGAGTTCAGCGGCGGGATGCGCCAGCGCGTGATGATCGCCATTGCGATGAGCTGCGGCCCCAAGCTGATCATTGCCGACGAGGCGACCACCGCGCTCGACGTTACCATCCAGGCGCAGATACTGGACCTGCTGAAGGGATTGGCCAGCCAGTTTGGCGTCACTCTGATACTGATCACGCACAACCTTGGCGTTGTCGCCAGGTACGCCGACCGGATCAACATAATGTACGCGGGACGCATAATCGAGCGCGGCACCACGAGGGACATATTCCGCAATCCGAGACATCCATATACGCGAGGTCTTCTGCGCTCCATACCGCGCGTGGACCAGGTCCGCGGCGAACTGCTGCAGACCATCGAGGGTCGTCCCCCGGACCTCATTGATCTGCCGCCCGGCTGTCCGTTTGTGCCGAGGTGCGACCACGCTATAGACGTCTGTGCTAACCAGTTCCCGGATGAGACCGAGATTAGCGAGAGTCATCGCGCGGCCTGCTGGGTCGCCGCTGAGCTTGACGAGGTGTCGGCGTCATGACCACTGCCCCTGCACAGGACTCGTCCGCGCCGCAGTCACATCCTGAAGTGGACAACCTGGTCGAGGTTAGCCACCTGAAGGTCAACTTCCCCGTGAAGGCGGGGTGGATCATTCCACGTACAGTTGGACTGATCAGGGCTGTTGACGACGTCAGTCTGACCATCAGGCGCGGGGAGACGCTCGGTCTCGTCGGTGAGAGCGGGTGCGGAAAGACAACTCTCGGTCGCTCCATCCTCCGGCTCGAAAAGTCGGACTCAGGGGACATCTACTTCGGTGGACGCAACCTGGATGAGATGAACAGGGAGGAGCTGCGCGGCATGCGTCGCCGCGCCCAGATCATCTTCCAGGACCCGTACACGTCTCTCGACCCCCGGCAGACCGCGGGCGACTGTGTCGGGGAGCCTCTCAAGGTGCATAACCTGGTCAAGGGACGCGGTGAGTACAGGGACGAGGTCGCGAGGCTCCTGGAGATCGTCGGTCTGAACCCGAACATGGCGAGCCGGTTCCCGCACGAGTTCAGCGGCGGTCAGCGCCAGCGCATTGGAATCGCCCGCGCACTGGCCGTAAATCCCGAGTTCGTCGTCTGCGACGAGCCGGTGTCTGCGCTCGACGTGTCGATCCAGGGCCAGATCATCAACCTGCTCCAGGAGCTGCAGCAGACGTTCAACTTCACCTACCTGTTCGTGTCGCACGACCTGTCTGTGGTCCGGCACGTAAGCGACAGGATCGCGGTCATGTACCTTGGCCGCATCGTCGAGGTCGCCACACAGGACGAACTGTACGAAGACCCTCTTCATCCGTACACGCGGGCGCTGCTGTCGGCCATACCGATCCCGGACCCCGACGTAGAGGCCGGCAGGGAACGGATCCCGCTGTCCGGGGAGGTCCCCAGCCCACTCAATCCACCCAGCGGCTGCTCGTTCCATCCAAGGTGCCTGGTGGCCATCGACGAGTGTGAAGGCGACGTGCCCGAACTGCAGGAGGTCAAGCCCGGACACTGGGTGAGCTGCATCAGAGCGCCGGGATACGTCGCTTCCTGAGATACAAAGACGACTGACTGACGACTGACTATGGAGGAGAGTCCTTATGCCTGACCGCCCTAACGTAGTGTTCATTTTCAGCGACCAGCAGCGGTACGACACGCTCAGCTGCTACGGCAACGACTGGATAAACGTGCCGCGGCTGAACGCGCTGGCAGACGAGAGCTTCGTCTTCGAGCGGGCCTACGTGGCCCAGCCTGTTTGCACTCCCGCGCGCGCCACGATCGTTACCGGACTGTATCCTCACTTCGCCGGGCCGACCGTCAACAAGATGGCGCTGCCACCGGACCGTCAGAGCGTCGCTGAGATGGCTCCTGAGGACTACCACACAGGCTGGTTCGGCAAGTGGCACCTCGGGGACGACGTCATCCGGCAGCACGGATTCGACGAGTGGATAAGCACCGAGGACGGTCACCGTCCCGAGTACTCGCGCCGCGAGTACCGCACCCAGATGAGCGACTATCACCAGCATCTCGTCGAGAATGGCTTCGAGCCCGAACTGCGCATGGAAGACGGCACGATGATGTTCTCGCCGATGCAACGCGCCAGGGTGCCTGCCGAGCATCAGATGGCCTCGTTCCTTGGGGGCAAGGCGGCTGACTTCATCGACCGGAACAGCGACGGGCCTTTCATGCTGTACGTCAGCACGTTCGAGCCTCACCCGCCGTATCACGGCCCGTACGACGACATGTACGATCCAGAGGACCTGCCCGTGGGTCCCACCTTCCTGAAGGTGCCCGAGGGAGGCTCCCGCCACAACACGGTCCGTGCCGAGTACTGTACGCAGTACCTTGGACAGCCTGACGCGGACACCGACCCATACCTGCAGCCCAACGCCGCTCGCGGCCACGACGTGACCTCAGAGGCCGGATGGCGCAAGCTGAGGGCGCAGTACTTCGCCAACATCACGCTGGTCGATGAGATGGTCGGAACTATACTCGACGCGCTCGAACGCAATGGCGTGGCCGACAACACGGTTGTCGTATTCACCAGTGAGCACGGCGAGATGGCCGGCGACCACGGGATGCTTGAGAAGCGGTCGATGTACGAGGAGTCGGCTCGCGTGCCGCTCATCATGCACGTGCCGGGTATATCCAACAGTCACCAGATGGTTGAGGGCGCAGTCGGCCACGTGGACCTCGTGCCGACGATCCTCGACCTGATGGGCGCGTCCCTGCCTGACCACCTTCAGGGGAAGAGTCTTACACCGGTGCTGAGGGGCGAGCAGACGCTCGACGGCAACGAAGTATTCGTACAGTGGAACGGAGTGAGCGACATCGACGACCGCCACCTCGGCAGTCCTGAGATCAACCTCCGCAACACGCAGCCCTGGCGTACCATCGTGCGCGACGGCTGGAAGCTGGCGCTGTGTGCGACCGATCAGGGCGAGCTGTACGACATGGTCAACGACCCGTACGAGCAGACAAACCTGTTCGATCATCCCGATCAGCGCAACAGGGTCAGGGACCTCGCGGCGCGAATCCGGCTCTGGCAGCACAAGAACTTCGACCACGCGCCTCTGCCCACCGTCTGATCGACGCGAGCTACACTCTTTTCACGTGCAGCTTTAGGCTGCCGTCCCTACACAAGGAGACTGGATCAATGCCGGATAACCCAAACATCGTCTTCATCTTTAGTGACCAGCAGCGCCAGGACACGCTGGCCTGCTACGGCGCAGACTGGATGAACGTTCCCAACCTGAACGCACTGGCGGACGAGAGCTTCGTATTCGAGAACGCCTACGTCGCACAGGCCGTCTGCACGCCCGCCCGCGCTACGATCATGACCGGGCTGTATCCGCACACGGCCGGCCCCATCGTCAACCAGATCCACCTCGACGAGAGCATTCCCGTGATCGCCGAGATGCTGTCGGACGACTACTACAAGGGCTACATGGGCAAGTGGCACCTGGGCAACGACCTTGTGGCCCAGCATGGGTTCGATGAATGGGTGTCTGCCGAGGACAGCCATCGCTTCGCCAAGCCCGAGCAGCGGTACCTCGTGTCCAGCTACAACAAGTACCTGCAGGAGCAGGGCTACAAGCCTGACAGGGAGCGCAACGGCGTTGGCGTGTTCAGCTCAGACGCCCATTACGACCTGCCCGAGGAGCACCAGATGGCGTCGTTCCTCGGCGATCAGGCAGCTGACTTCATAGATCGAAACAGCGACAGACCGTTCGCGCTGTACGTCAGCACGTTCGAGCCGCACTCGCCGTATCACGGGCCGTTCATGGACATGTACGACCCCGCCACACTGCCCGTCGGCCCCGGCTTCCTGCAGAAGCCAGAGTCCGCGTCGCTGGTCAACCGCGTGAGGGCCAACTACTTCATGCAGTTCATGCTGGAGGGCGTCGACCAGACTGCTGACGACTACATGATGCGCTACGCTGCCGCGAGGGAGGACGTCTCCACCGAGCTCGGCTGGCGCACTCTGCGAGCGCACTACATGGCCAACATCACGCTCGTGGACCGGATGGTCGGCAGGATCACGTCTGCGCTTGAGCGCGCAGGTGTGGCAGACAACACCATCGTCGTATTCACCAGCGAGCACGGCGACATGATGGGCGATCACGGAATGCTGGAGAAGCGGTCATTCTTCGAGGAGGCGGCCAGGGTGCCGCTGCTGATGCGCGTGCCGTGGCTGTCCCAGGAATCCACGAGGCTGCCCGGAAGCGTGGGCCACATCGACCTTGTGCCCACCCTGCTGGACCTGTCCGGCCACGAAGTCCCAGGCAACCTGCAGGGCAAGAGCCTCCAGCCGGTGATGGCAGGCGATTCCGACCTCAGCGACAACGACGTCTTCATCCAGTGGAACGGCACCAGCAATGAGATACCCGACAGGTTCCTGGGCTCAGCGGAGATCAACAGGATGCTCGCGCTGCCGTGGAGGTCGGTCGTGACCCCGGACCGCTGGAAGCTGAACCTGTGCGCGGGCGACCAGTGCGAGCTGTACGACCTGAACTCCGACCCGCACGAGTTGAACAACCTGTTTAACGATCCTGCACAGAAGGACCGCATCCGGGACATGGCCGCCAGAATCAGGACATGGCAGCATCAGACAGGTGACACCGTAGACCTGCCCACGACGTAGGCGTAAGTCATGCACAATACAGAGTCATTGGCCCACTTTGACGTCAACGTCGTCCGGTAGGCCGCTGCGCACAGCCCAGACCACCAGTCCCTGTGTGTTCGTGGAGTCAGCCAGTGGGTGAGTATCAATCGGCTATGGATGCCATTACAATGCCCGCTCAGAGGCTCATGCCACAAAAGACACGCTGAGACAGGGGGGAAACGAGTGTCAGACACTTTACAGCGAGCCACCCGGGTAATCGCCAGGGAACTTAGGACCCCGGAATCGTCAATAACGGCTGCATCGACGTTCCAGGAAGATCTGGGGGCAGACTCCCTGGCGCTGACCAGACTGGGAATGGCCCTCGAATCTGAGTTCAGCTGCACCATCCTGGACAGCGACGCAGAGCTGATCATGACAGTTGGCGAACTGGTCACGTACATAGAAGGACGTATTTCCGCTTAGATGACTCGGATTTGGAGTGTGCCGGAGCCGTCGGAGGTTCTGACAGTCCGACTTACGAACGGCCCAACGGCGCATGTGCGGCGACACGGCAACCCGAAAGGCCCGCGGGTAATCCTTAGCCACGGATGCGGTTTATCCGCAGACATGTACCTGCCATACT
Source organism: uncultured Dehalococcoidia bacterium (assembly GCA_964537915.1). GTDB lineage: Bacteria > Chloroflexota > Dehalococcoidia > Lucifugimonadales > UBA1123 > VXRN01. Next base: position 26,720 of record CAZIDM010000020.1, read on the forward strand.
GGTTGCTGTTCAAAGACCGTGTCGACCTGCTGGTCTTCGATTTTCGCTCTCATGGATGGAACCTGGAAGGCGACCTTGAGTCGCTCAATTTTCCCACGTTCGTTGACGACTTCGACGTCATCCTGAAGTCCATCAGTCGACGGTTCGGAGAGAGACCGGCGGTAGGGGTGTTCCACTCCATGTCGGCTCTGACCGCCCTGCTGTTTGAACAGCAGCGGGGAGGGTTTGCAGGCCTGATGCTGTTCGACCCACCAGTCCAGCCGCCGGGCAGGAGTCCCGAAGATATGGTGTACATGTCTGAGCACATGAGTCGCTATGTGCCCCGACGCCGGGACCGGTTCCACTCTCACGATGACTACATCGCGCACGTGGACGCGAATCCAGCCTATCAGAGGCTGCGCCCTGGGGTGTCGGCGCTCATGGCGGAAACTCTGTTGCGCCCCGACGGTGAAGGGTATGCGCTCCGGTGTCCGAAAGAGCACGAGGCGCAGATATATAGGTTTTCCTTCGGCTGGTCAATGCAGATAGACACCAGGCAAGTCAATTGCCCGATCAGGGTGGTCGGTTCGGACCCGACAACTTCGTTTACGTTCATGCCGAGCATGGACTTTGAAGAGCTGGCTCGCATGAGCTACGACTTCTTGCCGGAAGCCACACACATGCTCCAGTTGGAAGAGCCGGAACGGTGCGTGGAACTCACACTTCAGCTCTTGAACGAGATCGACCTTCTCTAATGCCCACACTCCAGTTGTGATTTTCTCTCTTAAGCAGGCTTTTGAAGAATAGCGTTGGTTGGGGTGCTGTGATGGAATCCCCTATCTGGGACCCAGTCGAGACAGTCTCGCAGGATGAAATGGCCGTGTTGCAGGCGGAACGGCTGCGCGATTGCCTGGCCCGTGTGGCCGCGCGCGTGCCCTTCTACCGTGAAAAGCTGGGTGAGATGGGTGTGGCGCCTGAGGACGTTCGCTCTCTGGACCTCCTGACGAAGCTGCCCTTCACCGTCAAGCAGGACCTGAGGGACAGCTACCCCTACGAGCTCTTCGCCGTGCCTATGGATGACGTGGTGCGGATTCATGCTTCGAGCGGGACGACGGGCAAGATGACGGTTGTGGGATATACCGCCAACGATATCGCCATGTGGGCTGACCTGGCGGCCCGTTCGCTCAGTATCTCGGGGGCCGACCGGCGTGACGTCATCCACGTCGCCTATGGCTACGGGCTGTTCACCGGCGGGCTGGGGCTGCACTATGGCGGTGAGCGGCTGGGCGCGACGGTTGTACCGGCGTCGACGGCCAATATGCGCCGGCAGATCGAGTTGGCGCAAGACTTCGGCGCAACCGTGCTGTGCTGTACGCCGTCGTTCTCGCTGTTCATGGGGGAGATGGCAGCTGAATTAGAGGCAGACCTCAGCAGCCTGAGGTTGGGTGTCTTGGGAGCGGAGCCCTGGTCTGAGGAGATGCGGTCTGAGATAGAGGCGCGATTCGGCATCACGGCGCTCGACATCTATGGGTTATCCGAGGTGATAGGGCCGGCAGTGGCGATGGAGTGTCCATTCAAGATGGGGATGCACCTGGCCGAAGACCACTTCATAACGGAGGTAGTCGACCCGTCGACCGGAAAGCCTCTTCTCGATGGGGAGATCGGGGAGTTGGTCTTCACGTGCGTCACGAAAGAGGCGTTGCCGCTGCTGCGCTATCGTACCGGCGACCTGTCGCGGCTGTACCGTGGGCAATGTCTTTGTGGCCGGACCACCGCGCGTATGGACAAGCCGCTGGGACGGACGGATGACATGCTGATCATTCGCGGCGTAAACGTGTTTCCCGCGCAGATCGAAACGGAGCTACTTCGCGAGGACGGACTGGAACCCCACTACGAGCTGCTGCTGGAACGAGGCGAGTCTCACATGGATGACCTGACGGTGCGGGTAGAGGCGTCTGAGGAGTTGTACCGGGACAGCGACGGCGCGGCCGCCGTGGGGAGGAAGATGGCTGCGACGTTGCAGAGCAGGCTGGGAGTGGGCTGTCGCGTCGAGGTAGTGGCGCCCAAACAAGTGCCACGCAGCGAGGGCAAGGCAGTCCGCATCGTTGACAACAGGCGAATCTAGCTTGGGCGCCGAGAAGTCATGGGCGCCCCTCCACACGGACCGTGATGAAGGCGAGTCTACTCCACATCTTGCGCAGCTTCTGGCGTGAGCTTTGAGGTTGACGCGCTTCCCCTGTGGTTGCATACTCGGACACCTAAGCTAGCCTGGTCTGCAAACTGGTCGGCTCCCAGGCCCTGTGCGTCCAGCGCACTGGCTGGAAAGCCCCGTGCGTCATGGTAGAACTGTCCATCTGCGTGATCAGGCTGCGCCGATTCAACCGAATGCGGAGGTGAACCGTGGCGGGACCGTGTGATGGCCTAACCGTTCTGGATCTCTCGTTGGGAATGCCGGGGGCCCTCTGCACGCTGGTATTGGCCGACTACGGGGCCGAGGTGATCAAGGTTGAGCCTCCCGGTGGAGACCCCTTCCGGTTCCAGCCCGCATGGATCTCGTGGAATCGTGGCAAAAAGGGCGTAGTGCTGGACCTCGATACCTCCGAAGGCCGTGAGCAGGCCATGCAACTCGCCGGCGACGCTGATGTGCTGGTGGAGTCGTTCCGACCTGGTGACATGGCCGAGTGGGGGCTGTCGTACGACGACCTGTCGGGACGCTTCCCGGAGCTTGTCTACTGCTCCATCACCGGCTTTGGACAGAAGGGTCCGCTTCGCCGCGTGAAGGGGTATGAGGGACTTGTCGCGGCCAAGGCTGGCCGGATGCTCAACCTGGAGGGTCAGCCCAATCGCGAAGGCCCCGTGTACTCGGCTGTGCCCACCGGCGGATGGCACGCCAGCCAGGCTGCGGTGCGCGGCATCATCGGCGCACTCCGGGTCCGCGACAAGTGCGGACGTGGGCAGTGGGTGCAGACCAGCATCGTCCAGAACCTGGCCTCCCCTCACGACAACAACGTCGGCGACGGCGGACTGGTGAACCTGCAGCTACGCCGCAGGGACCCGGAGCGCTTTCCAGGCAGGCCCCCCGGACGCGGTCTATCGTCCATAGGGTACGTTCCCGTGCGGACCAAGGACGGCACGTGGCTTCAGCATGCCAACCAGAGGGTGCCGCACATCCAGGGACACCTCAAGGCCATTGGACTCGGACACCTGCTCGACGATGAGCGGTTCGCGAAGGTCCCGGCCGTTACCCCGGAGAACAGGGAGGTCCTGCGCCGGGAGATACTGAAGAAGCAGGCGGAGAAGACAGCCGACGAGTGGATGGAGATCTACATCGAGGACGGCAACATCGCCGCCGAACCCTACCGCGACAGCGTCGAGGCGATGGACCATCCCGCAGTCGTCGATAACTCTCTGGTGGTAACGATCGACGATCCCAGGGTGGGGCCCCTGCGCACCCTCGCCCCGATCGCCGACCTGAGTGAAACGCCGGGAGAGCCGAGCGGCCCGGCCCCTGACGTCGGACAGCACACTGAAGAAGTGCTGGGACGCCTGTCAGAAGCCGGTCCTCTTTCACCCTCACCCCAACCCTCTCCCATCAAGGGAGAGGGGGTTATGGACAGCTCCCAGTCTAACGGTGCAAACATGCAGGCCCACCCGCTGTCAGGCGTGACCGTCCTGGACCTGGCGACAATCCAGGCCGGGCCCTACGGCGCCGCGCTCCTGGCCGACCTTGGCGCGCGCGTGATCAAGGTCGACGCCACCGACAGGCGACTGGACGCGGGACGGCGTTCCACCGAACAGACCGTGGCCGATCCGCGCACCTACGCCGGCAAGGAGTGCATTCAGATCGATCTCCAGACCCCAGAGGGCAAGGAGATTATCCGAAAGCTCATCGCGAAGGCCGACGTTCTCTCGCACAACTTCAGGCTCGGAGTTCCTGAGCGACTCGGTGTCGACTGGGAGACCTGCCGGAAGATCAATCCCGGCATCATCCACGTCTGGATGGCGGCCTATGGCGAACACGGCGAACACTCACGCAGGCCGGGCGCGCATCCCATTCCCGGCGCCATCATCGGCGGCGCGATGCGACAGATGGGACGGGGGATGCCCCCGCCTCCTGAGCAGGTCATGGACATGGAGGAGACCGTCGAGGCGACACGCTGGATCATGAAGGCCAACTGGGGACCGGACCAGAATACCTCCCCGGCCATCGCAACGGGCATCGTCCTGGCCCTCCGGGCGCGGGGCCAAACTGGAGAAGGTCAGCCCGTCCGGCTCAACATGCTCACAGCCAATGCGTGGACCAACGCCGATGAGTACTTCGACCACAAAGACCGCGCTCCTATAGCCATGCCGGACGAGGACATTCACGGCCTTCACGCCCTGTATCGCCTCTACCGGTGCAGCGAAGGGTGGGTGTTCCTCGCCTGCCTGTTCCAGGACGAGTGGGAGACGTTCTGCCGCACTGTGCAACGGGAAGACCTGCTGACCGACAGCCGCTTCTCCACTCCCGAGGCACGCGAGGCCAACGACGATGCGCTGGCTGCCGAGATCTCGGCAGTCTTCACAGATCGCACTGCTGTCGAGTGGGAAGAGCTGCTGACCAGGGCTGACGTCGGCTGCGTCCAGGCCGACGAGACCGTCGAGGGCGACTTCTACGCCGACCATCCCCACGCCAGGGCGAACGACCTGAGCGTCGAGGTCGAGCACCCGTACATCGGCAAGTACCGCCGTTACGGCGGGCTGGTCGAGTTCTCCATGACCCCAGGGATCTACAGGACCTCCACCCAGATCGGCCAGCACACAAAGCCCCTGCTCCGCGAAATCGGCTACGACGACCAGCAGATCGAAGACCTCGGAGCACGAGGAGTCGTCCAGTGGGCAGACCCCTCCGCCGGCGGAGAGCGCTAATGAGTCATCATGAGGCACGCGAGAATTCACAGTAGGGAGGGAAGTGCGAAACTACGTCGGAAGTACTCTCGTCACTCCCGCGAAAGCGGGAGTCCACCTTGGCGAACCTTGGTTGATGGCCTGTGGATTCCCGCGTGCGCGGGAATGACGAGTAGGATTTTGGAGTTTGCGTTTCTATCCATAGCAGGAGAGAAAAATGTCAACGATCCCAGGCCTGGAGAGGCCCGCACCGGTCCCCAACGAGCTGACAAAGCCCTTCTGGGACGCCTGTAACGAGCGGCGGCTGGTGCTGCAGATCTGCACCACGTGCGAGAGGCTGCAATATCCGCCCACCCCAAAGTGCGACACGTGCGGCTCCGGAGACCGGCTGGAGTGGAAAGAGGTGCAGGGCAGGGGACACATCGACGTCTACTTCGTGATCCGAGACTCCCGCATCCGGGGGTTCCGCTCCGCCCAGCCCATCAACTTCGCGGTGATCACACTGGACGAGGACCCCGGCATCAACTTCCTGTCCAACCTTCCGGGCACGCCGCCGGGCGAGGTCCCCGTCGGAGCGCAGGTGGAGCTGATCTTCGAAGAGACGAGCACCGGCCAGCTCGTCCACGAGTGGCAGGTGGTCACCTAGCCCACCTTCAACGGCCCCCTCTTTCTTGAGGGCAGACAGGGACATACCGTCATTCCCGCGAAAGCGGGAATCCAAGAGCGGGGTGCCCTTCGACAAGCTCCCGCCACGGCGGATTTTCAACAGGACGAACGATTAATTGGGTCAACGGCCCCCTCTCCCTCAGAGCCTGCCCCGGACTTGATCCGGGGGAGAGGGTTGGAGTGAGGGCGAAAGATAGCTCTACCCACAAACCTGATACAAGCTGCACACAAGGGAGCCAACATGACCACTGACACAGGTTGGATGAGAGACCAGGAAGGCTTGGGAGTCTGGGAGCACCGGGGCAAGGTGGCCGTCGTGGGCTGGGGACAGTCCCACATGGACCGTCGCTGGGACGGCGTGAGCCTGGACAGAAGCTGCGGCGGCCTGACCAAGGAGGCGTGCCTCAGCGCAATCGCCGACGCCGGCCTGTCGCTGGACGACATCGACGGGCTCATCACCAGCCCTGAGACTCGCGCCGAGCAGACCTGGGCGCCGCGTCCCTACTTCGATCCTCCCTTCGACACCGAGGACGGCCTGACCTACACCTCGGCGGAGTGGATCCAGAGGGAGCTAGGTCTCAAGAACGTCAAGTACCTCAAGTCCGACGCTCCCTACATCGGCCCGATGATGGGCCTCGCCGCCCAGGCGGTCGGTGACGGTCTGTGCGAGACCGCGCTGGTGTGGTACCCGATGGTCAACCTCTCGGGTCGGTACGGGCACAACAACCCGCAGAACGTCAATGAAGAGGCCCCCGGGAACAGCGCGTTTACCATTCCGTGGGGGTACCAGAGCGGCGCGATGTTCAACAACCTGGTGGTCTTCCAGCAGTACTGTCAGAGGTACGGCAAGACCCACGACGGGCTGGCGCCCCTATGCATAAACCTGCGCCGCAATGGCCTGAAGACTCCCTGGGGTTTCTACGCCCTGCATGAGCCGTACCAGCTCACGACTGAGGACTACCTGAACGGTCGCGTGATCGAGGAGCCGCTGCTGATCTACGACTGCGACAGGCCGGTCAACACCTGCGCGGCCTTCATCTTCACCACCGCCGAGCGCGCCAAGGACCTGAGGCAGAAGCCGGTGTACGTCCTCAACCACGCACAGCAGAACAGCAGGGGCCGGAGCACCATGGCGACCCTGGACGAGCACCAGGAGGCGGTCGCCAGCATGGCGCGAAAGATGTGGGAGGGCTCAGGGCTGGGTCCGAACGACGTCGACATCTTCAACCCGTACGACGGCTACCTCACGTTCACGCAGCAGTTCCTGGAGGGCTTCCAGTGGCACGGCGTAAAGTGGGGCGAGGCCCACGACTTCTACGCCGACGACATCCGGGTCGAGGGTCCGCACCCGTTCCTCTCCAGCGGAGGCAACAACGGCACCGGCCGCAACCGAGCCGTCCTCTACGCCGACAGCATCCAGCAGCTCCGAGGAACAGCCGGCGCCCGCCAGGTGACCGTAAAGGCCGAGACCGCCCTAGCCGGCTGCAACACCCCAGACAGCAACGGCTTCATCATGTTCAGCAAGTATGCGAGTTAGGGGATGGGGGTCATATACGCCAATGTTGAGAGTCATCACGATATACGAGCATAGTCCAGATCAGTGGATCGACTTCTCGGTAAGGAAGTAGCGATGTTCGTCTGTGCAGTCTGCGGTGCCGACGACAGCCGAGAGGAGCTTGCTGACGAGGTATTCAACGTCGACGGCCGTCACTACCTGGTAGAGGGCGTGCCATGTACGGTGTGCACTCGATGTGGAGAGCAATCGTTCAGTCGCGAGATGGCCGAGAGAGTACGGCTGATGCTCCACGGCGAAGTCGAGCCAAAGAGATCAGTCTCTATGCAGGTGTACGAATTCGCATCTTATGTGACTGGCGACCTGCCGAATCCCGGTCAGAACGAAGGGCGGTACACACACAGGAGGTGTGCCCACTCTGAGGCACATCCCCTGCTTTGATTAGCCACATGGTTGCGGCCTGGGACTTGTAACTCAGCTTGGCTCAGAATATCAGGCAGGGCAGTCCCACCCACCAGCAATCGTCGGGATCTCCCATAGTGGTCGAATTGGGCGGGTCGGAGACCGTGTTGGCATACACCGAGTCACCTTGAATCGGGAGCGCCGTCGCGACAAAGAGTGCGACGATAAGAAGGAGAACTCCCACCCATCTGAACGCCCGGGTCATTCCGAAAGGCCCCCGAGCCCGTCCGCGTTTGACACCTGTATTGTTCATCATTGCCTCCCATGCTGTGTGTCCACAGCCGATTTATGGATCACTCTTTATAGATTAAATCAGACCTATGTGAGAAACAAGATATATAATTGTGATTTTATGCAATCGCTGCGAAGACATCGTCACGGCACCCCTGATACGACGGACGAACCCAAGCTAGGGCTAGTGGGCAGAGCAGATACGCTACTCTAATTGCCTGACGTTGAGATGACACACGCCATCATTGGGGAAATGCTCTCCACTGACCAGTCGGGTAGCGGGGCATACTACCCACCCCCGTCACTTGCTTTCAGCGTGAAGTTGTTGAAGCGATGGCGGTTCATCTAGGATTTCGAGAACATGGCGGGCGCAGTACACACGATTTCGGCGCTCCTCGCCGAGTCGGGAGACAATGCCCAATGATTCCAGCCGGTCGATCGCCCGTTGGGCAGTCGTGTAAGCAACGTCTAGTCTGGAGGCAATGTTTCGTACCGTCCAGAACGGGTTCTCCGTAAAGAGATCAAGTACCCGTTCCGGGAAGGGAGAACGGCTGGAGGCGAGTTCCCGCCGCCAGTGAGCGAACAAATCGTCTATGCGCTGTATACGGTCGACAGCGTCATCTGACTGCAGGACGACTCCCCTGAGGAAGTAAGTCAGCCACTCCTCCCACTCACCTCTCTCGGTAACACCAAGGAGGCGCGCGTAGTACTCATCATGAGTGGCCTCGAAGTACGCGCTCAGGTAGAGCAGGGGAGAGGGGAGGATGTCCTGGCTGACCAGTTGCAGCGTTATAAGCAGCCGTCCTACTCGACCGTTGCCGTCCAGGAATGGGTGAATCGCCTCGAATTGTGAGTGGACCAGCGCCGAGCACCATCCGGCCATGCGGTATTCGACTGTGACTCGCTGAAGACGGCAAGTTGTTCACTGTTAGCGATAACGAAAATAACAAGCGCCCTTATTATCGATAACGGCACTTATCGAAAACAAGCATGTCGCCAGCCTGGCCCTCTTTAGGGAGTGTAGAGCTGCTCGACCCTTACATCCATGGCTCTGGGATATAGCGCAGGGCCAAACTGGTTGAACATCGCCACGTCGGCCGCATCGCGCCCGTAACCGACGGCAACTCGCCCTCCACGTGCAACGGCCTGCGTTGCATCGAAGGTGTACCAACGGCCGCCCACGTACGCCTCGAACCAGGCGTGAAAGTCCATCGGCTCGAGTCCGTGCAGATAGCCCACAACGATACGCGCCGGTATACAGAGACTGCGGGATAGCGCGATGCCCAAATGAGTGAGCTCGCGGCATACGCCCTCGCGCTGCTGGTTGACCTCGACTGCCGACATCTGGAAATTGCTGGAATCCGGATTGAAGCGCACGGAGGTGCGGATCCACTCTACGATTCTGGCCACCTGATCGTAGCCAGGCTCGACGCCGTCTACGAGTTCCCAACCGAGCTCTGTAAACCGGTCGGACTCGCAATACCGGCTGGGAAGAAGATAGGTCAGGACATCGTGCGGCAGATTTTGCACCTCGTCAAATGGCGCGCCGGGCGACACGTCAATGCCGTCTGGGGTCGAAACGTTCGCAGACCGGCGGATAGTAAACTCACCTGGGGGTGCTATCAATCGCTCGCACAGGTTACCGTAACCGTCCGTATACTCTGTGACCGGAACGCCTGGCGTCGACGTGCATTCTTCACGCGCCACCCACTGTTGTGCTCCGCTGCGAGGGCGGACCATCAGGATAAGAGGCGTGGGGACGCTCACATCAAAGGTAATATCACAACTTGTACGGAGCCACATCTCGAATCCCTTACCTCTCAAGACCACGCTATCAGAAAGTAAGGGCCCGGTGTTACGGACGCCCTTTCAAGGGCGGCGGGTAATGGTCACCGTCGCACAGTCGGAGGGTGAGTCTGTCGCCAAGTTCGCCCTGCGCAGTACCTGGACCTCGCCGGTTTAGTCGGACAGCGGTGAGGAGCCTATATCGGTCATGGTTATTTCTTCGGGGGTGACTATGCCGCCCGACAACACCATGCTCATGGCCTGCCGGACGCTCATGTCGACGTCGTACACCCCTTCGATCGGTACGACTCCAACCCAGCCGGAGTTGGGCGTCGGCGCCGTGGGCACGTAGATGACACCCATCTCGCCATCCTTCGTCATCGTGGTTGCTGTCAGGAAGCCTATCATCCATGTGCCCGCCTTGGGGTATTCGATCAGCACAACACGCTTGAAGCCGGTATCGGAGGTCCCCGAGAAAGAGTCGATGAGCTGCCTGGCAGGGCTGTAGACGGCGCCCACGATGGGGATTGACAGCAGCCACCTCTGAATGCCCTCGATCATCCTTCTGCTCAGGCGACTCAGCTCCCACAGTTGCCCGGCGACGTAGACGAGCATCAGCATCGCCACAATGCCTATCCCGGGAAGGTTGCGCCCGATCGTGTCTTCGATCAGGGGCCCCAGGAACCCGTCCATCAGGTTGAACACCAGGCGAAGCACCCAGAAGGTGATGGCCAGCGGCACGACGATGATCAGCCCCTCAGCCATCACTTTTCGGAGATGTCCCCAGACTACTGACTTCAGAACACGCATGCGCCACCTCAGGCGGGAGTTTTCGGCAACTCTACCATCTAAAGCCAGCGCCTTCTCATTATTGAGTGTCACCGGAGTAGCTCGTTCGTGGTGAGCTTGTCGAACCATGAACGGGCGGCCCTTCGACAAGCTGAGAGCCCGCCCCGGACCTGATCAGGGGGCGAACGAGAGACTTGCGACGAGGCGAAAACGAAAAGACCCTGCAAGGCCAGCACATGGCCCTGCGCGTTAGCTGCCGACGGCCTCGACGTACAGCGAGTAGAGGGACTGGCTGGAGGTCATGAACAGGCGGTTCCGCTTGACGCCGCCGAAGCACAGGTTGGCGCAGGGCTCAGGGAGGATGATCCTGCCGATCAGGTCGCCGTCGGGCGTCAGGCAGTGTACGCCGTCCGTCCCCGGTCCGGCCCAGCCTACGCTCGACCACACGTTGCCGTCGAGATCGGTGCGTATGCCGTCGGCGAATCCGGGAGACATGTCCGCGAAGACCTCGCCGCCCCGCAGCTCGCGGCCGTCGACCACGTCGAAGACCCGGATATGCCCCGGTCCGTCGGGGTCGTGTGACTTGCCCGTGTCCGTGATGTACAGCCGCGATTCGTCCGGCGAGAAGGCCAGCCCGTTAGGCTTGATCAGGTCGTCCGCCGCCACCGTGACGTCACCGGTCGCAGGGTCCAGCCGGTACACCTGCGCGGGCAGCTCGGGTTCCGCCTTCGCCCCTTCGTACGACACCAGGATTCCGTAGCCGGGGTCGGTGAACCAGACGGCCCCGTCGGAGTGGACGACAACGTCGTTCGGGCCGTTGAGCCGTCTGCCGTCGAAGCTGTCCATCAGTACGGTGACAGTCCCGTCGTGCTCGGTGCGGGTGACGCGCCGTGTCAGGTGCTCACAGCTAACAAGCCGACCCTGCCTGTCGCGGGTGTTGCCGTTGGTGTAGTTGGAGGGCTGACGAAACAGCGTGACCTCGTTGGTCAGCTCGCAGTACCGCAGCATCCGGTTGTTGGGTATGTCGCTGAAGACCAGCGACCTGAAGTCGCCGAACCACACCGGCCCTTCGGCCCAGCGCGTCCCGGTGAACAGGCGCTCCACGGCGGTATTCCCGACCCTGTAGGCGGCGAATCGCGGGTCGAGCACCTCCACCGCCGGGTCCGGGTACCGGACTATTCCCTCGTCCCAGCGCCGGCTCAGCTCAGAAGTCCACTGTGAATTACCGACCATTGCGCACTCCTCGTTTCTGAATACCTGGATGTATTAGGACAGCCAGATTCTATACTTACTTGAGCAATTTATGGATGAGAGGGAAGCAATATGGAACCACGAATTAGCATCGTCACACTCGGCGTATCCGACCTGCCCCGTTGTCAGCCCTGAGTCAGGTTCGGTTACAATTTCCATACCGGGAGGCCAACTGAGTCTCCTGCCTATCGACAGAGAGGTGAACATGGACCAGAGGGAAATATCGCGCGCAGCCTGGCAGGATGTGTCGTTGGGCGAGCTTGCGTCAGAGGCGGCGCTCCTGGCGGGTGTGGGCGACGAGGCCGAAGGGGAGTGGGCCTGGACCCTGCCGTCGGAGCACCCCGACCTCATCCCGCTGGGAGGCGGCATTCCCGACGCGCCCACCATCCCTGTCGAGGAGCTCAGAGCCGCGCTGAACGCCGTTCTGGACGAAGAGGCGGACGACGCGATGGTCTACGGCGGCTGGATGGGCTTCGACGGCCTGCGGGAGGCGCTGGCCGACCGCCAAAGCCGGATCGACGGCCTCGACCTCGACAAGGGCAACTTCATCATTCACAACGGCGGCTCCGCTGCGATGGACAACATCGCCCGGACGTTCGTCCGCGCTGGCGACGTGGTGATATCCGAAGGCCCCAGCTTCAGCGGCTTTGTCCAGACGATTAACGCCTGCCAGGCAGAGATCGTCGAGGTGCCTGTCGACGAAGACGGCATTTCGCTTGAGGCCGTCGCGTCTGCCATCGCGGAGGCCGAGTCGGCCGGCAAGACGGTCAAGATGCTCTACACGATCCCCGACTATCACAATCCGACAGGCGTCACGATGTCCGATGCTCGTCGCAGGGCGCTGCTCGATCTGTGCGCCCAACATCGCGTCATGGTCGTCGAGGACGGCACCTACAGCGAGCTCTACTTCAAAGACTCGCCCCCTCCATCGATGTACGCGCTGTCCGACGGCTATGGGGTCCTCCGAATCGGCACCTTCAGCAAGGTGGCCGCAACCGGCCTGCGAATCGGCTGGGTGCAGGCAAGGCACGAATTCACAAGGGCGCTGCCCAAGGTCAGGTACGACATGGGGGCCAGCCCCATACTGCTCAGGGCGATGGCCCGCTACCTGCGCGCCGGTCACCTGGAACCCCACATCGAGGAACTGCGCGAGCTCTACGCGCTCAAGTGCCGGACACTGTGCGACTCTCTCGAAGAGCACTGCGGCTCGTACGTCAGGTTCACCCGTCCCGAGGGAGGCTTCTTCTTGTGGCTGGAGTGCATCGACGCCTCGGCGTCCGAGGTAAGAGCCGCAGCCGCCGAAGAGGGGATCATCTTTGCGTCCGGTTCCTCGTTCTTCCACGACCCCCAAAAAGCCCGCAACCGCTACCTCAGACTAGCCTTCAGCAGCGCCACCGTAGATCAGCTCCGGGAGGTGGGGCCGAGGCTGGCGGTGGCGTTCAGCAAAGTCGCCGGCTGAGCCCTCGTCACGGCTCCCAATTCCGTAGAGAGGGGGCCCCCGTGTCAGATCCTGACCGCCTGGGCGTCGAGCTGTCGCACTAGGGCTTTGTTGTCGACGACCGATGCTCCGAATTGACAGCCTCTGGGAAAGATGCTACTCTCCCACACTTGTACGATAATGAGATTATGTATCTTGTAATGCGATCCAGGCGATCGGCACATGGAGGCTGAATGCCGATGAATTGGCAACTAGAACTCAGGTGTGTGACCGTTTGAACAAACGGCATTATATGAGATAAACTATCAAGAAGTGACAGTCTGTTCCGACCATATTGCAGGGAGCTGCGCGAGTGCCGGTGTTGGCGGGACTTTTGGCGGCCGGCAACCCTGGACGGCATTGTCTGGCGAATTAGAGCTTGATTATCGATGCACGAGGTGAAGCATGGAGTTCTACAACGTGAAGACCAGGCAAAAGGTGGACATACCGGAGAGCGACCTCAGGAAGCGTATCCTGGTGCAGAAGAGCGGCAAACATGCCTATGCCGTTACTGCGGAAGAGGACGGCGCGAAACTGTTCAGGTTTGTCAGCAAGCAACAGTACGATGACCTGCAAGTGCCTGAGGTTGAGAGCTCCTGAGGAGGCGTTATGTGGTGGTTCAAACGAGCGGTACTCCTTCAGACTTTCCCCGATGCCCAGGCGATGCACCCCTGGTTCATGGACTACGAACAGTTGGAACCAGGGATCAGGGAGTTGGTGCGGACATTAAACCAGACAGACCTGGTGGAAACCCTCTCCTCCTGTGAAGGTCACCCGGAGATGCCAGACTGGTGGGAGACCACGGGCGGAACGGCCTACGTCCTGTGCCTGGTGAACAGTCCCCGCCAGTGGGACTGGGTGATGCATCGGTTACGGAAGCTGGCCAAGGACTGGAATGACGTCAAACTGATAGTACGAGATGACTGGGAGCGATGGGAGCAGTGGCTTGGATTCCAGGTCAGCTATGCTCAACCAGAAACTGCCCGCAGCGCTCTGGACCAAGCCATTAGCCAGGCTAACGATTTGATCAAAGAATACTTGGACGATGACGTCGTTGCTCTAACCGCAGCCCGAAGTGGACTGGAGGGCCATGCACAGCAAAACGGTTCTCACGTCTTGATAGAGGGTAAAGGCCAAAAGCAACAGATCGATGGAGGTATCCCATGGAAGGACTAACTGCTTACTGTTTGCCGCTACGCAGAATGTGCGAGATTCTGGAACCAAGTGTGGTAACACTGAAGAACGGTCGTAAGGCGGTACGGGGCCGGGCCAAGGATGCTCCCCAGTACACAATCTTCCGAATCGTAAGCAACTCTGAAGCGACAGAGATGGAGTTGATGCTCAAACAGAGCAAGACCTAGGATCGTGCCTAATCCTGGCGTCTAGTCTGGTTCCGCATCACGGAGCAACGAACCGCAGACACGACACGAACCGCTGACCTAACCACCGTCTACACGCCCTTACCGCCGCGGGAACACGCGGCCGATGACCTCCCTCGCCTCCTCCATGGGGATGCCGTTCGCTACGGCGCATGGGGCGGTCTCGGCCAGGATGGCGTCGGTGTTGCCGAGGAGGGTGTGCTTCTTGTACTGGTCTTCGTACTCGATGCCGAGGGCGCGGCCCACGAGGGTGAGGTAGTGCTCGACCCGGACGGGGTAGTCTGCTTCGAGGCCGCACATGTGACGCTGGCAGCCGTGGTAGAGCGTGGCGTAGGTGTCGGCTCCGGCGTCAACCGCCTTCTGGACCCATTGGCCTGACATCTCTTCCCACGCCTCAATGCCTAACTGCTGGCGGACGAGGGGAGTGCAGTGGCGGCCAAACCGCCCGTCGCTGCCGATGTCGACGACGCTGACGCCTGGAAGCGCGCCGAGTAGGGTCAGGGCGCTCCGGGCTTCGGCGTCCGACTGCGGACGTCCGGTGTGGTAGTGGAGAGATACGGTCGTCTCAGGCTGGGGCCGGAGGTCCAGCTTGTCGAGATTCTGGACCAGGTACTCGGTGACGTGCTGGAAGGCGAAGTCCTCGCGCATGTCCATGATGTCGTCGTAGAAGAAGATGCACGATGGACACCACATCACCACCTGCTCCGGCTCGAATTTGCGGAAGTTGGCGGCGGTGGTCTGGGCAACCGAGTTTGCCGACGCTTCATCGCCGCGCTGGTGATGCTGGATGCCGCAGCAGTAGGCAGCGCCACCGACGGCGGTGAAGTCCACGTCCAGCAGCTTGAAGACGTCAATGACTGTACGTACGAGATGCGTGGTGCGCATGACGTTGCAGCCGAGATACAGCACGATGTCGGACTGCTTGACGTCGCCCTTTGGGGTGGTCAGCAGCCAGTCGCGGTCGTCGGGAGTGGACTGCAGACCGTGGAGGACGTCGATCTCCCGGAAGTAGTTGCGGTAGAATCCGCGTTCAGTCTGTGCGCCAGCCATGTCCGTCTCCTTCCTCGCGTGGGATCAATCAGCAGTGACACTGTACCACTTCTCCGCACACATCCCCGTATCACCCGCGAGCCGACCGCCATGGAAGAGTCCGATGTCATGGAGCTCAGAGAGCACGGCCTGACCGACGAGCAGATTCTGTCAATCGTCCTCATCACCCGCACCTTCAACTTCATGACCCGCCTCACAGACGGCCTCAGAGTAGAAGTCCCCACCGAGCGCCAACAGGACGTAGCAACCCGGCTCAACAGCCCAGCGAGGGACCAAGCCTGGCTCACAAAAGCCAAGGGCTGATTCTGGTCACTCAACGCTAGGCTTGGTGATTGACGGGTGCGCTCTGCGTTGTCGAGAGGTGGTCGCTAGTCGACTCATTAGTCACCTCTTCGATAAGCAGCCCTTAGTCGACCACTCGAAGCCGCCAAGTCTTGCTAATCTGCTCTGCAACAACGCGTCTGCATCCTGTGGCATCTATGGGAAGGCTATTGCCACGAGGCAACGGGTGTCGAGGCTGGCAGTCCGTTGTAAGAGAATCATGGGCGGGAGGATCGAGAACGTACAATTTCCCGCCAGCGCCCTCGACTGCACTGTCTAGCATGTGGAGTACACTCTGCATTCGTGCTCGCCACACATCCCTTGGGCTTTTGATGCCTCCCCAGGCGAGAATCACCTTGTCTGCGAGGCGAACCGCCTCCCTGATGTGCTTGTTGTTGTCACATCCGACGGGGTTTACGGCACGCAGAGCCTGCTTTGGGGAATTATATACAATGGTGCCCAGCCGCTGGTTAAGTGAGGAAGAGGTGAGAAATGGCGTATAACGCACCTGGTAGGCATTATCGGTCAGGGCTGACGTTGCCGCAACTGTTGCGTATGTTTCCCGATGATGCGACTGCTGAACTGTGGTTCATAGACCAGCGGTGGGGCGATAAGCCTTACTGTCCTCACTGTGGGTCTGTGAATGTTCAGAGTGGTGCGGCTCACAAGACAATGCCCTACCGGTGTCGTGACTGCCGGAAGCGGTTCTCCGTTCGCACCAAGACGGTCATGGAGGCCAGTAATCTCGGCTACCAGACATGGGCGCTGGCGATCTACATTCTGACGACAAGCCTGCGTGGTGTGTCGAGCATGAAGCTACGCCGTGACTTGGGGATTACTCAGAAGAGCGCCTGGCATCTGGCTCACCGTATCCGCAAGGCTTGGGAGTCCGAAGGTGGCCTGTTCTCGGGTCCGGTCGAAGTCGATGAGACCTACGTAGGTGGGCGTGAACGGAACCGTCACGCTAGTGAACGTCGTCGCAGAGGGCGCGGCCCGGTGAACATGACTCCGGTTGCTGGTGTCGTGGACAGGGATACCCACCAGGTATCGTCCGCTCCGGTCGAGAACACACGCAGGGAGACCCTAGAGGAGTTCATCGGTGACCGTGTCGAATCAGATGCTATGGTCTACACAGATGACCACAGAGCCTATCGTGCTCTGCCTCGTCACGAGGTGGTCAGGCACGGCGACGGCGAATATGTCAGGGGCGACGTTCACACGAACAGCATCGAGAGCCACTGGGCGACTCTCAAGCGCAGCATCATGGGTACGTACTACCACCTGAGCGACAAGCACCTGCACCGATACACGACTGAGCTGGACGGCAGGTACAACGACCGTGACTCAGACACGGTGGATCAGATGTGTAACCTCGTACATGGCATGTTGGGCAAGAGGCTCAAGTACAAGGACTTGATAGCATGACTGCCAGTCTTGACAGGAGTGGTGTCATGGTCAAAAAGCACATGGTCTTTGGACTCAATGATTTGAAGGTCATCAGGTTTCGCTGTTACAAATGCAAAAACTACGCAGTGAAGCGTTTGGGCGATGGCAAGCCTATGCCCAGTACGTGTCCTTTCTGCGAATACAGTTGGACGTCCCGAGAGAACACTCCAACTACATCTCACCTGCTCCTGGAACAGTTGGAGCGAACGCTTACTTCAGAACAGCCAACTGTTGATCTGATCTTTGAAGTCGACATTGGTGAGTCGGATGCTGTGTGATGGTCACTCAGCTTGACAACGCGCCCCTCTATTGGCAAGGTAAGGGCAGACTTCGCACAAGTCACATGCTACCGGCAATATGCAACTACGGCATCGCTGGGGGCTTTCGTGCCCCATTGCGGTTGCCAGGTAGCGGTCACTTGTGCGAAGTAGCCAACATCTTTGCCACAAGGGGGCTCCTGTGAGATCAGCGTTATTGGCAATCATCTTGATAATTGGAGCTTTTAGCACCATTCCAGTCAGTGCTCAGACTGAGACTTGGAGAGGACTCACTGTTGCAGGCGAGAACAGATGCAGCGAGTACGATTCCAGAGACTATCGCTATCCAGCGTCAGTGGAGGCTGACATAGTGGACGCGATAGGGAGTCTCTACGGGCCTTACACAGGGACTCACTTCAGCACGTCGAGGGACACTGACATCGAGCATGTGATCGCCAGGTCGGAGGCGCATGACAGCGGCCTGTGCAGTGCGACTGCCGAGACCCGGCTGGCCTTTGCTCAGGACCTGGACAACCTGACGTTGGCTTCGCCCAGCGTCAACCGGAATCAGAAGAGCGCTAAGGACGCTGCCGAGTGGCTGCCCGACATGAACCAGTGCTGGTTCGCTGACCGTGTGGTGAAGGTCCGTCAGAAGTACGAACTGACCATAGACCGAGCAGAAGCAACTGCTCTGGATGCTGTGCTCAACGGATGTACTTCGGTTGCGATGGTGGTCACCAAAGACCCTGACGATTCGCAAATACATCCAGCAGACACGAATCGTGATGGGAAGATCGACGCCCCCGAAGTACTGGAGGTAATTGCGCTCTACTTCATGGGGCTGGAAATCTAGTTGTGAGGAGCTGTTATGACTACTGAGAAGAGGTTGACCAACATCGAAGATGCAATCACTCTGCTAGCTGGCCTGACTGAAAGATCGGTGGGTACTCTTGAAGGTATCAACAAGACTCTGGAAGGTGTGAGGGAAGACAGCAAGCAGACACGGGCTATTCTGGAAGGTGTGAGGGAAGACAGCAAGCAGACACGGGCTATTCTGGAAGGTGTG
>CAZIDM010000021.1:0-43381 GCA_964537915.1 uncultured Dehalococcoidia bacterium
ACCCCGATCTGAGGGGCAGGACAGAGATCCTGAAGGTACATGCGAACGGCAAGCCACTGGATGATGATGTGGACCTCGGTAGAGTGGCGAGCCAGACGATTGGCTTCAGTGGGGCTGACCTGGCGAACTTGGTGAACGAGGCAGCTATCCTGGCCGCCCGACGTACCAAGAAGCTGATCGGGCCAGAGGAATTCTCAGAGAGCATCGACAGGGTCACTGCCGGCCCTGAACGGCGTAGCCGCGTGATCAGCGAGCACGAGAAAGAGATCACAGCCTACCACGAAGCAGGTCACGCCCTGGTGGCCCATGTCTTGCCTGATGCTGACCCGGTTGCCAAAGTCACGATAATCGCACGCGGCCAGGCGGGTGGTTACACGAAGACCGTGCCCGAAGAGGACCGCAACCTCGTCACGAGCGACCAGCTCGAAGCGCGCCTCGCCATGGCTATGGGAGGGCGTGCAGCGGAGGAACTCGTTTTTGGGGAAGTAACGACTGGGGCGAGCAACGACCTCGAGCAGGCGACGAGCATCGCACGCACCATGGTCACCCGGTTTGGAATGAGCAAGAAGCTCGGGCCGCGGACCTTCGGCAAGCGGGATCAAATGGTCTTCCTCGGCCGCGAGATCTCCGAGCAGCGAGACTACTCAGACAGCGTGGCGGAGCAGATTGACGACGAGGTCCAGAGCCTGATCGGCGGTGCGTACGAGACAGCCACGCGGCTGCTCACGGAGTACAGGCCGAACCTGGAGCGGATCTCCAACTATCTTCTCGAAAACGAGACGATTGAAGGAGAGAACTTCTCGGACATCTTCGATAGCCCCGCCGCTCCTGCCGCTGCTGGCTAGTTGAGAGTCAACTCAGGTGAGCCAGATTTTCTCCTCATGCTGTCCGCTCCTGATTGAGACGGCGAGGCAGCCTACTTAGCCTTCCGCCATCTCTTTGAACCTGCGGATTGCCTCGATGTGGCCATCCACGGAGTCGATTCCAGCGTTCATCGTGTTTACTGAGATGTGAGTGGCTTCCAGATCACGCCACGTTTCGATCAACTGGCGCTGGTCATCCTCTGAAGAGTTTCGGATAGACACCCAGCTCTCAACGCCTATCGAAGACGGATCGCGCCCGGCTTCCGCGGCCTGTTCCCTCATGCTGGCAATCAACTCGCGGCCTTGTTCGTCAGGCCGGAATAGGGGGAACCATCCGTCTCCCATGGTTGCGACACGCCTGACGGTCTGAGGGGCGGCTCCGCCAAACCAGACCGGGATCGGCTGCTGCACGGGAAGGGGATTGATACCAGCGTCGGTGACCTTGTGCCATTTGCCATCGTAGTCGATGAGGTCGTTAGTCCAGAGCTTGCGCATCAGGTCGATCTGCTCCTCTGAACGTCGACCACGATCATGGAAATTCTCGCCAAGGGCCTCGTATTCGACCGGGTTCCAGCCTACGCCGATGCCCAGTCGCAGTCTTCCGTTGCTCAGAACGTCGACAGCCGCCGCCTGCTTGGCGACGAGCGCGGTCTGGCGCTGGGGCAGAATGATGACGGCGGTAACCAGCTCAACGCTGCTCGTAACCGCGGCCAGGAAGCCGTACAGGACGAAGGGCTCGTGGAATGAGTCAGTGTGCCGGTAGGCCCCGCTCCAGCCCGGCCTGGACTCGGCGTTCGCGCCGAGCACGTGATCGAAAGCGATAATGTGGTTGTAACCCATCTCCTCGGCGGCCTCCGCGTAAGCCCTCACACCGCCTGGGTCACTTCCTATTTCTGTCTGTGGGAAGACCACTCCTAGCTTCATCTGTGCACACCCTCTCTTTCAGCTTTGGATGGCGCATAGTGTACTATACGCGCTGAATTATCAGTGCCCAGATTCGACGGCGCGCTTACGGGGGACCCATGCCTCAATACGACCTGCTGCTCAAGGGCGGGACAGTCCTCGATCCCAAGAACTCATTTGAGGGTGAGGCTGATCTCGCAGTTCGTCACGGTGTAGTAGACCGGGTAGAGGCCGAGTTGGACCCTGGAGACGCGGATGAAGTCGTGGACGTATCGGGGCTCTGGGTAATGCCCGGCCAGATCGATACCCACGCGCACGTGGCCGGCCTGTCACGGAACTGGGACCCTGCGTTGGGATACGGAATGCTTGCCCGTGCCGGCACAACGACCGTGCTGGACATGGGCGGCACCGGGCCGTCTCTCATCGATGGAATCAAACGCCGGGGAGCAGGTCTAAACGTCGCCGGCAACTTCGCGCTGATCCCTGGCCTGACGATTCCCAGTGGGAAGCTGTCCGCCCCGGCGATGCGCGACATAGTGACCGGCGCGCTTCGACAGGGCTGCTTCGGGTTGAAGATACTCGGAGGCTACCACCCGTTTTCGCCGGAAGACACGGCCACCGTAATCGCTGAGGCCAACGCCCAGAGGGCTTACATCGCGTTCCATCTGGGCACGACCGAGACAGGCAGCCAGCTCGATGGTCTTCGTGAAGTCCCCGCCCTGGTTGGGAATGGCAGGCTGCATGTCTGTCATGTGAACAGCTACTGCAGGGGAGTGATCGACGACGCGCCAGCAGAGTGTGTCGAGGCGCTTGGAATACTCGAGGGCATGGGTGACCAGCTCGTGTCAGAGGTGTATCACGCCGTCCAGAACGGAACTAGTGGAAGATGCGACGAGAAGGGCAATGTGATCGCCGACGTCCCCCGCAACTGCCTCAGGCTTCGAGGCTATGAGACGACACGTGAGGGGCTACGACAGGCGATCATGGACGGCTATGGAGCGGTCGTGGCCCAGTCGGAAGGCAACATCTACTATGCCAATAGGCAAGAGGCGCTGAAGCTGTTCGATGAGTCCGACAGCAACGTCGGCATGAGCTTTCCCGTAAACGTCCCGTCATCGGCTTTCACGCTCACCACGGCCAAGGGAGACGACGACGAGTTTACAGTCGATGCGGTGAGCACCGACGGAGGGTCCCATCCCAGGAATGTAGCCATTCAGAGCACAATGGCCCTGGTTGAATTCGGAGCGCTGACTCCTCTGGAGATGGCGGAAAAACTGTCCTGGACACCGGCGAGGATGATGGGTCTGTTCAGCAAGGGCCACTTCACATCGGGAGCCGACGCCGACATCACTGTACTTGATCCTGAGCGAAACTCCCCGGCAATGAGCTTCGTGGCGGGAACGATGATAATGTCGAATGGACAGTCGATCGGCAGCGGTGGAACGCTTCTTATCACTCCTGAAGGGGAAAGCAAGGTCTCCAATTCGGGGCTGCCCTACGAGGTCGTCAACCTGGCTGAGAGCAAGCTCTACGCTGGTTACTCCGACTGACGCAAGTCAGTGAAAACCGGGGAGCCTATCCCAAATTCGTAGGTAAATGATGAAACAACCGTCCTTCGACAAGCTCAGGACGAACGGATGCGGGCAAGATGCCCGCGCTCTGAGCCTACTAGTCTGGGACAAGTTCAAAACCGGGCGGAGTTCAGCCGCGGAGTGACGGCGGCAGCATGTTAGGGATCGTGTCCTCGATCGGGTACTCTTCCTGACACTCCTTGCAGCGAAGCATACCGGACACGATTTCGTCCCCATCCTGCTCGGTGACCGTGAGGTCCAGATCGCCCCTGCACATCGGGCAGACCAGAATTTCAATCAGTGTCATTCGCATTTCAGACGCTCCGTATAGTCAGCGCAGGGCCATCTCGTACATGACCTTCAGGAGATCGGCCAGCAGGAAGACCGCTACGCCGAGGATGATGATTGTGTTGTAACCTGAGACTGCCCTCAGCCCCCTATGAAGCAGGCCTTGAGGTATCTCCTCAGGTTCACGATATGTTTCGGACAGAACGGTCCTTCGTCTTCGCCTGGATGCCAGCACGAACATCCAGATACTCAGTACGACCTTGATAGCGAGAACTATCACATAGGACGTGCCTGTTACCCCCTGGCTGAGACGGTCGAATGTCAGGCTGATACCTGTGACAACCAGCAGGAAGAAGCAGACATCCACAAGCACCTTGAACTCGGCGGCCGTATATCGGTTCACATCCCGGCCGCCGTCAGATGAGCGTCGCAGGGCCGGTCTCAACACAAACAGGTAGAAGATGCTGCCTCCTACCCACGCGACAGATGCTGTCAAGTGTACCCATCTAACGACGAGCAGGAACACTTCGCTATAGGTCAAATGTCCGCTCCGAACTTCGTCGGACAATTGTAACACCGGACCATGGCTGGAACCTTGGCTCCCAGCCGTGTCCGAAGTGGGCATGACTCCCTAAATGATCTCGCGAATCAGCTCCTGTAGCTTCTCAAGGTCCAGCGCTCCCGACCATCTCCTATGGACGTTGCCATCCCTGTCGATGAAAACAGTCGTGGGAAATCCCGAGATCTTGTACTCCATGACGATGTCGCCCATCTTGTCGCCGATTTTGTCTGGGCCCAGGCTGTAGTTGACGCCAAGCTTGTTGACGAACTTCTGTCCATCCTCCACGGAGTCCAGGCCCACGAGCTGGACCCCTATGAACTCGACCCCGTCCTCCTTGAACTCCTGATAGGCTGCCTCGAAGTCGGGCATTTCGGCGACACAGGGAGGGCAGGAAGGGAACCAGAAATTGAGCACCACAGGTTTTCCGTGAAAGTCTGAGAGGCTGATGGTCTCGCCGGCCTCGTGGTCTTCGTTTCCGAACAGGACGAGCTCAAAGTCGGGAGCCTTGTCGAGGGACTCACCTGCGTCGGACGCCTGTTCCTGGTCGGGAGGTGTCGCTTCCTCAGTGGAGCACGCCAGTATGGCAAGTGCCAGCAGCGCCAGTGCTGTGACTAGTGCGATGCCCCTAATGGTCAAACTAACGCGCATCGTGATGCCTTGGAACATGCTCTCTCAGACCGCGTCCTTCTCTTCCTGCCGAGGTGTGTACATTAGTACGCGCCATGTCAGCCTGCCGGTTTTGAGCAGGCGGGCAGGCTAGAACTCAGCCAGGCTCCGAGAAAGTTCGTCCGGGAGATTTTCAATCGGCACACGCACCTGACTCATGGTGTCCCTGTTCCGAATTGTGACTGCCCTGTCGTCGAGCGTGTCGAAATCGACGGTTACGCAGAGTGGCGTGCCAATCTCGTCCTGGCGGCGATACCGCCGTCCTATGCTCTGCGTGTTGTCGTACTGAACGAAACCGGAAATGCGGCCCGAGCGTTGCACGGTCGCGAACACCTCCCGTGCGGTTGGTGTGAGGCGCTCGTTTCTGGACAGTGGGAGAATGGCGACCTTCACGGGTGCGATCTCTGGATGGAGCTTCAGAAGCGTCCGTGTCTCTGTCTTGCCGGACGCGGACTCGACCTGTTCCTCGGTGTAGGCGTCGACCAGGAACGTCATCACGGACCTGTCGACACCGGCAGCGGGCTCGATCACGTATGGGACGATGTGCTGTCCGCTCTCCTGGTCGAAGTACGTGAGGTTCTGTCCGCTGGCCTCGGTGTGGGCCTTGAGGTCGTAGTCGGTGCGGTTTGCGATGCCCTGGATCTCTCCCCAACCCCAGGGGTAGAGGTACTCGATGTCGTGGGTCGCCTTCGAGTAGTGGGAGAGTTCGTCGGCGTCGTGCGCCCTCAGCCTCAGCCGGTCGGGGCTGACACCGAGGTCGGTGTACCAGCCAAGACAGTCCTTGATCCAACGATCATGGTACTCCTCGTCCTCGCCCGGCATCACGAAGTACTCGATCTCCATGGCCTCGAATTCGCGTGTCCTGAAAATAAAGCCGCCGGTCGTGATCTCGTTCCTGAAGGCCTTCCCGATCTGGGCGATGCCGAAGGGTAGTCTCTTGCGAGTGGCTGTGAGCACGTTGTCGAAGTTTACGAAGATTCCCTGGGCTGTCTCCGGTCTCAGGTACGCCTCAGAGGCCTGGTCTTCAACAGGGCCGACGAACGTCCTGAACATCAGGTTGAACTGGCGCGCCTCCGTGAGCTCGCCGCCACAGTCTGGGCAGTCAGTACCTTCGAGGTGGTCCTCCCTGAACCGTTGGTTGCACGACTTGCACTCCACCAGAGGATCGGAGAAGCTTCCGACGTGACCACTGGCGCGCCACACGTCGGGGTGCATGAGGATCGAGGCGTCCAGGCCGACGATGTCGTCACGGCTCCACACAAAGGTGCGCCACCAGGAGTCCTTGACGTTCTTCTTGAGCTCGACTCCAAGCGGACCGTAGTCCCAGGTGCTCGCCATGCCTCCGTAGATCTCGCTGCTCTGAAATATGAAGCCGCGCCGCTTACAGAGCGATACGAGCTTGTCCAGGTCAGCTTGCGTTGACGCTTCTACCACGATCTTCTCCCGAGTTCTCAAGTATGCAAGTTGAGAATAGTGAATCGCGGGAGGCGAAACAAGGGCGCTAGCGCGAACGTATCTCTTCGGCGATCTTCTCCGCGATCATGATGGTGGTCGCGTTGGTGTTTGCCCTCACCACGTCTGGCATGATCGAAGCGTCGACCACCATCAGGCCTTCGAGCCCGTGGACGCGGCACTCGGGGTCAACAACCGCCATGGGGTCACTGCCAGGCCCCATTTTGCACGTGCCCGACGAGTGATGCTGGGTGACGACGTTCTCCAGCAGCCACGCATCGAGGGCCTCGTCGTCGGCAAGTTCTTCGTCGGTCGGCTCGAGCCGCGTCATGTTCGCGGGGCCATACTCAGGCATGGCCGAAATCTCTGCGCACAGCCTGACAGCGCCGCGCATTCTTTCAAGATCGAATGGATCGGTTAGATATCGATAGTCGAGATGTGGCTGGGCGTGAGGGTCCGGGCTGGAAAGGCGCAACTCCCCGACTGACAGCGCCTTCTGCATGGCGATGCTGAATCCGGTCGGTATGTGACCGGGGCTGAGGTCGAAGTCCACGGGTATGTGCTCTGTTCGTATCTGAAGCGGCCGCATCTGCATGTCGTTTCGGAATGGGGACCCGGGGGTCGTGTACCTCATACCGATCTGCAGTCCCGGGGGACGGTCCGGCAGTTCCGTCCGGCTCACATAAGGCATGAATATTGCGGGATGGTCACGAAGGTTCTGACCGACGCCGAGGAGGTCATGGACAGTCCCGATACCGTGCTCTGCCAGATGGCCCGCGGGTCCGACGCCCGAGAGAAGCAGAAGCTGCGGCGAGTTGATAGCGCCTCCGCTCAGGATGACGTTGTTGGCGTATACCCGAAAGGTCTCTCCGCCGGATTCCGCCTCCACTCCGACCGCGCGACTCCCTTCGAACAGCACTCTGTGTGCCAGCACTTCGGAGCGAACTGTGAGATTGAGGCGGCTGCGCGCCATGTCGAGGTACGTCAGAGCGGTACTCATCCTGACGTCGTCAATCCGGTTAAAGGCGAAGTATCCCACGCCGGTCGACTCGGGATGGTTGACATCGTCTGTTCGCGGAAACCCGGCCGCAACACACGCATTCAGAAATGCCCTTGGACTGGAGAGAAGCTGGTCTTCCCTGTAGCGCCGGATCGGAATCGGGCCGTCCGAGCCGTGGAAGTCGTCGCCGGGAAAGTCGAGGTCGGTCTCAGACTTCCGGAAGTAGGGCAGGACGTCCAGAAATCTCCAGCCGTCGTTGCCCGCCTCAGCCCACTCTTCGAAGTCCTCTGGTATGCCCCTGAACCAGACCTGGCCGTTGATTGCGCTGGATCCCCCGGTGACTTTGCCGCGAGGAAGCCTGAACGGCTCCCTGCCGGGAACGGCGTTGGCCTCGTAACCCCACGTGTGGGACAGAGGGTCATAGGACTCGTACCAGGGATGGACACCGTACTTGACGTGGTCAGGCAGTCTGTCGAAGTCGGGGTAGTCGGGACCCGCCTCTAGCAGCAGGACCGATCGATCCCGGTCCTCAGAAAGTCGCGATGCAAGAACGCAGCCTGCCGACCCGGCTCCTACTATGATGGTGTCGTATTTCATATCCTGAACTTCCCCTCAAGCCAGTCTGAGAGTATTCTGACCCTGAGCAGGTCGAGTTGCAAGTGTGATGAAGCTCTGTTCGTTGACCTGAGATTCGAGGCATTCCTATAATCGCCCCAGCCATTCACTCTCTCGTAGGACCGTATGACACAACAGCAGACCAGTTCCATAAGCACCTCAGACATCGAGAGAATGCTCCTGTGGGCGGTGCGCCTTGGTCTGATGGCGGTACTTCTCGTACCGCTGGTCGTCACTACATCGACGTACTTTCCCTACGTGGTTGGGAAGGCGATTTTTGCCCGAGTCATCATTGAGATCACGTTTGCATTCTGGTTGATACTGGTACTGTACTTCTCGCGGTACCGTCCATCGCGTTCGTGGGTTCTGATTGCATTCGGCGCATGGCTGGTCGTCTCGCTCATTGCGGGATTAACAGGAGTCAGTTTCACGAGGAGCTTCTGGTCCACCTACGAGCGGATGCAGGGCATCTACGACCTTGCCCACTGGTTCGTGTTCGTGATGATGGCGGCTTCGGTCTTCAGATCAGTCCGGGACTGGCAGGTGCCGCTCACCGTTAACCTCGTGATTGGGGCGATCGTGTCCGGCCTTGGACTGGCGCACCACTTCGACGTCTACTCGATGGACATACTGGGATCGTCGCAGAGAATCGAGTCGACGCTGGGCAACGCGACGTATGTCGGCGCCTACACGATGGTCAACGCGATGATTGGAGTGGGTCTGGTTGTCTACTCATTCCTCAGGCCTGAGATAGAGCCGAGCGTGGAGGTGAGAAGGCGGTCAACAAGACGTCGACAGCGCAGGGTGGAAGAGCAGGGTGGATGGTCACTGGACCTGACGACCTGGTTGAGGATCCTGTGGATCGCTGGCGTTGTCATCAACCTGTGGGCCTTGTGGCTAACTGGGACAAGGGGAGCGATCGTCGGAATGGGAGCGGGCGCAGTCGCGTTTGGCGTGGTGTATCTCGCCTGGGGCAACATGAGGGCCATCAGATGGGCTGCGTTCGGCGTGATTCTCGCCGCCGTACTGAGTGTTGGCCTGGTACTTGTGATGAAGACCACGACAGTGCTCGACCCGCTTCAGGAATCAAGCACCACGCTGAGGCGACTGGCATCCATCGGCCTCGATGACAACAGCTCCCGCGGGAGACTTGTAGCCGTGCAGGCTGGACTCGAGGGATTCCAGGACCGTCCGGTGCTCGGATGGGGGCCCGAGAACTTCCTGATCGCGTGGGGCAGGTACTTCGACGTCGACTCAGGCATCACGGAGCGCTTCGATCAGGCGCACAGCAAAGTCTTTGAAGAGCTAACTACCAAGGGTATTCTGGGTCTAACGACCTACATGCTGATCTGGGTGGCGATGGCGGCCGTACTGCTGGCCTCGTTCCGTCGCAGGACCGGGTGGCACCAGGTGTTCATGGCTGTGATTGGCGCTACGGCAGTGGCCTATTTCGTCCAGAACCTGTTCCTCTTCGATACCACGACTACGACGCTGCTCTTTGCCCTCTTGGTGGCCTTCCTGGCTGCGGAGGAGGGTCAGCTGAGCGCTCAGGACTCAACTGATGAGCCCTCTGAAGGGCGGACGAGGCTGATTCCTGAAGGTCTGGGCCAACGACTGAGACTAGCCTCTATCGCCGGTTTGCACAGGAGCTCGATCGGTGTCGCCGCTGTGGTCCTAGTCGTGTCAGTCCTGTCCGGCGTTCTGCTGTTCTACACGTTCTTGCCTTTTTCATCGGCGATGACGGTGGTGCAGGGAGCGATTGGTCAGGGCACATGGGACCAGAAGGAGGCCGTACTTACCAGGTCGGTCTCAGAGTTCCCTGGGCTGGGCAACTACCCCAGGATCATCCTGATCTCACAGGCGACTGAGGCCGCACAGGAGATGTCGGACGAAGAGTTCGCGTTGGCGGTGAACTCCGTTGGGGTAGCGTCGGAGGCCGGACTGGACGACGAACCTCAGAACTGGAGGATCAGGGCGCTGACTGCGCAGTTCTACCAGGTGGCCTCCACACGAAATCCCGAATACCTGGTTGTCGCTCGTGAGCACATCGAAGAGGCGGCGAAGCTGGCTCCCCGAACGCGGGAGATCATCCGGATATCGGAGCAGCAGGAAGAACTCGAGAGCCGGCAGTAGCGGGAGTTTCGTCTCCGGAGCTTCTCTGCAAGAGTGTGGGCCAAGTCTTGGGTGGGCCGCTATTCTGGACTCCGGCCCTCACCGGAGTGACTGGCAGGATCTATTCCGCGCAGGATTGGCTGTCTGGTCGCTATCGCTCTTCGTCCTGCCACCGGGCTCGGAGTGTCAGCAGGACTGACGATACCAGCAGCCCGACGTCCAGCCAGGGGGACATGCGCCGGATGTAGAGCATGTCGTAGCGCAGCTTGTTGCGCGGGTTTGTGGAGTAGCGGCCGTAGATCTGGGCCAGTCCGGTCATCCCGGGCCTGACCATGAGGCGCTGCTCAAAGCCAGGGTAGCTGGACTCGAACTCCTGCGACAGTTCGGGCCGTTCGGCCCTGGGACCGACCAGGCTGATGTCGCCCTTCCACATGTTGATTACCTGCGGAAGCTCATCCAGGGCGCGACTTCGCAGGAATGCGCCAACCGGGGTGATCCTCGGGTCGTCTGCCTCTGCCCAGACTGCGCCGGTGTGCCGTTCGGCGTCCGGGATCATCGACCTGAACTTGTACAACCTGAATGACCTGCCGTTCTTGCCAAGGCGTTCCTGGGTGTAGAAGACGGGACCACGGTCGTGCATCCAGATCGCCAGGGGAATGAGTGCCCACAGAATGGCCCAGAGCGGGGCCAGCGCCACGTGTACGGCGATCAGTACGAGAAGGTCGAAGGGGCGCTTCCACCAGTCGTTAACCCGCGGCTGGGACACGTTGGCGTTAGCCGGAACAGAATACGAGGAAACTGAACGGGAAGTACCGGGGTCGTCAGTACGGTCCTGCATGTGCTCTGCCGGGTAAGTGAAACGATTCAGTGGTCGGGGTGGGCGGGATCGAACCGCCGACCTCCTGTTCCCAAAACAGGCGCGCTACCGCTGCGCCACACCCCGTGCTTTAAGCCTAACCGTTTTGGATTTGTCGGGTAAAGTTCAGTCGGGATCGGGTGCGCGACGGTCGCTCCATCCGGCAGCCTGTTCATACCTGTGGGCGACACTCAGCACGACATCCTCGGCAAAGGGGCGTCCGATTATCTGGACTCCTATGGGGAGACCGGATTCTGAGAACCCGCACGGAACTGATATTGCCGGAAGTCCGGCGAGTGCGGCCGGGCTAGTGTACTGCCGTCTGCCCAGGTCCAGGCGACCCTGGTAGTAGCCTCCGGGCGACCCGGTCGACTGTGAAATGGGCGGGGCCAGCGTCGGGCTCGCGGGCAGGACGATCACATCGTGGTCTTCGAGCGCGGTCACCATCTCGTCTCTTACGAGCGTCCTTGCCCTCTGCGCTTTCAGGTAGGTAGTGGCCGGTGTCAGCACGGCCGATTCGAGGCGAGTGCGCGTACTCCAGTCATACAGGTCTCCGCGAGTCTTAAGCCAGTCCAGGTGGAAGCTCGCCGCGTCGACATCCGCGGTCGCCAGGAAGATAGCGCCGCTCTTGGCCGAGACGGGCAGGCTGACCTCGTCGATGTCTGCTCCAAGCTCAGCGAGATTGTCCACTGCCGACATGACGCCTGCTCGCACCTCGGCGTCGAGAGCTTCGTACTCAAAGGCATCCGGCGGGACGGCGACCCTGAGCCTCCCTGAACGATCGGTCAGGGCGTCAAGGTAGTCCGGCACCGGCTCGGAGCTCGATGAGGAGTCGCGCTCGTCCTGTCCGGCGATCGCCTGGAGCATTATGGCGCAGTCTTCGACGGTACGGGTCATAGGGCCGACCGTGTCGAGGCTCCAGCTCATCGGCACGACGCCATGGCGGGTCACGCGACCGTAGGTCGGACGAAGTCCCACGATGCCGCAGAACGCGCTCGGACCCCTGATCGATCCACCTGTGTCCGACCCAAGCGCACCTGCGCAGAGACCACCGGCAACTGCGACTCCCGACCCACTGCTCGATCCTCCTGCTGAACGATCCAGGTTCCACGGGTTTCGCGGAGTGCCATACGGATGGTCGATGGTGCCGCCAGTCGCAAACTCACTCAGGTTCAGCTTGCCCAGCAGGATGGCGCCTGAGGCGCGCAGGCGCTCCACGATAGTCGAGTCGTACTCGGGAACGTGGTCGGCCAGCACTCGCGATCCCGCGCTGGTCAGGACTCCTTCCGTGTAGATGATGTCCTTGATGGCGACCGGGATCCCGTGCAGCGGTCCGCGGTATGTGCCTCCGCCGATCTCTTGTTCCGCGGTAGCTGCCTCGGCGCTGGCACTTTCGGACATTACGGTGATGTATGCGCCTAGATTCGGGTTCAGCCTTTCGATTCGATCGAGAAAGGAACGCGTAAGCTCGACCGGGGAGAGTTGCCGGGTACGGATCAGGCGACCGAGCTCTGCGATGGTTATGAGGTGCAGGTCTTGACTTGGCATGTAGCTACTCCCGGCCGGCTTCGAATCTGTGGGCAGGTTCAACGGATTCCAGCATCTCGTCGGGAATCTCATCCAGCACTTCGATGATGCCGGAGAGTCTGGAGGCTATTGTTCTGGCCCTGGACTCATCCAACTCCAGTCCCATTGTCTCCGCAAGTTTTTGGACATCTTCTACAGATAGCTCTGGCACGATGGCACCCCTCAGCCCTGACTTGAGCGCGTATTCTAACACGGTGGAGTTTCCAGGCAGGCAGGGCGGCTGCTCATGCGCGGTGCTACAATCGCACTCACAGGCGGCCAGGACAGACATTGCGAGGTGTGAAAGTGGATCTCAATGACAAAGTAGCCATCGTTACGGGGTCTGCCCGTGGGATTGGGCGCGCTATTGCGGACAAGATGGCCGCATACGGCGCGACTGTTGTGATATGCGACCTGAACATCGACAACGTGCGGCGCACGGCTTCAGAGCTAAGCGATGCTCACCCGAACACGGAGTTCGGCGCCCTGCAGGTGGACGTTACCCAACGCGAATCGTTGGACCAGTTGGCTAGTGAGACCGCAGACCTGTTCGACCGGATAGACATTCTCGTGAACAACGCGGGGATCATTGGCGCGGCTGGCTGGGAGAGCCGCGAACTGCCGAATGAGGATGACTGGGACCAGATTTATGCGGTCAACGTGAAGGGGGTCGCCAAGGCATCGGACGCGATCTCCGAGTACATGAAGCCACGAAACTACGGGAAGATTGTAAACATCGCTTCTGTGGCCGGACGGCAGGGAGGCCCCGGCAATCCGGCTTACAATGCTTCCAAGGCCAGTGTGATCAGCCTGACGCAGGCCTACGCCCTGGGACTCGCTCCTTTCAACATCAACGTGAACGCAATCTGTCCCGGGTCACTTTGGACCGACATGTGGGAGCGGATTGCGGTGCGTAACATCAACCTCGACGACAGCCAGTCTGGGACGACGCCGAGAGAGCACTTCGACCGTTCAATCCAGGCACGAATGCCGTTGGGACGGGAGCAGACGCCGGAGGACATCGCTCACCTGGCTGTGTTCCTGGCTTCCGACCTGTCATTGAACATTACCGGGCAGGCGATTAATGTCACCGGGGGATCCAGGATGGACTAGGGAAGTAGCACGCCTATGGATTCCCGCTTTCGCGGGAATGACGGTAAGGAGCTGACCTCGTCTGGAGCTATTCTTCCTGGCGGCGTTAGTCCGGGCGTTTCCTGCCGGTCTTGGCCTCGTAGAGTTTCCAGGTCTCGTCGTTGAATGGGTAGTACTTGCCTGGGGAGCAGCGCTCGACTTCCAATTGGGACTTGACGACTTCTTCGACCTCTTCACGCTGGTGCGCGATTCTGATGACCTCGTCCACTTCTGACCGTGGCACTACGACCACGCCATCGTCATCGCCAACGACAGCATCTCCGGGCCTGACGAGGACTCCTCCGCATTGGATGGCGTCGTTCACCTGCCAGGGCCAGAACTCGGCCGGACCCTGTTTGGCCGTGGTCGATGCGCTGAAGACCGGGAATCCGTACTCTTTGAGGGCGACGCTGTCGCGAACCGAGCCGTCGGTAACGAGTCCGCCTGCGCCAAGCTGCATCATCCTGAAGAACTTGATGTCGCCGCCGATTGAGCTGTACGTCCAGCCCATCGCGTCGACTACCAGAACTTCCCCGGGTCCACACTGCTCAATTGCCACGTATTCGGCCGACTGGTCTGCCTTGGGCTTGTCGGCGGCGAGGTCAGGCCGGTGGGGAACGAAACGGAGTGTGACGGCGCGTCCGGCCATCTTCTGTCCGAGTTGGAGTGGTCGTGCTCCTTCGATGTAGCTCTGAGGCCAGTTCTTCACCCAGAGGGCGTCGATAAGGGTCTGCGTTGGGATATTCCTGAGTACCTCGAGGGTCTCATCAGAAATGGACATCGGTATCGTCATCGGCTGTTCTCCTCCGTGGGAAGTCGCGGCGTATTGTATGGACTGGCGCTTACCCGTACAATCCCATCTGGTGTACGCCAATGGCAATTGGTAACGGGTATCCACGGGGCAAGGACTTATCGATGACCAGTTCGACTGCGGACGTTGTTGTAATCGGTGGTGGGGTCAACGGGACGAGTATCGCAATGCACCTTGCGCGCATGGGCGCGGGGAAGGTGGTGCTGGTCGAAAAGGGACACCTCGCCGGTGGAGCTACCGGACGTTCCGGCGCCATGGTGCGAGAGCACTACCTTCATCCCACGCTGGTGAGAATGGCGACCGAGTCGAGGGAGATCTTCCAGAACTTCGGGGACGCCGTTGGGGGCGACCCAAGGTTCGTCCAGGGCGGCAGAATCCTGATGTTCCCTGAAAGGGACGAGCCCGCAGTTCGCGCCAACGTCGAGATGAACCGGGACCTTGGCGTCAACATAGAGACCCTGACGCCGGCCGAGGTTGCGGGGATGGTCCCCGAGGCGAGCATGGAGCAGATAGCAATCGGCACATACGAGCCGGATGCCGGCCACGCCGACCCCGTCGCCACCACCTACGCCTATGCCGAGCGGGCCAGGGACTACGGGGGCGAGATACACACGTTCACCCCCGTTACTGGCCTGGTGGTAACAGGAGGAAAGATAGCCGGCGTGGAGACCGCCTCCGGGACAATCGAGACCTCCGCTGTGGTAGCCGCCGTTGGGCCGTGGTGCCACCAGCTGGGGGCTGCCGTTGGAGAGGCCCTGCCGGTGACGCCCATTCGTGTCCAGATGGTACACATGAGACGGCCGCCGCCTCTTGAGAATCTCAACACAAACGTAATCGACTATTCAACAGGTGCCTACTTCCGAGTCTATTCTGACCACGACACGGTTATTGGCGGTGAGGCCCTGGAGGACTTGACGGAGGTCGCAAATCCGGACGCGTTTGGCCTAAATGCGGACCACAATGTCATCACCCGATTCTGGGAGCGCGCCAAATTGCGATTCCCCGAGTTCGAGTCGGCGATATGCCGTGGCGGCTACGGATCACTGTACGACATGACCCCGGACGGCAATCCCATACTTGACCGCTCACAGACGGTCGAAGGTCTGTACTGGGCCGTCGGATTCAGTGGACACGGGTTCAAGCTGTCTCCGGTGGTGGGGCGCATGGTGGCGGAGCTCGTGCTGCGGGGTGCGTCTAGCGATCACCCGATTAGCCAGTTCAGGGCGACCCGATTCGCCGAAGGCGACCTTCTGGAAGCTGAGCACCCATACGAAGGCAGACGGCATCAGTAGCGATCAGTAAGGCGGACTTCTAACACGATGGCAACAGTTCAGGATACCGAGGAAATCAGGCGGGGCCGAAATCAGCTCGCTTTCACTGTCGTTCTTGGGCACGCCGTAAAGCACATCTACAATTCGGGACTCCAGTCA
This sequence comes from uncultured Dehalococcoidia bacterium, assembly GCA_964537915.1. Classification (GTDB taxonomy): domain Bacteria; phylum Chloroflexota; class Dehalococcoidia; order Lucifugimonadales; family UBA1123; genus VXRN01. The sequence goes on from CAZIDM010000021.1 coordinate 15,827, forward strand.
GTCATCCTGGCCGTCATCAAGGACGACCTGGGGCTGACCGGGACCCAGTTCGGACTGCTGGCGACGTCGCAGAGAGTCACCAGCGGTACAACGACAATGGTAGCCGGCTACCTCGGCGACCGGTTCGCCAACCGGTCGGGCCTCATGCTCATGCTGTCGCTGGGCATCATGGGTATCTCCTACTACCTGATGGGCAGCGCGCCAAGCTACTGGTTCCTGTTTGCCGTGATGCTGCTCGTCGGAATTGGGCCTTCGCTGTATCACCCGCCTGCAATTGCGTCCCTCTCTCGGAAGTTCCCCGACAGACGCGGTTTCGCTATCTCACTGCATGGTACAGGCGGCAGCGTTGGCGAAGTTGTGGGGCCGGTCCTAACCGGGGGCCTGATAAGCGGTACGTACCTGGTTGCCTTCGAGTGGCGGGACGTGCTCCACATGAGCGTGTTTCCGGCGCTGATCATCGCGGTTGCCGTCTATCTGATGATGAGGAGCATTCCTGCTGGAGCCACAGATGTGGAGTCGTTGGGACAGTACCTCTCGTCTCTGGTGACACTCGTGAAGCGAAAGGCGATGCTGTCTCTGGTCTTTGTGACCGCCCTCCGGAGCTCAGGTCAGTCAGCGGTGATGGGCTTCCTGCCTGTCTACCTGCTGGAAGACCTCGAATACGAAAAGGTCGTGATCGGCCTGTTCATGTCTGGGGCGCAGGTAACCGGCATTGTGGCACAGCCGATAATGGGTTTCCTGTCGGACAAGTTTGGACGGAAGGTCGTGCTCGTCCCATGCACGCTCGCATTGGGTCTGCTGATTATGTGCCTGAGGTTCGCTGAACCCGGACCGCAGCTCGTACTGGTGGTGCTTGTCATGGGAGCGTTCCTGTACTCGCTCCACACGATTTACATTGCCGGAGCAATGGACGTTGCACAGGGTCAGGCCCAGTCCACTGTGGTGTCCCTGATCTACGGGGCTAGCTTCATCGGCGCGTTCTCACCATGGGCAGCCGGATGGGTTGCGGACCAGTGGGGGAACTCCGCCACGTTCCTCTTTGGAGGGGCGCTGGTGATAATCGGCGCACTCGTCCTGTTGGCCACGCGACTTCCCAAGACGGCAAACCAGCTGGACGCCGGCAACTAGGCTCAGCTTTCGATCAGTACGACCTCCCGCTGCATGTCCGTCGTGACCTGAGGGCCGTCTTTGGAGTAGAAGACGTCGATCTCAGACCTCACCCCGAATTCGGGCACGTAGATGCCAGGCTCTATCGTGACCGCTATACCCGGGATTAGCTGACGCGTGTCGTGGGTCTCCCACGAGTCCAGGTTCACGGCGTTCGAGTGGACCTCACGTCCGAGGCTGTGTCCCAGGCGGTGATTGAAGTACTCGCCGTATCCGGCCCCATCGATGTAGTCCCGCGCGACCTTGTCCAGTTCCCAGCCCTGGAGGGTGCGGCCCTCTTCGAACGCTGTCACCATCTCTGCCAGCGCTGCGTCACGGGCGCCAAGGACGATGTCGAACACCTCCTGGTGTCTTGTGGGGACGTCGTCGCCCACGTACGCGGTCCAGGTGATGTCTCCGAACATGTCGTCCTCGCCGGGCAGGCGGGTCCACAGGTCTATCAGCACCCAGTCGCCGCGCTTGATCCTGACTGTGTTCTCAGGAGTGGGGTCGAAGTGGGGATCGGAGGCGTGCTCGTTTACCTGGACGGACGGGCCGTCCGTTACGACGAGGCCACTCTCGCGGAAGCGATTGCGGATGAACTCCGCCGTATCGTACTCAGTGATACCCTCGTCCAGGGTAAGCCCTATATGCTCGAACGCTTCTCCTACGATCTGGGTCAGCTTCTCCGCTGCGAAAATATGGGATGCAAGCTGCTCTTCAGTCCAGCGTTGGGTTGCGTACTGAAGCAGGTCGGCAGACGAGACGACGTCCACGTCCATGCTTCGCACCATTTCGAGCGTCCCGGCGTCCACTTTGGACACCCGGGGCAGCGCGCCGTTGGGCGTGTACTCCATCGCGATACTCTTGGACCTGCCCAATCTGTCCTGTAACTTCTCGATCATGTCCTTCCGGTTGACGAATAGGGTGGTGTCGATGCCAAGGTGGGTGAAGCGGCTCTGGTCAACGAAGCTGACCAGCATGTGAGGGTCTCCGCGTTGAGGTATCCAGAGCCACACCGGCCTCGTAACGTGGCCGACCCGGCCGACCGTGTCCGACAGTATGGGATTGAGTCCCCTGTAGTCGTACACGAGCCATCCATCCACGCCCTGGGAGGTCATGTACTCCTGCGCCTGCTTAACTACTGGCTGAATTGACATAGTTTGGTTTCCTCCGGGACGAACCAGGGTAGATTCTCAATGTAAGCCATATATGTGCTAGTCAATGTATAATACCGATAGGGATGTCGTCATCAGCGTAAGGCGACTTACCCACGATGCATTTCGACTAACCCTTCCTAGTTCTCAGGCTACGGGGGACTTCTATGACCAGACAACGAACAGTTTCACTAAGGGGAGTCACGCGAGAGGACGTGTCCAGAATCAGACAGTGGCTCGAGGACGAAGAGACCACTGACAGCTGGTTCGGGCGATACGCTTATGGCGAACCTGCCCATCTGGGTTACAAGCCGGCGGAAATGGAGGATGCCACGGACGAGGAGTTCGCGCGCGCACTTGAAGACCCGGCTCACGTGACCATGTCCGTTTACACCGACGATGGCGAGCACATCGGAGAAGTCCACCTCGGATTGGACGAGGCGCTTGGCGACGGTCAGCTGTCGATCCTGATGGGTCAGCGAAGCCGGTGGACACGTGGATACGGCCTGCCAGGAATCAAGGCGGCGCTCGACCTCGCCTTCAATGAATACGGCCTCTACCGGGTTTGGGTTGACATCCCGGAGTTCAACCATTCGGCTCGCACTCTCTTCGAGCGTGTTGGGTTCGTTCATGAGGGCACGCTGCGTCAGAGCAGACCGCACGGTGAAGATAGGGCAAACTCGGTCGTCATGGGGATGCTGGCTGCCGAGTACGACCCTGGAACGGGATGATTCACTAGACTTATGACCCTTTACAACGCAGAATCCGGCAACCTGACGCTCGTTGCGAGCGGCGATACCATGATCACGCGGAAACTTTCCGTGTTCAAGGAACCCAGGTTCCTCTCGCTGGTGGACCTGTTCAAGAACGCCGACGTGGGTTACACCAACCTTGAGATGTTGATGCACGAGTTCGAGCACTCTCCGGGCATGGCGGGCGGCACCTTCACCGGGTCTGATCCAGCGAATCTCGAAGAGCTGAGCTGGGCCGGCATCAACCTCGTGTCCACCGCCAACAACCACAGCTACGACTATGGTGAAGGCGGTGTACTCACCAACATCGACCACCTGAAGAGAATCGGCATGGCGTTCGCTGGCACCGGACGCAACCAGAGCGAGGCCCGCGCTCCCGGTTACCTGGACACCAATGCCGGCAGGGTTGCGCTTATCTCCGCGTCCTCAACGTTCAGCGAGGCGGGCAGGGCGATGGACCAGCGGCCGGACCTGTCTGGCAGGCCTGGACTTAATGCACTTCGCCATTCGGTGACATACACCGTGGACCGTCCGGCGTTCGACTCGATGAAGCGCGTCAGCCGAAATCTGGGATTCGAGGCTGGCAACGCCGCCCAGAGGCGATTCCGGCCCAAGGGCACTGTGATGGAGGACAACGACACGCAGCTCGGGTTCCTGGGCAGAAAGTTCGTACTTGGCGAGCACTTCGGAAAGTCGACAAGGCCGAACCAGCGCGACATGGATGATAATCTGAAGTGGATCAGGGATGCCGCCCGGATGTCTGACTGGGTGTTCGTGTCGTTCCACTGTCACGAGAGCGGGGACACCACCGACGAACCGCCCGAGTTCCTGCAGACTTTCGCGAGGGCGTGCATCGACGCCGGCGCCGATGCTTTCCTGGGTCACGGTCCACATATCACCCGTGCCGTCGAGATTTACGAAGGCCGACCCATCTTCTACAGCCTGGGCAATTTCATCTTCCAGAACGACACCGTGAAATGGCAGCCGGCGTTCAATTTTGAGTCCGTAGGTCTGGGACCCGAGAGCACTCCGGCCGACTTCTACGACAAGCGGAGCGAAAACGACACTCGCGGATTCCCGGGGGATGCGATCTACTGGAATAGCGTCGTCGCGCGATGCGAGTACGAGGCGGGCGAACTCAGCCGCATTGAACTTCACCCGATCGACCTGGGATACGGCAAAGCCAGGTCGCAGAGGGGCAGGCCTGTCCTGGCGACCGGACGGTCCAGTCAGCACTCCCTGGAGAGGATGAAACGGCTCTCCGAACCGCTAGGGGTCAATGTCAAAGTACGTGATGGTGTTGGGGTCATCGAGCTCTGACCACCACGGGTCAGGTGAGGCCTGCATCCCCGCACTCGCGTTACTCTTCTCCCCAGGTGGCAGGGAGATCGCGGTAACGACGGGCGCGATTCCGGCTCTCCACGAGGTACGCGTTCTCGAACGCTTTTACCCCGAGATCGAAGAGTTCGTAGATGTCACAACGCAGAAACTCGGGGTTAGTGTCCGGGTACTGAGATGCCTGGACCGGGGCAGCCTGGATGCTGGAAGGCCCCGCGTGTATTCTCTCCTAACGTCCGATGATGGCGAACGACTTGGCGACGGCCTTCGCTGGATAGATGCGGCCGACTTCTGCCATCTTGGCGGGCTTCACTATTCCCAGATAGCCGCGATTCAGAGGGAATGCGAGCGAGTTTCCGGTCCGCGGCCCGAATCGCCCGCCGTCCCCTGGGAGTGGCCCGGGGAGTGGGAGAGCGATGTGAGGGAGTGGGTCAACGGCCATATTGAATCGCAGTATCCCGTGGAGCAGGTCACATTTACGCCGATTCGGTCGTGGTCTGTTTCCTGCGTAGTTCGTGTCGAGGTCACCACTGGGACCGGCTCGGAGAGACTCTACTTCAAGGCGTCTCCGAAGTTCTTCTCGCGTGAGGCGGCGCTTACCAGAATTGTGGCAGGGAGATTCCCCGAATTCAGCCCCAGACTGCGTGCGGTGGATGTCGAACGCGGTTGGATGCTCATGGAGGACCTGGGGGACCTCACCCTGGGAGACGTCGACAGCCTGGATATGTGGTTGGATGCGATGCGGATTCTGGCAAGGGTGCAGCTCGGATTCGCGAAGGACGACAGTCTCCTGGCCGAGGTGGGCCTGGAGCGGCGTACTACGTCGGCGATATTGGACACGCTGAGAGATTGGGCAGAGGGTCCGGCGGAACTCGGTCTCCGTTACGAAGCCCAGCGTACTGAGAAGGCATTGGAGCGCATCGTGCCTTACCTAAAGCTGGTGGGCGAGCTCTGTGAGACTGTTGACTCGGTCGCTCTTCCCCAGACCCTCGACCACGGCGACCTTGATGCGGGAAACATCTTCGTCAGAGAAGGAGCGCCAGTCATCATGGACTGGTCAGACTCGTCGATTTCGATACCCTTCTTCGATGCTGCGCTCATTCCCCAGGTCTCCAGAAATCCTGTCCTGGCTGACGCGTACCTGGAAGAGTGGAAGGGGTATGCGCCTGATGACAGCCAGAGGGTGGCGTTTGAGGCTTCCAGGCCCATTGCAGCCCTAGAGCGCGCATTCCACTACCACAGGAACATCGTTGCCCACCTGGAGTATCCCTCGGTGGACCTGCAGGTCCTGGAATCGTACATCCCTGACCTTCTGAATCTTGCTGCCGATGGACTGGAGCGGTATGAGTAACCGTCGTCCGTGCGACACGACCACTCATAAATGGTGGAATAGCATCTGTCTGTGCGCTACAGTATTCGTACAAAGCAGTGACGGACCTCTTCACTAATCGAACCGCGATTGAGTACCTGCAGCTACTCCAATGACACTTGACTTCAATCAGGCCGTTGACTTGGCGATGGGACTCGCTGATTTCGAGCGTTCCACCCATTCTCCCGGGCATTCAGGCTTTCATCTGGAGAGGGTCGGGCTTCTTGCGGAACGGCTGGAGAATGTGCACCTAGCTGTCCCTGCGGTCCATGTGGCTGGCACGAAAGGGAAGGGCAGTACGTCGGCTCTCATTACGTCAATCCTGGCGAGTGCCGGCTACACAGTTGGGCTGTTCACGTCGCCGCACCTGCATACAGTCTGTGAGCGGGTAAGGGTCGGCCTTGAACCGATTTCGCGGGAGGAGTTCGCCGCGCTGGTCGCCCAGATCTGGCCTGCGGTCGAGGATGTTGGTTCTAATGGTCCTTACGGCGGCGTCACCTTCTTCGAGATGATGACCGTGCTTGCTATGGTCCACTTTCGCAACATCGACGCCGACTTTCAGGTGCTCGAGGTTGGACTGGGCGGGCGATTGGACTCCACCAACATAGTGACACCCGAAGTCTCTGCTATTACGTCGATCAGCATCGACCACGCCGCCACTCTCGGCGACACGATTGCCAAGATCGCCTCCGAGAAGGCGGGGATAATCAAGCCGGACGTACCGTGCGTGATTGGCCCCCAGTGGTCGTGTGCGGCCATGAAGGTCTTCGACCAGGTCGCTGATGACAGGGGCTCGTCGATGGTAAAGGTGTCGGAGCACTTTGCCATGCGCGGCGTGTCGTCGGACCTCAGCGGACAGTCGATTGTGCTCACCGGCGACCGAAGAGAGTACGACCTGTGGACGCCATTGGTGGGCGAATACCAGATCGAGAACGTGGCAACCGCCGTGGCGGCGGTCGAGGTGCTCCAGGACCGGGGCTTCGACGTGCCGCCCGATGCAATTGATCAGGGCGTTCGGGAAGTGTGCTGGCCTGCGAGGTTCCAGGTCTACGAACGCGAAGGAACGACGATTACCGTCGACGGAGCGCACAACCCGTACTCAGTAGGCAGGCTTGTCGAGTCCATCAAGCAGTTGATTGATCCTGGTCGGGTCGTGCTTGTCTTCGGGTCCCTCGGAGGGCACAGCGCGGAGGGGATGCTGGAGGCTTTCGCGAACCTGAATCCTGAGGTGGTTGCGGTTCAGTCCAGACATCCGCGCTCGGCTCAGGCAAGCGTTACAGCCGAGGTCGTTGGGAGGTTCGGTCTCGAACTAGTCGGCGAGTTCAAGACAGTGGCGCAGGGGCTAAGACACGCGGTCGAGTTGGCCGGGCCGGATGACCTGGTACTCTGTTCAGGTTCACTGGCACTGGCCGCTGAGGCAATCGAAGAGCTCGATGGTATTGAACCTGAAATCTATGAAAACTTGAGAGGGCCGGTACACCGTCAACCCGCCCAGACTTAGAATGACGCAATCGGACATTACAGGAGAGTAGCCTCATGAAGAACGCCACAACACGCGTGGTGATTACCGGCATGGGAGCGATGACGCCACTGGGCCAGTCGGTAGACGAGTACTGGGACAGCCTTGTGAACGGCAGGTCCGGAATCGGGCCGATGACACTCTGCGATGCCTCGGATTTCCCTTCCAGGATTTCAGGGGAAGTCACGGGATTCGATCCGGGTGATTACATTGACCGCCGTGAACATCGACGGATGGCCCGCTTCTCGCAGATGGCGGTTGCAGCAGCTGCGGTCGCAATTGAGGACGCCGGGTTGAACCTGTCCACAGAAGACGTTGACAGGATCGGTGTCGTAATGGGCAATGGCAACGGTGGGTTCCCGACAACGGAGGACAACGCACGCATACTCGTCCGCAGGGGCGGGATGCGAATGTCGCCGTTCTTCATCCCGATGATTCTCCCGAATATGGCCGCGGCCAACGTAAGCCGCATCTACGGCCTCAAGGGCTACACGTCTACCGTCATAACAGCCTGCGCAGCGGGCACCCAGGCAATCGGAGAGGCAGCAGTGGCGCTCCAGCGGGGAGTTGCCGACGTGATCCTCGGAGGTGGCTGCGAAGCAGGAATCAGCCAGCTTGGACTGGGCGGATTCAACGTCATCAAGGCGCTCAGTCGTCAGAACGAAGAGCCTGAGAGTGCCAGCAGGCCGTTCGATGCCAAGCGGGACGGATTCGTGCCCGCTGAAGGGGCGGGAGTCCTGGTGATGGAAACGCTTGAGCACGCTGAGAGCCGGGGTGCCGAGATTCTGGCAGAGGTTACGGGCTACGGAGTCTCTTCAGACGCTTTCCACGCAGTTCAGCCGGACGAGGACGGGACTGGCGCCGCCAGGGCTATCCGATGGGCAATCGAGGATGCCGAGCTCACGCCTCGGGACATCAGCTACATCAACGCCCACGGTACTTCCACACCCATTAACGACCATGTGGAGACAATGGCGATTAAGCTCGCGTTCGGGGACGACGCCTTCGACGTTCCGATCAGCTCGACCAAGTCGATGATCGGACACGCCCTTGGAGGAGCAGGCGCCATCGAAGGCGTAGCCTGCGTGAAGTCCATTCAGAACGGCCTCATTCATCCCACGATCAACTACGAGCATCCGGACCCGGAATGCGACCTTGACTACGTGCCCAACGAGTCAAGGAAGGCTGACGTGTCCCACGTTCTATCGAACAGTTTTGGGTTCGGTGGACAGAATGCCTGCGTCGTCTTCAGCCGCATGGAGTAATGTCCTGTGAGTCCACGGAGGCCGCGTCCGGTGACAGTGTGGACAGATTCAGGGCGGAAAAGAAAAAGGGCCACGCTCATAGTGTGGCCCTTTCCATGTTCAAGCGAAGTGTGTGACTAGGTCGCTGCGGGGACCTCGGTAAGCATGTCCTCGAGCATCATCTGCATTGCCATGATGTGAGTGCACGTCTCGCGACCGATATGGAAATCGCAATCGCATCCCCAGTTGCCAGCCTCATAAGTGATCGTGTGGTCGCTGTTTTCTCCTTGGAACTGGATCGTACAGCTCTGGAAATTGACTCGCTCCTTCTGAAGTGCGTAGTCTTTCGCCTTCTCAATCTTTCTCACGAAGCTTGAGTTCATATGACAGCGTCCCTCCCTCGCGTGGCATGAATCAGTGGTACACCCTGTACCTTACTCAAAATTGTAGCGATGCCGCTGAACCTCAGTCAATCAGAGATGGCGAATCTGGAGTTTGCGACGCAGGGGCTCTTCATTTTCGAGTGTCACCAGAGTAGTCCGTTCGTGGTGAGCTTGTCGAACCATGAACGGATGGCCCTTCGACAAGCTCAGGGCGAACGAGAGATCGATGACGAGACGAAAACGAAGAGACCCTGGATTGCAATGTCGCAGGATTGCCGTTGGCTCGCAGATAGTGATAAATTCTGGTTGAACATCAGGGACACCCTGAGAAAGGCTGGAGAGTTTCGAAAATGGCTGACGATATGCGAATCGCCGTGATAGGCCAGGCCGCATTTGGCAAAGACGTTCTGGCGGCATTGGCCGAAAATGGCGAGAACATAGTCGGAGTGTTCTGTCCGCCCGACCGGGAGGGTCGCCCGTTCGATCCAATCAAGCAGGAAGCTGTAGAACGTGACATACCGGTCTTTCAGTTTCGAAGAATGCGGCGGAAGGTAGCTATCGACGCGTTTCTCGAACTGAATGCCGACCTGTGCGTGATGGCGTTTGTGACAGACATAGTTCCCGACGAGATTCTGGAAGCTCCGAATAAAGGGACTATCCAGTACCACCCATCGCTTCTTCCGAAGCACCGCGGGCCGAGTTCCATGAACTGGCCGATCATCTCGGGTGAGACGGTTACGGGCCTCTCCATCTTCTGGCCGGACAAGGGACTGGACACCGGTCCCATACTCCTTCAGAAGGAAGTGGAGATCACACCTGACGATACGCTTGGGTCTCTATACTTCGGCAAGCTGTACCAGATGGGCGTAGACGCCATGGTGGAATCGGTCGAATTGGTCCGAGAAGGTAAGGCGCCGAGGATCGACCAGGACCACGATGAGGCGACCTATGAGGGGTGGTGCAGGGCCGAGGACGTTGTGATCGACTGGGATAACCAGACAGTTGACGAAGTCTACAACATGATCAGGGGCGGCGACCCCAGCCCTGGGGCGAATACTACACTCAACGGTTCGTCCATAGGATTCTTCAGGGTCAGCAAGATACCAGGTGATACAGGCAGTCAGCCGGGCGAGGTGACTGAGGTCTCTGAAGAGGGCTTCACTGTTGCTGCCAGCGGTGGGGCCATTTCTGTGGGAAGGGTCCAGCCGGAAGGGGGCCGCAAGGTCATGTCCCCGGAATGGACTGAAGAGGTCGGCCTGAAACCGGGAGCCCGATTCGGGACGTAATCAAGTCGAGGCATCGACTGTCCCATTGCTGGATGCATACGCAGGAGCCGAGATGAGCAATCGAGAGAGTCATCTGTCCGGTATAGTCCGCCGACTCGCGGGAGCCGGTCGCAGGTCTGATGAGCAGGTCAGGGCTCATGCTGAGGCCCTGACCAGCAGGATGTCGTCGTTTCCTCTACACAACCCAAATCCGGTTGTGGAGACCGATCTCGACGGCACGGTCACCTACATGAACCCCGCGGCCGAGGAGATACTGGGTACGGACGCTGATAGCAGGTCGCACCCGTTGGCGAGCCAAATGGGGCCCATTCGCGCGCGTTTGCTTAACGAAGCTACCGGCGTGCAGTCTCGCGAAATCACGGTGTTGGGCTCGACGTTCGAGCAGAAGTTCCTCTACATCCCTGAAGAACTCGTCATTAGGATCTACTCCACGGACGTTACCCGAATGAAGGCCGCCCACTCGGCCATGATCGCCGCCGGCGAGGAGGCGAGACGGCTGGCGACTGAAAACGAGACCCTGGGAGAGATCGGCAGGATCATTGGCTCCAGCCTGGACATTGATGATGTCTACGCTGGATTCGGGGAGCAGCTCCGAAGTCTAATCAGGTTTGACAGGCTCGCAATCAGCCTCGTCAATCTGGACGATAATACCTTCACTAACGCTTATGTGATCGGTGACGAGATACAGGGCAGGAACCCCGGAGAGGTCAGCTCGCTGGAAGGGACAGTCACCGAGGAGGTCGTGAAATCCCGGAGCGCCATGGTGGTGCAGGGTGACCCGGTCGAAATGGAGAGGCGTTACCCCAACCTGATCAGGTACCCGTCCGTTGTACTCGCGCCCCTTATCTACCGTGGTGAGCTGTTCGGAGTCCTGAATGCCCGCTCGCTGCAATCGAACGCGTACGAGGACAAAGACGCAGAGATGCTCTCACGCGTGGCCTCTCAGATCACGCCAGCGATTGCCAACTCCCTTCTTTACACTGACATCGTCCGGGCACAGGAAGATCTGGCCAGATCGAACTCGGACCTCGATCAGTTTGCATACGCTGCAGCTCACGATCTACAGGAACCCCTGAGGACGATCACGGCGTACGTCGGGTTGGTCAAGGAACGTTACGGGGACAGTCTCGACGACACCGCTCACGAGTTCATGGACTTCGCAATAGACGGCGCCGAGAGGATGCAGAACCTTATTACTGACCTGCTCGAGTACTCGCGTGTCGGTACCCAGGGTAGGGAACTGGAGCCCGTCAACTGCTCCCGCATTATGGACTCAGTACTTGGGGGCCTGACCGAGGCCATCAAGAGTCAGAAGGCGAAGGTCGAGTGCTCGCCGCTTCCCATCGTAAACGGTGACGAAGCTCAACTGGCCAGGCTGTTCCAGAACCTGATTGGGAACGCGCTCAAGTTCACCGGTGAATCCGATCCCAGGGTCCAGATCTGGGCCGAACTCCAGGGAAACGACTGGGTGTTTTCGGTTAAGGACAATGGCATAGGAATTGCGCCGGACTACCAGGAGCGGATATTCGGGATGTTCGCGAGACTACACTCGCGCACCGCATATTCGGGTACTGGTATAGGTCTCGCACTGTGTAGTAAGATAGCCCAACGCCACGGGGGTAGGATCTGGGTTGAATCGGAGGTAGGGAGTGGCTCCACGTTCCGTTTCAACATCCCGGTAACGAATTAGGGCTGTGCGCCCAGGAGGTTGTGCCAATGGTTTCCGAAATTGGTGATCGCCCCATCGAGATACTCCTGGTAGAGGACAACCCCGCTGACTTTCGGCTCGCCCAGGACACCATAGAGCGTTCCAACCAGCGGGCCAACATCACCCACGCTGAGGATGGCGAGATAGCCTTGGCCATTCTGAAGAAGCAGGGCCAGCACTCCGATGCGGCCAGGCCGGATCTCATCCTTCTCGACCTCAGGCTTCCCAAGAAGGACGGCACCGAGGTATTGTCTGAGATCAACCAGGACGAGGATCTCATCTCGATTCCCGTGATGCTGCTCACTGGTACGGAGGCCGAATCCAGCCTACTGGAGTCGTACTCGATACCTCCGAGCCGATACGCCAGGAAGCCGCTTCAGCTTGAGCAGTTCCACCGGGCGTTGGGGCAGATGGGCCTCTTCAGCAGGCAACCCATCAGCCTACCAACCCAGCAGCAGGTACAGCAGGCGACAAGCGAGGACAGCAGTGGCAAACGTCGCTGGTGGTGGCCATTCGGCTAGTCTCGCTGTAGCGCCCGGTCAGGATATCCGGCGCTTCCTCGACCGCAGGTAGTCGACCATCACGTACTCGCCCAACTGATTGGGTGTGCTGTAGAAGGCCCTGCCGTTGTTCACCTTCGTCACCCTGTCGATGAAGTCCATCAGGTAGTAGTTGGCCTCGAGCATGAAGGTGTTTATCGTGATGCCGTCCTGCGTGCAGCGTTTGACCTCTTTCAGCGTCTCCTCGATTGTGCGGTAGCTTGGGGGATAGCTGAAGTAGGCGTGTCCCTCTTCAAGGTGCGTCGTGGGTTCGCCGTCTGTCACCATGATGATGTGCTTGTTGGCAACCTTCTGTCGGGAAAGCAGCTTGCGCGCCACCATCAGTGCGTGCTGCATGTTCGTGCCTGAGTTCCAGTAGTTCCAGGTGACCTCCGGCAGGTCTTCTTCCTTGAATTCCATGGCGTAGTCTGAGAACCCTACGAGATAGAAGTAGTCTCTGGGGAACTGGGAGTGGATGAGCCAGTAGAGTGCCATCGCGACCTTCTTGGCTGGTCCCCAGTACCCGAACATTCCCATCGACTTGCTCTGGTCCAGCAGGAGGACAGTGGCGGTCTGCGTCAGATGCTCCGTGTGCCGTACCTCCATATCGTCGACTGACAGTTGTACCGGCACCCTCGGCCCGCCTCTGACCACTGAGTTGAACAGTGTCCTGTGCAGGTCGATGTCAAACGGGTCTCCGAACTGGTACTGGCGAGTCTCGCCAGTGAACTCACCACCATCGCCTCTGGTGAATACCTCATGCCTACCCAGTCTGTCCTTGTTCATCTCTGAGAACACTTCTCTGAGTGCATTCTGGGCTAGTTTTCGCATCCCGCGAGCAGTGATCTCCAGCCGGTCGCCATCGCGCCTGAGGTAACCAGCCTCTTCCAACTGCTTCACGAGCTGCTGAAGCTGTTCCATCTCCCTCCTGGCTTCCTCGCCAAGGTGCTCCTCGACCTTGTCCATGTCTATGTCATCGACATTGCCCTGCCGGGTCAACGACTCGAACTGCTCGTCGAGCCGGTCCATATCCTGGAGCTGCTCCATTAGCTCCATGGCCTGTTCGAGCGTGACTGATTCATCACCCATGAATGGGTACTCGTTGGCCATGTCGTCGAATGGGAACATCTCATACATGAGCGATGCCAGCTCAGAGAGGTCCCCCATCATCGATGGATCCATGGAGGCCTGGAGCATGCCCTCCAGATCGTCCCGCATCTGCTGCGGCATCGAGTCCATGAGGGACTGCATCGAAGCCATCTGCTGCTGAAGGCGTTCGATCAGCTCATCGAGGCTTACCGGCCTATCTGGATCGAAAAATTGCCCGTATTGCTCCATGAATCCTTCGAAATCAGGATCTTCACCCATTGCCCTGTCATGGAGCATCTGGTTGAGCGCCTGGATCATCTCCTGCATTCGCTGCATGTCTTCCGGTGACATGCCTTCTATGGCGTCCTTCATGCCCTGGAAGAAGTTCTGCATCATCTGCTGGCGGAGCATGTCCATCATCTCTTCGAACTTCTGTCGCGCCTCAGGGTCCATGAAGTCGTACTCTGAAAGCTCCCGCATCTGCCCGGCAGTGCTCTCCGGCAGTAGATCCAGTTTCTCCAGATTCTCCTGAGCTCGATTCTCCAGCAGGTCCATGGCAGGCTGGAGGGTATCCCTGTTCTCTCCTGCGTTTTCGAGGTCTTCCCGTGCCTCCGAGAGCCTCTTATCGATGCCACTTCGCTCTGTGTCCAGAACGTCCTGCAGCCGCTCCTTGATGTCGTCCATAGCGGACTCGAGGTTGTATCGCTGGAGCTGCTGCTGCTGCATCTGACGTAGCCGCTCTCTCATCTCGCGGAGACCGGTAATACGCTGTCCCTGGTCGCCGGACATGCCGCTGCGCAGCAGATTGCGCATGGCGCGGTTGACATCACCGTGGTTCATGATGTCTTCGGACAGAGCGTCGAGAATGTCGTCTTCGTCGAAGTCGAAGGGATGTTGAGAACCATCCCAGCGGGAGTAGCGGTAGCCGATCATAGGTCGGACCCCCATGCAGCCGGACCGATAGAGCGGCGCGGCAGAATGGCGCAATCATAGGTAGGCGATTCGACCGTGTCAAACGGACCGACCACACAGACACTGTCCCAGGTTGGTAGGCGGTTCAACAGTCAACCGTCCTTCGACAAGCTCAGGACGAACGGATGCGGGCAAGATGCCCGCGCTCCAAATGCGGGCGCCTTCTAATCTGGGACAGGTTCGACCACACATTCAGCCTGTAGTCGCTGTGCTATACTCCGCCCCGAACGCCCTGAACCCGGTGTTTGACACCTCTGGGTCTGATCAGGGCAGAGGCAGAACAGGCAGGAAGTGAAGCTGGAGCAGGACTCAATATGAAGATCACGTCCCTAAACATGGAAACCTATCGTTGGAAGCGTGCGAAGCCGATCCGAAATGGGATGTACGTTTATCCCACTGCCGGCCTCAATGTCGTCAAGGTCGAGACTGACGAGGGCGTGACTGGTGTGGGTCTGGCCGGAGGAGTGCAGGGGGCCGAGGAAATCGGCAAGACGATTCTCGACCACTTTGCCCAGGTCGTGGTGGGACAGGACCCTTTCGACACGGAAAAGATATGGGATGACCTCTGGCAGCCGAAGCTTGTCGGAAGGCGAGGCATCACCACTCGCGTAATCAGCGGTATAGATATTGCCCTCTGGGACCTCAAGGGAAAGGCCACCGGGCTGCCGGTCTACAAGCTGCTCGGCGGGTTCACGAACAAGGTGCCGGTGTACATCGCCGGAGGCTACTACGAAGAGGGGAAGGGCTTGGGCGAACTGGCCGAGGAGATGGCGATTGCCATCGAGATGGGCGCCAGGGCCGTGAAGATGAAGATTGGGGGCGCACCCATCAACGAAGACGTCGAGCGAGTCCGCGTCGTTCGCGAGGCGGTTGGCCCGGACGTCAGGGTAATGGTCGACGCCAACTGCGCTTATCGCCACTACCAGGCCCAGGAAATTGCCCGCAAGATGGAGCCCTATGACGTGTTCTGGTTTGAGGAGCCGGTCAACCCTGACGACTACGAAGGTCACCGGCTGGTGAGCCAGTCAACGACGATTCCAGTCGCAACCGGCGAGAACGAGTACACACGCTATGGATTCAGGGAGCTCATCGAAGGTCGCTGCTGCGACATCCTCCAGCCTGACGGATTGATCATGGGAGGCGTCACAGAGTTCATGAAGGTTGCCGCGCTCGCGCAGGCGCACGACTTGCATATCGCGCCCCATGGTAACCAGGATGTCCACGTACACTTGGTGTCTGCCATCCCGAACGGGTTAACGGTCGAGTACTACAGTAATTCGACCGACCCGATGTGGGGGGAGATGTTCGAAGAGACTCTCGAAGTCAAAGACGGACACGTAAGCCCGCCTGACCGCCCCGGTTTCGGCATAAGCCTGAACGAGGAGGCTCTGGCCAGGTACAGGGTCAGCTAGGCGCTCGATTCCAGGACGGGATAACCGTCTAGCTCTCGTCCTCGGAATCGGCCCCTTCGGCCCCCTCTGCACCCTCTTCGCCTTCTTCAGCGCCTTCTTCGCCCTCCTCGCCTTCGAAGGTCTCGACCTCAAGTCTCGGCGGGGCTACGCGGACGAGCGCGTCCTCAGGATCGTTCAGGACCGTGACGTTGCCGGGAACTTCGACGTCGCCCACGAAGAGCGTGGTGTCAAAGTCGATTAGCACAGAGATGTCGACCGTAATCTCGGCAGGCATGTCCATGGGCAGCGCCTCGATGGACAGCGACTGAACGTTCTGAAGGAGGGTCCCTGCCATCTGGGTCACGGCAGGAGACAGGCCAGTTAGCGTGATAGGCACCTCTGCGCTTACGGTCCTGGTAATGTCGACACGCAGGAAGTCGACATGGATCACTTCATCTGTGACCGGATGGCGCTGTACCTCGCGAACGAAGCAGATGTTCTCCGTGTCCATGTCTTCAACTTCTATGGACACCGGAATGTTCGCACCGACCTGTGGCAGAAGCCGGTTCAGGGTGCGCCCGTCGATCTGAAGGTTGGATGGCTCAATGTCAGCACCGTACAGGTGTACCGGGATGATCCCCTGTTGCCTCAACTGACGCACCTTCTTACCGGTGACAGTCCTGGGGTCGAGCTTGACGGCTGCTACATCCATTTGGGCGCTCCTGTAGGTGTCGGTTTCGGGCGGTCCCACCTGGCTACTTGGAATCGATTGCGAAGTGGGAAACGCGACGGACAATTCTAGCATAGGGATTCTTGAGGCTGGTAGGCAGCTAAAGCTCCACAAACCACGGGGCGCGACCTGTGCGGAACATACGGTCGGCCAGGTCCAGGGCACTCATACTGTCTGATTCGACTCGACCGGCCCTTGAAAGTGTGGAAAAGGACGTTCCTCCCAGGTATATAGCCGCGAGATCGGCAGCAGACAGGTACAGGTCGGGCTCGCCATCAGAGAATGTACAGGTCGCGCCGCCTTGCTCGGCTTCCAGGACGTACACCCCGTCGTTCCAGGGGCAGAAGTCGTCGGTGACCTGTAACCTGAGCGCGCCCGTGCAGTCGTACTGGCGTGCCTCCAGCGCGGCCCTGACGTCTATCACTCGAAGCTACATGTGGTCGGTCGTCGTACGGTCTAGCCTGCGCACGTCATCCAGAAGGTGTGTTAGAGGGTCGTCAACGGCACGGTTGAAGCCGTGTATCTCGTTCATCAGGTCGATGCTGAAGCAGTACTGCCATAGTTCCAACTCGACCCCGGGGTCTTCTCCCAGCAGGAAGACTACCAGCACCTCGCCGCCCCTGATTCGGTATGTGCAGAGTCCCGACACCATCCCATCCCGGAGGTATGCGACGTGAAAGAATGCACTTGCTCCCCGCCGTTGACTCTCAGAGTCCAGCAGCGCCGCCTGCCAATACTCGTCGCTGTACCTGACCATCCCAAGCCTGTCCCGCCTGAGCCGGTGGTGAAGTCGCGGCCACTCGGAGAGAGCGGTGTCAGGGTCGATGAATTCGGTCTTGCCTCCGGCGCCCGCGCGTGACTGCAAGGCAGTGTGGCGTCGATCAATCTTCCACTGTTCAGTCCACGTGGCCAGCCCAAAGCCAAAGCGCCCGTAGATCAGGCTCTCTGAAGCCGTCAGCGCAGAGAGTGGCTCTCCTCGCTCGTGCATCTGGTCCAACTGCGCGCGCATCATTCGTGTGAGGATGCCACGGCGTCGGTGTGTCGGGAAGACCGAGACATCATCGATGTAGCCCAGCGGCACAGTCCCACCCGGAACTGTCAGTTCAGAAGTGCGTGTGGTGGTCGTTCCGACGATATCGGTTCCGTCGAATGCGCCGAATGTGCGGTCAGTTTCCGCAAATGTACGGGCGACCTCAACGTACTCGTCAGTTGCGTGAAAGCCGAATCCCCGTGCCTCGGCTCGAGACCACTCCTCGAACTCGTCTTCGGCGATGGTTCGTATCAGAATGTCCATGCCTACTGGTCGATCACTGAACCGTCTTCGTGCAGACGTGTGGACACGACCCTGGGCGTGAACGGGTGATTCTCGGCAGCGTCCTCGGTCAGTTCGATTCCGATCCCCGGTGCGTCAGGGACGATCAGGTACCCGTCCTTCTGCGTGACGGCGGACTTTACGATCTCGGACTTGGGCGGCTCGTGCTCTCCGGTAGGAAGCTCCTGCAAAGCGAAGTTTGGAATGCACGCCGCGATCTGCAGACAGGCGGCAGTGCTGACTGGGCTGAGCGGGTTGTGGGGAACGACCCCCACGTAGTGTGCCTCGGCCAGAGCCGCGATCTTCTTGGCGTGTGTGATGCCTCCGACCATGCAGACGTCTGGGCGGACGTACTGCACCGCACCGCGCTTGAGAAGCATCTCGAACTCGTGGATCGTGTGCAGGCGCTCGCCTGTGGCGATTGGGATGTTGATGTGCTGCGCGACCAGTTCCATCGCGTCGAAGTTGTCGGGCAGGATCGGATCTTCATAGAAGAATGGGTAGAACTGCTCGATCCCTCTGGCAAGTGCGATCGCCTCTGCTGGACTGAGACGCCGGTGGATCTCGATACACAGGTCTACGTCGTCGCCGACCGCGTCCCTGTACATCCCGACGGCGTCGATTGCGTCCTTGATCTTGTTGGCGTGGGTCTTGAAGTAGGGAACATCCCGGTCTTCGTCCAGGAATGGGGTCAAGTGTCCGACGGCAGTGAAGCCCATCTCCTTGGCGTCCTTGACGCCCTTAACAAGGGTCTCCCTGGTGTCGCCGAATACGTGGTAGTACACCCGGGCCTTGTCACGGACCTTGCCACCGAGCAGCTGGTAGGTCGGCACTCCGAAGTGCTTGCCTGCTATGTCCCACATGGCGATGTCCAGGGCGCTGATGGCTCCCATGATCGCCGCGCCCCTGAAGTGGGAGAACCGGTACATGTACTGCCAGTGGTGCTCGATTCTAAGCGGGTCTTTCCCGACGAGATATCGGCCCAGAAGCTCGATCGCGGCCTTGGACGCCTCCAGGTAGCCCCATGCGCCGGACTCGCCGAGCCCCGTGATGCCCTCGTCAGTGTGGATCCTGGCGAAGAGGTACCTGCTGACTCCGATGGCTTCGACTTTCGTTATCTTCATCTGCTCTTCTCCGAGTTGTGTGTGGACTGAACTATCCTATACCAATGAGATGATCTCACGCGCCAGTGTCATGCCGCACATAACGATAATCCCTGCCACGGTTGCCCTTCGGAAGACAGCCTCGTTCATACGTCTGACAAGGTGGGTCGCCAGGTAGAAGCCAATTGCCACCGGAACGGCGACGATTAGAATCAGGTAGATGCGCTCGGTCGTCAGAAGGCCCGCCACCCCATAGCCGATCACCCCTGCTGTCTCCACGAACAGGAAATAGAGGGAGAGAGCCCCTCGGACGGCGTTCCTGCTCCAGTTCTGCGCGAAGATGTATAGCGCCATGACAGGACCGCCTATGCCGAGCGCATTGAGAGTGAGAGAGACTCCGAAGGCAACGATCAACCCGGCAACCAGTCCTCGGGGTATTGGAGCCTGTGCACGGGACGCGACCAGAATCGTGAGCAGGATGGCAATTGCGGAGATAGCTATCTTCAGGACGTGCGAGTCCGACTCCTTGAGCACCAGCACTCCTAATGGGACGGCCGCCATTCCGGCGAGTGCCATCGGTCCTACGCGTCGGAAGGGAAGCTCTGCACGGTTCTGAATGATGATCAGCACGAAGAGGAGCAGGGAGATTGTGTTGACCACGACGACGACCGTCTGCGGGTCGAACACGAAGAGGAGAACGGGGATGGTCGTCATCCCGATTCCGAACCCAATCGTGGAGAGCACGGTCGAGCCCATGAACATGACGACAGCCGCAATTGCGGCCTCGAACAGGTCCGGCATGAGAGGTCAGAGCTTCCCGGTGGACTCTATGGAACTGCTCTGCCTGCGAGCACTCCGGTGCATCGCTCACTGTCCACAGCCACCTGGCCGTTAACCAGCACGAACGGAATGCCAGTGGGGAACTGGACCGGGTCGTCGTACGTTGCGTTGTCGATCACATGCTCGGCATCGAAGACGACTATGTCGGCGTACCTGCCGCGCTCGATGCGTCCACGATCGGTAAGGCCGAAGCGCTGGGCGGCATTGTCAGTCATGCGCTGGACTGTCTGTTCCAGGCTGATGACAGGGTGCTTCTTTCGCAGGCGTCCCAGGAACCTTGGGAAGCATCCGTAGGCCCGTGGATGGGGCATAGACCCTATGGGAATGGCGTCGCTTCCGACCATATAGTCAGGCCGCGACAGGAATTCCATCGCGTCCCTGCTGATCTGGTCCCACACGCGGACGCTGTCGGGAGGAGCGCCACGGTAGCAGATCTGGCCGTCTTCTTCCTCGAGCAGCTCTATGAGGGTCTCACCGAGGCTGGTCTTGCCCCTCATTGCAGCAACGTCGGGCAGGCTCATTCCTTCAAGGTCTTTGTTCACTTTCATGTACGTGAGCACTGCGTCGTCCAGCGTCCTGCGGGGGTTGTCTTCGAGTTCCCTTACGAGTCGACTTCTGCGACGACCGTCCCTCAGGCGGGCCATTATTGCGTCGGGGCCACCCTCGTGGACATCGGACGGGAGGAAACTCAGTGGGAACGAGCTGCCCGTGGGGTAGGGGTACAGCTCCAGGGTGCAGTCAACGCCTTCTGCCTTCGCCTTGTCGATTAGTTCCATCTGCTCAGCGACCTGACCGGCGTTGGAGGCCTGTGTCCTGTAGTGGGAGAAGTGGACCTTCACGCCCGACCTGCGCCCGATCTCCAGTGCCTCAGGTACGCCCCCTCCGCCATAGCCGCGGTCGGTGTTCACGTCACGCAGGTGGGTGGTGTATACACCACCGTACTCGGCGACGACCTCGCAGATAGCGACAAGCTCGTCAGTGTCGCTCCATGCGTTGGGATGGTAGGACATTCCTGTCGCGAAACCAACGGCGCCTTCTTCCATGCCCTGTCGGACCAGATCGAGCGCCTTAGCAAGTGCCTCTCCCCTGAGAGGGACGTCGTTGAACCCGACCGTTTCCAGCCGAATCGCGCCGTGTGCGATATTGTAGGCAGTGTTAATCGAGACTTTCTCATCGTAGTGCGACCTGAATGCAGCCACGCTCGACATGTCGAGGTCTTCAGGCGGCTCCCCCAGGATGCCGGAGAGGTATCTCCGGTAGACACGATAGTTGTGAGCAGACATCGGGGCGTAGCTCAGCCCGTCCTGCCCCAGGATCTCGGTGGTGATGCCTTGTCGCAGCCCATTTGCGTGCTGTGGGTCTATCAGCAGTACACCGTCTGAGTGGGCGTGAGTGTCGACGAATCCAGGGGCGACTGTGAGGCCGGTTGCGTTGATGACGCGTCTGGCCTCGGTTGATGCGAGGTCGCCAACTGCCGTGATCCGGTCGCCGCCGATTCCAACGTCGGCCCTGAAGCTACGCCTTCCGCTCCCATCTACTACGGTCCCACCTGAGATGATTACGTCATACATAGTTGACCTCGAATGACAGTCGCACCGTCCGGATTCACTCTGCCCTTAGTAAAGACTCAGGGCATCCCGGCAAGCCCGGATCTTACAGACCCGGCCTGCCAAAATGCCCTGATGTCGTATGCCTAGATGGACTCGGTCAGCGAACTAGATACCGCGGTCCATGCCCATGTCGGCAGCTTCACGCCTCGTTTCGATCGAGTCTTCGATGTGGTTCCTGAACTCGTCCCACATCTCGTCGTTCGTGTGGCCGTTGCCGTTACCGTTGCTTTCGCCATGGCCGTTTGCGCCGCCGTGGATGTCCATGAGCTTGTTTCTGAACTCGATGAAAACCCAGTCCTCGGCGCGGCCCTGCGGCATGTCGAAGAAGTCCCTCTTGAAGCTGGGAAGCTGACCGGGGCCGAAGTAGCCCTTGTCGGACAGTGAGTAGCCTTCGAGGTTCTCGGTGCGCTTGCCGAGTATCTCGCCATCAGTGGCGACATAGTGTTCCATGACAGGCTTCATGCCGTACTTCTGGATCGGGCAGACCTTCATGCAGATGCCACAACCTTCGTACCTGGCCATGACGGGTCGGCAGCGCTTGAACACGAGCTTGTTCTTCTCCACGCCCCGGTACCAGACCTTGTCGGGCATGAGCGCGCGGCCAGGGCAGCGGTCCACGCAGACCTTGCACTCCTGGCAGAACTGGTGGATGCCATAGTCGACCGGCTCGTCATGAGTTACGTTGGCGTCGGTGTATATGATCTGCAGCCGGGCCCTGGAGCCGAAGTGCGGCGACAGGAGCTGGCCGTTCGCGCCAAGCTGGCCGAGGCCTGCGGCTACGAACATGGGGATCATCGGGCCGTAGTGCCACGTGGGGCCGGACACCTGAACGTTGTAGCCGAGCGACCTTATGTAGGCGGTCAGCTCCATGGTCAGCGGACCCTGGTTGAAGTAGGTGCCGAAGTGAGTGTCCTCGGCCTCCATGCTTGGGATGGTCTGGGTCTTGCGGTAGTCCTGCTCGAGTGCGAGACAGATCGCGTTTGGCAGGTCGCGCCGAAGCTGAGGCTTGCGGCTGGCATAGACGTAGTGGCCGTCGTTCCTGGTGAAGCCGACCTCTCCGTAGCCAAGCTCGTATGCCTTCTGCCGGATGAGCTCGGAGACGTCCTCACCGGTGGGAGTGCCAGTAGGCTCCAGCTCACCGCTGGTCCGCACCCACTCGACGATGGGGTCCATCTCCCTCTGGTGTTCTTCGAAGAACTCGATGGACTCGGGAGTGAACTCTTCTCGCTGCTCCCTTGCCCAGTCGACAGATGCGCTCTCCTCGATCGCCATGTTCTCCAGTGGATACTCACGGCTGAAGAAGGTAACGTCCTTGTCCCTCGTCGGAATTCCCGGCGTTGTCACCAGGTCTTCCGGGACGGGGATTGTGTAAATCGCGTCTCCAATTCTTCTGCCCGGACGCTCCACCAAATGACTTACTGGTTTAGCCACAACAATCCCCTCCTTACCGAGACATCAAGTGCGTGTGTACACATCGCGAGCCATCGTATCTGGCCTGCGGCGTAATTTATCAGATAATTCTCCTTTACGCAAAGGTAATTCAGAACTTTAGGTTCACCATTAATGGGGTACAATTCAACCCCAAATTCACATACTTGGAGATGTGCCAGATGAAGATATCGAAAGTGACTCCATGGATAGTCAGCTTCCCCTGGGAGATGCGGATCGGGGTCGACCAGGAGAGGGTCGTAAACGACCGTAGCCTAGTGCTTGTGCAGGTCGATACCGACGAAGGAATCACGGGCTGGGGTGAGATCACGACGTACCCAGGTCCGGTCGCCAACCGGGCTGTAGCGGCAATGGTGGGTCAGGTCAGCGAGTTCCTGGAGGGCGAAAGCACGAACCATTTCGAGCGACTGTGGTCGAAGATCTTTCACTCCTTCACCTATGTCGGCTCCAGGGGCGCAACAACCGCGCTAATCAGCGGCATTGACATCGCGCTATGGGACATTCGCGGCAAGGAGCTGGGACTTCCCATCTACGAACTGCTCGGTGGCCCAGTACGGGACAGGATCGCACTCTACACGCACCCACCGGAGCCGAGGAACGTACCGGACGCCATTGCCGACGCCAGGCAGATAATCGATGCTGGGTACGAGGCGTTCAAGTTCGACCCGATGATGCGGTTCATTCCCGGAGGCAACGACGGCTATCTCGACGGGCAACTCAGCCGCGAGGGTATCGCCACTGCCGACGAGATCGTCGGGGCCGTCCGCGAGGCAATCGGCCCGGACATCGAAATCCTCATCGACGCTCACGGCATGTACAACGTGCCGACGGCCGTCGAACTCGCAAACCGGCTCGCCAAACACGACATTCACTGGTTCGAGGAGCCTGTGCGGGTCGAGAGCTGGCGAGCGCTCCAACAGGTCAGGAACGAGATTCCAGTCAAGATTTCGGTTGGGGAGCGCCTGCACACACGCTGGGAGTTCGTTCCCATTTTCGAGAACAACCTTGCAGACTTCGTCATGCCGGACGTCACCTGGACTGGGGGCATCACGGAGCTCAAGAAGATATCCACGATGGCGGAGGCGTACTACATTCCAGTTTCGCCCCACGACGCCAGCGGCCCGATCAACGTGCTGGCCGGCGCGCACGTGATGATGACCACGCCCAACTTCTACAAGCTCGAGACAATGAGATACGACCTCGGTGCATACGGCGCATTCATCGACCCGGGACTGGACATTCGCGACGGCGATCTATACGTGCCGGACGCGCCGGGCCTTGGCGTCGAAATCGACATGGACTACCTCCGGTCACACGTGACGTTTGGCGGGCAGTAGAGGCGGACCGGATAGATGGTAGAGGGTCAGCGGGCCGAAATCACTCGCACCGGGTTGCCATTGAGGTATGCCTTGATGTTCTCGACGGCGCCCCCGAAGAAAACACGATAGGTCTCGCCGGTAACGTACCCCAGATGCGGAGTGAGGACTGTGTTCGGGATTGACCTGAAGGGATGGTCCAGGGGCAGCGGCTCGATGTCGAACACGTCGAGGCCTGCCCCTGCAATCGACCCTTCCTGCAGGGCGTCGATCAACGCCGCCTCGTCTACGATTGGTCCGCGAGACGTATTGACCAGATAGGCTGAGGGCTTCATTGATGAAAGCTCTTCGGCTCCCAGGAGACCGCGAGTTCGTCCGCTCAGGACTACGTGAATGGTCACGACGTCTGAGGACTCGAGCAACTCCTGCTTAGACACGAGGGTCGCGCCGACTTCTTCGGCCCGTTCGGCTGTCAGGTTCTGGCTCCATGCGATTACGTTCATCCCGAACGCCACTCCGACTTTAGCCACCTGCGAGCCCAGCCTGCCGAGTCCTATTACACCGAGCGTCTTGCCGTGCAGTCCTTCACCCACGCTGACCTGCCAGTGGCCGTCCCTGGTCGCGCGGTCTTCAGTCGGTATCTTCCTCAACAGTGCCAGGATCAGGCCCCAGGTCAGCTCGGCAGTTGGGTAGGGCACGCCGTCTGTACCGCAGACGGTGATGCCGTTGTCCGTGGCGGCTACGACGTCGATTGACGCGTTTCGCATTCCGGTTGTTACCAACAGCCGCAGGTTGGGCAGGCGCTCGAGCAGCGGCCTCTGGAATGGGGTACGCTCTCGCATGGCGACAATGACCTCGTACGGGGACAGGCGGGCCACGAGGTCGTCCTCTTCCGTCAGATGGTCCTGAAACACGTCGACCGAGGCTTCATCTGGAAGAGAGTTCCAGTCGGCCATCTGAAGGGCGACTTCCTGGTAGTCATCCAGAACGGCAACTCTTGTCATCAGTCAGCTCCTTGCTTGGTGATCTCATAGGTTGGGTAGGGTCTCAGACTCATCGCTTCAACTCAGTCAGGCCCGCTTTCAGGCAGTTTCGGAACTCCTCTGTATCGAGCAACGCAGGAAGCGGCTTGGGCGGCGAGGGTTCGGTATCCGGGTGAGTCAGTTCGAGTTGCCACCAACCGACGTCGTGCCACGCTCCGAATTTGTAGCCGACGTTGCGATACGTTCCAATGTGGAAGAATCCCATGCTCTCGTGAAGTCCCACGCTCCCTGGATTCGGAAGCGCGATGCCGCCGTAGGCGTTCATGAAGCCCTGGAGTCTCAGGCAGTCGAAGAGTGAAGTGTATACCGCCGATCCCACTCCAAGTCTCCGGTAATCGGCGTGTACGTACACCGTAATCTCGACCGACCACTGGTATGCCTCGCGCGTCCTGAGCGCCCCGGCATAAGCGTAGCCCGCCACGTCGCCATCGATCTCGCAGACCAGCCAGGGAGTTCGCGCGAGCGTAGAGCGGATCCTCGTCTTGAATTCATCCAGTGACGGGGGTTCAATCTCGAATGAGATTGCCGTCTCCAGCACGACTGGGGTGTATATCGCCAGCATTGCTTCGGCGTCCGCCTCAGTTGCCAGCCTTATTCTTCTGTTATCGCTCATAATAACCGACCCTATGTTACACTCGATTCAATTGGACGAAAGCGATTCGGAGGTTTTTCAGATGGTAACTCCAAAGCAGCTTGGCCATCTCGTCATCAAGGTACGGGACCTGGAGAAGTCGGAAGAGTTCTATACCAAAGTGCTCGGTCTGAAAGTTATGAACAAGCGACCCGGATCCATGACCTTCATGAGCGCGAACGAAGGCATGTCACACGAACTGGCTCTGGTGCCTGTAGGAGAGGACGCTCCTGGCCCGGAGTCCAAGAGGGTCGGACTGTACCACATGGCATGGGAGATGCAGTCTTTCGAGGACCTCAAGAATCTCTACTCCGTAATCAAGGAGCGCGAGGTCGAGATCGAGAACATCGGAGACCATGGAATCTCGCTGGGTGTCTACTTCTGCGACCCCGACGGCAACGAAATCGAGGCCTACTACGAGATGCCCAAGGACGAGTGGCCCACAGATGGCGACCTCTTCGCAGGCGCGTTCCCGGGTAAACTAGAGGCCTAGCCCGATCCGTTCGAGGTCGGCGTTGGCCTCGAGCAGATCAGCGAACCTGGACACCTTGGCGGCCGTGTCCATTCTCGCGGATGTAACCACGTCGTTGAGAAGGGACATGGTCGTTAGCGTGTCAGGCTCAACCACCATCACTGGGATTTCCTCTTCCTGCGCCTCGTAGCTGATGTATTCGATCGGGTCGATACCCCTGGTGAGAAGCAGACAGGCTGCGGAGGCGTTCAGTGCAGACATCTGAATGTCGGGGCGGTCGCCACGGACGATGACCGCATTGTTGTCGTGGAGCCCAAACCTGAGCTCGCCAGGATCGAGGCTCATGCAGCCGACCTGGAAGTGCTCGACCGGACGGTTGACGTCCCCTTCCTGGACGACGTAACGACCGTCCAGGCCTGCCCGGATCTGTTCCACCGTGACTGAGAGCAGCGCACGATCTTCGGGGATCATTCCAATCAGGTCTATCTTGGCCTCGTCGAACGACGGCGCGATGCTCTCGGAACTCTCCGTGTTCATGTAGCGGGTGACGCTGTTTACGATGACCCCTGACAGACGGTCGCCAAGCGAGTCTTTCCAGTCCGAAAACTCAGAGGCGTTCAGGCCTCTGCGTGCGGTGGAAACTAGAATCGCCTGTGCATCCAGCGCTTCAGCTACGCGTCCTGTGGCCGACGCCCCCAACTCGTTTGACAGTTCCAGGATATTCAGCGACTCTCCAATGTCTCCGCCCGAAAGTTCGGCTGCCAGAGCCGAGAGATCGTCGGTTGAAGGGCTGCCACCCCCGGCGGTCCTCGGCCAGCCTTCGAGGTTCGAGCTGGAGAGTTCGGCGATTATCTCCGAGTCTGTGTCGCCGTCTGAGGCGAATGGCTTGTACACGCGTGTCGTACGTCCTGCACGTTCTGCAAGCGACGCAAGCGCCAGGGACACAGAAGTCTTGCCTGCGCCAACTCCATCCGACGCTACGAGTAGGACAGCCATTTTCAACTCCTGACCTGTTGGTTGAACGGGAGTCGCCCGATGTTAGCGGCACATCGATCGAAACCAGCCCGATTATACTTGCGCCTCGTGGCCAGTGGCTAGTGTTCCGCCCCACGACTGGAGGGTCTTTTCGTTTTCGTTCCGTCGCCAATTTCACGTT
>CAZIDM010000022.1:0-28790 GCA_964537915.1 uncultured Dehalococcoidia bacterium
GTTTACCTACGTCATCCATAAGGGGGACGCATGACACAACTGATCCAGCGAGAGCGGACCAACGGCACCCCAGCGGTCGTGCCGTTCGAGCGTCCGAGACCTACTTACGTCCCCGGACGCAGGCACGTGCTCGACATGGACGACTTCTCGCGGGAAGAGATCGAGGAGACGTTCCAGAACGCCGACGCCATGCGCGAGGTGATGAACCGTGAGATCAAGAAGGTGCCCACGCTTAGGGGCAAGACGGTCATCACGCTGTTCACCGAGGCCAGCACGCGGACGCGCGTCTCGTTCGAGCAGGCCGGTAAGATTCTGAGCGCCGACGTCATTAACGTGTCCGGCTCAGGCAGCAGCGTGGAGAAGGGTGAGACGCTGTACAACACCGCCCTCACGCTGCAGGCCATGAACGCGGACATCATCATCATCAGGCACTCCCACTCAGGCGCGCCGCACTTCCTGGCCAGGCATCTCGACGCGTGTGTCATCAACGCCGGAGACGGCGCGCACGCGCACCCGACACAGGCGCTGCTGGACATGTACACGATGCGCAACTACTTCGGCCACGTCGAGGGACTCAAGGTGGCCATCGTCGGCGACATCCTGTACAGCCGCGTCGCGCGCTCCAACCTGTGGGGGCTGACCGCGATGGGTGCGGAGGTCACGCTGTGCGCGCCTCCGACGCTGCTTCCGCAGGACCTGCTCGACGGGCGGGCCGACATCGAGGGTCACCCGTTCGCCGACGTGAGGATCGTCACCGACATCGAGAGCGCGCTTGAGGGCGCGGACGTGGTATACGCGCTGCGGCTGCAACTCGAACGTCAGCAGGCCGGGCATCTACCGTCGCTCAGAGAGTACTCGCGCGAGTACGGCATCAACGAAGCACGGCTGAAGCTGGCAAGCTCGGGTGCGCTGGTGATGCACCCCGGTCCGATGAACGAGGGCGTTGAGATAGACCCTGCAGTCGCGCACGGCTCACGCTCGCTAATCGAGGAGCAGGTCACGAACGGCGTCGCGATCCGAATGGCGCTGCTGTACAGCGTCGCGACTCCGATTCGGGAAGGTTATTCAAGGCGGGCGTAGAGGAGTGAGTGGAGAGGAGTGAGGAGTGAGAGCCGTCCACAGAACTACGCCCTAGATTGCCAAGCGGCGAGCCACTTCGTGGATTCCCGCTTTCGCGGGAATGACGGGTAGGCACACGGGACTTTGCACTTCTCCAGACAGGAAAGTTGACCACATGCAAGACGAATCCCCAGAACCACGCACCGACAGGCCGACCTCCTACCCCGGATGGGATGGGACACTCCCCCGTCACAGGGCAACCCTGATTATGTGGCGCGATGGGAAGCTGCTGCTCGTCAGGGACCGGGGACGCGACGCCTATGTTCTCCCCGGCGGAGGCATCGAGACCGATGAGCTTCCGATAATTGCGGCCGCCAGGGAGCTTCACGAGGAGACCAGCCTGGAGGCCACGTCCATCAGGTACCTGTTCACGCACGAGGGCAAGTACAACAATCACCACCTGTACCAGGTGGAAGCCGACGGAGAGGTCGTCGTGCAGGGCGACGTAGACGGCTACACATGGTGGGACACTAGGGACGACACGCCCATTTTCCCGCATGTACGTGGAATCGTTGCACGGCTCTGAACCTAAGTAACCAGCACACCGTCGAGTTCCAGTGGTGGGACGGTGTGTCCGATCTCCCAATGTGGGACTACGTGCGCCCGATGCTGACTATGTTGAACAGGAGTGAATAAAGTGACGCTAATGGTCATAAAGGGCGGACGTGTAATCGATCCGTCAGAAGGCATCGACATGGTGGGAGACGTGCTGATAGAGGACGGCAGGGTCGTCCGCGTCGAGTCCGACATCACCTCGCCCGAGTACGCTCAGGTCATCGACGCGACCGGAATGGTCGTCTCTCCCGGTTTCATCGACCTCCACTGCCACCTGCGAGACCCAGGACTGGAGTACAAGGAGACCATCGCCTCGGGCACCCGCGCCGCCGCGAAGGGCGGCTTCACGACGGTGTGCGCGATGCCCAACACCGAGCCGACGATGCACACTCGCGCCACGGTGGAGTATGTGATGGAGAAGGCCCGGACAGAGGGTGCGGTGCGAGTCCTGCCAATCGGGTGCGTCACCAAGAGGTCGGCGGGAGCCGAGCTGTCGGAGATGGCCGAGCTTGCCGAAGCGGGCTGCATCGGGTTCAGCGACGACGGTCACCCTGTCGCCGACTCCAACATCATGCGACAGGCCCTGAGCTACGCATCGGGTCTGCGCGGGCAGGTCTCAAACCTGCCCCTACCCATCATCAACCACTGCGAGACGCCTGACCTGTTCAGGGACGGACACATGAACGAGGGCTGGGTCTCCAACCGTCTCGGAATACAGGGGGCCCCGAACTCGGCCGAGGAGACGATGGTCGCGCGCGACATCATGCTGGCCGAACTCACGGGCGGACACATCCACCTCGCACACATATCGACGCAGGGAACGCTGGACCTGGTCCGCAGCGCCAAGGAGCGCGGCGTCCGCGTGACCTGTGAGATCACGCCTCATCACCTAACGCTGACAGACGAGGCTGTGATGGGCAACGCGGGCGGGCATCCCTTCGATGCCCTGGAGACCGCCGCGTACGACACCTACGCCAAGGTGAACCCGCCACTTCGCGCGAGGTCGGACATGAAGATCATGGCCGAGGGGCTGGCCGACGGCACCATCGACGTAATAGCCACCGACCACGCTCCGCACAATCAGATCGAGAAGCTGTGCACGTTCGAGGAGGCGGCGATGGGCATCAGCGTACTGGAGACGGCGCTGGGGTCGGTCATGTGCCTTGTGCACGCTGGACAGGTCAGTCTGCCGCTCATAATCGAGAAGCTGACGTCATCGCCCGCGCAGTTCCTCGGTCGCACCGACATCGGCAGCCTCAGGCCGGGCGCCAACGCCGACGTCACAATCCTCGACCCGAACGCAGAGTGGACAGTCGACACCGAGAAGTTCGTGTCCAAAGGCAAGAACTCACCGCTGCATGGTCAGACGCTCAAAGGCCAGGTGGTAACGACGATGGTGGGGGGTGAAGTGGTATATTCAGATGGGAAGCCGTCGTGAAAATCACCTACGATCAGGCAGTCGACACCCTGAGGATCATCCTCAATGATGCGGACATTAATGAGAGCGACGAGCCTGAGCCTAGGATCATCTTAGACTACGACGATCACGGTAACCTTGTAGGCTTGGAGATCCTCAACATACGACAGAGATTATGCGATGGGATGGGAGCTGGATGAATGCCTGAGCTAGACCGAATTACCCACGATCCTCAGGTAATGGGGGGACGCGCGTGTGTCAGGGGAATGCGGGTAACAGTATCGCTCGTGCTGAA
This sequence comes from uncultured Dehalococcoidia bacterium, assembly GCA_964537915.1. GTDB lineage: Bacteria > Chloroflexota > Dehalococcoidia > Lucifugimonadales > UBA1123 > VXRN01. The sequence goes on from CAZIDM010000022.1 coordinate 3,387, forward strand.
TCTGGTAGCCAGCGGCATGTCCACAGAGGAGATAATCCAGGCGTATCCCTACCTTGAATCCGAGGACGTCCGCCAGTGCCTTCGGTATGCGGCCCTGTTGGCGGAAGAGAGCATTCACCCGCTAGAGCCTGTCTCGACGTGAGGTTCCTGGCAGACGTTGGGATTTCGCCCCTAACAGTCGAATTCCTAAATCGTCTCGGCCACGATGCCCTTCATCTCTATGAGCAACGCCTCCACAGGATGAGGGACCCGGACATACTGCACAAGGCTCTCAGTGAAAGCCGTGTACTCCTTACTCATGACCTCGACTTTGGCGAGTTGCTGGCTGCGAGTGGTGCCGAACTGCCAAGTGTGATCATATTTCGTCTCAGAAGAATGCAACCTCAGATCCTCAACAATCACTTAACTTACCTCATCTCGGAGTTCGAATCAGACATTGACCGAGGAGCTATCTTAAGCGTGAGCGAGCGTCAGGTTCGCGTCCGGCATCTTCCAATTGAACGGCGTGGTCAATAGGCGGTCCAGGAGGCTTACCTTGGAAGACATCCAGATATGGGCGATCGATGACTCACAAGTAACGCAACTTATGCCTTCCAATCAGATGGAGTCTGAGCTGCTGCTCGAAAGCATCCTTGTCAGCAACCCAAGTCTGCTGATGGACGATCTAGTCTTTGTCGGCAGACAAACACCTACTGAGGGCGGCCCTCTCGATCTGCTTGGCGTAGATGGAGACGGCAGGCTGGTTGTGTTTGAGCTCAAGCGCGGCACGCTCTCACGGGATGCTGTGGCGCAGGTCATAGACTACGCTTCTGACCTCGATCGAATGGACTTGGGTGCTCTTTCAAAACACATATCTCAGAAGTCGGGAAGCCATAACATTGAGAAGATCGAGGACTTTCAGGATTGGTACACCAACGACCTCGGATTTGATGACTTGGAAGTCCTTAAGCCATTGCGTCTATTCTTAGTCGGATTGGGCGTGGACAATACAACTGAGCGAATGGTCAAGTTCCTCGCCGAAAACAGCGGTATGGATATATCGCTGTTGACCTTTCACTGCTTTACGTTGGACGGCAAGACCATTCTGGCCAAGCAAGTGGAAATAGATGGGTCAGAGGCGCCCAACCTAATAGACAAAAGACGAAGCCTGACCAGAGATGAAAGGCTGAAGGCACTTGACGAATTAGCCGGATCACTTGGCGTGAGTGAGACCTTTTCTGACATTAGAAGCTTGTTCCTGGACAATTGGGGAAAGAGTTCAGAGGGGATAAGAAGAGATTTCTCCTACTTGCTTCTAGAGAGAATTTGGTACGCTCGCCTAATTCCAGAAAGAGGCTTGGTGAGAATCGCCTTCTATCCTTGGACCATTAACATGTGTAGTGAAGCCTTCAATCGAATAGGGACAGAAATCCAGTCGGAAACACACAGAAGTAATTACCGCGAAAAGTACGGAAGGGATGAGCTTCACCTGCTAATCACGCCAGATGTATGGGAAAGCAGCTACGAGAAGCTGACCATGCTCACGCGGACGATATACTCAACTTGGGAGAAGAGCCATTCCCGTGGGAAGAACGTGACAGCTGAGAATGAGAGTGGATGAACTCCTCAGGAACCTACCTGAGCAGAAGTCAAGCAGACCCCAGCCCGCCTTCCGCGAGCTCCATCAGCCGCTCGTTAACCTCCGCCCTGTCATCAGGCTCCACTGGGTCTGGCAGTGCTTTCAGCTCTGGGAGCAGGTCATTCTTCAGCACTGACGCTTCTTCGTCGGTTAGCGACGACATGGCGATTACGTCGTCGGGGCCCCACATTACGGCCAGCCTGAACCCGTAGTCGGCGACGGCCATCTCTATCAGTTCTCTCAATGTCTCCACGGTCTTCAGACCTCCTCCAGAACATCGGTTGACGACTCGGCGTTCACTGGCTGAAAACGACTCCTCCGCCATCGATGATGTAGCTGGCGCCTGATATGAAGGAAGCCTCGTCGGATGCCAGGAAGCGTACCAGTTGAGCTATGTCCTCGGGCTGCCCTGCCCTTCCCAGGAGAATCTCGTCGTTCCTCTCCTGGAACCTCTCGGCGCTGCCTGTAGATCCCCGGGCCTGCGGCGTGTCGGTCAGCCCGGGCAGGACGACGTTCGACCGTATCCCGTACTCTCCGTAGTCGTCTGCGACGGTCTTTGCCAGCCTGATCAGACCTGCCTTGCTGATGCCGTACGGACCGGTCAACGCTCGTCCCCCGAGGGCGGTCACTGAAGAAATCGAAACGATCGCCCCGCCCTTTTCCATCATGTGAGGCAGCACGTACTTGCAGCAGTAGAACGCCCCCTTCAGGTTGGTCTGCATCGTCAGGTCCCACTCCATGTCGGTGATCTCGTGGACTCGATGCTCCATCCGTATGAAGACACCAGCGTTGTTTACCAGGACGTCCGGGGGGCCGAATCTCTCGACGGTGGCCTCGACCATCTGCTGCACGCTGTCCGCCTTGGAGACGTCGCACTCCACGAATACGGCGTTTCCGCCATGCTCATTGATGCCCGCCACCGTCCGCTCGCCCTCGACGTCATTGCGGTCCGCCACGACCACTGACGCGCCTTCGCTGGAAAACAGCTCGGCGGTGGCCCTGCCTATGCCCGTCGCGGCGCCGGTGATGATCGCCACTTTGTCCTCTAAAGTTCCTGCCATCGCTTACTCTCCAGTCTCGACCCTGCTCGCTGAGTCGAGCAGAGCGTTCCGAATGGCGTGAGTGTAGCACCGACGCCCTGAACAGGCTATGTGCGTGGCGCACACGGTGCCACGCGCCCCCTGTGTGGTACCGTTACTCCCCGATTAAGGAGACCACAATATGACGACTGATCAAGACACCAGCAACTGGAAGAAGACGCCGGACGGCATCCCGATCCCGCCACCGTCGCCTGACGACGTTCTGTACGAGGCCGACGACGGGGTCGCGCGGATCACGCTGAACCGCCCCATCGTGCTCAACGCCATCAACAAGAACGTCAACCGCCTCCTGGACGGCGCTCTCGACCGGGCAGAGAGTGACGACGACGTGCGGGCAGTCATCCTGACGGGAGCCGGACGCGCCTTCTGCGCAGGAGGAGACCTGTGGTCGTCGCTGTACCCGGATGACGACCCCGCGCCGAACGCGATCGACCTGCAGCTTCGTATCTGGTCGTTCCCGAAGCCGGTGATCGCGGCGGTGCGCGGCCACGCGGTCGGTCAGGGATTCGAACTTGCCGGAGTGTGCGACCTGACCGTCGCCGCCGAGAGCGCGCGTCTCGGGGAGATCCAGATCCGCCACGGTTTCGGCATTCCGATGCTCATTACTCCGTACATCACCGGACAGAAGCAGGCCAAAGAGATACTCCTTCTGGGCGAAATGATCACGGCAGATGACGCGCTGCGCATGGGCATGGTCAACCGAGTCGTCCCTGACGACGATCTCGATGAGGCAGCCAACGAGATGGCCCACAAGCTGGCGTCACTCCCACCGTCGGTCGTCCGGCTCAACAAGCGTCTCATCAACCTCGTATACGAGCAGATGGGCATGATCGACGCTATACGCTACCGCGACAACGGCGCACTACGGGAACTCCTGGAAGCCGAGGACACGGTCGGCGCAGGACGACATCGCATTCGCGAGGAACAGGGCTGGGCCGCGTTCAAGCGCGAACGCGACCAGGGGTATGGGGAGTCGCGGTAGGGAATTTCCGCGCTTGGTATTTCGCTTCATTCCACGATCGAAATCCCCACTGCATTAGATCTGCCGCAGCCTTGGATCCCAGCGGTCGCGAAGCCAGTCGCCAATGAAGTTGAACGTCAGCACGGTCAGAAATATCGCCATACCAGGGAAAAACGCGACCCACCAGGCAGAGCCAAGGTACTCACGTCCGTAGGAAATGTCCGCTCCCCAGGAGGGCGTCGGAGGCGGAACGCCGGCACCAAGGAACGAGAGAATACTCTCGCTCAGGATAGTGCCGCCAACCTGCAATGTCATGGCGACAACTATGGTGTTGGCCACTGCCGGCAGCAGGTGTTTGAACATGATCCTGGGAGTGGAGGCTCCAGCAACCCGGGCGAGGGCAATGTACTCAAAGCTCCTTATCTGAAGCGTCTGTCCTCGAACGAGACGCACGATGCCCGGCCAGCTTGCAAGAGCTAAAACCAGAACTATTACAAAGAATGACTGGCCCATAACGATTACGATTGAGATGGCAACTATGATGTATGGCAACGCAGTGAAGACATCTGTCGTGCGCATGATCATCTCATCTACCAGGCCACCGTGGTAACCCGCTATCAGGCCGAGGGTAGTACCGACGACGGTGCCGCAGGCAATTGAAATTGAAGCAAAAGTCAGTGAGATTCGCGCACCGTAGATCATTCTGCTCAACAGGTCCCGGCCGAGCTGGTCCGCACCCAGGGCAAAGAAGTACACCTCCTGATCACTGCCGAGGGGAACCCCATTCGTGTTGCAGGACTGGAACTTGTTGCTTAGCTGACCCGCCTCACAGGACGGATACCACGCCGGAGAAGCGAGCACCGCTCTTAGCTGGTCCTCCACCGGACTGTAAGGCGCGAGAAGAGGGGCGAAGATCGCAGAGATGACGAGTACCGCGAGGATGAAGAATGGTATCAGTGGCCACCTGCGGAGAACGTACAGGGTGTCCCTGAGCCGGGTTGATTTCCCGGGTTCCACAAGTTCGGAAACGGTGTGCCGCCTGGCCCTTCTGGTCAACTAAGCGCCCCTCACGTGTATCGGATTCTGGGATCGATAAGCGCGTAAAGTATGTCGAGCACGAACAGCGCAGAGACCGTCAGCAGGGTCAGTGCCAGCACCGCGGCGGTTACCACTGGAAAATCGATGTTCAAGACTGCCTGGTACACCATGAATCCCAAGCCTGGCCATGAGAACACGGCCTCAGTAACGACAGCGCCGCTGATAAATCCAGCGAGAATCAGCACGGAGACGGTCAGCGGGGGAATCAGAGCGTTGCGAAAGGCGTGCTTCCACACTACGGCGGTAGATCCCACGCCTTTGGCGCGAGCCAGCTTCACGAACTCGGAGTCCAGCACCTCCAACATGGAAGACCGCACCAGTCGAAGCACGGTCGCCGACGCCAGCCACCCCAGGGTGACAGTCGGCATGACGTAGAACTTGAGCCGCTCTGGCCAGTCAACGCCGTGTCCCCTGGTTCCGGCGGGAAGCCAGTCCAGGTTTACGGCGAATAGCAGGATGAGCATGATGCCGAGCCAGAACGGCGGCAACGCCTGGCCGAAGAGCGCGAAAGTCCTGGCGATGATGTCCCAAATCGAGCCGCGCTTCACAGCCGAGAGAACTCCGAGGGGAATGCCGGTAACGAATACGAACAATGCAGCGCAGAACCCGAGTTGAATGCTGGCCGGCGCGAACTGCATGATCATCTCGTTCGCAGGCTGGCCTGTCTTTAACGAGAGTCCGAAGTCTTGATGGACGACCAGGTTCCAGAGCCAGATGAAGTACTGGTGGACGAGCGGTTTATCCAGGTGAAGCCTCTCGCCCCACGCCTCCCATATCTCAGGCGACGAAGCGAAGCCGACATTGAGCATCAAGGAACGAGGATCTCCCCCGGAGAAGCGGGAAAGAGCGAAAACTATGAGAGTCGAGGAAATTACGGCTATAACGACGAAGATAAGTCGCCGTATTATGAAGACTTTCATGCCAAGCGCTCCCGACCGCAGCGGCTATAGTGGACGCGGACAACTCAATCGCCGCCCGGGCCTTTCCGCCCGGACGGCGATACTATCAACCTGTCAGACCGCGCCGCGCCTCTTGACGGGAATCTACCTGCCGGTCGGCAGCACGGTTTCGAACGAATTCGGGAGGTCCCAGGGCTTCAGGTCCCAGCTCTGGACTGTTTCGGAGTTGAACCCTACCAGCACTGGAACTTCGACCACGCCGCCTGCCATACCCATGTAGTGCGCCCAGTCAATCATCTCTTCGCGCGTCGCCAGCTGCTCAGGAGACCCCTTCGGCTGTGCGCGTGTTGCCTCTCGGTAGTCGTAGTGCAGGTTGTCCTCGATGCCCGGGTTAAATCCGCCGGAGGGAATAGGCCAGAGGCAGCATCCCGGCAGCGTGCCGCCGACATCTCTCACACGCCCCTCTTTCCTGTTGGGGCCCCACTGGACCATCCACGGCACGTTGATCTGGCGACCCAGCATGGCGGGCCTGCGGGCAGAGTACTGCTGGCTGTCAATGTACGGCCTGAGACCCAAGTGCTCTCTCCACTGGCCGATGGTGGCTTCGCATACCTCAAGCGAGGTGTTGTTGCCCTGCGAGCACCAGAACTCAAACTCGAAGCCTTCACTAACGCCGGACTCCTTCAGAAGTTCCCGCGCCTTCTCCGGGTCGAATGGGTATGCCCACTTGTCCTTGTACTCGGGGTGAAGCTGGTGGAAACGAGTGCCCGGGTACCAGCCGGCGTAGAGCGCGCCGCCATAACCGCCGGTGACTGCATCCGCGATCAGCTCGCGGTCAATCGCGTGGATCAGGGCAAGTCTGAATTTCCTGGCGGACTCCATGGATGGAGTGCTGTAGTCGAACCTGTCCGTATCCTTGTTGTCGAAGCCCTGCGCGTCGCAGCCCGCGCCCGGAACGTCCTGAATAGCGGGATCGGTCCGGTCTATGCCTACGCACTCAAGACGGGGATCGCCGATCCAGGGGTACTTCGCAGTAGGCTTGAAGCCTTCGCGCAGCACCGGCTCCCCTGTTTCCGGGTCCTTGAACGAATGGTAGTTGCCCGAGAAGTAGAAGAAGTGGCCGTAGATGGTGTCCAGGCCGTCGTGGAACCTGAAGCCTTCCGCATCCAGCCTTCCAACGTCCTGGATGGACGCCGTGGCTATGTCGGCCAGGCGGGTCTGAAGCATAGCCGACCGGCTCTGAGCCTCGTTGGCCTGGAGGATCACGAGGTTGTCATAAGGAGCGTTCGCGCGCCAATGGTCCACGCGAGACTCGGCGTCAATGCGCTCGTTTGGCCGCCACTGGTGGACAACGAAAGGCCCCGATCCGTGCGGGTACCCAAACGTTCCGAACTCATTGCCGTCAGCTACCAACTCGTCCTGGTAGGTCTTGGACTGCATGAATACTGAGTCCCAGCACTGTGATGAGACAGTCTGTATGCCGTCAGAGGTAAACGCCCGGTTTGGCGCAACCGCCACATAGGTATCCTCGACCTCCCACTTCTTGTAGAAGTCGTACTGCTGTGATGCCTTCGAGTGGGTGGAGTTCAGGTTGTCTGAACCCGCGTCGTTCATAGACCAGGCAACGTCCTCAGCGGTCAACTCGTGCATGTCCACGAGCTCGCCGTCCTCCCCGGCTCTGTAAAAGCGGATTCCAGGTCGAATGAACAGCCTGACTATTCCCTCGTCATCTGGATTGACTCGCTCAGACTCAGGTAGCGACAAGGCGGTGTCGTCCATTGACTTCATCGGATCGTCAATGCCGACGAGGTCCCTGTCGAGCTTTACAACAGATGACCCGTCCTTGCCGGGCAATTCCCACTCCCATCCGGTGATGACGAGAGGAGCCGCGCACGTGTTACTGTTTACCAGAGGGGCGCCCATGATGTCCTCAGATGGCGTCCAGCCGAGAAGGGGCTCCTGGAATCCGAAGAACCCATGAAACGAAACGTCCGGCCACTGGCCCTTCTCGTTTCTGAACTGGGGGGCGCCCACGTTGGCAAGCGCGACAGTGATTGTCGTGCTCATGCGCTCAGGCATCATATCCTGCTGCGCTTCCATTGCCTGTGAGACGGCGGTCTGGATGTCTTCCTGGGTCACACCCGGCCTCTCGGCCATTGCCCTTGAGATGGCTGCCCCTACCTCAGCCTCAGTCAGGCCGGGGGTCTGCTGAGCAAGCGCCTCGGCGATTGCCCTGGCAACGTCGGCCTCACTCAGACCTTCCTGCTGGGCCATGGCGCCGGCGATGGCGTCGGCCACGTCACCCTGGGTGACACCGGGCCGTGCCTCGAGGGCCTCAGCGATTGCCTGCGCCACGTCTGCCTGGGTAACGCCGGGCTGCGCGGCCATGGTGTCCTGCACTGCCTTTGCGACATCGGCTGGCGACATCGACTCTTGCTGAGGCATAGCCTGCATAGCCTGATTGATGATCGCCGCTACGTCCACAGTGGGTGCGGGAGCGGGTTGCGGCGCCACTGATGGTGTCTCCTCCTGAGTTCCGCATGCCAGTACCAAAGCCAGAAGGCTAGCCATACCAAGCATGACACCTAGCGCAACTCGAGAACTTCTACAATTAGATGATCGTTTCACAACTTACCTCCATCTCGGCTACGCCACGTGACTCGCTCGAACCGGTAGTGACCAATTGAAGACACCAGCAACGAGCCAGGCAACGCGGACCAAGAAACATATAGATAGCCAGTATCAACTTATTATTTAAGTATCAGCCCGGAGAACTCGACTCAATTCACATATCCCTAGCAAACAGTGTACCAACGAAAGTACATCTAGCGATATAGAGTATCAAGTAGAAATTCAAGGGTCAACCCGAGAAGCGTCGTATCTGATACATCGCACCAAGTGATCGACACCTACGAATATGAGAATTCTGTGCCGGCTACTACCTCAATCGTGACCCGTTCCAGGCAGTTCGAGGATACGCCCCCTCAGTCCTTTCGTGTCAGAAAAGCCTATCTTGTTCCATAGGCCGACCCGCAGCTCGATGGCGTTGTCCGGTATGTGCCCGCCCAAGGTGATGAGAAGACTGAATGTAAGAACGGCGACTGCGTTCGCAATCGTGTACAGACGACTGGATTCCACTTTGCACGCGGAGGGGAATCGCCATTATCCTGTATGGGTGCCCAGTCTGCCCCGGAGGTTCGTCCGCGACCAATGACTCAATTCGCCCACCTGGTACTTGAAGACGGCTCGTCCTACCGGGGTATTGCATTTGGAGACACGTCTCAGCGCACGCATGGCGAGGTCGTGTTCAACACGTCGATGACCGGCTACCAGGAGATCCTCACCGACCCTTCGTATGCAGGCCAGATCGTCGTCCCGACGTACCCGCTCATCGGCAACTACGGCATCAACCGGGACGACTACGAATCGCGCAAGATCCAGGTGTCCGGGTTCGTGGTACGCGACTTCTGCGACGCTCCGAGTCACGCCGACAGCGACATGACGCTCGACGACTTCCTGAAGTCGCAGGGCATCGCCGGAATCAGCGGCGTGGACACGAGGGCGATCACCCGTCGGCTCAGAAAGAGTGGCGTGATGATGGGCGCCATCGCAATCGACGAGACGCCGGAACAGGCCCTCGCGCGACTCAGGGAGATGCCGACCTACGAAGGCACTGACTTCGTTCGGGAGGTCTCGACTCCCGAACCCTACGGCTGGGATACCCCTCTGGCCGGCATTGAACCAGTTGACGGAAAATACCGAGTGCTGGTCTCCGACTGCGGTCTCAAGTACAACATCCTGCGCAACCTGCGGACTCGCGGGTGCGAGGTCATGGCGTACCCGGCGACCGCGTCAGCCGATGACCTTCTCGCGATGAAGCCGGACGGCGTGCTGATGTCTCCGGGTCCGGGCGACCCGGACCTTCTCGACTACGCAGTCGAGACCGCGAAGGGCCTGGCCGGTCGTGTGCCGATGATGGGCATCTGCCTCGGCAACCAGATCATCGCGCGGGCATTCGGGGGACGAAACTACAAGCTGAAGTTCGGTCACCGGGGCGGCAATCACCCGGTCAAGGAGATCGCGACGGGCCGCGTCCACATCACCGCACAGAACCACGGCTACGCCGTCGACCCCGAGAGCCTGCCCTCCGAGCTGGAGGTCAGCCACATCAACCTCAACGACGGTACGGTCGAGGGCCTGCGGCACAGGTCGCTTCCAATCATGAGCATCCAGTACCACTCCGAGGCATCCCCCGGCCCCCGCGACAACGAGTACCTGTTTGATCGGTTCATGGATCTGGTCAGAGAGCAGTCGACCTGATGCAGCCTCACTGCGCTCCAATTTCGAGTGATGTGCTATTATGATGCTCAATAGTGATGCTGAATTATGGTGCAATTAGAGGACGAGGCTGCCGGATGAGGACAACTCTAGATATTGACAGCAAGTTGCTGGATATGGTCGTCAACGCCACGGGAGAGAAGACCAGAAGTAAGGCGGTCAATGAAGCGCTCGCATACTACTTGAAGGATCAGGGTGTGCGAAAACTACTCCAGCTTCAGGGAAAGTTGGATCTCGACTTGGATGACTGGTATGAGTTCCGCCACAACGAACATGACTGATGTCTACGTGATCCCGGACACGTCCGCGTGGATCCAGTATTTCCGAGTAGGTAGTTCTCCAGAAGCAAGAGCGATAAGGTCACTTCTAGTATCAGGTCGAGTCATGCTCGTCGGGATCGTAATTGCAGAGTTGATGCGCGGTGCGAGAAACCAGGAACAGCTTCAAATCTTGCAGGATACACTCCAGTCATTGCCATACACTGAAACAGACAAAGACACATGGACAGTCTGCGGCAAGATTCTGAATTCGTTGGAACGAAAAGGTCAGCGAATTCCTGTCCCCGACGCATTGATTGCAGCAATCGCAATCCAGAACAACATATCAGTGTATACGCAGGATGAACACTTTGACCGTGTCCCAGACCTCCAGCTATACGAGCCTCCAGCAGCATGAATCCAAATAGCAGCCAACCAGTATTGAACGTCGCTCACCGGGGGGCTTCTGAGTATGCCCCTGAGAACACGTTTGCGGCTTACGACAAGGCGCTCGGCATGGGGATCAACCACGTCGAGCTTGACGTCCACTTCAGCCGCGACGGCCACATCGTCGTCATACATGACGACACGCTGGACAGGACCACCGACGGCTCCGGCCCGGTGGCGGACCTCACCCTGGCCGAACTCCGTGAGCTAGACGCCGGATCGTGGTTCGCCCCCGAGTACGCTGGCGAGCGGATCAGGACCCTCGCTGAGCTGTTCGAGCACTACAAGGGACGGCTGCACTTTCACATCGAGATCAAAGCCCGTGCCGAGGGCCTGGCCAGCCGAACCGCCGACCTCGTCAGGGCCTACGGGCTGACTGACGACGTGACTTTCACATCGTTCTGGAGGCCGTGGATCGAAGAGGTACGAGGGTACGCACCTGAGATGACCACAGGCTGGCTGGTACCGCTCGGGCCTGTGGACTGGGACGACTCGATCATCGAACAGGCTGTTGAGCTTGGAGTCGACCAGGTCTGCCCACGAGCGAACATCACGACGCCGGAACTGGTGCGAACGCTCCACGAGCTCGGATTCGTGGTCAGATGCCAGGGCGTGTACAGCGAGGAGCTCATGCGACACGTGGTCGAGTGCGGCGCGGACGGCATGACCATCAACTTCCCGGACAAACTCACTGAATACCTGAATAAGAGGACCTAGTGACCAGCAGACCCCAAAAAGTACTCGTGATTGGCTCAGGGCCGATCGTCATTGGCCAGGCGGCGGAGTTCGACTATGCCGGAACGCAGGCGTGCAAGGCGCTCCGAGAAGAGGGCGTCACAACCGTCCTAGTGAACTCCAACCCGGCTACGATCATGACGGACGAGGACATCGCGGACGTCGTCTACATCGAGCCCCTGACCATCGAGGTGCTGGAACGGATCATCGCCCAGGAGCAGCCCGACGGGCTGCTGCCGACACTCGGCGGGCAGACCGGACTCAACCTGGCAGTGGAACTCGCCGACGCGGGCATCCTGGAAAAGTATGACGTGACTCTGCTCGGCACTCCGCTTGAGACGATTCGCAACGCGGAGGACCGGGAGCTGTTCAGGGACCTGCTGGTGAGCATCGATGAGCCTGTACCGCCCTCTGAGGTAGCGGAATCTGTAGAAGACGCCTACCGGATCATGGAAGACATCGGCCTGCCGCTGGTGATCCGACCCGCGTACACGCTGGGCGGCACCGGGGGCGGCATCGCCGACACGGTCGAAGAGTTCGACCAGATCGTACGCAGCGGCCTCGCGGCCAGCCCGATTACCCAGGTGCTTGTCGAGAAGTCGCTGGTCGGCTGGAAAGAGATCGAGTACGAGGTGATGCGCGACGGCGCGGACAACTGCATCACCATCTGCAACATGGAGAACATCGACCCGATGGGCGTCCACACGGGCGACAGCATCGTGGTCGCGCCAAGCCAGACGCTGACAGACAAGGAGTACCAGCTTCTGAGGTCGGCGAGCCTCAAGATCATCCGCGCGCTGGGGATCGAGGGCGGCTGCAATATCCAGATGGCGCTCGAACCCGGAGACGTCGTCGCCGAGACTCTGCCCGGCGGCGGTCGCGCCGAAGACAGGTACTACATAATCGAGGTGAACCCGCGCGTCAGCCGCAGCTCGGCACTCGCGTCGAAGGCTACCGGCTACCCGATAGCGAGGGTCGCGGCGAAGATCGCGGTCGGCAAGCGGCTCGACGAGATCCCGAATGCCGTGACACAGCAGACGCTCGCGGCGTTCGAGCCCGCGCTCGACTACTGTGTGGTAAAGATACCGCGCTGGCCGTTCGACAAGTTCCCGCTCGGCGACCGCGTTATAGGCACCCAGATGAAGGCGACGGGCGAGGTCATGGCAATCGACCGCTCGTTCGAGGCGGCGTTCCAGAAGGCAGTCAGGTCGCTGGAGATCACCAACCGCTCGCTGCTCTGGGAGGACTCTGGATGGGACCGAGATGAAGACCCGCTCACCCACCTGCCCATAGGCCCAAACGACGAGCGACTGTGGGCGCTCATGGCCGCGCTCCGCAGGGAGAAGACCCCTGAGGAGGTGTCCAGGGCGACGGGCATAGACCCGTGGTTCACCAGGGCGTTCAACCGCATCGCGCTGATGGAGCTGAGACTGCTGGATGAGACGCTGACGCCGGAGCTTATGTGGATGGCCAAGCGGCTGGGATTCGGCGACGAGAAGATCGCCGTACTCACCGACCGCAGCGCGGAGCAGGTGCGCGCGCAGCGTATCGAGTGGGACATTCGTCCGGTGTACAAGATGGTCGACACCTGCGCAGCCGAGTTCGAGGCACGCACGCCGTACTTCTACAGCACCTACGAGCAGGAGAACGAGGCGCTCCCGACGCCCGACTCCAAGGCGCTGGTGCTGGGCAGCGGCCCGATACGCATCGGACAGGGAATCGAGTTCGACTACTGCTCGGTCCACGCGGCCTGGGCGCTGCAGGAAGAGGGCATCCAGAGCGTGATGGCCAACTCCAACCCTGAGACCGTCTCCACAGACTTCGACACCAGCGACAGGCTCTACTTCGAGCCTCTGGACGAGGAGGCCATCAGGGACATCCTTGAGAACGAGGCCATAGGGGCCGAAAACGGTGACCCGATCATCCCGCCATCGATGGTGCAGTTCGGAGGCCAGACGGCGATCAACCTGTCGCAGTCGCTGGACAAGGCGAGGCTGCCGATACTCGGCTCTACGGCGGAGTCGATAGACACCGCATCCGACCGCCACCTGTTCGAGGAGTTCCTGGCAATGGTCGGGATTCCAAACCCGCCCGGCTCGGCGGTGATTGACATGGAGCAGGCGCTCAACGTCGCGCAGGAGATCGGGTACCCCGTACTGGTGCGTCCGAGCTACGTGCTCGGCGGACGCGCGATGGAGATAGTCCAGAACGCATCCGAGCTGGTTCGCTACATGACGAACGCGTTCGAGGCAGGCTCCGGCAGGCGCGTGCTGATCGACAAGTACTTCGAAGGGCGCGAGGTGGAGGTCGACGCCGTCTGCGACGGTGAGACCGTGCTGATTCCAGGCATCATGGAGCACGTCGAGAGAGCGGGAGTCCACAGCGGCGACTCCATGGCCATCTATCCCGGCGTTACGCGGACCGAGGACGAGGTCGACACGATAGTCGACTACACGACGAGAATAGGCCGCGCGCTAGAAGTACGCGGGCTGATGAACATTCAGTACGTCGTCGTCGGAGACGGCTCGCCGTACAGGAGTCCGAAGTCCGGCAGCAGTTCCTCCACTCCCTCTCCCTCGACGGGCGAGGGTTGGGGTGAGGGTGACAATAACAACACCGAGATATACGTGATCGAGGTCAACCCGCGCTCCAGCCGCACCATCCCGTTCATCTCGAAGGTGACCGGTGTCCCGATGGTCAGGCTGGCCGTCAAAGCCATGCTCGGCCGCACCCTTAAGGACGAAGGCTACGAGGGCGGACTCTGGAAGCGCCAGAAGCTGGTCGCGGTCAAGGCGCCAGTGTTCTCTATGTCCAAGCTGACCGGAGTAGACACGTACCTCGGCCCGGAGATGAAGTCCACAGGCGAGGTCATGGGAATCGACACGGAGTTCACCCCTGCCGTCGCCAAGGCGCTGATGGCCGCCGGACTGGCTGTGAAGCCGGGCGACTCTGTTCTGCTCAGCATCGCCGACCGCGACAAGGCGGAGTCGGTCCAGATGATGCGCGACCTCAACACGGCGGGCTGCACGATGTACGCCACCGAGGGAACGGCCGCCATGATCTCCGGCCTCGGACTGCCGGTGGTCCCGTTGCCAAAGATACTTTCGGTGGGACACCCCAACGTGGTCGACGTGATCGAGGACGGGACGGTGCAGGCGGTGGTCAACACAGTCACCGGCGACCGCGAGGTGCTGCAGGACGGCTTCGCCATCCGCCGCGCCGCGACCGAGGCGCGAATCCCCTGCTTCACGTCGCTGGATACGGCCCGCGCCGCCGTCGAGAGCATGGTCGGCTCAGGAGCCGACTACAGCGTCAAACCGCTGCCCGCCTACAGAAATAGTGAATAGTGAATTCTGAATGGTGAATGTAGAGGGTGCACGAACGCAGATTGATCTACCGGATAGAACCTTTGAATTCGCACGTCGGGTTCTGAAGCTCTGCCAATTCCTGGATCGTACACCCGGAGTAAATCGGTTACTTGCCAATCAGTTGTTTCGATCGGCCACTTCTGTAGGCGCCAACGTAGAGGAGGCTCAAGCAGGTCAGAGTCGAGCCGATTTTGTCAGTAAGATGTCGATAGCTTGCAAAGAGGCGCGAGAGACACATTACTGGCTCAGACTCCTGGCAGCAGCAGAGATCGTTGACCAAGTACGTTTGAACGAACTGCTGGACGAGTCCAATCAACTCGTCGCGATTCTCACGACTATAGTCACGAAGTCGATAAGGAATGGTAGAGAGTGAATCTAGGGGAGAGAAATCTCGATACGTCCGCGGGCAAGCCGGTTGCTCACGATTCACTATTCTCTATTCACCATTCTCCAATTCCGGAGCGGGTGCGCTCGGTCATAATGCCGCCTATCGATGCGCTGAATACGCGCATGGCGGAACTCAATGCTGCCGGTGGCGACGTCATCAGCCTGGGTCAGAGCGTGCCGTTCTTCGGTCCGCCGCCGGAGATGGTGGACGCTGTCAGGGACGCGCTCGACAGCTTCGGACCGAGACTCCACACCTACGGTCCCGACGCGGGCATACCTGAGCTGCGAGAGGCGCTGGCCAGAAAGCTGGCCGACTTCAACGGCGTCGATGTCGATCCCAACACGAACCTGCTCGTGACCCCAGGCTCCAACCAGGCGTTCATGGTCACGATGATGACGATCCTGGACCCGGGCGACGAGGTGGCGATTGCATCGCCGTACTACTTCAACCACCATATGGCCATCGAGCTATGCGGCGGGGTCGTCAGGGAGATCCCCCTAAGCGAGGAGGACGGCTTCCAGATGAGACTGGAGGACGTCGAGAGAGTCATCACGCCGCGCACGAAGGCCGTGGTAATCATCTCCCCGAACAATCCAACCGGCACGGTTTACGATCCCGACGAGGTCGTGGCGATTGCCAGGAGCCTCACTGAGCGAGGCATCTACGTCATCACCGACGACGCCTACGAGGTCTTCTGCTACGACGGCTCACAGCACGCCGACCCCATGGCGGCAGTCGAGTCGTCTGAGTACCTGGTCACACTCGGAAGCCTGTCCAAGACGCTCGGGATGACCGGGTGGCGCATCGGGTACATAATGGCCGACGCGGGACTCATCAGGCAGGCGCTGAAGGTGCAGGACGCGACGGCCATCTGTGCGCCGATCATCGCGCAGGTCGCCGCCACCGCAGCGCTGGAGCAGATGCCTGCATACCCGCTCGGCATGATCGAAGAGCTGAACGAGCGTCGCGACATGCTTCAGGCCGTTGTCGACGAGTCCCCTGCACTGCACTGGGAAAGGACCAACGGTGCGCTATTCGCGCTGGTCAGGGCCGACGCAGTCGGAGGCGACAGGCGGGAGCTGGAGTCGGAGCTGCTCGAGCGGGCGCACGTACTGACCGTTCCCGGCGGGGCATTCGGAACCCAGTGGAGCGACTTCATCCGTATCTCTTACGGCTGCTCTCCAAGGGACCGCTACGAAGAGGCGCTGGGCAGGCTGGCGGAGTTCTTCGGTGGCTAGCCGGTGGCTCGCTCTACGGCGGCGGTGATGGCGCGGAGGGCGTAGACCTTGGTCAGGTGCTCGCGGTACTCGGCGGAGGCGTGAATGTCCTCGTTCATCTCGATGCCGTTGGATGCCCTGCCTGCCGCGCTGCGAATCGCGTCGGCGTCGCCGGAGCTTCCGACGAGCCGGGCCTCGGAGTCGGAGGCGCGTGACGCGCTCGAACCGGAGCCTGTCACCCCAATGCGAGCGGCGGTTACGCTGCCGCCGGAGACGGTCACTGACGCTGCAACGCCGACTATCGCGAAGTGGGAGGCCTTGTTGGCCATCTTCGCGTAGGCCGCGCCTGAGCCCGCGCCCTGGGCAGGAATCCTGACCTCGGTTAGGATCTCGTTGGGCTCGAGAGCGGTCGTGAACAGGTCAACGAAGAAGTCGTCGGCCGAGATCGTGCGGCTGCCGCCTGATGAGGTCGCGACCATCTCAGCGCCGAGCGCGAGCATGACCGCTGGCAGGTCCGCCGCGGGGTCGGAGTGGGCGAGGCTGCCGCCGATGGTGCCCATGTTGCGCACCTGCGGGTCGGCGACGATCGCAGCCGCCTCGGCGAGAACGGGTGCGTTCTGCTGGACGGCGTCGGAGTTGATGATATCGACGTAGCTGGTCGTCGCGCCGATGGCGAGTGCGCCGCCGGACTCGTTGATGTAGCTGAGTCCGTCGATCCTGCCGATGTCTACGAGAGCGCTGGGCTCGGAGAGCCGAAGCTTCATCATCGGGATCAGGCTGTGTCCGCCGGCGAGGACCTTGGCGTCGGCGTTGTCGTTCAGAAGAGCAAGCGCCTCTTCAACAGTAGAGGGTGCGTGATAATCGAATGCTGATGCTACCATCTCAGGCTCGGCCTCCTTGTAACCTATCTCGTCATTCCCGCGTAGGCGGGAATCCAGAATATCTTTTCGTCAGGTTGCCGGAACTCCGCTAGGACATCTTGTCGGCGGCGTACTGTACCGCCTTGACGATGTTGTGGTAGCCGGTGCAGCGGCAGAAGTTGCCGGAAAGTCCGCTACGTATCTCCTCTTCCGACGGGTTGGGGTTCTTGGCGAGCAGGTCCACCGAGGACATGATCATGCCTGGAGTGCAGAAGCCGCACTGCAGGCCGTGCATCTCCCAGAATCCCTCCTGTACGGGGTGAAGGTCGCCGTTGGAGGCGAGTCCCTCGACGGTGGTGACGTCTCCGCCGTCGGCCTGGACTGCGAAGATGGTGCAGGACTTGACCGCTGAGCCGTTGAGGATGACGGTACAAGCGCCGCAGCCGGAGGTGTCGCAGCCGACGTGTGTGCCGGTGAGGTTCAGCGTGTCGCGTATGAACTCGACGAGCAGATGTCGAGGCTCGACGTCAGATGTGTGCTGGGTGCCGTTGACGGTTATGGAAATCTCGCGACCCATAGCAAAATCCTCCGTGTGTAATGAATGTCAGGAGTCGCCTCTAGCAAGGCAGGCCCGATTATATCAGCAAAGAGGGGAAGGGGCTACTGGGGGTTGGGGGTAGATTGAGAGGGCCATCGCGCGTTTTGCCCAGGTGTTGGGAGTCATCCGGCCTGAGCCGTCGGCGTGGACGTAGCAGCGCTTGTCACGGTTCGACTCCGGCTACCACGACTCGTGTCTCGTCGCTTCTGGCGTTGGGCGTGACTGCTGGGTCGAGGGAGTTCTTCCACTTCTCGTACCACTTCTGCGACTATGCGGTCTGATTCTTTGATGGCGTCGTCGATGATCTTGTTGATTTCGGCGAGGTTGGCATGTTCGTCTGACCCCGTATCGGAGTACGGGGTGACGTTGCTGTCGATGTCTGAACTCGGATTTGTCTGATTGGGGGATTGTTCTGATTTTGTTGGTTGAGTGCTTGGTTTTCGGGTGTGGGATGGGATTGGTTTGTGGGCTGGGTTTTCTCCCTCACCCCAGCCCTCTCCCGCTGGGAGAGGGGGTCTTTGCTCTGTATCCTCTGGGTTCCGGCCTCCGTCGGAACGACGGCGGGTGGCGTGTTTGCCGAAGCCTCTGTTGAGTAGTTCTCGGGCTGCTGCTATGCGGTTCTGGGGGGTGAAGGCTTTTAGCTGGCCTTCCATGACATTGATGAGGAATCGGCAGACGGTGGCTCCGTCGTCGGTGGCCTCTCGGATTTTCGTGGCGAGTGCGTCGTCGAACAGGGTGTCGTGCGAGGAGCCGGAGTTGGTGATACTGAGGGACGGCTCGCGTGGGTTGTCGATGATGAAGTCAATGGCCTGGTCGTGTTCTGCCATTGCGGACCTGCAGCTGCAACCGTACTTCGTGAGGAGCCGGGCGGCGTCCAGTCTGTGACACAGATTGAAGTCGTCGAGGTCACCTTTCATGACTTCGATGAGGAAGTCGATGATGGTGTCGCCGTTGTCGGTCTTGGCCTGTATTCTTTGGGATATGTTCACGGTGAACTCTGTATGGTACTACTGTTCTAATTGGAAGAATAGGGGATAGATGGAATTGCATCAAGGGGATGTGTGATTTTGTTGGCCGGGGGCGGCCCTTCGACAAGCTCCCGCCACAGCGGATTTTCAACAGGGCGAACGGACTCTGGGTTTGCCTGCCGATGGATTTCCGCTTTCGCGGGAATGACGGGGTGCATCCTAGCTGATCGCGTTTCGTTGACACCCTACATAGGCTGCAATACACTCGCTTCGACCCCGTATCTCTGTGCGGGGTGATGCTTTTGAGCCCGGTTTAGTGCTTGTCCGCCTCGGCGGGCCGGGCAGCCTCAGGGGGTGCTTCAGGTGCAGCTCGATGACAAGGTCGCGGTGGTCACTGGCGCAGGCAGGGGCATGGGGCGCGCTATCTCGCTGGGACTTGCTGGCGAGGGCGCGAACATCGTTGCGGCGGACATCGACGCCGCCAACGCTGAGGACACCAGCATCGAGGTACGAAACCTCGGTCGCGACTGTCTCGCGGTACACACTGACGTCGGCGACATCGGCCAGGTCGACCGCATGATCTCGGAGGCCAGGGACCGGTTCGGGAAGATCGACATCATCGTCAACAACGCGGGCGTCACCAGGTACCTGTACATCATGGACGTCGAGGAGTCCGACTGGGACCGCATCCACAGGGTGAACGCCAAGGGCGTGTTCTTCTGTATGCAGCGCGCGGCGCGGGAGATGATCGAGCAGGGCGACGGCGGACGGATTATCAACATCGCCTCCATCGCCGGCAAGGGGTACTCCGGGACGTCCAACGCTGCGTACGCCGCCAGCAAGGGCGCGGTCATCTCGATGACGATGATCGCGGCGCACCAGCTCGGTCAGCACGACATCAACGTCAACGCGATATGTCCCGGCTCGACCATCACTGAGATGTCGCGAGCGACGATGGTCGGCAGGGCCGAGAGAGCGGGCGTCAGCATTGAAGAGCTCCAGGCGGCGCGTGAAGAGCACATCCCCATCGGACGCTCGAACGAGCCGGAGGACATCGCGGCGATGGCGGTGTTCCTGGCGAGTCCGGGGGCGCGGAACATCACGGGGCAGGCGTTCAACGTGGACGGCGGGCTGGTGATGCACTGAATGAATAGGAGTGAGTGGAGAGGAGTGAGAGGCTCCTCCTCCCTACCCCTCTGGGTTCCGGCCTTCGCCGGAACGACGAGCAGGTAAGCCAACAGAGGCATATCGGACCATGGTGGGACAGATTTTCATCCTCACCCGAACCTTCTCCCATCAAGGGAGAGGGGGTCTTGATAGAAGGAAAGAAAACAATTGAGAGTACAGGGTTCATATACGTTTGATGCGGACATCGAGACGGTCTGGTCTTCGTTGCTGTCTTCGGAGGTGCTGGCGTCGTGCATTCCGGGCTGCGATGAGATTCGCTCCACCGGTGAGAACAGCTATGAGATCGACCTGACGGTGAGGGTCGCGTCGGTGCGGGGGGAGTACAAGGGCGAGGTGCGGCTGGAGGACATCGACGAGCTCAAGTCGTATCGCATGGTGGTGAGCGGCAACGGTCGCGGTGGGTCGGTCCAGGGTACGGGTGATCTCTCGTTCTCTGAGGCGGACGGCAAGACGGTTGTCGACGTCGTGGGCGACACTCAGGTGACTGGTGTGGTGGCTCGTGTCGGGCAGAGGCTGCTCGGCGGGGCGTCGCGGATGATGATGAACCAGTTTTTTGATTGCTTGAGGACTAAGATAGAGGGGTAACAAGGGCACTGGACGAACGACTAACCTGGCTACCCACCCCCTGGATCCCCGCTTTCGCGGGGATGACGGTTAGGGTCGTGGGATCCGCTAGCATGGTTGAGAGTTGCCCAAGGATTCACCCTCACCCTAGCCCTCTCCCTTAGGGAGAGGGGATTAATATTGAGGGCCTAAAGAGGAAAGAAACATGTCATACGGGTTTATTGATACTCAGGAGATCGACGGGGTCCTGGTGATTACCATGGACGATCCGCCTACTCGGAACGCGATTGGCGACGAGATGGCGGGGGAGATCAACCAGGAGCTGGACAGGCTGGAGGGGTCGGACCACCTGCGGACTGTCGTGCTGACGGGTCGGGACCCGTCGTTTTGCTCCGGGGCGAACGTCAAGCGGATGGACGACGCCAATCGGGAGCGTACAGCAGAGGCGGCGCTGCCGGAAGACCGCAAGCCGTGGGACGTGCTCGGCGACGCCTGGGACGATCTGGGCGAGCCGGACCCGGATGAGGAGATCGACGGCGTGCGCTTCGTGCCGCTGCGTCTTCACGAGCTTCAGAAGCCGTCGATCGCGGCGGTGAACGGCTACGCGATGGGTCTCGGCATGGGCATCGCGCTGTCGTGCGACATTCGGATAGCGTCGGAGAACGCGCGGATGTCGGAGACGTTCATCCGGCGGGGGCTGATCCCGGCAGACGGCTCGTGCTGGCAGCTTCCGAGGATGATCGGACTCGGCAAGACCATGATGCTGCAGTACACCGGCGCGGTGCTGGAGGCCGATGAGTGCCTGGAGATGGGCATCGTCAACAGGGTCGTCGAGCACGGCGAGCTGATGGAGCAGACGCTCGACCTCGCCCGCCAGATCGCGAGCGGCCCGACGTACTCGATGGCGCTCATCAAGAAGCTGGTACAGAGGTCGCTGCACGTCGACTTCGCCGAAAGCCTGCGCCTCGCCGGCCCAGCGCAGAGCCTCGCGCGTCGCACACAGGACCACAAAGAGGGCGTCCGAGCCTTCGTGGAGAAGAGGCAGCCGAGGTACGTGGGGCGGTAGAGTGGTTAACCAATTCTTCGAAGCACCCATACTGAACTCGCCGTACGAGTACCCCTCTCGTCACTGGGAGCTGGACGATGACGGCCAGCCCACTCAGCGAATCATAGACAGCCGGCGCGGCGCGGAGTTCATTACCCCTATACCGAAACCTCGCAGGCGTCGCAGAGCACCCGGCGGCAGTCAGGCCAGACTCGAAATCGACGAAGGCCGGGGTATGTCGTCGTCTGAGCAGGAGTACGACCTCACCGCCTACGTCGGCGAGATAAGGCGGCATGTGGACGCATGGAGGAGCCTTCCAAATCCCGCTGACTGGGGTGTGACGGCAGAGACGCAGCGGCTGCTTCAGCACTGGCGAAGTCACGAATTCAGCAGCTACAGACCATTCTTCTGCCAGGTCGAAGCGGTCGAGACCGCCATCTGGCTGACGGAGGTGGCGCCTAGATTCGGGCCGACCGGAAGACGCATTCTCGAACACTTGGAGAACGTGAACTATGAAGCCAACCCCGAGCTTCTTCGAATCGCGCTGAAGATGGCCACCGGCGCCGGCAAGACCACGGTCATGGCCATGCTCATCGCGTGGCAGACAATAAACGCCGTTCGCCATCCCAGAAGCAACCGATTCACCCGCGGCTTCCTCGTGGTCGCTCCTGGAGTGACGATCAGGGACCGGCTGCGGGTGCTACAGCCCAACGACCCTGACAGCTACTACGTCAGCCGGGAGCTAGTGCCCAGGGACATGCTTGGCGACCTGGACAGGGCCAAGATCGTCATTACCAATTACCACGCATTCATGCTGCGTGAGCGCATGGAAGTGTCGAGGGGCGGACGCCGTCTGCTCGAGGGCAGACAGGGCGAGACGCTGAACACGCTGGAGACAGAGGGGCAGATGCTGCAGCGCGTCATGCCCGACCTCATGAGCATGAAGGACATCTTCGTCCTGAACGACGAGGGCCACCACTGCTACCGCGAGAAACAGAGCAGCGACGATGAGGGCAGACTCAGTGGCGATGAACGCGTTGAAGGCAGGAAGAACAGTGAAGCAGCCCGTGTCTGGATTTCGGGGCTGGAGACGGTCAAGCGCAAGATCGGGGTCAGGCAGGTAATTGACCTGTCAGCGACACCATTCTTCCTGAGAGGATCAGGCTATCGGGAGGGCACGCTGTTCCACTGGACGGTGTCTGACTTCTCGCTGATGGACGCGATAGAGTGTGGGATCGTAAAGCTCCCGCGTGTACCTGTGTCAGACAACATACCGGGCAGCGACATGCCCATGTTCCGAAACCTGTGGGAGCACATCGGCAATGATCTTCCGAGAGCGGGCCGCAGGAATGCGGGTCCTCTTGATCCTCTCAGGCTGCCGACGCCCCTACTGACTGCGCTGGACGCCCTCTACGGCCATTACGAGACGACCTTCAACAAATGGCAAGCGGGCGGCATACCGGTGCCGCCGTGCTTCATCGTGGTATGCAACAACACCTCTACGTCAAAGCTGGTGTACGACTACATTTCGGGCTTCAAGCGTGAGAACGAGGCAGGCTCAACGGTCGTGCCGGGACACTTCGAGCTGTTCAGGAACTTCGACGAGTACGGCAACCCTCTCGCAATTCCACGGACGCTGCTTATAGACAGCGAGCAGATCGAGTCCGGCGACGCGCTCGACAGGAACTTCAGGCAGATGGCCGCGGACGAGATCGATCTCTTCCGCAGGGAGATTGTCGAGCGGACCGGAGACCGCAGCCAGGCAGATAAGATCACCGACCAGGAGCTGCTCAGGGAAGTGATGAACACCGTCGGCAAGGAGGGGCGTCTCGGCGGTCAGGTCCGCTGCGTAGTCTCCGTCTCGATGCTCACAGAGGGGTGGGACGCCAGCACAGTCACCCATGTTCTGGGCGTGCGGGCTTTCGGAACGCAGCTTCTTTGCGAGCAGGTAGTTGGGCGAGCTCTGCGTCGACAGTCCTACGACCTGAATGAGTGCGGCAAGTTCGAGGCAGAGTACGCCGACGTGCTGGGCATACCGTTCGACTTCACATCGAGGCCGACCGTCCCAACTATACGTGACGTTCGTCCGGAGATCGAGGTGAAGGCAGTCCGGCCCGATCGTGACGAATTGGAGATTGTGTTTCCCCGCGTCGCAAGTTACCGTGTCGACCTCCCCAAGGATGAGCTTAACGCCGACTTTAACGCGGACTCGACGCTGGAGTTGACCCCCGAGTTAATCGGGGCCACCAGGACTCGCAACGAGGCGATCATCGGAGAGGGCGTCAACCTCGACCTGGAACACACTAGCAACATGAGGTCCGCCACCCTGGCCTACAAGCTTACGAAGAGGCTGATTGAGACAAGATGGCGTGATGCAAACCAGGAGTCGGTGGGCAGTCTGTTTCTCCCTCTGAAGAGGATCACCCAACAGTGGCTGGATGACTGCCTGGTATGCCGGGGCAACACCTTCCCGGCACAGCTCATGTACCTCGAACTGGCGGACATGGCGTGCGAGAAGATCACCGCTGCGATCACACGGACCCACCTCGAAGAGCGTCCAATAAGGGCGCTGCTGGACCCGTTTACGCCTTCCGGTTCAACAAAGTTCGTCAACTTCCGCACGTCCAAGGAGAGCCGGTGGCGGACCGACGCGCGAAAGTGTCACGTCAACTGGGTGATTCTGGACAGTGACTGGGAATCCGAACTTTGCCGCGTGGTCGAGTCGCATCCGAAAGTGCGCGCATACGTCAAGAACCACAACCTGGGCCTCGAGGTGCCGTACAAGTTCGGCTCTGTCGCGAGAACGTATATCCCGGACTTCATTGTGCAGATCGACGACGGGCAGAAAGACCCGCTCAACCTCATAGTCGAGATCAAGGGCTACCGGCGCGAGGACGCCAAGGAGAAGAATTCCACGATGGAGACCTACTGGGTCCCCGGCGTGAACAACCTGGGTGAATACGGCAGATGGGCCTTCGCCGAGTTCACGGACAACTACCAGATCGAGGCAGAGTTCGAGAGCCTAATGCGACAGTTCACTTCTACAGGTGTCCTGGTGTGAGCGCAGGGCCTTTTCATCTTCGAGTGTCAAAGGAGTAGCTCGTTCATGGTGAGCGTGTCGAACCATGAACGGGCGGCCCTTTGACAAGCTCCCGCCACAGCGGATTTTCAACAGGGCGAACGAGAAATTTGCACTGAGATGAAAGCGAAAAGACACTGGGTGTGAACGTGTTGGACTGGCAATCTTGTCACCTAATTGATGGATAAGCAGACCTGAGAGAAAACTATGGCGAGAAGAACGAGGACCCGGACGCCAAAGTCCGTTGAGAACATTACGCACGGGAAGGCGAGTCGCAGGAACCTCCCCAGCGCGGAGCACCAGCCGCTGATGAAGGAAGAGGAGCGGCATCCGATCAGCGTGGCATACGAGCGGCGCAACCGCGACCTCGATCCTCAGCTCGTGTGGCGCGGCAAGGACGAGCAGGACTGGTCCGACCTCGTCGTCAACGCACCGCCCCTGTACATCCAGGAGCGCGTGCATCCCAAGGCTCTGGTGGACGACCTGATGCGGCAGTCGGTCAAGCGCCGGGATGAAGCCTCGGAGGGAGTGCAGTCCGGATTCGCAGACCTGTTCTCAGACTTCAACGGCCTGCCGTCAGAGGACGCTAGGACGGAGTTCTACCAGCACGACGCCAACTGGGCGAACCGGATGGTGCTGGGCGACAGCCTGCAGGTGATGGCGTCGCTGGCCGAGC
>CAZIDM010000022.1:28800-43306 GCA_964537915.1 uncultured Dehalococcoidia bacterium
TATCGACCCGCCGTATGGGATCAAGTTCAACTCCAACTTCCAGTGGTCGACCACCAGCCGCGACGTTCGGGACGGCAACCCCACTCACATCACCCGCGAGCCTGAGCAGGTCAAGGCCTTCCGTGACACATGGCGGGACGGCATCCACTCCTACCTGACCTACCTGCGTGATCGGCTGACGGTAGCGAGGGACTTGCTGACGGAGTCTGGGTCAATCTTTGTCCAGATAGGGGATGAGAATGTCCACCGGGTTCGGGCGTTGATGGATGAGGTGTTCGGAACTGAGAATTTTGTAGGTGAAATTGCCTTCGTAAAGACAAGTGGCCTAAGTTCTAACTACTTAAGCAAGCGGTATGACTACCTGCTCTGGTATGCCAAGTCGATTGAAGGTATGAAGTTCCGCAGACCGTATCTGCCAAAATCTCGTGAGGAGGGCACGGCCTCAACATACACTTGGATCAAAAGGGCCTCAGGCGAATACCGAGGGATGAATCAGGCTGAAAGATCTGGTGCTCCAATACCGGAGGGTTTTGAGACATACAAAGCAGACAACATCACTTCTCAGGGTAATCCCATATTGAATGTTGAATTCGAAGGAAGGCAATACGCATTACGTTCGAAAACCACACTAATCGGTCACTCACGTCTTGCAAAGGCCGGAAGGATACACAAGGCAAGGAACAGCATCCAATACGTTAGAAAGCTGAATGACTTCGGCATCGTCCAAGTATCAGAACTATGGTCTGATACTGGTACTGGGAGCTTTACAGAGGAAAAGCTGTATGTAGTGCAGACCGGCACCAAAGCCATTCAACGTTGCATCCTCATGACCACAGACCCCGGTGACCTCGTGCTCGACCCTACCTGTGGCTCCGGTACTACAGCGTATGTTGCTGAACAGTGGGGACGGCGCTGGATCACCATAGACACATCGCGCGTTGCACTTGCACTGACCCGCGCACGCATCATGGGTGCTCGCTACTCCTACTACCTACTCTCGGACAGCTGCCACGGCCAGATGAAAGAGGCGGAGATTGCGGGTCGGGAGCCGTCGGAGCGTCCCACGTTCGGCGACGTACGGCAGGGGTTCGTATACGAGCGTGTGCCGCACATCACGCTGAGGGACATCGCCAACAACGCAGAGATCGACGTGATCTGGGAGGACTCACAGGAATACCTGGAGCCGCTGAGGAAGCGGATCAACGACGGCCTCGGTACGTCCTGGGAGGAGTGGGAGATCCCACGCGAGGTCAATGACGACTGGCCTGACGATGTGCAGGAGGCCCACACCGAATGGTGGGAGGCGCGTCTAACCCGGCAGCGCAGGATCGACGCATCCATCGCGCGCAATGCCGAGTTCGAGTACCTCTACGACAAGCCATACGAGGACAAGAACAAGGCGCGTGTAGCCGGGCCGTTCACCGTCGAGAGCATCTCCCCACACCGGATGCTGGAGGTGGACGAGAACGACGAGGTCTTCGACCGCATCGCGGAGACATCGTCGAACGGCTACGGCAAACCCTACGACTTCGCGCAGATCATCCTGGACAATCTGAAGACCGCAGGCGTGCAGCAGGCGCACAAGGAAGACAGGATCGTTTTCGATACGCTGACCCATTGGCCTGGCCGGATGGTGTGCGCAGAGGGCCGCTACACCCAGGGCGACGGTGACGACGCTATTCAGAGGCGCGCCGGCATCTTCGTCGGCCCGGAGTTCGGCACCGTGTCCAGGCCGGACCTGGTCGAAGCAGCCCGCGAGGCTGCCGAGGCGGAGTTCGACGTGCTGGTGGCATGTGCGTTCAACTACGATGCCCACACGACCGAGTTTGAGCGACTTGGACGTGTACCTGTTCTCAAGGCGCGGATGAACGCCGACCTGCACATGGCGGACGACCTGAAGAAGACCAGCAGCGCCAACCTGTTCGTCATCTTTGGTGAGCCTGACATAGACATCCTCGATGCCGACGACGGCCAGATTCAGGTGCGAGTCAACGGCGTGGACGTGTTCCACCCCAACTCAGGCGAGGTGCGCAGCGACGGTCCGGACGGAATAGCTTGCTGGTTCATCGATACCGACTACAACGAGGAGGCGTTCTTCGTCAGGCACGCCTACTTCCTTGGGGCCAGCGATCCGTACAAGTCGCTGAGGACCACGCTGAAGGCCGAGATAGACGCCGAGGCGTGGGAGTCGCTGCGCAGCGACGTCTCACGCCCGTTCGACAAGCCTGAGTCGGGCAGGATCGCCGTCAAGGTCATCAACCACCTCGGGGACGAGGTGATGAAGGTGTTCAGGGTGGCTTAACCGGTGGAATGTAGAATATGGAATTGTGAATAGTGAATGGGCAGCGACGGTCTTGAGCGCCGGGGACACGATCGGAAATTCCCAATTCCACATTCACTATTCTGAATTCCGAGGTCTGGCGGAGTAGTCTTCGAAGGGGCCGTCTCGCCATTGGAGGGCGGCTCTGAGGCCTTCGGCCTGGGAGATGTCGCTGAAGACTCCGGCGGTGTGGCGGAAGGTGGACAGCCCCTGCCAGTCGACGCCGACCTCGAGGGCGGTCCTGATGCCCATGATCTCGTAGGCTCGGTTAATGGCCTTCTTGGAGACGGCGAGCATGTCGGGGGCGATGGTGGCGATGGCCCTGGCTTCCCTGGCGGTCTCGGCGTCGAGGTCTTCTGCCGGGAACGCCCTGGTGGCCCAGCCCATCTCGACGGCCTCGCTGCCGGAGACGGCCTTGCCGGTGAACATCAGGTACTTGGCCTGGCTCATCGGCATCTTCCACGGGAAGTACATGGTGTCCGGGGTTGTCAGCGCCCTGACTGGCGGGTAGCCGAGCTGGGCGTCCTCGGCGACGAACATGATGTCGCACATCGAGGCCAGCTCGCTCGCGCCTGCGAGACACCAGCCGTGGACCTGCGCGATGACGGGCTTGGTCAGCTCCCAGATCAGCCACAGGCCGTTGACGAGGTCGCGGGCGTACTGGGCGGTGAGCTGGTCGACATCCTCGGAGACGTAGCCTTCTTCCGGGCGGTTGGGCGACGGCTGGGTCGGGGTGAGATCGTAGCCTGAGCTGAAGGCGCGTCCCTCGCCCTTGATGACGATGCAGCCGACGTCGGGGTCGCGTTCGGCCTGCTTGAGGGCGTCGCGGAGTTCGAGTCGGAGCGCCCAGCTCAGGGCGTTCATCTTCTCGGGCCGGTTGAGCGAGATTGTGCAGACGCGCTCTTCCACGTTGTACAGGATGTTTTCGTATGTCATAAATGGCACCAGTTCCACTTGGTTATGTGTAGTTGGGAGTTCATGCCTGGATGGATCCGCCGCAGCGGGTGGATTGCCGAGCGGCGAGCCACGCGATGGATTCCCGCGTTCGCGGGAATGACGGAGCCTTTCAGTTCTAGGCCTCGTCGAGGGCTTGTTGGATTGCTTCTGGGGTGGTGTTGACCTGGACTCCGGCGCGCTCTTCCTGGAGGATCATGGCGACCCTGGAGTCGCGGTCGCCCCAGCCTCTGTTGATGGCCTCTGTCATCTCGGCCAGCGCGATGTTGGCGATCTTCATGGGGACGTCGTACTGTCTGCCGACCTGACAGGCGAGGTCCATGTCCTTCCTGGCGAGCCGCAACGCGAAGTCGGGTGGGTCGTAGCTGTCGATCAGGAAGTGGTCGGCGAGACGGTCGAAGGCCCCTCGCCTGCCCTGCGCGCCCTGACGGACGGCGAGCCAGAGTCCGAGCGGGTCGACTCCGGCCTTGACGCCCATCGTGAAGACCTCGGCGAGTCCGGCCTGGATGATGTAGCCGGCGCAGTTGTGTACCAGTTTGGCCACGGAGCCGGATCCGATGGGGCCGACGTAGTAGGGCTGGTCGCCCATAGAGTCGAGCGTGGGCTTGACACGGTCGAAGACCTCGCGGTCGCCGCCAACCCAGATGGCGAGCTTGCCAGTGCGTGCTCCCTCCGGGCCGCCGCTGACCGGCGCGTCCAGGACGTGGATGCCGCGTGGGGCGAGCCGGGCGTGGATCTCGCGGATCATTTCGGGGGAGCTTGTGCTCAGGTCGAGATAGACCTTGCCTTCGGTCAGACCCTCGTGGAGTCCGTCCTCGCCGAGCGCGACGGCCTCGACCTCGACCGGGCCTGGCAGCGACGTGAAGACAATGTCGGACTGCTGCGCGACCTCGCGAGGGGTGTCGGCCCACTCAGCGCCCATCTCGAGGTGAGGAGTGGCAGACTCGCGGCGGATGTCGTGGACGACGAGTTCGTTGCCTCCGCGGATGGCGTTGAGGGCGATTGGGCCGCCCATAGTTCCGAGGCCGATGAATCCTACTTTCATGTGGGTTGCTCTCCTTTGTGCAATATGAACCTGGTATGGGGTGACGATTCACCATCACTCCCGAATCAAGTACGGGGCAGGCTCCAACCCTCTCCGTTGAGGGAGAGGGGGATTTGTGAAGGTCGCACTGGAGAGACGTCCAGGACTTCGTCAGTCGTCGGCGGTGGCCTGTGCTGCCTCGGCGGGCTGGGCTGCTCCGTTGGACTCTTCCATCGGCGTGTTGTCCCACGGGCTGACCTCGAATGGGCCCTTGAGCTCCAGCTCTTCGCCCATCTCGCGGACGGCGGGGATCACGTACTCGCCCATCAGGCGGAGGCTGCGCATCTGGTCCTCGTGGGTCATCGCGCCGTCGCCGTCCCAGAAGAAGACGCTGCCGGGTCGGAGCGTTTCGAGCACGTGTTTGATCTTCGGGATGACTGTGTCGGGCGTGCCGGTGACGATGGTGTAGTCGTTGGCCTGGTCCTCGTAGGTGCGACGGTTGGTGCCGAAGCGTCCTGTCGGTCCGAACCTGGAGGCCTCAAGCCTTCGCGAACGGCGGGACGTGTGTCCGGGCAGCGACATGACGGCCGGGTTGACCATGCCCTCGTTGCCGCTGAGGAACGGGTTGGAGACGCCGGACAGGTACTTGCGTCCGACCTCCTCGGCCTTCTCCTCGGTCTCATCGACGTGGACTTTCCAGAGGTAGGAGACGTGCTGGGTGCCGGACTCGTAGCCGAACTCGGCGGCTGCGTCGTGGTACATGTCGAAGGCGTCCCTGGTGGGGCCGAGCTTGGTCGCCAGCAGTACCAGCGGGTAGCGGTGCTGGGCAGACCAGCGGACGGTCTCGACGCTGACCGTGGATGGAATCCAGACCTGCGGATGCGGCTTCTGATAGGGCTTCATCCAGGGGTTCACGTAGCGGTAGTGGTAGTGCTTGCCCTCCCAGCGGAACGGTCCGGGGTCGGTCCAGGCCTTGATGACGAAGTCGTGGGCCTCCTCGAAGCGCTCTCGATTGAACACTGGGGGCGAGTTGTGGGAGACGCTCTCGCGTCCGCCGCCTCGCACGAAGCCGGAGACGAGCCTGCCGTGGCTGATCATGTCGATCATGGCAAGCTGCTCGGCGAGCCAGAGGGGATCGTCCCAGATCGGCAGTATGTTGCCGAGAATGACGATCTTTGCCTTGGTGGTCTGGCGGGCGAGGATCGACGCGCCGATGTTGGTCACGCCCTGCATGCAGAACGGCGTGCTGTGGTGCTCGTTGAGCATGAGGCCGTCGAAGCCCATTTCCTCGGCGTAGAGTTTCTCGTCGAGATACCTGTTGTAGAGCTGGGCGCCAACCTCGGGATCGTATACCTCGTTGCTGATGCTCAGGTCAGTTGTCTGCGTGCCCATCAGGCCGGTCTTGTCGTCCTGCCAGGGCTGCTCTGTGAAGTGACCGATGAACATGGATTCCCCCCTGCGTGCCGGAATGAGGCGAGTTTATCATATTGGGATTAGGAGTGAGTGGAGAGGGGGATGAGGCGAGTACTGTACCAGTCCGGTAGGCGAGCTTTTCACCCTCACCCTAACCCTCTCCCTGAGGGAGAGGGGATACCTGACCTCTCAGGACGACACAGCTTCAGTGAGGAGCAAGTTCCTGGCAGGTCTGTTGGAACGCTTCTAGTCTTGGGAGGAGGAGCGGGGTGTCGACTCCGGCGTCGATGTACTCCTGGATGCGGCGGCGGCACTCGGAGGCGTCGCCGAGCAGGTAGCAGGCTCTCGCGAGTTCCTCGGAGACGTACCTGGCGGCTCCGGCCTCGTCGCCGGACTCGATGTGCTGTCGGACAGGGTCGAGTATGGATGGGTCGAAGCCTCCGTGCCCCAAGAGGGCCTCGCCGGTGAACGGCTCGGCGATGAGCCGGGCGACGCGTTCCTGGAGGCTTGGGACCATCGAGTCGGGGTCGTCGGTCAATCGAACGATCAACATGCAGGTGATGTCAATTGATGCTGGGTCGCGTCCGGCGGCTTCGGCGGACTCTCGCACGACTTCTGTCGCCCAGCGGATGTACTCGACAGGGGCATAAGCGTTCAGGAGAACGCCATCGGCGACCTCGCCCGCGAGTCGCAGGGCCCTGGGGCCTATTGCGGCGAGGTAGATTGGCAGTCTCTCCTGCATCGGGCGAATCGCGAGGCCGACGTTGCTGAGCCTGATCCCGGCGTACTCGGTACTGACGCGGTCTCCGTCCCACATCGACCGGAGTGCAATCACGGTGCCGCGCAGCCTTGCCAGTGGTGTGCGGTAGTCGATGCCCATGCGACCGTGGATGACGTCGACGTCGCTGCGTCCGAGTCCGAGCATCATGCGTCCGCCGCTGAGGCGGTCGACGGTGGCGGCGCCCATTCCAAGCAGCGCGGGGCTGCGGGTGAACGGGTTGACGACGCCGACTCCGAGCCTGATGCGCTCGGTGGTTGCGGCGAGGTATCCGAGCATCGAGGAGGTCTCCTCGTGGAAGTAGCGCTCGGTGACCCAGAGGGAGTCGAATCCGGCGTCCTCGGCCATGCGTCCGTAGCCGGCAAGCTCGGGGCCGGAGTCGAGTCCGTGGTAGAGGACGATGCCGGTGGGGGTCATTGGGGGGAGCCGTTGGGGCTTTCGTCCATCAGGGCGAGCATCCGGGCAACGAAGTCTCGGACGACATCTCGGGTGAAGTCGAAGTCAGCATCGTGTTCCATGAAGTCGTGGGCGGTCTGGGCGTGTTCTTGGGTCAGCATGGGATCAGGGTAGCGCGCCGTTGGAGGGGAGAGGGTCTAGTGGCTCGAAGTGTGCTTCGGTTAGCTGGTACCAGAAGGCGGTATCCTCATCGTCGTCATAGATGAAGTCCGTAACGTCATGATACACCTTGCCAAGGATATTCGGTCCGATTCTCACACCGGCGACGACAGCATAGGCGTCCTTTCCGGTGGCAGTGCGGAGTATCCTGGCGTGTTCAGTGGCGCGCTGCAGGTCCTCTGTATCGCCAGTGTAGGATGCCTCCACAGCGATGTAGAAGCCGGGTGCTGAACTTCTCCTTGCCGTGACCTCAGCAATCAGGTCCGGGACATCGAAGGTCAGCCATGCTCTCTCTCGGAGATTCAACGCAAATACAGCATCATAATGTTCGTCGAGCAGATCGCTCCGCTCTTCACTACCAAGCTCCCTGACTCTCAGGTAGCGCATGCCGCGCAGTCGGGCGAAGATTCCAGCGATTTCGCCCCTATGGCGTCTGGCAGCGTCGGCGGCATAGCTTCCCCGGAATCTGCCGAAGTCCTCGTGTTGCTGCCTGAACATCCCGTGAAGCTCCGAGACATCCTT
Source organism: uncultured Dehalococcoidia bacterium (assembly GCA_964537915.1). GTDB lineage: Bacteria > Chloroflexota > Dehalococcoidia > Lucifugimonadales > UBA1123 > VXRN01. The sequence continues at coordinate 36,427 of CAZIDM010000022.1, forward strand.
GCGAATACCCCTGATCTCTTCCAGTATGGAGTTCTGGGTCTCCAACATGGAGTTCTGCCTATCCTGCAAGGCGATTAACGACTCCTGCATGGAGGCCTGGGTTTCCTGCATCGCTATGAACTGGGCCGGCAGAGCCAGCAACTCTTCGGTCAGAATCTCGCGCCTGAGAGCGGCGCGGATGTCCTCGTCTTCCCGCACGAGGCGAAGGAGATCATCAATTGTGTCGATGGTCGTCAACTGACCTTCTCTTTATCGTCGGCCGTCAGCCCAAGTACGTTGCAGTCGTTTGCGGATGCGTCCTGGTGAGCATGTGTTTAGGTTAGCACACACAGTATCGCGGATTACCAAGATTGGGAACTCATAAGACTGCCGTGGACCTGTAACGACTTATGGGCAGTCTGATGGTGGACTGTCCGTCGACAAGCTTCCACCACGGCGGATTTTCAACAGGACGAACGAATGCGGGCGAGACGCCCGCGCTCCGAAGGCAGACTTCCAGGTTGTGACACGGTGGTAGACGGGTTGGGGCGTGTGTACAATGCGTTTTTGTAAGTGTGTGCGGGGGTTGCCCCGTGCGAGTGATGAGGGGCGTGTTCTTGAGCGACGGACTTCTGGGCGGAATTAGGGTTCTTGATCTTGGGGAAGGTGTGTCTGGGCCTTATGCGGCTCGGACGCTGGCTGGGCTTGGGGCGGATGTAATCAAGGTGGAGTCGCCGGAGGGTGACTACGCCCGGCTGGTGGGGCCGTTTCCCGATGGTGCGCCGCATCCTGAGAAGTCGGCGCTGTTCCTGGCTATGAACTCGGGGAAGCGTGGGGTGACTCTGGACCTCGACTCGGAGTCGGGCCGGGGTCGGCTGTTGGAACTGGTGGCCGATGCTCACATCGTCATCGATAACCACCAGGTGGGATGGCTGGACGAGCGCGGCGCCGGGTACGATTCGCTTGCTGAAGCGAGGAGCGACGTCATACTCACGCAGATCACGCCTTTTGGGGACTGGGGACCGTATGCGGGGAACGAGGCGGGCGACATGTCGCTGTTCCACCTGAGCGCGAACGCTCACGGGATGCTCGGGCCTGTGGCCGACCCGGACTCGGAGCCTCCAATCCGGGCTGGCGGACACCAGGCAGACCAGGTGGCGGGCGTATCGGCGGTCACCGCGACGCTGGCGGCGCTGTTCAGACTTCGCACGACCGGACAGGGGTGCCACATAGTGGTGTCGAGCTTCGAGTCGATGGCGACCCAGGCCATTGCCGGACTCGCGAACATCGCGTTCGGTCGGGAGTCCCCCACCCGACAGGCGGCGGAGATACGCGAGGCGTCGATCGGAGGGCAGGTGGCTGCCATCGGCGGCGTGCTTCCGTGCAACGACGGATACGTGGCTATCTCCCCAAGAGAAGACGCGCAGTGGGCGCGATGGCTGGACCTGATGGGCAATCCTGAATGGAGCGACGACCCGAAGTTCAACACTCGCTCAGCCAGACAGCAGAACTCGCTCGAACTGTGGGAGCTGCTGGCGGCGTGGACGAGGCAGAGGTCGAGATTCGACATTTCCCGTGAAGGGCAGGAGCGGAGGATTCCGTGCTTCCCGGTGAACACGGTGAGCGACCTTCTGACTGACCCTCACCTCGAGGAGAGGCGGTTCTTCGTGTCGATAGACCACCCGGTCGCGGGAGAATTCCAGTACCCGGGTGTGGCGTACCGGATGTCTAAGACGGCGCTTACGCTCGGGAGCCGGCCTGCGCCGACGCTGGGCCAGCACAATGATGAAATGCCTTTTGACAGGCTTGGGAGGAGTGTGTGATGGGTGCAGGGCCGCTTACAGGGGTTAGGGTCGCGGACTTTTCGTGGATCATTGCAGGGCCGACGGCTACGCGGCACCTGGCACTGATGGGCGCTGAGGTCATCAAGGTCGGCAGCGCGCGGAGGCCGGACCCGTCTACGCGGGGGTCGGCGTTCCAGGTGTACAACCAGTCCAAGAAATACGCGGCGATGAACCTGTCGCAGCAGCGAGGCAAGGAGCTTGCGCTCGACCTGGTCGGGCTGTGCGACGTTGTCGTCGAGAACTACGCAGCCGGGGTGTTCGAGAGACTTGGACTCGGGTACGACACGCTGTCGCAGGTGAAGCCGGACGTGATAATGATCGCGTCATCGGGCACGGGTCACAGCGGCCCGGACCGGGACTACGTGGCATACGGCAGCCTGCTCCAACACTACACCGGCTGGAACTCGATATCGGGCTACCCGGAGCAGGACCCGATCAAGGGAGGTCTGTGGGCGGACCCGTGGGTCGGGATGGAGCTGGCGATGGTTACGCTGGCCGCGCTCAATCACCGCACAGAGACCGGCACCGGGCAGTACGTGGACTTCTCGATGGCGGAGGCGCTATCGGCGAGCCTCCCAGAGGCGCTGCTGGAGTACCAGATGACCGGCGAAGAGCCGGAGCCCATCGGCAATCGAGATCGGTTCGCTGTACCGAACGGCGTGTACAAGTGCCGGGGTGAGGACAGTTGGATCGCGATTGAGGTCTACCACGAGGGCGACTGGCAGGCGCTGTGTTCGGCGATCGAGCGCACTGACCTGCTGGAAGACCCGGGGCTCTCGACGCGGGAAGGCCGTCGAAGCCGTGAGTCGGAGCTGGATGCGGCGATCTCAGAGTGGACGGCGCAGCTCGATGAGTGGGAGGCGTTTGAGCGACTTCAGAGAGCGGGTGTGCCGTGTGGACCTTCGCTGGACATGGGCAGGCTGCACTCGGAGCGTCAGTTGAACGCTGGCGGGTATATGACTCCGGTCGAGTACCCGGATGGGTCTGAGCGGGTGCTGCCGACGCTGCCGTGGCGGTTCGACGGTCAGAGGACGCAGGACGTGAGGCCGGCGCCGGTGCTTGGTCAGGACTCGGAGTATGTGTACCGGGAGCTGCTGGGGCTTGGTGAGGGGGAGATTGAGGAGCTTACTGAGGAGCAAGTGATCTATTAGGAGTGAGGAGTGAGAGGCGTAATCCAAGAGGTTTGGGCGGGGCTCAACTGCTTGGAAGCGGAGTTTTCACCCTCACCCCCGGATCAAGTCCGGGGCAGGCTCCAGCCCTCTTCCGCCTCGGCGCATCTGCGACCCCCAGGAGAGGGAGTTATTGGCTGGCCTGTGGATTCCCGCTTTCGCGGGAATGACGGTTGGGCGTTCAGAGTCGATCTGACAATTAACTGGGCTAATGGAGTGGGGCTGAATAGATGGACTATGGAATAGGGATACCATCGTATATTGAGGCGTGGCGTGAGGTGAAGGCGGCTGAGGAGGCGGGGTTCACTCATGCGTGGTTCTTCGATTCGCAGCTCATCTACTCGGACGTATGGGCGACGATGGCGCTGGCGGCGCAGCATACGTCGACAATCAAGCTGGGCACGCTTGTCGCCATACCGACCAACAGGCTGGCTCCGGTGACGGCGGCTGCGGCTGCGTCGATCAACAGGATCGCGCCGGGGCGGGTGATCGTCGGACTCGGCACCGGGTACACGGGTCGCAATACGATGGGGCTTCCCGCGATGAAGATGGACGACTTCGAGGAGTACGCCCTACAGGTCAAGGGTCTGCTCGCAGGGGAAGACGTTCTGCTGAGAGAGGGACATCGAGAGCGGTGGATACGGCTTATCCACTCGAAGTCCAACTCGGGTCGGGATGAGTTCTTCAATCTTGAAGACCCGATCCCCGTGATGCTTGCGGCGAACGGGCCTCGGGGTCAGAAGATCACGGGGGAGATTGCTGACGGCTGGATAACGACTGCGCGGACCGCGACCGTTCCAACGGGACTTCCCAGGGTGATGGCGGCGGCAGAGGCGTCGGGCAACAGCTTCGACGACTTCGGCGGACACGGCGCGAAGCCGTACGTCACGATGCTCTCGACAGCGTGCGTCCTCAGAGAGGGTGAGACCCTGTCGAGCGAGCGCGTGGTCAGGCACGTGGGGCCGTCGCTGGTGCCCGGCATTCATGCTATGTGGGAGCAAGACTACGGACCGGGGTCGAACCTCGGGATGAGCAATCCGGGGCTCGCAGAGGAGTACGACCGTTACATCCGTGAGTACGGTGACGATCGGACCCCTCCCACGCCGGATGACAGGCGGTATCTCGATGTCCATGAGGGTCACTACGTGTACCTGAAGGATGGAGAGGAGCGGTTCGTGTCGCCGGAGATGGTGGGGCGCACACTGACGGGTACGGCGGATGAGATCAGTCGGAAGCTGGATGACCTGGAGGAGATGGGGGTCAACAACGTTGCGCTGGCGGCGGTGGACCGGGAGGCGGCGAGGGACTTGATTGCTGATTTTGGGGAGCAGGTGATTGGGGGCAGGAGTGAGTAACGAGGAGTGAGGAGTGAGATGGTTTTCGCCCTCACCCGTCAAGAAGTGAAACCAACAATTCGTTCGTCACCGGATCAAGTCTGGCGCAGGCACTGAGCTTGTCGAAGGACACCCCATCCCCTGGGTTCCCGCTTTCGCGGGAATCACGGTTAGGAGCGGGCGATCAGGAGAACGTCGCGGATGACAACTTGTACAGGAGAACAATAGATGTCCGATAAGCAGCCGAACATTGTCCTGATAATGTCTGATGACCTTGGGTATGAGGTGATTGGGGCGAATGGGGGTACTTCGTACGCCACTCCGCGTCTCGACAGGATGGCGGAGGAGGGTATGCGATTCGATGAGGCGCACGTAATGCCGCTGTGCACTCCGACGCGGCTGTCGCTGATGACCGGCAAGTACAACTTCCGCAACTACATCGGTTTCGGGCTGATCAAGCCGGACGAGGTCACGTTCGGGCACCTGTATTCGGACGCCGGATACAACACGTGCATCTCGGGGAAGTGGCAGCTCTACTCGTACAATCCTCCGGATGAGGCTCCTGAGATGCGGTCCAAGGGTCAGCCGATCGAGGACGCGGGATTCGACGAGTTCTGCGTCTGGCACGCGCATCACACCGAGGAGAAGGGGTCCCGGTACAAGAACCCGATCATCTACGAGAACGGCAAGTACCGAGACGACACAGAGGGCAAGTACGGCGAGGACGTATTCTGCGACTACATCATCGACTACATAGGGCGGAAGAAGGACGACGACAGTCCGTTCTTCGTGTATTGGCCGATGGCTGCGACTCACAAGCCACACGAGCCTACTCCGGACAGTCCCGAGTGGGAGTCGTTCGATCCTCCTTCCAACAGGTCGCTCGGCGCGAAGACGTGGGCTGAGCTCGAAGACGGCTCGTGGGAGGACGATCCGCGATTCTACAAGGACATGGTCGAGTACCACGACAAGGTCATCGGCAGGCTCCTCGACTACCTGGACGAGCAGGGGCTGGCCGAGGACACTCTGGTGCTGTACGTGGGCGACAACGGCAGTCCGCACGACGTCTGCTCGATGGTGCACCAGCACAACGAGATATGCGGCGGCAAGGGCAAGACGAACGACCGTGGGACACACGTGCCGCTCATCTGCCGAATGCCGGGCACGATTCCGGCCGGGTCGGTGAACAAGGACCTGGTGGAGTCCACGGACTTCCTGCCGACCATCATGGAGGCGGCGGGGCTGGAGTTCCCTGAAGGGTTCGTGGTCGACGGGAGGTCTTTCTATCCGCAGCTCACGGGCGAGGTCGGCAATCCGAGGGAGTGGGCCTTCTTCCACTTCGAGCCTATGAGCGCGCGGAACGTCGGGCGCCACAGCCGGTTCGTTCGGGACTACGAGTGGAAGCTGTACGAGACCGGTGAGCTGTACGACCTCAGGTCGGACCTGGACGAGGAGCTGCCGATATACTCGGCGTTTCAGTCGAATGAACAGGCAGAGGCGCGAGCGCGGCTGCGGCCTATATTCGAGGAGTTGCGGTAGGCGGCGGCGCTCAGGGGTTGGGGTCTTCCAGGCCTCGGATGTCTTCTTCTACCTGGCCCAGCTGGACGTACTCTTCGGACATGAGGTGGAAGCAGCGCTGGAGGTAGAGGCTGGCGAGCTTGGCGGCGTTTTCTCCTCCTGAGCCTGCGGCCTCGGCGAGCCGTGATACCTGGTGGCTGTCCGGGAGGTGCCGACCGAGGGCCATGATCTCGGACCTCGTCTCGCCGGTGAGGGCGAGGTCGCCTGAGCGGACTGCGTCACGCAATCTGCCCACAAGCCGGGTCAGCTCGCTCAGCTTGTCCTGGTCGCTCATCAGGCCGTACAGGACGTCGTTGACGCTGAGGCCATCGTCTTCAACGCTGTCTTCCAGCAGCGCGCCGGGCTGCTCGGTCGGATCTGAGCAGAGGTCGGCGTACCAGCCCACGGCGTCGTTGACGGTGCCGAGCAGAGAGGTGACGTCCATCGTCGAGATCGTGCCGCCGAAGATGATGTCGTCTTCCCGAGCTTTAGCGAGGCTCTCGATGTAGTCCATGCCGCTGACCAGCTCGGGAGCGGGCGGGAATGCGAAGGCTGACAGCTCCTTCGCGCCGATCTCACCGATCTGGTTCATCAGGAACGGGGGGACGTACTTGGAGACGTCGACCTGGATGGGCAGCACCACGAGGTAGGTCGCAAACAGCTCGCCTGCGTCCTGGGAGCTCTGGAAGTAGATGAGCGCGTGTCCCCGGGGGTTGTCTTCTGAGCCTCGCTCGAAGGTGAAAGCCATATTCTCTCCTGAGCCTGCCGAAGGGCCACTCGATTCTACTTTGCGTTCAGGCCCGCTCGTCCTCTGGGATTATACTGAACGGTGCGCGGGTGTACACCCTGAAATGAGGAGTAAGTGGAGAGGAGTTAGGAGTGAGGGGCCCCACGTCCCAGCCACCACTGGGTTCCGGCCTTCGCCGGAACGACGGGGTAGATGAACCAACCAGGTAGGGGATGTAGTTTCACCCTCACCCCCGTATCAAATACGGGG